>CAIOFF010000012.1 GCA_903857495.1 uncultured Holophagaceae bacterium | reverse complement strand
GCCGGTCGCACGCGACCGGGGGCCCCAGGCCCGGATGCCCTGTCGGCGCGATGACTGCGCCTTCGTGCCCTTTGGGCCAGCTCTTCGTGTCCTTTGTGGAGATCCTTGCAAGCCAAATTTGGCGGAGCAAGGCCGATAACCGGGAATGCTTTTGCAGTCATCCCCTTCATCCCTCTTCCCCGTCAAAAGACAAGGACCAGGGATGCAGGTCGCGTCGGCGACTACTTCCCCGGCATCTTCTGAAGGTCCATGCGGGTGGCGCGTCGAGACAGGTTCTTGGCGAGCTTGTCGAGATGGGCCTTGTCATGGCACTTGCCGCAGGTGGCGTCCATGTTCTTCCGGGCCACCCGGGAAGCTGGATCCTTGCGGGAGAGCAGCTCATGGGCGTGCCCATGGCAGGTCATGCAGGTAGGGGTGTGCTCCTTGCCTTTCCGCTTGGCGATGCCGTGCACGCTGTTGGCGTACTCCTGGCCCTGGTGGTCGTGGCAGCGTACGCAGTCGGGCGGAGCCATCTTCTCGGGATGGGGCAGCTTCTTCGCGGCGGTGTGGCAGATGATGCAGTCCAGGCCCCCGTGGGCACGGGTGCGAAACACGTCGAGCTTCACGGTGTCGTGGCAGCCCACACACTCCTGGGCATCCGGGGGCGCGGCGACGGCAAGGGACGTGGCCAGGGTGGCCGCGAGCAGCAGGCGCATGGGTCCTCCTTGATAGGTGGCACCCACCCTAGCACAGGGTCAGGCGGCGTAGGTCTTGTAGAAATACCAGGCGGCCAGGATGAACCCGATGCTGATGACGCCGCGCCGGACGGTGGTGCGGCCGACCCGGTGGGCCATGTGCGAGCCGAAGAGTCCGCCCAGGCCCGCCGCGACTGCCATGAAGCCGACGAGGACCCACTGCACGTTGCCCGGGTGGCGCAGATACTCCATGCCCAGGAACAGGAAGATGGCGATGCCGTTGATGCACAGGGCCAGCAGGTTCTTCAGGCCATTCATCTGGTGGATGTCCGTCAGGCCCAGCAGGCTCAGGGCCGCCAGCATGAGGATGCCGATGCCGGCGCCGAAGTAGCCGCCGTAGATGCCCACGATGAACTGGAAGACCATGGCGCCGATCCACCAGCCGGTGGTCCGGTCGTGGCTGCCCATCTTCTTGAGCAGCTTGCCGACGGGATCATTGGCCGCCAGCAGCACCGTGGCCGCCAGGATCAGCCAGGGCACCAGCTGGTCGAAGAGCTTCTGAGGCGTGACCAGCATGGCCCAGGCGCCCAGGATCCCGCCCAGGAGCGAGACGGGCATCAGGCGCAGGGCGAAGGCCTTGGTGCCCGCGAGGTCGTCGCGATGCCCCCAGAAGCCGCCGATGGAGCCGGGCCACAGCGCCAGGGTGCTGGTGACGTTGGCCTGCTGGCCCGTGAGCCCGATGCCAAGCAGAGCGGGAAACGACACCAGCGTGCCGCCCCCCGCGATGGAATTGATTGCCCCGGCGACAAAGGCCGCGGCCATGACGGTGATGATGTGTCCGATATGCATGTCCTCTAAGATGACAGGCCGGACGGTCCGCTAGAAGGCTGCTACTTCCACTTGAAGGGGAAGGCCGGTTTCTTCGTTCCGAACTCAGGCGGCCACACGGTTTCATGCTTGCCGTTCTGGATCTGCTCCACCAGCATCTGGTGCTTGTTCTGATTCGTGTAGCCGTTGAAGTCCACGAAGGCCACCTCGCCCATGATGCCGTTCCACCTGCCGTCGCGCAGGGCGCTGCGGGTCTTCTCGCGGTCGCCGCCACCCTTCGCGGCGGTCTCGGCCATCACCATGAGCGAGGCATAGGCATTGGCGGCGTGGTAGGGCACTTCCTCCTTGCCGAACTTGGCCATGTAGCGCTTGCCGAAGTCCTTGGCGCCGGGCCATTTCACATCCGTCGTCCACTGGGTGCTGGAGAACACGTTGTTGGAGATGGCCCGCTCCCGCGCGAACTCCGAGGAGGCGAAGCCGGCGCCGGCGCCGAGGAAGGCCTGAGGCTCGAGGCCCACTTCCCGCGCCTGCCGCATGAGCAGGATGCCATCGGCCACGTAGGACACCATGAAGACCAGGTCGGGCTTGTAGCCCTTGATCTTGGCCAGGGTGGAGCGGTAGTCGGGCGAGCCGGAAGCGTAGGCCTCCTCCACCACCACCTGGATGCCCACCTGGGCTGCATAGGCCTTGGCGGACTTCGCTCCGGAGGTGCCGAAGTCGGTGTTCTCGTTCAGGATCGCCATGGTCTTGGGCTTGCCCAGCTTCTGCGCCATGGAGATCAGGATCGAGGCGTAGTCCTCGGTGGTGGCGCTGAGTCGGAACACGAACTTCTGGTTCTGCCGCGTGATGTCCTCCTTGGAGGCCACGGGCACCAGGAGGGGCACCTTGTACTTCTCGGCCAGCTTGGAGACGGCGTTGGCGCAGGCGGA
Source organism: uncultured Holophagaceae bacterium (assembly GCA_903857495.1). GTDB lineage: Bacteria > Acidobacteriota > Holophagae > Holophagales > Holophagaceae > Geothrix. The sequence goes on along the minus strand of CAIOFF010000012.1, from coordinate 52,870 downwards.
GCTGTAGGGCCCGACCACCGCGACCACGCGGTCGCGGGTGACCAGCTTCTCCATGGCCGACATGGACACCTGGGGCTTGCCCGTGTCGTCCTCGATCACCAGCTCGACCTTGATGCCCTTCTTCTGAAGGTCTTCCAGGGCCAGCTTGTAGCCGTTGCTCATGTATTCGCCGATGGGCGCCTGGGTGCCCGTCGCGCAGTTGATGATCCCGATCTTCAGGGGTGTCTGCGCCTGCAGAGCGAGTCCGAACGCGAACAGCGAGGATAGGATCCTCTTCTTCATGCATGCCTCCAAGGCCGATGGATGGGGTTTGGTAACTCCAAACCTAGCATGAGCTGAGGCCAATTCTCAGACGCGCTCCAGGTGGATCCAGACCAGGCTGGCACCGCCGGAATCAGGCACCAGAGTCAGTTCCGCGGGACAGTCCTCCACACGCAGCAAGTGACTGGTTTCAAGGTGGAGATTCCAGAGGGGTGACGCCAGGCTCCCGGCAGCGACGAAGAGCAGACGAGGCCGTTCTTCCAGGGCATCCTGCGAGCCTCAGCCAAGGTCGTCTGCTGCCACCTCATCAGCGACCCTCCAACTGGCGGGCTTCCTCCCGGCTGAGACGCCGCCAGGGACAGGGCACCAGGCCCGGAACTTTTGACATGTACTGTCCATAGGCGGCTCCGAATCGCGCCAGCAGCTTGCGCTCCTCCAGCCGGGAGCCGATGACGAAGTAGGCCGTGACCGCCAGGGCGGAGACGAGCATGGCGGCGTTCATGTCGCGGGTCCAGATCAGCACCAGGGACAGGGCATACCAGGGATGGCGCACGTATCGGTGCAGGGCCGAGATCCGGAGCGGTTCCTGGTCCCCGATGCCCAGGCGGCGCTCCCGGAGCTGGCGCAGCCCCACGAACTCACTCAGGTCATAGGTGCCGGGGCCGAAGACCAGCAGCCCGGCTGCCACCAGGGCCAGCCCGTTCATCAGCCAGGCCAGCGGGCCCTGCCAGCGCCAGAGCCAGGGGCCGGGATGGCTCGCCATCAGCCCAAGGACCGGCACGAGCGCCAGCACCGCCACCAGGTTATAGAGCAGCCGGTAGGCCGGCACCCAGCGGGGGGCGCGAGTTGCCATCCATACCTTGAACCCAGCCGCTGCCAGCAGCGAGTGCACCGCCCCGTAGGCGGCCCAGGCGATGGCCAGCCAGGCCAGGTGGACCGCGTTGGAACCCATGCAGGGATTGTGGGGGAAGCGGGGGCCCCTAAGAAGGGGTAACAAAACCCAACGACTCCGCGGAAGCCACCGGATGACCGTATCCTTGTCAGATGACTTTCTCCTGGCCCGCGCCTTCGCGCCTCGCGCTCCTCCTGGTCCTGCTCTGGACGGCCTACGTGCTGCTGTGGACGCCGGGCCCCCTGTCGCTCCGCGTCCTGGGCCTCTATCCCAAGAAGGCCGGCTCCCGCCTGATCGGTTGGGTCGCCTGCCGCACCCTGCCCGTGACCTGGCGCCAGCCCCTGCTGGGCGGCTTTGCCGCGCACTACGGCATCAACCTCCCCGAGGCCGAGTTCGCCCTCACGGACTACCCCAGCCTCCAGGCCCTCTTCACCCGCCGCCTGAAGCCAGGGCTGCGCCCGCAGGGACCCGCCGCGCCGGGCTTCGTGAACAGCCCCGTGGACGGCCGCATCGTTGCCAGCGGCCGCATCACCGCCGGCCTGGCCATCCAGGCCAAGGGCCTGCCCTACCGCGTCGCGGAGCTGCTCAAGCACGACCCGGGCGCCGCGCGGTTCGAGGGCGGGCACTTCCTGACGCTCTACCTCTCCCCCAAGGACTACCACCGCATCCACGTGCCCCTGGAAGGCCGGGTCAGCGCCGTGAGCCGCGTCGAGGGGGAGCTCTGGCCCGTGAACGATGCCAGCACGGGCCATGTCCCGCGCCTCTACGAACGCAACCGGCGGGCCTCCTGGACCGCCCTGGGCACCGGCCCCTGCGAGGGCCTCGAGGTGGCCGCAGTGCTCGTGGGCGCCACCCACGTAGGCGGCGTTGTCATCGATGCACGCTGGCTGGAGGGCAAGGCCCTGCCCCGGGATGGCGGCTGCCCCGTGCCCCTGCTGCCCTGCGCCCCCGGCGATGACCTGGGCACCTTCGAGTTCGGCTCCACCGTGGTGCTGCTCATCGGCGGCCCCCGGGCCGCGGACTGGGTGCCCCTGCGCACGGACGGCGCGGCCAAGGTGGGCGAGCGGCTGGGAGCCTACCGATGAGCGACATGGACCTCTTCCATCAGGATCCCCTCTGGGAGGAGGGCGGCGACCTGCCCGGCGCCCTGGAGGCCCTGTTCACCGCGGCCGGTGAAGTGCTTGACCTGCCCCGCCTGCGGGAGCTGACGGGGCTCGGCGACGGCGCGCTGCAGCAGGGCATCGAGAAGCTGCAGGAGCGCCTGCAGGGTGCCGCGGGACTCCGGTTGCTGGAGGTGGCCGGCGGCTGGCGCATGGCCACCAGCCCGGTCTACAAGGAGATGGTTGCGCGGCTGGTGACCACCACCCGCAGCGGCAAGCTGACCCCCGCCCAGATCGAGGCCCTGGCCATCATCGCCTACCGGCAGCCCGTCACCATCACCGAGCTCAACGCCATCCGCAGCGTCACCAGCAGCGCCAACCAGGTGAAGAGCCTCATGGAGCGCCAGCTCATCACCCCCGCGGGCCGCAAGCCCGTGGTGGGCCGGCCCATGACCTACGCCACCACCCAGGCCTTCCTCCTGCACTTCGGCCTGAAGAGCCTGCACGACCTGCCGCGCCTTGCCGACTTCGGCGAAGGGCGCCTGGAGGCTGAGGCCCTGGCCGCCCTGGAGCCCGCCCTGCCCGAGGACGGCCTCTTCGGCGCCGGGGTGCTGAACGTGGAGCCCGAGCCGGACCTGGACCTGGAACTGGACATGATCCCTGGGGCAGAGCCGCCGTCGACCGACGGGGACCCGGCATGACCCCGCAGACCCTCAGCCTGGAAGAGCAGCCCAAGGCCCCGGAGCCCAGCCCCACGGGCCTCATTCTCCAGCCCTGGCAGAAGGGGGTGCTCCTCATCGTGCTGCTGGGCCTGCTCTACCTCCGCTTCTGGCGGCGCAAGCAGGCCAAGATCCAGGTCTGCAGCCACTGCGGCAAGAAGAACCCCCCACACCAGGTCAACTGCCAGAAGTGCTCCGCGCCGCTGCTGCGGTTTGAGAGCCGCTAGGCTAGGACCAGCGGGCCACGGCCAGCAGCACCGCCAGCAGGACACCCAGGGCCAGGATCAGGGGCAGCAGCCAGCGGGGCCTGAGCGGGCGGCCGGTCTCGGGCGGCAGGGCTGCCTCTGGCTCCGGGGCCAGCGCCGCCCGGGGGCCGCTGCCCTCGCCGGCGGTGCGGTGGCCGCCGCTGGCGGGGTCGCCCGGCACGGGGAAGCGCTGGGAGATCAGGGTCTGCAACTCCTCCCGGGTGCCGCTGAGCAGCACCTGCAGGTAGTCGGCCACATCATGCTCCGTGAGGGGCGTCCCCAGCCGCTGCAGGTAGTCCCGAAGATCGCGCTCCAGGAAGCGGGCCGAGGGGTAGCGGTGGTCCACGCCCTTCTGCAGCGCCCGGCTGACGATGGCCACCAGGTCCCGGGAGACCGAGGGATTCAGGGTCGCCAGGTCCGCGATCCGGCCCTGGCGGACCTTCTCCAGGACGCCCAGCTCCGAGTCCGCCTGGAAGCAGCGCTCGCCTGTAAGCAGCTCGAAGAGCACGAGGCCCAGGGAGTAGAGGTCTGAGCGGTTGTCCAGGGGCTGGCCCGTGGCCTGCTCGGGGCTCATGTAGAGCAGCTTCCCCTTCAGCGCCCCGGCCAGGGTGTGGCTGGCCTTGCTGGCCGCCTTGGCGATGCCGAAGTCCACCAGCTTGACCGCGCCTTCGGTGGAGAGGATCACGTTCTGGGGGCTGATGTCCCGGTGGACCAGCTTCAGCTCCCGGTCATCGAAGCCCCGCTTCCGGTGGGCGTAGTCCAGGGCCGCCGCCACCTTCATCACCACGAAGGCCGCCACCTGCTCGGGGAAGGGCAGGCCGAGGCTGCGGACCCGCTTCAGCAGGGTGCGGAGGTCGCGGCCGTTCACGTATTCCATGGCGATGTAGTAGGATCGGCCGGCCTTCCCCAGGTCGAAGATCTGCACGATGTTCGGGTGGGTCAGCTGGGCCGCCAGCTTGGCCTCGTCGATGAACATCGTGACGAAGTCCTCGTTGTCGCTGAAGTGCGGCAGGATGCGCTTGATGGCGACGATCTTCTGGAAGCCCTGGACGCCGCGCTGCTGGGCCTTGAAGAGCTCCGCCATGCCCCCCACGGCGATCTTCTCCAGCAGGAAGTAGTTGCCGTATTCCTCGTGGCCGCCGGGCCCCGGGGAGGGCGGTGGAGGGACCGACTCTTTGGACCAGCCGAAGGGATCCTCGAGACCTGCGATGCTGCTGAAGGTGAACTCGGCTTCTGCCAGGGGCTCAACCGGTTTCTCCGCGGCGAAGAAGCTGCCCTCCGTCCGCAGGACCGGCGGCACCTTCACGGAGGGGACTGCCAGCCGACTGTGGTCAGGGATGGCAAAGGTGGACGTTTCGGCGGGCCCTGGGCCAAGCAGGTAGCCCAGGCTCGCGGGCGTCGGCGCCGAGGGGGTGTGCAGGGCCGGGTCGAAGAGGGCGAAGGGATCCAGTGGCGGCACCGGCGGAGGGGTGTCCAGATCTGCCAGCAGGTCGCCAAAGAGGTCATCCGAGGGCAGCTGGTCCGCCTCGGGCAGGTAGCTGCGCAGGGCTGCGACCAGGGCGCCGTCCGTCTGGGCGGGGTCCAGATAGGCCTGGATGTCCAGCACGTGGCCTCGGCCATCGGTCGGAGTGGCCGTGTCCTCCGAGAGCGCCACCACCGCCAGGCGGGGGTGCCGCTGCCGCAGCACCCGGGCCAGGGTCCTCCCTGCCTCGCCGGGCGCGGCCAGGTCCAGCAGCAGGAGGCTGGGCGTCAGGCCCGACGGGAGGAACTCCGGGATCTTCTCCCCGTGGGCGCACCGCACCGCCCAGCCGTCCAGCTCCAACGCCGACGCCAGTCCCGGCGTCCGCGGAGACTGGCTGTCCAGAAACAGAAGCAGGGGGCGGGGCATGGTGCTCCGGGCGTGGGGAGTCCTTCAGGGTAGCGGCAGGGATCCGGCCTCGCCATCACGGGAAAGATAGGGTAGACTTCTCGTTCGGCCCGGTCCCGCCCTGCAGGCCCGACGCCAGATTCCCGCGGAAGGAGGTGCATCCATATGCCTTTGGTCAAGGTCAAAGAAGACGAGACGTTCGAGTTCGCCCTTCGCCGCTTCAAGCGGAAGTGCGAGAAGTCCGGCATTCTCAGCGAGCTGAAAAAGCGTCAGCACTACGAGAAGCCCAGTGCCAAGCGCAAGCGCAAGATGCTCGCCGCCCGTAAGAAGACCCTCAAGCGGCTCGCACAGGAACGGCGCATGATCGGTTGAGATAAAGCTTCGCTTTATCTATAAAGGGCCCGCTTTGGCGGGCCCTTTTGGTTTACTGGTAGGGAAAGGGCACGGCTCCACCCATGAACTCTGAACTGCAGGTGCTTGAATTCCCGGAGGCAGTCCGGCTCATCCAGGGCGGGGCGCGGACGGCGTTGGCGCGGGTGGCGCTGGGGGCCATGGATCCCTGGGATGGCCTGGCGGGGCTGCGCCGCCTCTACCAGCTGGAGCTGCAGGAAGCCTGGGCTGCCGCGCCAGACCAGCTGCCGGTGCTGGCCATGGACGAGGCCCTGGAGGAGCTGCTCAACCCTGCAGGCTGGCTGCTGCCGGAGCACTGGCGGGAGCTGCGCGAGGGCCTGCGGTCCCTGTCCAGGCTGCTGCAGACCCTCGCGGGGCTGCCCTGGCCCGAGGCGCGGCTGGCCCCGGCGGGCACCCACCTGGGTATCGACCGGCTCCAGGTGACGGCGGCCCTGCTGCCGGACCCCGCGCCCCTGGCGGAGCGCCTGACAAAGAGCTTCACCCTCGATGGCCAGCTGGATCCCCTGCGCGTGCCGGCCCTGGCCAGCCTCCACCGGCAGCGCCAGGACGCCTTCCAGTCCGTGCAGGCCAAGCTGCAGAAGATCCTCCGGGGGGCGCCCGAGGCCTGCAACGAGGCCATGGTGGTGGAGCGCAACGGCCGCTACTGCCTGCCGGTCCGCTCCGAGCGCCGGAGCCAGGTGCCGGGCCTGGTGCTGGACCGCAGCGGCAGCGGTGCCACGGTCTTCATCGAGCCCCTGGAGGCCGTGCCCCTCAACAATGCCTTCGTGGAGGCGGACAGCGAATACAGCCAGGCGGTGCAGGCCTTCCTGCGGGAGCTGCTGACGGACCTGCGGGCCCGGCGGGAGGACTTCCTGAGCTGGCGGGACCTCCAGGCCCGGACGGACCAGGGCCTGGCCCTGCTGCGCTGGGCCAGCCTCTGCGGCGGCCTGCTGCCGGAGCTGGCGGAGAACCCAAGGGAGGGCCGGCTCTGTCTGCTCGAGGCCCGGCACCCCCTGCTGCTGCCCGCGGTGCGCGAGGCCCTGGGCCTGGAGCCCCTGCCCCACCCGGTGGTGCCCCTGAACCTGGTCCTCGAGGCCGGGCGGCCGGGGCTGATCATCTCCGGCTCCAACACCGGCGGGAAGACGGTGGTCCTCAAGACCGTGGGCCTGCTCTCGGCCCTCGCCGCCGCGGGCTGCGCGGTGCCCGCCCGGGAGGGCTCCAGCTTTCCCGCCCTGCCCAGCCTCCACGCAGACATCGGCGACCACCAGACCATCACGGGAAGCCTCTCGACCTTCAGCAGCCATATTCTGCATCTGAAGGACATCCTGGAAAACCACCACGTGGGTGGGCTGGTGCTCCTGGACGAGCTGGGCACCGGCACCGATCCCAAGGAGGGCGCCGCCCTGGGCATCGCCCTGCTCCAGACCCTGTCGCGCCGCCACTGCTGGATCCTCTGCTCCACCCACCTGGGGGACATCAGCCAGTGGGGCCTGCGGCACACCCGCTTCCAGAACGCCTCCGTACAGTTCGACGAGGCGCGCCTGGCCCCCACCTACCGCCTGCTGCTGGGCCAGCCGGGCCAGAGTCGGGCCCTCACCATCGCCGCCCGCCTGGGGCTGCCCCGCCCGGTCCTGGACCACGCGGACAAGGTGCTGGGCCAGCGCGAGCAGGACTGGCGGGACTTCCTCCGGGAGCTGGAAGCCGAGCGGGCGCGGCTGCTGGAAGAGGCCGAGACCCTGCGAACCCAGCAGGCGGCGGCCCAGAAGGACCGCGAGATCCTCCGGCAGCGCGAGGAGAAGCTGCGCGCCGAGCGCGAGACCTTCCAGCAGGAGTCCCGGGAGAAGGTGGCGCGGGTGCTGGACTTCCTCGACCACGAGGGGAAGCGCCTGGTGAAGGACCTGAAGGAGCGCCAGAAGGCCACCGAGGTGAACGCCGACCGCCTGGGCACCGAGGCCCACGAGCGGGTGAAGCAGCTGACCCGGCTGGCCGAGGCTGAGCTGGGCGGGCGCCGGAAGCCCGCCGGACCCCTGGCGCAGGTGCGCGAAGGCGGCTACGCCCGGCACCGGGGCCTCGGGGTCGAGGGCAAGGTCATCAGCCTGAAGGGCGACCGGGTCAGCCTGGAGACCCCCCAAGGCCGTCGGTTGGAGTGCCGGACGGGCGAGCTGGAGCCCATCGGCGCCCGGGAGGTCGCGCCGAAAGCCAGCGGCAAGGTCCGAATCAGGGCCGAGGTCCAGGAGCTCGACTCGGAGATCAACCTCATCGGCCGGGCCAGCGATGACGTGGACAGCGAGATCTACCGCTTCGTGGAGGAGGGCCTGGCCGCCGGGCGCAAGTACCTGCGCATCGTCCACGGCCACGGCACCGGCCGGCTCAAGGCGGCCGTGCGGGAGGCCCTGCGGGGGCACCCCGGAATTCTCCAGGTGGAGGACGCGCCCCAGGCCCAGGGGGGGGCCGGAGCCACGGTCATCACTCTGAGGAGCTAGAACGAAGGCCCCTGAGAACCCAGAAGAATCCGTTCTTGCGCCCCAGGTGGTCTGATATTCAACCCAGTCAGCCTCAAGCCCGATGCAGCGGCATACCTGCTCAGGGGCACCCATGGTCTTCTGGATCAATCTCAACATCCGCAAGAAGCTGCTCTACTCCATCCTCGCGCTGGCGGCCGTGCTCTGCGTGGCCTCCACCGCCTTCTCGCTCTGGCGCCTCAACTCCGCCCTCAATGACGGGCTGCAGCTGAAGGCCGCGAGCCTCGCCAACCTGGTCTCCGACGGCATCCAGTCCGGCGTCCAGTTCGAGGACCTCGGTCTGGTGGAACGGGGCCTGGACGGCATGCGGGAGGATAACGACATCTCCCAGGCGGCGCTGGTGATCCAGGATCCCGCGACCAAGGCCGCCAAGGTCATGACCAAGTCCAAGGCCAAGGCCAGCCAGCTGGACCTGCAGCCCTTCGCCGAGACCTTCCTCAAGGCCGTTGCCGGCAAGGATCTGTCCAAGGATCACCTGGTGCTGGAACAGGACGGCTACCTGCTGGTGGGGGAGCTGGTCAAGGTCGAGAACGCACCGGTGAAGTCCTACCTGCTGCTCATCGTCAACCGGGACCGCCTGCACCGCAACCAGCTCAGCGCCTTCGTGGGCTTGGCCTTGCTGGGGCTGGTCATGCTGGCCATCGGCTTTGCCTTCGCCTACTTCCTGGGCAATGCCCTGGTCACGCCGCTGGAAAACATCCAGAAGCGCATGCGGGACATCTCCGAAGGCGAGGGCGATCTCACGGCCCGCCTGGACGTGCATGGCAGTGACGAAGTCGCCGCCCTGGCCGGGCACTTCAACCGCTTCGTGGAGAACATCCATCACATCGTCCAGCAGGTGATGGCCATCTCCACGAACATCGCCTCGGGTTCCCTGCAGATGTCGGCGGGCATGTCTGAGATGCACAGCACCGCCCAGAGCATCGCCCAGGCCGCTGAGAACCAGAAGGCCAGCGTCGGCAGCACCACCAGCAGCGTCCAGGGAATTGCTGGCGCCTCCCAGGTGGTGAACGCCAGCGTCGCGGGGGCGCTCCAGGTCTTCGAGCAGGCCCAGCAGGCCGCCGGCAAGGGCGGCACCGCCGTGGGCAGCGCCATCACGGGCATGCAGGCCATCAACCAGAACTCCAAGCAGATCGGTAACATCCTGACGGTGATCACCGAGATCGCCAACCAGACCAACCTGCTGTCCCTGAACGCCGCCATCGAGGCTGCCAAGGCCGGGGAGCACGGCAAGGGCTTCGCGGTGGTCGCCGAGGAAGTCCGCAAGCTGGCCGAGCGCAGCGCCACTGCCGCCAAGGAGATCACGGCCCTGATCCAGACCTCCAACCGCGCCATCACCGACGGCACCAAGATGGTGAACACCGCCGGTGAGGCTCTCAACAGCATCCAGAGCGCCATCACCGACTCTGCCGAGCGCATGAAGACCATCGGCGGCCAAAGCGAAGCCCAGAGCCACGACAGCCAATACGTTGTATCGGCCATGGGCGAGCTCACCTCCATCGCCGAGCAGAACGCCGCGGCCATGGAGGAAATGGCCGCCACCATCAAGGAGTCCACCCGCACCGTGGACGAGCTGAGTCAGCTGGCCGAGCAGCTGAACGGCATCGTGGCCCGCTTCAGGATCTGAGCCCCAAGTCTGCCCCAGAAGCCCGGCCCCGCACCCGCGGGGCCGGGCTTCTTTAAGGACCGAGAGGTCATCACTCAATAATCTCGACAAGGCCGAAAAAGCCCTCTCAGCATTCACCCCCCCCTGCCAGCGGACCGATCCAGCGCAGAACTCATTCAGGGGTGGCCATGAAGTATTTCAACAACCTAAGTATTCGCAAGAAGTTACTGTATTCCATCCTGACCCTGGCCATGGTCCTCGGTGGCGCCGCGAACCTCTTCTCCCTCTGGCGCCTGAACTCGGCACTCAATGAGGGGCTCAAGCAGAAGGCCGCCAGCCTTGCGAGCCTCATGGCCGAGAGCCTCCAGAGCGGGGTGCAGACCAAAAATGCAGAGCTCGTGGAGCGGGGCCTGGACGGCCTGAAGGACGACGCCGAGATCAGCCAGGCCATGGTGGTCACCCTGGATCCTGTCACTAGAGGCCCCCGTGTGATGGTGCAGGCGAAGAGCAAGGGCAGCCAGCTTGAGCTGACACCCTTCGCCGAGGCCTTCCTGAGAGAGGCGGCCGCCAAGGACTTGTTCAGGGGCAACCTGTTCGTGGAGAAGGGGAGCTTCCTGCTGGTGGGGGGTCCGGTCAAAGTCGAGAACGCAGCAGAAAAACCCTACCTCGTGCTGGTGGTCAACCGGGACCAGCTCCGGGGCAGCCAACTCAGCGCCCTCCTGGGTATGGCCTTGCTGGGCGTGCTGATGCTGGCAGTCGGCTTCGGCTTCTCCTACGTCCTCGGCAATGCCCTGGTCACTCCGCTGGAAGTCATCCAGAGGCGCATGCGGGACATCTCCGAGGGCGAGGGGGACCTCACGGCCCGCCTGGATGTGAGCGGCAATGATGAGATCGCTGCGCTCTCGAGGCACTTCAACCGCTTCGTCGAGAACATCCAGCAGATCATCCAGCAGGTGATGGCCATCTCCACGAACCTGGCCTCCGGATCCCTGCAGATGTCTTCGGGCATGTCCGAGATGCACAGCACCGCCCAGAACATCGCCCAGGCCGCGGAGAAGCAGAAGGCCAGCGTGGCCACCACCACCAGCAGCGTCCAGGGCATCGCCGGCGCCTCCCAGGTCGTGAATGCCAGCGTGGCGGGGGCGCTCCAGGTCTTCGAGCAGGCCCAGCAGGCCGGCACCCAGGGCGACACCGCCGTGGGCAGCGCCATCAGTGGCATGCAGGCCATCAACGAGAACTCCAAGCAGATCGGCAGCATCCTCTCGGTGATCACCGAGATGGCCAACCAGACCAACCTGCTCTCCCTGAACGCCGCCATCGAGGCCGCCAAGGCCGGCGAGCACGGCCGGGGCTTCGCGGTGGTCGCGGAGGAAGTCCGCAAGCTGGCCGAGCGCAGCGCCGCCGCCGCCAAGGAGATCACGTCCCTGATCCAGAGGTCCAACCGCGCCATCGCCGACGGCACCATGATGGTGAACACCGCCGGCGAGGCCCTGGCCAGCATCCAGAGCGCCATCACCGATTCAGCGGAGCGCATGCAGACCATCGGCGGCCAGAGCGAAGCCCAGAGTCACGACAGCCAGTCCGTCGTGACAGCCATGGGCAACCTTACCTCCATCGCCGAGCAGAACGCCGCGGCCATGGAGGAAATGGCCGCCACCATTAAGGAGTCCACCCGCACCGTGGACGAGCTGAGCCACTTGGCCGAGCAGCTCAACGCCATCGTGGCCAGATTCAGGGTCTAGGCGCGAAGACTAGCCAGCAGGCCTCAGCCTGCCGCGCAGGCGTCGGACCAGCACCGGCACTACAACCATGGCGCTGAGCACCACCAGGACCGTGGCCTCCGGGTTCTTAAAATAAGCATTCAGGCGCAGGGTCACCACCGCAATGACGGCGTAGTAGAGCATGTCGCCCGCGATCGCGATGGCCCAGCCCGCGAGGAATCCATGTCCTGCCGCCAGCGCCGCGGCGCGCCCGGTCATGGGATCCACGCCGAAGGCGATCAGCACCAGGGTGAGGGGGCCCGCCCCAGGACTGCTGACCTGGGCGGCGGTGCGGGCCATGGCCGCCTTCAACACCACACCAAGGCGGGCCAGGAAGGGGACCTTCCCCGCCAGGAGCACCAGCAGCCGCAACATGGGCTCGAAGGCCAGGGCCAGGAGCACATCAGAGGCCAGATAGAGTCCCGCCGTCGCGGGCCAGGGCAGACCCTGGGCTCGGGCCAGGAGAACCCCCGCGGGAATGCCGCCCCCGACGGGCAGCAGGAAGAGCAACAGCACCGACAGCATGCTGGATGGTAACCGGGCGGTTGTCCTGCCTTCCTGAAACCTAGAAGCGGTAGGTGATTCCCAGGCTGGTGGTGTTGGCCGTGAAATTCGGTTCGACCTTGCCGGCCAGGACCTTCAGCTCGACATCGAAATGCGGGTTGAGGCGATACCCGAATCCGACATCCACGCACGCTTTGGTCGAGCGCAGGGGCGTGGTGCGCGACTGGGCATCCGCGCCGATGGCCCAGGTGTAGCCCGCCAGCCCCGCCATGACATAGGGGCCTTGGACATAGTCCCGCCCTTCGTCCCGGAGGAAGTAGACCACGTCGACGCCCACGTGATAGGCCTGCACGGCGCGGTTCTGGGCGGCGCCCTTCGGCCGCCAGTCGTCGGCCCCCATCAGCAGGCGCAGGCTGAGGACGGATTCAAAGTGCAGCTCCGCCTGGAGGCTGGCCCCGATCCCCGCATTCCGGCTTCCGGTGACATCCGGGAGATTACCCCCGGGCAGGCTCAGGCGGGCCTGGATGCCGATGCTGTTCGGTTCCGGAGCCTGGGCCGCCAGCGGCAGCGCCAGGAGCAGGGGCGGAAGCGTGATCCATGGGCGCATGAAGACCTCAGGGCAGGGGTTTGAAGAAGGCCTGGATGGTGTGGGCGGTCGTAACGGGTGCAGGGAAGGTGTACTGAAGCGAAGGACTAACGACCACTGGCACCGTATCGACCAGGACCTGATCAAGCTTGTAGCCAGCTTTTGGGGTGAAGGTATAGGAAGGGATTTGACCATAGGCGACCGAACCCGGCCCCTGGATGCTCCCGTTCCCGTCCGTGCTCAGGGTGATCGTCAGGTTCATCAGCTGGGCCGTGATGGTGAGACTGCGGGGGACCTGCATATCGGCCCACCCGCTGGGTGCCGATGAGCCGCCTGTTTCATTGACCAGCGTCAGAGCCTCATAACCGGGCAGGGCCCAGAAGGAATAGTCGACCCGCCGATCCACCCGATAGTCGCCGGTGGCGGGGTAGCCGGCCACACCCGCACCCATGGTGATGGTGAACCGGTTGGTCTGGACGAAGGTGGCTGTAAGGGTGTGGTTGCCGGTCACGCTGCGGATGGTGTAGCTTCCGACCTGACCCACCGAGATGCCATCCAGCAGGACGTCATTGATGACGTAGCCGGTGGCGGGCGTGATGGTGAACGTGGGGGAGTCGGCGCCATAGGGAACAGAGCTGGCGCCGCTTGGCGTGATGGCTCCATTGGGACCTGCGGTGGCCGTGACGGTGAGGACCTGGCGCTGGGCCCTGGCCCGGAGGGCATGGTCACCGGCCATGACGATGGTCCCTGAAGCTGGCACGGGGGACCCGTCAACGGTCACCAGGAGATTTATGAAACCGGGAGCGTTCGCGACGTTGTATTCCACGATCGCGCCCTGCAGGTAGGCGTGGGTGCCGCTGGAGGGCAGGCTGGAAGTGCTGATGCTGGCGTCGAAGTCCACGGTCAGCTGCTGACTGGAGACCGCGTTCACGGTCACCAGGGTGGTGGCGGTCTTGATGCCGGCACCATTGGTGGCTATCAAGGTGTAGGTCAGTGGACCCGCCTGCGTGGGTGTGACGGGCTTGCTGGTGCTCCCGGTGACATCGCCCACCCCATGGTCAAGGGCGAGTGCCCGGGCAGCGGTGACGTTCCAGCTCAGAGTTGTGGGCTGGCCCAGGACGATCTCGGGGGGATTCGCGACGAAGCTGGCGATGACCGGCGGATTGGGCGAAGGCAATACCGTCAGCGTGGAAGGAGTGGAATAGATGCCCGCCGGAGCCACGGCATTGGAGATCCGGCAGCGAAACTGGGCGCCGCTATCCGCCAGCGTCAGGGTGGTGAGCATCAGGTTCGGAGTGCCGGCCGTGGCATTGCTGGAGACCGGGATGTCAATCCCGTTGCGCTGCCACTGGTAGGTCAGGGTGGGCGTGCCCGTCGCCACCACCTGGAAGGTGGCCTGGTTCCCTTCGGTCACGGCGAGACTCGGGGTCTGCGTGGAGATGCTGGGCGGCAGCTGGGCCGCGGTCACCATGAGCAAGGCGGCACGGGACGTCTGGGGCACGTTGACGGGGTTATTCACCACCACGTAGTAGGTCCCGGCATCCGAGCTCTGGACCTTCGAAAAGGAGAGCGTGGCGCTGGTGGCCCCGGAGATCGCAGTCGCATTCCCAGCGGAGCCCTTGAACCACTGATAGGTCAGCGGCGCCGTCCCGGTGGCGACGACATTGAATTGCGTGGATTGCCCTTCCATGACCCCGGGCAGGTCCAGGGGGGTGCTGGAGTCCAGGCTGACGGCTACCGGCAGGGGCAGGACCGTGAGGGTGGCGGCGTTGCTCTGGGCGGTCCCCACCGTATTGGTCAGCAGCGCCAGGTAGGTGCTGCCGTTGTCTGTGGAGGAGCCCGCCAGGCTGGTGGCCGGCGTGGTGTAGGTGAGGGAAGTGCCATTCGAGGTGATGTTCTGGCCATTCCTCTGCCACTGGATGGACGGGGTGGGAACGCCTTCTACCGCCACCGCGAACGTGGCCACACTGGTCGCGGTCACCGTCTGGTTCTGGGGATGGGCGGTGACGGCCGGGGCCCACTGGACCGCGAGGGGCACGGCCGGGCTCGAGGTCACGGTACCCGAGGCGTTGGTGACCACCACGGTGAACAGGGCGCCCTGGTCTGCCTTGGTGGTGGCGGGGGTGTGGTAGCTGGCCGAGGTGCCATCGACGATCGCGACGCCATTTTTCAGCCACTGGTAGGTGGGTGCCGGAGTCCCCGTGGCCACCACCGAGAAGACGGCCGCCTGGCCCAGGATCGCTGTCTGGGCCGTGGGCTGAGCAGTGATGGCGGGGGCTGCCGCAGTGGGCTGGACGGTCGCACTGCCCGTGCCCCCGCCACCACAGGAGGCCAGGAAGACACCCAGCAACACCGCCAGCAAGGTGGGTCTGAAGAAAAGCATGGATGACTCCGTTCATCTCGGGCCAGTCGCCTCCTGCGACCAGACAGACCGTTTGGGGCCATTTCGTCCGGGACCTGCTTTTACTTGAATTCCACTCGCCGAGTGTCGGAAAAAACCAATTGCCCTGTTCGGCACCGATTGCCCCCGAGTGGGACTCAAACCTCCCGTCCCTCGGGCGAAAGGGAGTCTGCGTTGGCCCCGGGGATGATGTGAAGGGTCCGCTGAAATTAGAAATGTGTCCGCATTTTTTTATATATTTTGCTTAATTATTAACTATTTACATCTTTAATTACTATTTCACCACTTAAGACACAATTGTTCAGAAAAAATTCTGACTATTTGTTGTGATCCACATCACCAACTAGTAAGCTAAAAATCTATTGAAACTAAAGCTGAGGTTACGATGCGATCTGTACAATTACACCTCCTAAGTTTTCTTGGTTTCTTAATCCTGACCGTAGGCTGTGGTGGGGGTGGTGGGGGAAGTTCGGCACCACCAACAACCGTCATTCATGCCCCAGGTATTTCAAATTTGCAATTTTCACCAAGCACTACAACCAAGGGCGCTGGTGGTGGGGCAATCAGTGTCACAGGTTCATTCAATTTTACAGACAATGGCGGCGACCTAACTGGTTTCAATATTACGAATTATTATTCAAATGGCCAAGTCGCCTCTGCCGCAACCGTACCAATCAGCGGAACCAGTGGCGTGACCGTAGGTAGTGTCGCTCTCTACCTAAATGTTGCGACGACCGTTGCAGATAATTTTAGATTTGAAGCCTATGCAACCGATACAGCAGGTTCAAAATCCAACGTGCTCTCAGGCACCTTCCTGATTACTGATAATACTCCGACAACACATCCACCTAGCATCTCCAACTTTCAATTTACTCCTGCCAGTGTAACCCAGGGGTCATCTGGTGGTTCTGCTAGTGTTATTGGTAAATTTAACTTCACAGATGCCGGTGGAGATATGCTCACTGCGACATTTACTTTTTACAATTCAGCTGGCGCGATCACTGGAACCAATACTGGGTCAATTAGTGGTATAGCTGGTATTACGTCCGGCTGGGTGCAATCTACTTTCACCGCATCCACCAGTTCGGCTGGCAGCCTTCGCATGGACGTGTACACGACCGATTCTAAGGGATCCAATTCCAACACTCTATCTCAGGTGTTCATGGTCTCCCCAGCCGCATCAGCCACACCTACAGGCGTAAGTGGGAGCGCCATTACGACAAGGAGCGGGATTGGATATCAGTTCATGACTGTTCAAGGTGCACGGATTATTTCGAATCCGCCCCCGACATCGGGTGACACCATGGAAATTCAGGCCAATTCTTCAAAATTGATTAATTAGGGATCTTTCGGGATTTTCGGGAAGGAGATCTCAGCGCAGGGAACGCAGAGGAAATCAGCGCGTAAAGGGATACCTCCAGGCATGGTGAAACTCGGGGGAATAGATCTGTAGCCAGCTATCACCGGTGATGGGCGGTGATCAAACGTTCTGGGTTGGGTTACACGTGGCATGGGCACCCTCCCAGGGCGCCGCTGCAGCACCTATCGGGGGGCGCGGCCGTGGCACCCCGTGATGCCATCCGTCTGTGCCGCAAGTCGCCGTAGGCGGGGTCATGCCCGTTGGGTCGGTGCGCCTCTGCGGTAGCTGCGGTTGCTGGTTCTTCTTCCCCGGAATTCACGGAGGCCTGCGAGCGGTCTGCAAAACCCCGCGGGAAGCGGAGCAGGCCAGACGCCAACCAGCCGCCCACCGATTCTTGCCGTTCACCGTCTGAATTTTGCAATTGGCTGATAGCTCTGGTGGGCCTTGGGGCCTGGTGACGAAATAGATACAGTTGAAAGTAATACGCCCCCGTCCCAGACTCTGGTCTAACAAGCCACAGCTGGTTTTCCCCTGTTACATCTCTGCCGTTTTGGGAGGTGACCCATGGTCGTCCGGCCAGGTGAGCCAAATATTGGTAGGGGATTCACGCACTTGGACCTCGAGACTCCCAGGTTACGGATGACCTGTTTCAGCGGGAAATGGGCCACGGCATTAGACGAACTATTGAGGGTGCCAGACATCCAGCGGATCTTCGGACCTGCCTATGATTCGGTGGATACCCTCTCCCGTTCCCCCGAAAACCCGAGGGAATTCATGCTGATTTCCAAAGCTTCGGCCAGATGTGTCGGCTGGACTCAGTTAGCTGATAGCCAATACCTTGATGGGTGGCTCGATCTTCGATATGTGATGCATCCAGACTTTCGGAGACAGGGACTCTGCAAGGAAGGGCTGAGGAAGCTGGTTCCCTATGCCCTCGATCAATGGGGATTCCCCGGCATCAGCGCTGTGGTTCCCGCTGGCAACCTGCCCAGCCAGGCCCTGGCGAATGCCCTCGGTATGCAACCTCTCTGCCATCCAGACGTAGAGGCGCGAGGGAAAAGGCTGTTCACCTTCGATTCCAAGGATCTGGTCACCGGCAGCCGCTGAAGCAGACTCCGGTTCCATCCGTGACTTAGAGCCCGACCCCCGAAAGCAGAAGAGCCCCTGCGGGGCTCACCTTTGGTACCGGTGGTCGGACTCGAACCGACACTCCTTTAGGGGGAAACGGATTTTGAGTCCGTCGCGTCTGCCATTTCGCCACACCGGCCAGAGGGGTCAGGATACCGTGCTGGCGCGGTGGTTCAAAGCGCCGTGAGGGGAATGCGTCGGCCGGCGCCGAAGGCCTTGGGGCTCACCTTGAAGGCAAAGGGGAGCTGGCGGCGCTTGAACTCGGTGCGGCGCAGCAGCGCGAGGATGCGCGGCAGGGCGGCGCGGGCCTGGTCCAGGGCGGCACCGTCGAGCAGCAGGGCCAGGTCTTCAGCCAGGCCCTCCTCGGGCCGCTGGGCCTCCAGGGCCGCGCCCAGGATGGCGTCCAGCTGCGCGTAGGGCAGCAGGCTGGCCTCGTCGGTCTGGCCCGGCCGCAGCTCGGCGGTGGGCGGGCGCTCCAGCACGCCGCGGGGGACGGCTTCGCCCAGGTCCCGCGCCACGGCGTAGACCCGCGCCTTGAGGCAGTCGCCCAGGGGTGCGAAGACACCGATGCCATCGCCGTAGAGGGTGAAGTAGCCCGTGGCGGCCTCGCTCTTATTGCCGGTGTTGAGGACCGCCACCCGATCCGTGCCGAGCCGCCGCTGGAGCTCGGGCTCGGAGGTCAGGGCCAGCAGCAGGCTGCCGCGGCAGCGGCTCTGGAGGTTCTCGTCCGTGAGGCTGAAGCCGCGGCCCGGCAGGGCCTGCTCCAGGGCCGCCGTGAACCCGGCGAAGGGCGCTTCCGCGTCGAGGCTGAGGTAGCCGATGCCCAGGTGCCGCGCCTGCTGCTCGGCCAGGGCGGAGCTCTCGGAGCTGCTGAAGCGGGTGGGGAGGGCCGCGCCGAAGACCCGGTCCGTGCCCAGGGCCTCCGCGGCCAGGGCCGCGGCCACGGCGCTGTCGATGCCGCCGGACAGGCCCAGCACCACTGCCTCCAGGCCCTGCTTGGCCAGGTTGTCGCGGATGCCCGTCACCAGGGCCTTCCGCAGCCAGGGGCCCTCCTCGGCGGGCGTCCAGACCTCGCCCGGCGTGCCGGGATCCACCATCAGCAGGCCCTCCTGGAAGGCCGCGCAGCCCTGCCAGCGACCGTCCGGTAGGGCCAGGCCCGAGCCGCCGTCGAAGAGCAGCCAGCTCTCGGCCCCCACGCGGCTGGCGTAGGCGATGGCCAGGCCGTGCTTCTGCGCCAGGCCCGGCAGCAGGCGGCGGCGCTGGGCGTCCTTGGAGGGGATGGCCCAGGGCGCGCTGCGGCCCGGTGGCACGAAGCTGCCCAGAGCACTGGGGCTGGCGCTGGCGTTGAGGATCAGGGTGGCCCCCGCCGCCGCCAGGTCCGCGATGGGATCCACGCCGTAGCCCACGGGCACGTTGCCGAGCTGCGGATCGGCCCAGAGGTCCTCGCAGATGGACAGGCCGATGCGGTGGCCGCCGAAGCTCAGCAGGGGCTGGGGGGCATCGTCCGGCTCGAAGTAGCGGTGCTCGTCAAAGACGTCATAGCTGGGCAGCACGCGCTTGTGGGCGCAGTGCCGCAGGGCGCCGCCCTCGCACCACCAGAGCTCGTTCCAGAGGCGGCCCGAGGGCGCCGGGCGGGCCGTGCCGAACACCAGCGGCACGGCCCCGGTCAGTGCGGCCAGCCGGTGGGACTCGGCCTCGATGCGCCGCCGCATGGCGGGCTCCCAGAGGCGGTCCTCCAGCAGGTAGCCGGGGATGGCCAGCTCCGGCGCCAGCGCCAGCTGCGCGCCGGCGGCCACGGCGGCCGCGTAGGCTGCTTCCAGGCTGCGGCCGTTCCCCTCGGGGTCCCCGAGGCGGGCATTGAGCTGGAGCAGGGCGATCTTCATCCCACCAAGTTACCAGCGGATCTCCGCGCGGGTGCCCCCCTCGGGGCGGGGCCGCAGGTGCAGGTCGGCCCCCTGGGCGTTCAGCCACTTCAGGGCCAGGGGCAGGCCCAGGCCGGTGCCGTCGGGGCGGCCGCTCTCGAAAGGCCGCAACATGCGGATAACCGCGTCCTCGGACAGACCCGGGCCGCCGTCCTCAATGTCCAGGCGGCCCTCGCCGATGCGGAGCTGCACCCGCCCGCCCAGGGGCGTCGCCTGACAGGCATTTTCGAGCAGGTTGACCAGGGCCTGGTGCAGCAGCACCGGGTCGCCAGTGGCGCTGCCCTTGCCTTCCCAGACCAGGGTCCGCCCCTGGCTCACGGGGCGGCGCTTCAGCTCGGCCAGAGCCTGGCCCGCCACCTCCTCGAGCCGCAGCAGCTCCAGGACCGGGTCTAGCGGCTTCGCCCACTGCAGGAAGCGCTGCACCAGGCGCTCCAGGTCCTCGGTCTCCTCCAGCAGAGTGTGGGCTGCCTCGCCGTGGCCCGCCCGCTGCAGCAGTTGACCCTGACCCTTGAGCACCGCCAGCCCGTTCTTGAGCTGATGAGCCACCCCGGCGGTCATCTCCCCCAGCTCCGCGAAGCGCTCCCGCAGCTGCCGGCGCCGGTCCTCCAGCTCGGCCTCGGTGACGTCCTCGAACTGGACCAGAGCCCCGATGCGGTTCGGCGCCTCGATGCGCTGCAGCCGCCAGCGGCGCCCGGCGGCCTCCAGCCGGTGGGGCGGGCCAGGGTCCCGATCCAGGGCCTCCCGCAGCCAGGGAAAGGGCTCCAACACAAAGGCCGCCTCGAGGCCCAGCACACCCGGCGTGACCCCCAGCAGCTCCCGGCCCCGGAGGTTCAGGGCGGCCAGCCGCTGCCGCTGGTCCACCCACACCAGGCCCAGGGGGAGGGCATCCAGCAGGCGCTCGTGGACCGTGCGCAGCTCCCCCAGGGAGGCGGCCAGCTCGCCTCGCTCCCGCAGGCTGCCGGACACCGCCGACAGCAGCAGGGCCTCAGGATCTGCCGGGGTCCGGCGACGGGACCGGGCCCAGCGCACGAGCAGCATGGACAGCCCGAAGAGCACCGCCCCGAGGGGGAGGGCCAGGAGCAGCCAAGTCAGGACGCGGGGATTCATGCCATCAGGTTAATCTGATTGGATGGAGAGACAGCCCATCTACATCGTTTCCGGAGGATCTGGCGAGACCGCCCACCGGATGGTCCAGGCCGCCCTCACCCAGTTCACCAAGGGCGAGAGCTCCTCCCTGGTGCGCCGCTTCCAGAACGTGCGGTCCTTCGAGGACCTCGACCGCGTGCTGGGCATGGCTGGCGACAAGCGGGCCGTCATCGTCCACACCACGGTCTCGCAGGAGCTGCGCACCTACCTGGCGGTCCGCTGCGCCGAGCTGCGCATCACCCAGGTGGACCTCTTCGGAAACCTGCTGGACACCCTCACCCTCTACCTGCGGGAGCGCCCCGAGGAGAAGGCCGGCAGCTTCCACGCCGTGGGCGACAAGTATTTCCGCCGCATCGAGGCCATCGAGTTCGCCCTCAAGTTCGACGACGGCATCGACATGACCGGCCTGGCGGACGCCGACATCGTGCTGGTGGGCATCAGCCGCACCAGCAAGACGCCGCTGTCCATGTATCTGGCCATGGAAGGCTTCAAGGTGATGAACGTGCCCCTGGTGCCCGGGGTGCCCCTGCCCCCGGAGCTGGCGCCCATCCCCCAGGGCCGCATCGTGGGCCTGACCATCCAGGCAGACCGCCTCCAGGAGATCCGCGCCTACCGCCTGAAGCGCCTGGGTGCCACTGGCAGCGCGGACAGCTACAGCGACCTGGGCCGCATCATGGACGAGCTGGCCTACGCCGACGAGGTCTTCAAGACCCACCGCCGCTGGCCCGTGCTGGACGTCACCGGCCGCAGCATCGAAGAGACCGCCGGCCTGGTGCTGGATCGCGTCTTCGGCAAAGAACGGGCAGTCTAGCTACAGCTCATCCTCCAGCCGCTGCACAAGGGTGCGGAGGATCTTGAGGCGGCCGTAGCGCTTGTCCTCGCTCTCGACGAGGGTCCAGGGGGCGATCTCGGTGCTGGTGCGGTCGATCATGTCGCAGATGGCCCGCTCGTACTGGGGCCACTTCTCGCGGTTGCGCCAGTCCTCGTCGGTGATCTTGAAGCGCTTGAAGGGTGTGACCTGGCGCTCCTGGAAGCGGCGCAGCTGCTCCTCCTGGCTGATGGACAGCCAGAACTTCAGCAGCAGGGTCTGGCTACGCACGATCTGGTCCTCGAAGTCGTTGATCTCGCTGTAGGCCCGCTGCCAGTCGGCCTCGGCGCAGAACCCCTCGACCCGCTCCA
Source organism: uncultured Holophagaceae bacterium (assembly GCA_903857495.1). Classification (GTDB taxonomy): domain Bacteria; phylum Acidobacteriota; class Holophagae; order Holophagales; family Holophagaceae; genus Geothrix. Next base: position 31,282 of record CAIOFF010000012.1, on the reverse strand, counting down.
CCAGCACCCGGCCGTACCAGCTGCGGTCGTAGATCATCACCTTGCCCCGCCGGGGCAGGTGCCGCCAGAAGCGCCAGAGGTAGGGCTGGGCGCGCTCCTCCTCCGTGGGCGCGGCCACGGGCTGGATGTGGTAGGTCCGGGCGTCCAGGGCCTGGGTGATGCGCCGGATGCCGCCGCCCTTCCCCGCCGCGTCCACACCTTCAAAGACCAGCACCACCGAGTGTTTCTTGAAGTTCTTGTGCCGGGTCAGGAGGTTCAGGCGGCCCTGCAGGGTGAGCAGCTCCTCCTCATAGTCCTTCTTCTCCAAGGTCCGGGTGAGATTCAGGGCCCTGAGGACGTTCATCTCGTCGAGGCTCGCCACCGGCTGGAGCGCGGGCGGCGGCGGCGGCGGCGGCGGCGCGGGGTTGTCCAGGCGGGCGCGCAGCTTCTCCAGCAGGATCTTGCCCACGGTGAGTCGCTGGTAGCGCCAGTCCGAGGCCTCCACCACGATCCAGGGCGAGGCGGCGGTGCTGGTGGCGCGCAGAGCCCGCTCGGACACCTGGCGGAAGCTGTCGTAGAGCTCGAAGTGCTTCCAGTCCCGGGGCGTCACCCGCCAGCGGGTCTTGGGATCCTTCTCCAGCAGCTTCAGGCGCTTCTTCTGGGCATCCTTGCTGAGGTGCATCCAGAACTTCAGGACCAGGGCGCCCTCCTGGATGAGCATCTGCTCGAAGCGGGCCACGCGGCCCATGTCCTGGTCCAGCTCCGAGGTCTTGATGCGGCCCGAGGTGCGCTCGAGGATGGGCCAGGTGTACCAGGAACCGTCGAAGATGCCGATCTTCCCCTTGGGCGGCAGCATGCGCCAGTAGCGCCACATGTGGGGCCGCTCGCGCTCCTCGTCCGAGGGCACGTCGAGGCCGTGCGTCTGGATGTGGCGGGGATCCAGCCACTCGTTGAGGGTGTTCACGGTCTCGCTCTTGCCGGCGCCGTCCACGCCCGCCACCAGGATGACCACCGGGAACTTCGCCGCCGCCAGGTCGAACTGGGCATCCAGCAGCGCCTCCCGCAGGGTCGGCAGCTCCCGGTCCCAGACCTCCTTCTCCAGCTTGTGGCCGAGTTCCGCGGATTCGAACATGGTTCCTCCGGGATGGATGTCCTGCTCTTTCGATACAAAGCCTACATTAGCTTATTTTCGACCTGACCGTGATCTACCAAGGTTCAGTATTCCGTGGCCAGATCCCCGGCGCGGGCGGCTTTGGCGAAGGGCTGGAACTCGGGGGCGCCGGCGGCCTGGGCGATCCACTCGGCCACGCGGATGCCATCCACAGCGGCGGAGGTGATGCCCCCGGCGAAGCCCGCGCCCTCGCCGCAGGGGTAGAGGCCGGGATGGGACACGGACTGTCCATCCTCGCCCCGGAGCAGCTGGAGGGGGCTGCTGGTGCGGCTCTCGATGCCCAGCAGGATGGCCTCGCGGCTGGCGAAGCCGTGCAGCTTCCGGTCGAAGACGGGCAGAGCCCCAGCCAGCTGCTCCTGGACGAAGTCCGGCAGGCAGGTGCGCAGGTCCGCGGCCACGGCGAAGGGCCGGAAGCTGGTGCGCGGCAAGCGGCCCGTGGCACGGCCCTTGACGAAGTCCTGGACGGCCATGGCAGGGGCGCCGTAGGTCTCCCCCGCCGCCCGGAAGGCGGCCTGCTCCCACTTCCGCTGGAAATACATGCCGCCCAGGGGGTGCTCGCTGCCGAAGTCTGCGGTGCCCACCTTGGCCACCAGCCCCGAGTTGGCGAAGCCCGAGTCCCGCTTCTCCAGGCTCATGCCGTTCACCACCACGCCGCCGGGCTCGCTGGCGCACTGGATGACCTCGCCGCCGGGGCACATGCAGAAGCTGTAGGCGGCGCGGTTCAGGCCGAAGTTGCAGACCAGCCGGTAGTCCGCGGCGGGCAGCGAGGGGTGTCCGGCGCCGGGTCCGTACTGGGAGCGGTCGATCAAGTCCTGGGGGTGCTCCACCCGGACGCCCATGGCGAAGGGCTTCTGCCGCAGGGCCACACCCCGGCGGTGCAGCATCTCGAAGGTGTCGCGGGCGCTGTGCCCCGGGGCCAGCACCAAGGCCTCGCAGGGCAGCTCCTCGCCGCTGGCCAGCACCGCCGCGCAGACCCGCCCCTGGTTGTCGAAGCGCACATCCTCCAGCCGGGCGCGGAACCGGTACTGCGCGCCCCGAGCCTCGGCGTCCTTGCGGATCAGCACCGCGCAGCGCCGGATCACATCGGTACCCACGTGGGGCTTGGCCAGGTAGAGGATCCGGGGGTTCGCGCCGAAGCGCACGAAGGCCTCCAGCACGTAGCGCGTGGCCGGGTGGCCGATGCGCGTGGTGAGCTTGCCGTCGCTGAAGGTGCCCGCCCCGCCTTCCCCGAACTGGGCGTTGGCCTCCGGGTCCAGCACCCCGTCCTGCCAGAGGCCCGAGACCGCCTTCACCCGCTCGCCCATGGCGGGGCCGCGCTCCAGCACGATGGGCTCGATGCCGTAGTCCAGCAGGCGCAGGGCACAGAAGGTTCCAGCGGGGCCGCTGCCCACCACCACCACCCGGGGCCGCCGCGGGACCGGGGCCACCGCATGGGCCAACGGCTCCGGCGCCGCGTCGAGCTTCAGTCCCCCCGCCAGCGGTCCGCAGGCCAGGGGCAAGGTTGTTTCAAAGCTCAGGGCCGTCAGGAACCGGATCGACCCCTTGTGCCGCGCGTCCAGGCTGCGGCGCTCCAGCACCACGCCCGCGTAGTCGCTGGGCGCGCCCCCCAGGGACCGCGCCAGGGGCAGGGCCAGATCCAGCGCTTCCTCGCCCAGGTTCAGGGGCAGGTTCGTCAGGAGGTAGCGCATGGTCGCCTCGGCGGAAGGAGTCCACGGGACTCAAGGCCAGGCATCAGCGTAGCCGGATATCAGGCCGCCACAGACAAAGACGGGAAACCGCAGATGTCGCAGATGGCGCAGATGAACGTAACGGGCGCTGATCCCGACCTACGAAAAGACAAGTCCTATTAGCCAGCGATGAACACCGATGATTTCTGCGGTTTCAGTGGTTTCAGTGATGGGTCGTGACCCGCCCCGCATGGGCCCGCCGGAGGCGACTTCCGGCTGCGCCGGAAGTCATCCAGGGGTGCCATGGCTGTGCCCCCCAAGAGGCCCGGCCATGGCACCCCTGGATAGCGTCCATGCGGAGTGTCGACACCCATCTGCGCCAATCTGCGTCATCTGCAGTTCCGCTGTGGATCTTTTTGGGATGGGACGAAGCGTGGCCGGTAACCAGTCCGCCCTGGCCGCTCAGGCCAGCACAGAACCCTGCCTACTACCCTTTGAACCGTGGATAGGACCCCAGCACCCGCAGCATGGTGGCGTATTCCCCCAGGTGGTCCAGGGCGCGCCGGACGGTCTCCTCGCGGGTGTCGCCGATGAGGTCCACGTAGAAGAGGTATTCCCAGGGGCTCCCCTGCAGGGGACGGGACTCGATCTTGGTGAGGTCGATGTCCCGCAGCGCGAACACACTCATGGCCTTGAACAGCGCCCCGGGCTGGTTCTTCAGGGTGAACACGATGGAGGTCTTGGCCTCGCCTTGGAACGCCTTCGGCTCCCGCTGGATGGCCAGGAACCGCGTGAAGTTCTCGGGGTCGTCCTCGATGCCTTCCTCGAGGATCTGCATCCCGTTCAGCTCCGCCGCCCGCCGGGAGGCGATGGCCGCGGTGTCGCGGGCCCCGGATTCCTTCAGCAGCCGCACGCTGCCGGCGGTGTCGAAGGCCTGCTCCGCGATGATGCCGTGACTCTGCAGGTAGCCCGCGCACTGGCCCAGAGCCTGCGGATGGCTGCGGGCCTTGCGGATCTCGCTCCGGTCCACGCCGGGCAGGGCGATCAGGCAGTGGCGGACTCGCAGGGAGCCTTCTCCGACGATCACCAGGTCATGCCGCAGGAGCAGGTCGTAGTTCTGGTGGATGCTGCCCGCGAGGGAGTTCTCGATGGGCACCATCGCCGCGTCGCAGGCCCCGGCACGCACCGCCTCGAAGACCTTCTCGAAGGACTCGCAGGGCAGCGTCTCGACCTCGCCGAAGTGGGCCAGCAGCGCCTGCTCAGAGTAGGCTCCGGGCTCGCCTTGGAATGCGATCTTCATCCGTTCTCCTCCTCGGCCCACCCGATGATCTTCCGGAAGCCCGCCGCCACATCCTCGTCGGAGGCAGCGATGGTCATGCGCACGAAGCCCTCGCCCTGGGCGCCGAAGGCGGAGCCCGGCACCAGACCCACCTGGGCCTTATCGAGGATGCTCTCGCAGACCTCCACCGAGGACCGCCGCAGCGGCCGGACATCCAGGAAGAAGTAGAAGGCCCCCATGGGCGCCGTTACCAGGATCCTGGCGCTGCCCAGCTCCCGGGCGAGCTCCAGGACCAGGCCCCGGCGCTTCGCGTAGGCGCTACGCATCCGGGCTGTGGCCTCCTGGACCTCCGGATCCACCAGGGCGAAGGCCGCGGCCTTCTGGACGAAGGGCGCCACGCAGGTGATGGAGTTCTGGCTCGCCTTCAGGGCATTCGCAATGACCCGGGCGGGTGCCGCCAGAAACCCCACGCGCCAGCCGGTCATGGCATAGGTCTTGGACAGGCTGTTGACGATCAGGGTCCGGTCCTTGGCCCCCGGCAGCGCCGCGGCGCTGGTGGGACGCTCGCCGTAGTAGAGGCTGCCGTAGACCTCGTCGCTGACCACCCACAGGCCGTGGGCCTGGGCGAAGGCCTGCAGCTGCTCCAGGTACTCGCGCGTCGGGTAGGCGCCGGTGGGGTTGGAGGGATAGTTCAGGACGATGGCGCGGGTCTTCGGCGTGAGCGCCTTCTCCCAGGCTTCCAGGGGGGGGATGAACCCGCACTCGGCCGGCGCGGGCACCCGCACCGCGCGGCCCCGCAGCATCACCACCATGTTGGCGTGGGTGGCCCAGGTCGGATCCGGGATCAGGACATCATCATCCGGGTTCAGGATGGCCTGCAGGGCGGTGTAGTAGGCGTGGATGCCACCGTGCGTGACCAGGATCTCCGCCGCCGGATCGTAGGACACACCCTCGTCCCGCAGCAGCTTGGCGGCGATGGCCTGCCGGAGGTCGAGATAGCCGCTGGAGGGCCCGTAGTGCGTCAGGCCGGCCTGCAGGGCCTTGGTGGCCGCCTCCAGCACCGGGGCGGGAGTCCCGAAGTCGGGGTCGCCCACCTGGAGCCCGATGATGGGCTGCCCACTGGCTTTCAGCGCCAGGATCCGGTCCGCCATGGCCACCGTGGCGGACTGGCGAATGAGCTCGAATTGTCGGTTCAGTGCGTTCATGGGGTTCCCGTAGCCCCCATGTTCGCATCCCCGCCCCGGGATTGCAGGGGGCCCTGCCAATATTCCGGAGGAGCCTTTATCTGGGCCAACGCTTCGCCGGCTGGGATCATCAGAGGGTCATCGGCAGCATGAGATGCACGGAATTGGGAGCAGGGCATGGCGACAGCAGAGCTTAAGCGGGTGGTGGTGGCCGGAGGCACGGGCCTGGTGGGCCGGCCCCTGGTGCGGGCGCTGGTCGACCTCGGGGTGGAGGTGACGGTGCTGACCCGGAATCCCGGTCGCACCGAGCTGCCCGCGGGTGTCTTGGCCCGGAGCTGGGATGACCTGGCCGCCGCGCTGGACGGAGCCGATACGGTCATCAACCTGGCAGGCGAGGGCATCGCGGACAAGCGCTGGAGCGCCGCCCGCAAGGCCACCCTCCTGGCCAGCCGGGTCGAGACCACCAAGCGGCTGGTGGAGGCCATGCGGGCCTGCCCCCGGCCCCCCGCCGCCCTGGTGAGCGCCTCGGCCATCGGCTTCTATGTCCCGGCGGGCGAAGAGCCCGTGGATGAGTTCTCGGACTCGGGGATGGGGTTCCTGGCGGAGGTCTGCCGAGCCTGGGAGGTCGAGGCCATGGCCGCGGCGACCTCCGGCGTCCGGGTGGCCATGATCCGCATCGGCGTGGTGCTGGCCCGGGAGGGCGGCGCGCTGCCCAAGATGGCCCTGCCCGTGCGCTGGTTCCAGGGCTGCAAGCTGGGCGCCGGCACCCAGGGGCTCAGCTGGATCCACCTGGACGACCTGGTGGCCCTGTTCGTGGAGGCGACCCGGAATCCCGCCTGGCGCGGCGCCTTCAACGGCACGGCCCCGAAGCCCCTCTCCAACGAGGCCTTCACCCGCGCCCTCGCCCAGCGGCTGCACCGGCCGCTGCTGCCGGTGCCCGGCTTCGTCACCGCCGCCGCCACCAAGCTTGTGCTGGGCGAGCTGGCCGAGGCCCTGCTGCTGCAGGGCGCCTTCGTGAAGCCCACCCGGGTCCTGGCACAGGGCTTCTCATTCCGTTTTCCGACCGCAGACAAGGCCCTGGAGGACCTGCTGTGAGCTTTCCTCCCGTCTCCCATTCATCCCAGTATTAGCGGCGGCAACCGTCCGATGGGCTCGCCAAGGAAGGATTAACGCCCCATGAAAACGACACCCCGAAGAAAGGTCTTGGCTTGCCTTTCTTTGTGTTCTTTGTGTTCTTTGTGGTTACTTCTTTTTCCCTGATCCACAGAACCGGCCAGATGCCCAGGGGAGCCGATTCGTGCTTGCGCATCCTATTTTTGGGGCCACAGGCCCCTTGAAAAGCAAAAAAGATGATTAACCACAAAGAACACAAAGATCACAAAGAAGATCTCTTCACCTCAGTGCAGGACCTGCCCGTGTCCCGCTCGGAGGTCTTTCCCTTCTTCGCGGACCCCGCGAACCTGGAGGCCCTGACGCCACCCTGGCTGGGCTTCGAGGTGCTCACGCCGCGCCCCCTGCCCCAGGGCGAGGGCGCCCTGTTCGACTACCGCGTCCGTGTGCGCGGCCTGTCCCTCCGCTGGCGCACCCTCATCGAGACCTTCGTGCCCGGCGAGCGCTTCGTGGACCGCCAGCTCAAGGGCCCCTATGCCCTCTGGCACCACACCCACGCCTTCGAGGACCTGCCCGATGGCGGCACCCGCATGACGGACACCGTCCGCTACCGGGTCGGGTGGGGCTTCCTCGGCGCCCTCGTCACCGCCCTCTGGGTCCGCCACGACATCCAAAGGATCTTCGACTACCGCAGACAAGTCCTTGCGGACTTGTTCCCGGGAAAAGACTAAAAAGAGATCCTGATTATCGGCCAGACTCCGCTAAAAAGACGCTCCACGAAGGACACGAAGGGGCCCTGCGGGCGTAGGAAGCACACGAATGCGCCCAGGCTCACCCCGGGCATCCCCAGGGGGGCGGCGGCTGGCTGCGGCCCCAGAAAGCCGTCCCAGCCGCCGCCCCCTTGGCCGGTCGCACGCGACCGGGGGCCCCAGGCCCGGATGCCCTGTCGGCGCGATGACTGCGCCTTCGTGCCCATTGGGCCAGCTCTTCGTGTCCTTTGTGGAGATCCTTGCAAGCCAAATTTGGCGGAGCAAGGCCGATAACCAGGAAAGAGATTTGCCCTCAGCCCCGCTGGAGGCCTCCGAAGCGGGCCAGGATGCGCTTGTCGCCGCCGTGGTCGAAGCGGATGGTGTAGGTCAGGCCGTCGCCGCTGCCGGAGGCGGCCAGCACGGTGCCCGAGCCGAAGCGGGCGCTCTGCACCCGGGTGCCCACCGGAAAAGCACCCGGATCTTGGCGCTCGGCAGGCTCGGCGAGCCTGCCGCCCTCCCGCCCACTCGGTGGAGCAGCGGTCTCTTTCACGCGATCGAAGAAGCCGCGGATGCGCTGCAGCTCCGTGGCCACGGAGGAGCCCCCAGCACCGCGGGTGAAGGAGGCCCCGGGTCGGATGCCCTCGCCCGCCTGGTAGAGCTCCGTCCCCCAGCGGATGGGCGCCGTGAGAACCGCCGCCGGAAGCTCCCGCAGGAAGCGGCTGGGCATGGACATCATCTCGGTCCCCATCACCCGGCGGCGGCGCGCGGCGCTGAGCGTGAGGCGCCGCTGGGCGCGGGTGATCGCCACGTAGAAGAGGCGGCGTTCCTCTTCCAGGCCGTCCGGCGTCTCGCGGGCGTTGCGGTTGGGGAAGACGTCCTCTTCCATGCCGATGACAAAGACGTGGGGGAACTCCAGCCCCTTGGCGCAGTGGATGGTCATGAGGCTGAGGTGGGAGGCCTCCTCCAGGTTGTCCGTGTCCGAGGCGAGGGTGATGCGGTCCAGGAACTCCGAGAGGCGCAGGCCCAGGGCCTCGGACTCGGCGGCGGCGCTGAGGAACTCCTCCAGGTTGCGGATGCGGCCCTCGGCCTCCAGGGTGGCCTCGTCCTCCAGGCTCTGGAGGTAGCCGCTCTCCTGGAGCACCCACTTCACGACGCCCGCCAGACCCATGGCGTCGCGCTCTTTCTCGGCCCGGGCGAACAGGTCCAGGAACTTGATCAGCTCCCGCTGAGCGCGGCCCTTCAGGTCACCGGAGCGCAGCAGCCGCTCGAGCCCGGCCAGGGGCGTGCCGCCCTCGGGGATGGCGCCCTCGATCTTGCCCAGGGTGGTGGGGCCGACGCCCCGGGTGGGCGCGTTCACGCAGCGGCGGAAGCTGACCAGGTCGAAGGGGTTCGAGATGAGCCGCAGGTAGGAGATGAGGTCCTTCACCTCCTGCCGCTCGTAGAACTTCACGCCGCCCACCAGGCGGTAGGGCATGTTCTGGGCGCGCAGGGCCTCTTCCATCTGCCGGGACTGCCAGTTGGCGCGGTAGAGCACCGCCACCTTGCCCTCGGGGTCCCGGTAGCGCAGCTCCTGGATGCGCTGGGCCACCCACTCGGCTTCCTGGCGCCCCTCGTCCAGCAGCTTGAACACGAGGGCCTCACCATCGCCCAACTCCGTGATCAGGGCACCCTTCCCGGCCACGCGCTGGGAGTTGTTGGCGATGACCTCCGAGGCCGCGTCCAGGATCTTCTTCGTGGACCGGTAGTTCTGCAGCAGCTCGATGCGCACCGCCTCCGGGAAATCCTGCTGGAAGTCCAAAATGTTTCGGATGTCGGCGCCGCGCCAGCCATAGATCGAGTTGTGTGTGACCAGCCCTTCGGCCACGAAGTTGTGCACACCCTCCACGTCCAGGTCGTACACCTGGGTCGGCGCGGCCACCCGCTCCACGCGGTCCACCAGATCCAGGCCGCCGGCAACATCGAAGATCGCCATGCCAGGCTGGACGTTGCAGGCAGGCAGGAAGGGCAGACTGCAGGTGTCCTTCCCGGGACTGGCACCAAGCCGCGCCTGGAGCTGGATCTCCGCACCCAGGTGCTGACGGATGCCGTCTGCGGCACGGCGGACCTCGCCGTAGGAGGCGGCGCAGGTCTCCATGCGCCAGCTGGTGGAGCCTGCCCTGGCCGGGCGCACCGAGTGGCCCAGCCCCTCGAGGAGGCGGCGGGCTTCAGGATCCTGACCCACCATGGAGATCCGGTGCATGGGCCGCCGGCCCCGGCGGTCCCCGCAGAGGGTGACGGTCACCACCCGGCGGAACCCCCTGGCGGCCTGGGCCCGGTGGTGCGGGAAGGCTGCGGCCATGCCCAGGTCACCCAGCAGGCGCTCGGCCCCGGCCCCGGAATCCACGGCGGCAAACACCTTCAGGATGGCTTCCTCGTCATGCACGAGACCCCGGATTGAGCCCCCTTTGCGCGGCAGGAAGGGCTGCGTCGGCAGCTGATACTGGAGCGACCAGACCGCTTCCTGGAGCCGCGCCTCCTGCTCACTGGCATGGGTGGACAGCACCCACAGCTCGTCGGCGTGCTCCTGCCGGGCGCGCTGCAGGAACCCTACCACCGGCTTCACCTGACCCCGCGTGTGGGTCTGGCTGGTACCCACCCGCCACCCGATGCCCTGCTTGCGCATGAGGTAGACGAAGTGGAGCTGCGGCGAGACGCCCAGGCGGTAGCCCGCGAAGTGAATGTGCTCCGGGGTGCTGGTGAGCACCCGTCCGGACCGGGTGGTGATGCGGATGGCCAGGCCCTTCCCGGGCCGGGCCGCGGCCTTGAGCACTGCGGCTGGCCGGAAGTCACCGCTGCCGTGAGCCGCCAGGACGAGGTCCCCGGGCACCACCTGCTCGATGGGACGGTCCCCGCCATCTGCCATGCGGACCCGGGTGCCCGGGACGAGACACTGGTCCTCGTCCCCCACCACACACAGGTTGTGGTGCCGCCGGGCCAGGTGCTGCACCAGGAGGTATTGGGCGCGGTTGGTGTCCTGGTATTCGTCCACCAGGATGAACTTGAAGCGCTCGCCGTAGGTGGCCTGCAGGACGGGGTCACGGAAGAGCCGCTCGGTCCACAGCAGCAGGTCGTCGAAATCGCAGGCCCGGTGGTTCTTCAGGCCCTTCTGGTAGAGCTCGTAGGCATCCAGCACCTTGCGAGTCCAGGGGTCCAGGGCCTCCGCACGGGCCTCGTCGGGCAGGAGGCAGCGATTCTTGAAGTCGCTGATGACCTCCAGCACCTTCTTGGGGTGGAACTGCTTCTCCGGCAGCTTCAGCTCGGCCAGCACCTGCTTGACGAGGCTCTTCTGGTCGGCGGGATCGAAGATGACGAAGTCCCGGCCCACGGGCGTGCGCTCGCCCTCCCGGCGCAGGATGCGTGTGCAGAAGCTGTGGAAGGTGCTCACCCACATCTGCGCCGCGGGCATGGAGACCAGACGCTGCACGCGGTCGCGCATCTCCTCGGCGGCCTTGTTGGTGAAGGTCATGGCCAGGATGGAGCCCGGGTGCACACCTTCTTCCTCGATGAGCCAGGCGATGCGCCGCGTGATCACGGTGGTCTTGCCGGAGCCGGCGCCCGCCAGGATCAACAGCGGGCCCCGGGCATGGCGGACCGCCTCCCGCTGGGGCTCATTCAGGTTGTGGAGCAGAGGGTGGTCGGGGGGTTCCGAGGGGTGGCCGGGCATGGGTCCATGCTAACCCGCCTGGGCCGCCCGTCCTTTCCCGGCCCGCCGGAGGATGTCCTTGGCCAGCTTCAGGGCCTCCTCCTGGGAGAGCTGGCGACGGAAGCCCGGCATAGCACCCCGGCCCTGGAGGATGATGCCCGCCAGGTCCGCGGCCTCCTGCCCCGCCAGCCGCCGGCTGTCGAGCAGGTTCGAGCCGCCGAGCGCGCCGCCGGGGCCCCGCCCGGAGCCGTCCGGGCCGTGGCAGCTGGCGCAGCGCTGCTGGAAGAATGCCTTCAGATCCCGGACCTCGGCGGACAGGGAAGCGGACAGAAGCGCCAGCAGCAGCGCCAGGGGACGCAGGGCCATGGGTCGAACCTACCACGCCGGGTCCGCTCCCGTTAGGCTGGAGCCGCGCGCCCGTGGCGGAATGGCAGACGCACCGGACTTAAAATCCGTTGCCGCAAGGCGTGGGGGTTCGACTCCCCCCGGGCGCACCAGCCACGGTCCCTGGATTTACTGGCCAAGAAAAACTCTCGCAGAGAAAAGATGAGGGGGCAGAGGGGCGCAGAGAAGGCCTCGTGCTTTTTCTCCGCAACCTGCGCTTGCCTCGTCCCTGCTCCGCGAGAGTCGTTATCAGTTGCTTCGCTGTCAGGTCTTGGGCGTCCGGCCAGTGGCGGGAGCGGGGGAGACCCAGATGCCGTCCATGTCGAAGGCGACGACCTTGCCTGCCGTCACGTGGACATGCCAGTCATAGCGGTGGCTGGGGTTTCCGTGCAGGTTGTTGGTCCAGGTCTGATAGCGGAGGAGCTTCCCTTCGCCGGCCTCCTCGACGGAGACCGGGGGGCCAAGGGCCTCCAGGAGCAGCTTCTCCGACATGCCCAGTGACACCCGGAACATGACAGGCTCGGGCTTCGTACACCCCACAGACCCGGCCAGAGCCAGAATTGTCCACGCTAGGACTAGGCTTTTCATGGTTTTCGCTCGCTGGAGGTGTTGCGACAAGCATAGGCCCCCCGGCCCACCTCGCAAGGGCGGCCGGCCAAACGGGCGTTCCGCGTGATCTGTCGAGCAGCCAGGATCCGGCTAGGTCTTGAACCGCCCCACGAGCGCGGCGAGGCCTTCGGCGGTGCGGGACAGCTGCTCGGTGACAGCCACATTGCTGTCCACGGTGCTGGAGAGCTGGATGCTGGCGCTGGCGTTCTGCTCGGCCTGCTGGGCGCCGAGCTCCACCTGGCGGGCCACCTCCTCGCTCACCTTGGCCTGTTCGCCCGAGGCGGTCTCGATCTGGGTGGACATGGAGGCCACCTCGGACACGTGGTCGCGGATGGTCTCCAGGGCCTGCACCACCTCCAGGACCGTCGCCTTGCCCTGGGCCACGGCCTGGTTGCTGCCGTGGATCAGCGCGGCGATCTCCCGGGCGGAGCTGTCGCTGCGCTCGGCCAGCTTGCGGACTTCCTCAGCGACCACGGCGAAGCCCTTGCCCAGCCGACCGGCCGTGGCCGCCTCGATGGCGGCGTTCAGGGACAGCAGGTTGGTCTGCCGGGCGATCTCCTGGATCACCTGTACCGCCTCTACCATCTGCCCTGTGGCCTCCTCGACCCGGGCCATGGCGCGGATGGCCGCCTGCCCCGCGGAATCGGCGCTCTGGGCGGTCCGGGCCGCCTCCAGGGAGCGGCCGTGGCTGGCCCGGACATGGTCAGCCACCTCGCGCACCGAGGCGGAGAGCTCCGTGATGGCCGAGGCCATCTGCTCCGTGGAGTGGCGCTGGCCGTCGGCATTGCGGGCCAGCTCGTGGCTGGTGCTGGCGATCTCGTGGGTGGCCACGGCAATCTCGCTGCTGTTCTGGCTCACCCGCTGCGCGTCGAAGCGGATGCGGTTGATGGTGTTGCGCAGGCTGGCCTGCATCTGCCAGACGTTGGCCATCAGGCTGCTGCGGTCCCCGGAGCGCAGGGGGACATCGGCCCGCAGGTTGCCCTTGGCCAAGGCCCGGCTGGCCTCCAGGGCGGCCATGGGATCGCCGCCGAGCTGGTGGTCCAGGATCTGGATCAGCTTGCTGAAGATCAGCAGCCCCGCGACCACCGTCAGCAGCATGCCGCCCCCGAGCACCCAGAGGGTCAGGCGGGAGCGGTCCGCCACCGTGCTCAGCCGCTCCTGCACGTCGCTGACCTCATGGTCGCGCAGCTTCAGCACGTCCGCCGTGAGGGTCTCGGCGGCGCGGTCGAAGGCCTCCATGGCCCGAGTGCCTTCGGAGGCTCCCTGGTTCTGGTAGGCGCCGACCATCTTGCGGCCGATCTCATGCAGGGCATCGAAGTCCTGGCCGAGCTTCTGGAGGGACTTGAGGTTGTCCTGGTCCTTCACGGACAGCGTCCGGAACTGTGCCTCGGCCTTGTGGAAGGCCGCGGCGGCGCCGGCAGCTTCCTTCAGGGACTCCGCCCGGTGGGTCAGGGAGGCATCCGTAAGCGCCTGCTGGATCATCACCGTCTGGAAGGCCATTTCCTCCGCCAGGAGGGCCGTGGGCAAGTATTCATCCCGGATGCCGGTGGCATCGCCGCGGGTGAGGGCGGCGCTCCCGAAGCTGAGGGCCGAGACCAGCAGGAAGAGCCCCAGCACCACGCCCGCCGCCGCCCAGAGACGCTTCGTGAAGCCCAGGCTGGGAGCCGGTATCCAGATCTGCTTTTCGGGCTCGGTCATGGGCTGCCCGGCCCGGGCCCGGGTGTACATGAGCTCCGCTTCGGCGACCTGCGTGGGCGAGGGCTTGCTGCGGATGGAGACGTAGCCGATGATGCTGCCCTTCTCCTCAATGGGCGTGACGCTGGCGTCGACCCAGTAGAAGTCGCCGTTCTTGCAGCGGTTCTTGACCATGCCCTGCCAGGGCTGCCCCGTCTTGACCGTGCGCCACAGGTCCTCGAAGGCCGCCGGGGGCATGTCCGGGTGCCGGACCAGGTTGTGGGGCTGGCCGATCAGCTCGTCGGGGGTGAAGCCGCTGATCCGGATGAACTCCTCGTTCACATAGGTGATCACGCCCCGCAGGTCCGTGGTCGAGACGATGAACGCCCCTTCCTGGAGGTGACGCTCGACCCGGGTGACCGGCTGATTGACGCGCATGGGCGACTCCCCTGCACCGCAGCCCGACCCCCGCCACCGACGGGACCTCTGGCTACACTGCTGTCCCCTGATTCGGGAACCGGTGCAGCCTGCTTGATTTTCGAGCCTAGGGGAGGAGCTTCTGCAGCGGGATCAGGATCCCGTTGAACCGCTTCCATCCGGCCAGGTCCCCATGGACCAGGCGCCGAACTTTGACCCAGTCCCCTTCGGTCGTGGCCTTGGGCACGCCCTTGAGCATGAAGTCGTAGGCGAGGATCCGGGCCGCCACCGCCGGGTCCATGGCCAGGTCCGGCTGCTCCACCAGGTCCACTCCCAGCAGCTTGCCGAAGCGGGCATAGGCCGCGCGGCCCACCAGGGGCAGGAAGCCCCGGCCGCAGTACTTGCTGGCGTCCCCGGACTCGACGTTACCCAGGGTCCGGTCGAACTCGTACATGCGGCGGAAGTAGGCGGGGCTGCCGACCTCCCGCTCGGGAGCGAAGAGGTAGCTCTCGGTGCCGATGCTGGCAATGGCCGCGGCCTCCACGCCGGGATCCAGGATCTGAAGCGCCGCGAGGGCCTCGACGATCAGCGGCCAGTGCGCCTCCACATTCGCCAAGGGGGCGTGGAGGATGGTCGCGATGGCGTCCACCTGGAAGTGCATGGCTGGCTCCCTGAAGGAAGACTGCTGCCCTGAGGATGGGAGGGTCAATCTACCACGGCCAGGTATTCTTTCCTCATGGACTTCCAGACGCTGGACCGGAACGGCTCCCGGGCCGTCATCGCCCGACAGGGCGCGGAGCTGACAGCCCTCCGTCTCGGTGGCAGGGACCTGCTCTGGGACGCGGGCCCGCTCTGGCCGCGCCAGGCGCCCCTGCTCTTCCCTGTGGTGGGCGCCCTGACCGGGGACACGCTGCGCCACCGAGGCGCGGCCTACCCCATGCCCAAGCACGGCTTCGCCCGGGACCGGGCCTTCGCCTGGCAAGGCCATTCAGGGACCGACTGCGCCCTGGCGCTGCGGGACGACGACCACACCCGCGCGGCCTATCCATTCCCCTTCGCCCTGACGGTCCGCTACGCCCTGGAGCCCGCCGCGCTGCGCATGGACCTGGCGCTGCACAACCCCGGGCCGGAGCCCCTGCCCGCCAGCCTGGGCCTGCACCCGGCCTTCCGCTGGCCCCTGGCGCCAGGCGGGCCCAAGGCCGCCCATCGGCTGGTCTTCGAGGCGGACGAGCCCGGCCCGCTGCGGCGCATCGACGCCGGCGGCCTGCTGACGCCGACCCTCCACCCCACGCCCATCCTGGGCCGGGAGCTGCCCCTGCAGGAGGGCCTCTTCGCCGAGGACGCCCTGCTCTTCCTGGAACTCCACAGCCGCCGAGTGCGCTTCGAGGCCCCCGGGGCGCCCAGCCTGGTCCTGGCCTGGGAGGGCTTCCCCCACCTGGGCGTCTGGACCAAGCCCGACCCGGGCCCCGCCTTCCTCTGCCTCGAGCCCTGGGAGGGCCACGCCAGCCCCGCCGGCTGGGACGGCGAGTTCAGCAACAAGCCCGGCGGGTTCCTCGTCGCTCCCGGCGCCACCCGGCAGTGGAGCTTGACCATCAGCATTGCGGATTGAAGAAGGCTGTTAGGGAAAGCAAAGGATCACCACCAAGACACGAAGACACGAAGAAGTGCATGAACGGGCCGATGGGTGGGGAAATGCCACGGTGATTCCATACAAGTTCTTGGCTTTTCTTCGTGTCTTCGTGTCTTCGTGGTTAGATTTTTCACTTTCCCGATTATCGGCCAGCTTCAGCCTGAAAAGCGGTCCACAGATGGGTTTCGCCACCACCCGCAGGGGCCCGCCGGAGGCGGCTTCCGGCTGGCCGGAAGCGTACCCCTGCACCGGGCAGGTGGGTCGGCGCCCATCTGCGGAATCTGCGTCATCTGTGGTTTCGCTTTTGATCTTGAGTGGCTGGGGATAAGCCTGGCCGATAACCGAGTTCACTTTTTTTCAGGAAGCTTTTTCACGCTGCCACGGACCCTTCGAACTACACCAGCTCGGCACCGAGGAAGTGGGGGCTGGCGAGGGTGATGCGGGCCTGGACGAGCTCGCCGAAGGGCAGCTGACGACCGGGACCCACGGCCAGGTGGATGGTCTTCCACTCGCCGCTATGGGCCAGCCACCAGCCATGCTCCGTGGGCTCGTGCATCTCCACGCGCACCGGGATCTCGCGGCCCAGGAAGCGCTCGTTGCTGGCCCGGGTGAGGGCTGTCTGCCGCTGCTGGAGCGCCGCCAGGCGCTCGGCCTTCACGGTCATGGGCAGGTCGTCCCGGAGGCGCAGGGCGGGCGTGCCGGGCCGGGGCGAGTAGATGAAGCTGAAGGAGCCGTCGAAGGCGACCTCGTCCAGGACGCGGAGGGTGGCCTCGAAGTCTTCGTCCGTCTCGCCGGGAAAGCCCACGATGAAGTCCGTGCTCAGCGCGATCCGCCCGCGCCCTGCGCCGAGGTAGCCCAGGCGCTCGAGATACTCCGCCACGGTGTATTCCCGCCGCATGAGGCGCAGCACGCGGTCGCTGCCGCTCTGCAGGGGCAGGTGCAGGAAGGGCGCCACCTTGGGGTTGGTCACCAGCACCTGGGCCAGCTCCCGGTTGAAGTTCATGGGGTGGCTGGTGGTGAAGCGGATCCACTCGATCCCCTCGACCTCCGAGACCCGCTCCAGCAGCGCCGCGAAGCTGCAGCCGCCCGCGTAGCTGTTCACGTTCTGGCCCAGCAACTCCACCTCGCGGGTGCCTGCGGCCGCCAGCCCGCGCACCTCCGCCAGTACGTCCGCAAAGGGCCGGTGGCGCTCGGCGCCGCGGGTGGTGGGAACAATGCAGTAGGTGCAGGCGTGGTCGCAGCCTTCCGTGATGGTCACCAGGGCCTTGGCCAGCTCCCGGCGGCGGGTGACGGATGGTGGAAAGAGGTGGTTGTCCGGATACTCGCCCGTATCGATGACGCGGGCCTTCCCGGCCTGGGCCTCGGCCACCAGCCGGGGCAACTGCTGCAGGGCCATGGTGCCCAGGACGAAGTCGATGTGCGGCGCCCGCTTGAAGAGGGCCGCCTGCTCCTGCTGGGCCAGGCAGCCCGTGACGCCCACCAGCAGGGGTCTCCGCAGCTTCTCCTGGCGCAGGCGGCCCAGCTCCGAGTAGACCTTGTGCACAGCCTTCTCGCGGATGGAGCAGGTGTTCAGCAAGACCAGGTCCGCCTCTGCGGAGGACGCCGCCAGCTCGTAGCCCTCGGCCGACAGCAGCCCCGACAGCTTCTCGCCGTCGTGGTCATTCATCTGGCAGCCCCAGGTCTCGATGTGGTACTTCATGACACCTTCGAAACCTTCGATTCTAGCTTGAACCCCCGGGAATGCCCCGGCGGGTTCAGAACCGGCAGGTCAGGCGCAGGGCGAGCTGCCGCCCCGGCAGCAGGTAGTACTGCGCGTCGCCCAGCTCACTCTCGGAGATGGGCTTGCGCTGGTCCGTGAGGTTCGACCCGCTGAGGCGGAGCTCCCAGGCGCGCTCGCGCCAGCCGAGGCTGGCGGCATAGGTGGCGTAGCCCGGGGACGGTGCGGTGTTGCGCTGGTTGAGGAAGACCGCGCCGGTGTAGCTCAGCTCGGCAGTGGCGGTGAGGCCGCGGTCCGGGGCGTAGGCGAGGCCCAGCGCCCCCAGATGGTACGGGGACATCTCCAGGCGCTTGCCCGCCAGCTGGGTGAGGGTGCCGTCCCCGAAGTCCTTCGCGTAGTCCCGGAACCGCGTGTCGTGGTAGCTGTACGCAAGGCGGGCCGTGAGCTCCCGGTCGAAGTGCCAGCGCGCACCCAGCTCCACGCCCTGGAACCGCTCGGTCCCGGCGTTGGCCAGCACCGGCGCGCCGTTCACGGACTGGGGTACCACGAGGTTCTTGAAGTCCATGAGGAAGGCGCTCACCTCGAGGCTGAGGCGGCGGCCCAGCAGGTCCGCCTTCACGCCCAGGTCGTAGCTGGTGGCGGTCTCCGCTTTCAGGATCGTGGCCTCGCTGTCGAGGCCGAAGTCCACCGCCGCAGGCTTGAAGGTGCTGCGGACGCCGGTGAAGAGGTTCACCCGGTCCTCGCCGACCTGCCAGACGGTCCACACTGCGCCAGCGCTGCCCGAGAGGGCCGTGGTGGTGCGGGCGTCTCCGCCGGTCTCGGGCAACGTGGTGCCCAGGTCCAGCAGGGAGGTGCTGCGGCTCTCCTTTGCCCGGGTGAGGCGCAGGCCCCCCTCGAGCACCAGCCGCGGTGCAACCTGCCACTGGGCGAAGCCATAGACCCCGCTGAAGTCCCGCTGGTCGTCCACGCGGATGTCGGCCTGGCTCGGCGTGGCGGCGCTGCCGGGGGCGCCGGAGCCGTCGAGCTTCACGAAGTAGTCGAAGTCCCCGCCGCGGCCCGTACCCTGGCCATGGAGGTGGTCCACGCCCGCCACCACCTTGAGCGCGGCTGCCGGCGTCCAGGTGAGGTGGGAGTCAAAGTAGAGGTCCGTGAGGTCCACGCGCTCCCGGAACCCATGGGCGTTGGGAGCGGAGGTGGTGACGTCCGTGAGGAAGCCCCGGAACACGTCCTGGCTGGCCCGGGAGCCCGACAGGGTGGTGGACCACAGCGCTGAGCCGCCCGCCGCGCGGTCGTAGCCCAGGGTCAGCGCGGTGCGCCGGTCATTGAGGAAGGCCCCGGTGGGGTTGTGGTTGGCGTCCAGGGGCACCAGGGTGGTGAGCGCCTTGCCCACCCGCACGAAGGGGCTCGCGGGCTGCTGATCCACGGCCGTGGCCTCCAGGTTCACGCGGAACACACCATCCAGGGCCTGGATGCGGTTCTGCCACAGCAGGTGGCTACGCTTGAAGTCCGTGCGGGCATCCGCGAAGCCCTGCTTGTCGTGGTCGACGATGAGGCTGGAGTCCACGCCGACCGCCACGGGCAGCCGCAGGACCACCGCCGCGCCGCCGCTACCGTGGGTGCCCAGGGAAAGCCGGGCCGTGCCCTGAGTGTCCTGGGGGACGCCGCGGATCACGTGGATCACGCCCACGAAGGACGTCGCGCCGTAGAGCACCGGCGCCGCGCCGCGCTGGACCTCGATGCGCTCGACGCCCTCGAGGCTCAGGCTCGAGAGGGCCGGGTTGAAGGCGCCGCCCCAAGGCACGCCATCCAGCACCAGCAGGAAGGCGTCAAACTCCTTCAGGCCCCAGAACTCGGGCACACAGGAGGCGGGCCCCCCGTCGCCACCGGGCGCCACATAGACCCCCGCGGCCAGGGCCAGGGCGCTGCGCAGGTCCGTGGCGCCGCGGTCCGCCAGCTCCCGGGCGGAGTAGACCGTGATGGAGGCCGGCACCTTGGCGGGATCCTCGGGGAAGCGCGTGGCCGTCACTTCCACCACGGCGGAGGGCGGCACCGGGGACTGGGCCCCCAGCCCCGAGGCCACCAGGCAGAGGGCGAGCAGCGGCAGCGGGGGTTGGATGCGGAAGGCCATGAAAGCTCCAGAAGGCAGGCAATCCAACAACCTTACATTAACCTGAACACGCCCTCAAGCCGCCGGCAGCCGGATCTCCACCCGGGTGCCCTGGCCCAGGCTGCTGCTGATGATCATCTCGCCGCCCAGCATGGTCGCGATGCGCTTCACGATGGCCAGGCCGAGGCCGTGGCCCTCGGACGGGCGCGCCGACGGCGGACGCTGGAAGGGCGTCCCCAAGCGGGGAAGCCAGGCCTCGGGAATGCCGGCGCCATCGTCGGCCACGAACAGGCAGGTGGCCCCCGGCTGGGCCTCGGCGCCCAGGCGGACCCGGCCTCCGCGCGGGGTGTGGCGCAGGGCGTTGGCGGCGAGGTTGTGCAGGGACCGCGTCAGCAGCAGGCGGTCGCCCCGGACCAGGAGGCCCGGCTCCGCCTGGACCCGCAGGTCCACGTCAGCCTCCTCGGCGGCGGCCTCGAAGAAGCCCCGGACTTCCTCCAGGAGGTCCTCCGCGGGGATCCGGGTCTGGCTCAGCTCAGCGGGAGAATGCTCAGACCGGGCGAGGAAGAGGATCTGTTCAATGAGCGCCGCCATGCGGTCGCAGTCCTCCACGAGCAGGCCCAGTTCTGCGGCATCCATGGGGGCAGCGGCGCCCTGCCGCGCGCGATTCTCGAGGGTGCTGCGCAGGTTCTGGAGCGGCGTCCGCAGCTCGTGGGCCAGCTCGGCCCCAAGGTTGCCCAGGCGCTCGAAGGCCTCCTGGAGCCGGGACAGCGTGGCATTGAGGGTGGCCACCAGCTCCTGCAGCTCCAGCGGGAAGTGCTCCGAGGCCAGACGGTGGCCGAGGTTCTGATCGCTGATGGCGCCGGTTTCCCGAATGATCGCGCCCAGGGGCGCCAGCCCCCACCGGGCGATGGCGCGTGCCAGGAGGGCCGCCGCGACCATGGCGGCGACCACCGCCAGGAGCAGCGTCCGCCGGAAGCCCTGGATCAGGGCCTCCTCGTGGGTGCGGTCCATCACCAGCTGCAATAGGCCCCGCTCGGCCCCGCGGGACCAGGGCCGCACCAGGACCGAGTAGACGCCCCCGCTGGTTCCCGCCACCTCCTGGGCCTCGCCCGCCGGGTCAGTGAGCGGCAGGACGGGCAGTCCTGCAATATCTGGGCTCTGGGCGAGGATCCGGCCATCCAGCGCCAGCACCCGCCAGGAGGCCTTCTCGGGCCTGGGGCCCACCCCGGGATCCTGCAGCGGCTGACCCGCAGCCAGCTGCTGCAGCAGCGAGCGGGCATGCCCCGCCATCACCTGGGCGTCCTCCGCTTCCAGGGAGCGGTGGAGGGCCCGGTCCATGAACAGGGCCATCAGCCCCGCCAGCAGCATGGCCGCGAGGACAAAGCCCGCCTGCAGCTTGCGGAGGATGCTGCCGCTATGCCGGGCCACGGGGTTCCAGCAGGAGTCCCACGCCGCGGAGGGTGTGGATGAGCTTGACGGGATAGGGGTCGTCCACCTTGCGGCGGAGGCGGAGGATCTGGACGTCCACCGCGTTGGGATCCACCGCGCAGTCCATGCCCCAGACCGCCTGCACCATCTGGCTGCGCGGTACCACGTCACCGATGTGCTCCAGCAGCAGGGTCATGATCGCGTATTCCTTCGGCGTGAGGTCGATGCGGTCCCCGGACCGGGCGATGTGGCGGGTGTGCGGATCCCAGACCAGATCGGCCACCTGCTGGACGCCGGGCACCGGCGGCACCTGCAGGCGACGCAGAATCGAGCGCAGCCTCGCGGCCACTTCGAGGACGCTGTAGGGCTTGGCCAGATAGTCGTCCCCGCCTGCGGCCAGGCCCTGCAGACGATCCTCCAGGTTGCCCTTGGCCGAGAGGAACAGGACCGGGATGACCCGCCCCTCCTCACGCAGGCGCCGGACCAGGTCCAGGCCCGACAGGCCAGGCAGCATGACATCCACCACCAGGGCCTCGAAGGCCTCCTCCTCAAGCAGCTCGAGAGCCTCTTCACCGCTCCCGACCACGCGACCCACCATGCCCGAGGCCGCCAGGCCCTTCTGCAGCTCCCGGGCCGTCCGGGCCTGGTCCTCGATGATCAGGATGCGCACGGCCGGTCCAGGCGCGCAGATAAGCCCGCGGGCGAGCTCTCCACCTGCACCCCCATGCGCCCAGTCATCTCCCGCAGCCAGAGGGAGGGCAGGTTCATGGGGGAGTCCGGCGGCAGCTCTGGCTGGAGGGCCGCCGGGAAGGGAGCGTCACCGGGCCAGCAGAGGGTCCAGGCACCCTCCTGGATCCGGGCCTCGAGGCGCAGGGGGCCGGGCGCGGCCCAGGGAAGGATCTGCCGGGTGAAAGCCGCCGCCCAGTCCTGCAGGAGCGGGGCGGGCCAGGGACCTTCCGAGGCGCCCTTGTCCACGATTTCAATTGGACATTTGTAGAGCAGGGCCATGGGCTGCAGGCGCTCATCCAGCCCCGCACGCCACTCCGGCCAGGAGAGCATCCCCTCCGCGTAGGGTCGGCTGAGCGCCATGGCTCGGGCCATGGCAATGAGGACTTTCCCATCTTCCAGGGTGCACTCCAGGCGGGCCCGGCTCCGGGCGTCGAGCGGGAGGCGGGGGTCGCTCAGGTCCAGCACGCCCTGAAGACCGGCCAGCAGGTTGCTGAAGTCGTGGAGCGTCGCCCGCCAGAGGGACTCGGAATTCA
Organism: uncultured Holophagaceae bacterium; assembly: GCA_903857495.1. Lineage (GTDB taxonomy): Bacteria > Acidobacteriota > Holophagae > Holophagales > Holophagaceae > Geothrix. Next base: position 9,233 of record CAIOFF010000012.1, on the reverse strand, counting down.
TGTCTGCTCCCCACATGCACAAAACACTTGAATGAAGTTACCTTGGAGTTGACCCTCAGTGCATCACAGGACGGCGACAGGACCCCTCATGCAGCAACCAACGAAACGGCTGGGCGAACTGCTTGTTGAGGGCGGTCTCATCACCCCTGCCCAGTTGCAGAGCGCCATCACCCACCAGAAGATCGCCCGGGGTCGCCTCGGCAGCAACCTGGTGGCCCTGGGCTACATCTCCGAGGAGGTCCTCATGGACTTCCTCAGCCAGCAGACCGGTGTGCCGCAGATGGATGTGCGCAACATCGAGGTCTCGCCCCAGGTGCTGAAGCTGGTGCCGCACCGCCTTGCGGACCAGTTCACCGTGCTGCCCATCGCCACGCGGGAGCCGAAGTTCCTGGTGCTGGCCATGTCCGACCCCTCGGATCTCAACGCCATCGACAGCACCCGGTTCGCCTCCGGCCTCCACATCGAACCCGTAGTCGCCTCCCACAGCGCGCTCCGGAAGGCCATCGCGGACCTCTACCGGCGCCTCGATCCCCCCACGGGCTCCTTGACCGTGGAAGTGGGCCAGGGCAACGGGACGGATGAGGCACTGCCCGTCACCTTCTCCTTCGACCCCCTGCCGATGCCCAGACCCGCACCGCCACCCACGAACCTGCCGAGGGATCCCTTCTTCGGTGGCGCCAGTGGACCTACCCAGCCCATCAACGTCGATCCCTTCGGCCTGCTCGACAGCGCCCCGCCCCGCCCCGCCCAGGCGCCCGCGAACACCGAGCTGGTACACAGCCGCACCCTGGGGGGCAACACCCAGCGCCTGGAGTCCTACCAGACCCGCACCCTGGTGCTGGGCCTCATCCGGCTCTTCCAGCGGCGCGGCATCATCGGGCCTGATGAGCTGCAGCGCCTGCTGGCCAACCTGATCGAGTCCGGCGAGCTCAAGGACAACGACAAGATCGGCTAGTTGTCGACCTTCAGGATGGCCAGGAAGGCTTCCTGAGGAATCTCCACGTTGCCGATGGACTTCATCCGCTTCTTGCCTTCTTTCTGCTTGTTGAGCAGCTTCTTTTTGCGCGAGATGTCGCCGCCGTAGCACTTGGCGAGGACGTCCTTGCGACGGGCCTTGACGTTGGTGCGGGCGATGATCTTGCTGCCGATGGCGGCCTGGATGGCCACGTCGAACATCTGCTGGTGGATCACTTCCTTCATCTTCTGGCAGAGGGCCAGGCCCAGGAACTGGCTCTTGCTGCGGTGCACCAGGATGGACAGCGCGTCCACGGCCTCCGAGTTCACCAGGATGTCCATCTTCACCAGGTCGGATTCGACGTAGTGCTTCATGTGGTAGTCGAGGCTGGCGTAGCCCTTGGAGATGGACTTGAGCTTGTCGTAGAAGTCCAGCACCACCTCATTCAGGGGCAGCTCGTAGACCAGCATCACGCGGTCCTGGCTCACGTATTCGATCTTCTGCTGCAAGCCCCGGCGCTCCTCGCAGAGCTTGATCAGGCCGCCCACGAAATCGGTGCGCGTCAGGATCGTGGCCTCGATGATGGGCTCCTCGATCTTGGCGATCTTCTGGAGCGGCGGCAGCTTGGAGGGGTTGTCGACGGAGACCTCCGTGCCGTCGGTCAGGTGCACGTGGTAGCGCACGCTGGGGGCGGTGATGATGAGATCGAGGTCATGCTCGCGCTCCAGCCGCTCCTGCACGATCTCCATGTGGAGCAGGCCCAGGAAGCCGCAGCGGAAGCCGAAGCCCAGGGCCGTGGAGGTCTCCGGCTCGTAGGTGAAGCTGCTGTCGTTGAGACGCAGCTTCTCCATGGCGTTGCGCAGGTTCTCGAAGTCGTCGCTGGAGGTGGGGAAGATGCCGGCGAAGACCACCGGCTGGATCTCCTTGAAGCCCTTGAGCATCACGGTGGAGGGCTTGGTGTTGTGGGTCAGGGCGTGGGTGAGGGTGTCCCCCACCTTCACATCCGCCAGCTGCTTGATGCTGGCCACCAGATAGCCCACCTCGCCCACGGAGAGGCTGTCCTGCTTGTCCATCTTGGGGTCGAAGATGCCGATCTCGTCCACGCGGTACTCGCCGCCGGTGGCCATGAAGCGGATCTGGTCGCCCGCCTTGATCGTGCCGTTGACCACGCGGATAAGGCTCACCACCCCCCGGTAGGAGTCGTAGTAGCAGTCGAAGATCAGGGCCTGGAGCAGCGCCTTCGGATCGCCCTGGGGGGGCGGGATGCACTTCACGATCTGCTCCAGCACCTGGCCGCAGTTCTCGCCGGTCTTGGCGCTGACGTTCACGGCGTGGGCCGTGTCCACCAGGCCGATGACGGTGTCGATCTGCTCGAGGACCCGCTCGGGATCCGCGCTGGGCAGGTCGGTCTTGTTGAGGACCGGGAAGACCTCCAGGCCGTTCTCCAGCGCCAGGTAGGTGTTGGCCAGGGTCTGGGCCTCCACGCCCTGGGTGGCGTCCACCACCAGGATGGCGCCCTCGCAGGCCGCCAGGCTGCGGCTCACCTCGTAGGTGAAGTCGACATGGCCTGGCGTATCGATGAGGTTCAGCGTGTAGATCTTGCCGTCCAGGGCAGCGTATTTCAGCGTGACCGCATGGGCCTTGATGGTGATGCCGCGCTCCCGCTCCAGGTCCATGTCATCCAGGATCTGCGCCTGCATGTCGCGGCCAGCCACGGTCTTGGTCAGCTCCAGCAGGCGATCCGCCAGCGTGGACTTGCCATGATCAATGTGGGCGACGATGGAGAAATTGCGAATAAGGGCTGGATCTGGCACTGAGGAACCTCGAACCCGTTATTGTACCGTTGGAATCCTTTCGCGTCCCGTGATTTTTCCCAGGAATGCGTATTAGAATCCAGGAAGCCAGGACGGGGCGGTGTGGATCTTCAACCTGCTGTTGCCCGTAACCGATAGGCCTCATACCCTTGAGTCTCCCCTGCTAGGAGCCCGCTTGCCTCAATCTGTGCCCCCGATGACGATCCTGATGGTGGAGGACAATGCCCTCCAGCGTCGCGAGATCGAGGCCCAGCTGCAGCCCCTGGGGCACCGAGTCATCTCCGCCAACAACGGGCAGGAGGCGCTGGATCGCATGGAGAAGGAGCTCCCCGACCTCATCGTCATGGATGCGGTGATGCCCTCCATGGACGGCTTCAAGGCCTGCGAGCTGATCCGGGCCAACAGCCGGACTGCCAGCATTCCCATCCTGGTCCTGACCGCCCTCAGCCGGGACGCCAAGGACCGCAGCTACGCGGCCGGCGCTGACGACTTCATCCGCAAGCCCGCCAACACGCTGCTGCTGCAGGTGCGCGTGCAGACCCACCTGCGGATCCACAGCCTGACGCAGAAGCTGGGCGATCCCGCCCCCCTCCGCCCCAAGGTGCTCGTGGCCTCGGCCAGCCCCCTGGTGCGGTCCCAGGTGCAGAACCACTTCGGCAAGGACCAGGGCACCTTCCTGGAAGCCACGGGCGAGATCCAGGCCCGCGCCCAGGTCATGGCCCACCGCCCCGACATCCTGGTGCTCGACACGGACCTGGTGGAGGGCAGCGCGCAGCACCTGGCGGTCGCCATCCACCAGTCCGAGGAGCTGCGGACCATGCCAGTGCTGCTGCTGCACAGTCCGGGGGAGCTGGAGACCTGGTCCCGGCTGAAGGAGCCCGTGTCGGACGCACTGGACAAGCCCCTGGTGGCCCGGGAGACCCGCCGCCGCCTGCTGCTGCTGGCGCGGCTGTCCCAGCTGCAGAAGCTAGCCGAGGCGTGAGCGGCGGGCCGGGCCTCCGGGCACTCGCCCTCGGCCTGGCGGCGACCACCCTCTTCGCCCTCGCCACCGAAGGCCGGGTCACCGATGGCCACCACGGCCTGCCCGGCGTGCGGGTCTCGGCAGACCGGCTGCCGCGGGTCCACCCCACCGGCCAGGTCCCCACCACCCTCACCGATGCCGAGGGCCGCTTCCGCCTGGACCTGCAGCCGTCGGACACCGTCCTCGCCGTGGAGAAGGACGGCTGGCGCCGCGACCTGGTCCCCGCCCCCGAGTGGTCCCGCGAGATCGTGCTGCGCGCCGAGCCCGGCTTCCACGAGGAGGCCGTCTGCGTGGTCCGCTTGGACTTCCCGGATGCGCCCGCGCAGCTGCCGGACAGCGAGCTGCGGGAGCTGCTCTTCTCCCGCCGCCCCGGGGTCGCCAGCGCGGCGAACTACCTCTACGAGGTGAGCAAGGGCGCCCTCTCCCTGGTCGAGGGTCGGCTGGTGAAGCTGCGGAGCTCCGCCTTCCCCGCCCCCCGCCGGGATGAGCACAAGTCCGCCCTGGCCCGCTGGGTGCTGGAGCAGTTGCGCGGCCAGGACTGGGGCAGCTGCGACCGCGTGGACAACCGCACCGGCGCCCCGCAGCCCGATGGCAAGCCGGACCACCTGTGGGTGTTCATGCCGGGTCCGCCCCAGTCCCTCACTGCGGACGAGGGCCACTTCAAGGCCGTGAGCCTGCTCGAGCCCCTGCCCTGGGACCGGCGCCAGCGCTGGCCCCTGCTCTTCCTGACCGAAGAGGTGCCTCTGGGCAACATCGTCCACGAGGCCTTCCACGCCATGGGCGAGCACCGGGTGGACGACCTCTACGTGGACTGCCAGGATCCCTACACCGCGGGCATCTGGGACCTCATGGACGCGGGCCAGTATCGCGGCTGGGACCGCTCCCACCCCGAGGCCGGCCCCTGGCGGGAAGACACCGGCTACAGCCCCTCCCATCCCCTGGCCTGGGTGCGCTCAGAGCTCTGGTACCGGGGCCGCTTCCGCACCGCCACCCGCCGCCTGGCCGTGACCGGCCGCACCTGGGAGGGCTGGATCGCCCCCGCCAGCCGCGCCCCGGGCGCCGATCCCCAGTGGGTCACGCTGCCGGATCCCCGGAAGCCGGGCCGCTTCTTCAGCCTGGAGGTGCGCCGGCCCTGGGGCTTCGAGCACGGCCTCGTGGGCGGCCGCACGGGGCCCGGCCGCGAGGGCCTCGTCGTGGCCCGCATCGATCCCAGCCTGCTCACCCACGGCGATCCCAGGGGGCCCGTGCGGGTCGTGGACGCTCACCCGGGCAGCCCCGAGCCGCCCAAGCCCCGCTTCCCCTGCCGCATGTGGGAGCTCGACGACGCCGCCTTCAGCCTCGGCCCCGGCGAGAATCCCAGAGGCCGCAGCGGCCCCCTGGCCTGGGAAGTGCTCGAGACGGATGCCAGCGGCCGCATGAGGGTGCGCGTGCGGTTGGAGCGGCGCCACTAGCCTAGAGCAGACCCGTTCAACCCCAGGGAGCGCAAATTGGCCACGAAGAAAACAGGGGCTGGAATCGAATGCCTTTCTTTGTGCCCTTTGTGTTCTTTGTGGTTCAGCCTTTTCTGTGAAGAAGGTTTCACCACGAAGACGGGAAGACCACGAAGAATAAATTCATTATCTTCCGTCGTGGTCTTGGTGGTCTTCGTGGTTCGCGCTTGATCCTTGGAAAGACTGATTAACCACAAAGGACACAAAGGCCACAAAGGGCAAGGCGGAAGCATTCTTTCTGTGGTCATGCTCTTCCTGTCCCCCGGAGGCTCCATGCGCCTGACCCTGCTGCTCTGCGCCACCCTGACCCTCGCGGCTCAGAGTCCTGCCGAGAAGGCCGTTGCCGCGGTGCTGGATGACTGGCATCTGGCCGCGGCGCAGGCGGACGAGGTCCGCTACTTCTCACACCTGGCGGAAGGTGCGGTGTTCCTGGGCACGGACGCCACGGAGCGCTGGGCCAAGCCCGCCTTCCAGGCCTGGGCCCACCCCATCTTCCAGCGGGGCAAGGCCTGGTCCTTCAAGGCCACCCGCCGGGTGGTGACCCTCTCTCGCAACGGGGAGCTCGCCTGGTTCGACGAGGACCTCGCCACCCCGAACCTGGGGCCTTCCCGGGGCAGTGGTGTGCTCTCGAAGCAGGGCGGGCACTGGCGCATCGAGCAGTACAACCTCAGCGTGCCCATCCCCAACGCCCTCATGAAAGCCGTGAAGGCCCAGATCGAGGCCCTGCCGAAGCCCCCCGCCAATCCTTGAACTGGCGCGTCGCTATCGGAAACGGGTGACGCCCCCTGTCTACCAAGTAAGATGAGACATGCGCCCCCTACCCGCCCTGCTCCTGACCTGCTCCTGCGCCATGCTTGGCGCCCAGACTGCGCCTCCAGGCCTGACTCCGACGGCCGAGCGCTTCCGCGCTGAGGAGGCGCGCAGCCACGGCGCCTACACGGACCTGGCCTGGCTCTGCGACCGCATCGGCCACCGGCTGTCGGGCTCGCCGCAGCTGGACCAGGCCATCGCCTGGGCCCAGTCCCGCCTGAAAGCAGCGGGCCTGGTGAACGTCCACGCGGAGCCTGTCATGGTGCCCCACTGGGTGCGGGGCCATGAAGCCGCGGAGCTGCTCCTGCCAACCGCGCACCGGCTGAACATCCTCGGGCTGGGTGGCAGCGTGGGCACGCCGCCGGGGGGCCTCACCGCCGACGTGGTGGTGGTGGGTTCCTTTGACGAGCTGGAGAAGCTGGGCGCGGCCGTGAAGGGCAAGATCGTGCTCTACGACGTGCCCTTCAAGGGCTATGGCCACACGGTGGTCTACCGGCACGACGGCGCCGCCCGGGCGTCCAAGCTGGGCGCCACGGCGGCCCTGGTCCGCTCCGTGGGACCCGTGAGCCTGGACACGCCCCACACCGGCGTCATGGACTACGATCCCGCCTTCCCGAAGATACCCACCGCCGCCGTCACCATCGAGGCCGCCACCCAGCTGCGCCGCATGCAGGACCGCGGCGAGCGGATTCAGCTGCGCCTGGAGATGGGCGCCCAGACCCTGCCGGACGCGCCCTCGGCCAACGTGGTGGGCGAGATCCGCGGCACCGAGAAGCCCGAGGAAGTGATCATTCTCAGCGGCCACCTGGACAGCTGGGACGTGGGCCAGGGTGCCCAGGATGATGGCGCGGGCTCGGTACTCGCCATGGAGGCCGCCCGCCTCATCCAAACCCTGGGCCTCAAGCCGAAGCGTACCGTGCGCGTGGTGCTCTGGACCAACGAGGAGAACGGCCTGCGCGGCGGCAAGGGCTACCGGGATGCCCATGCCGCGGAGCTCAAGGACATCCTCGCCGCCGTGGAGACCGACTCCGGCAGCGAGCGGGTGAAGGCGTTCAGTCTGGATCTGCCGAAGGCCACGCCTCAGGCCAAGGCGGACGCTTTGGCCTCGCTGAAAAGCGTGGGCAAAGATCTGGAAGGGCTTGGAGTGACGTTCCGGCTGGGGGGCTCGGGGGCGGACGTGGGGCCCATCGTGGCCGCGGGCGTGCCCGGCATCGGGATGCACCACGCCGCCACCCACTACTTCGACGTGCACCACACCCACGCGGACACCTTCGACAAGGTGGACCGCGAGGACCTGGACTTCAACGCCGTCGCCCTGGCCACCTTCGCCTACGCCCTGGCGCAGTCGGACGTGAAGCTCCGGTAGCTACCGCTCCGCCAGCCGCTGGTAGCGGAAGGTGACCCGGCGCTGGAGGGCGCGGCCCTCGAGGCTGCTGCCATCACCTTCGGGCTGGCTGTCGCCGTGGGCCTCGGAGGCCAGGCGCGCAGCAGGTAGGCCCATACCGGCCAGGAAGCGCTGGGCGGCAACCGCCCGCTGGGCGCTGAGGTCCAAAGCATCGCTGCCGCCCCGACCCTGCTCACCCGGCGCCGCATGGCCCTCGCAGACGAGCGTGAAGCCTTCGTAGCGGAGGGCCAGCTCCGACAGCCGCACCAGCATCACATCGCTGCCGGGCTCCAAGGTCGCCGACCCCTCGGCGAAGAGCATGGCACCGCGGAAGCTCACGAAGCGCAGCCGGGTCCCGGCCTCCTGGCCCTCGCTGGCCTGGGCGGCGTTGAGCAGCTTCTCCAGGTCACTGGCCTTGGTGGGGTCCAGGCCGGTGGAGCCCGGCAGGATGCCGTCCCCGGAGGTGGGCAGCCCGGGAGCGGGCTGGACGCCGAGAGCCTTCTGGATGGAAGCCACCGCCACCTGGAGCTTGGTCTGGTCCGCCACGGAGAAGGAATACAGCAGCGCGAAGAAGGCCATGAGCTGGACCATCAGGTCCGCGAAGGTCATGAGCCAGAGGGACTCCAGGTCCGCCTTGCGCCGCTGGAAGCGGAGCGGGGACTGGCTAGCCACGGCTTCTCCGGTCGGCGATCCGCTTACGGGGGGCCAGGAAGGCCGTCAGCTGAGCCTCGAGAACCGTGGGATGCATCTCCGCCTGGATGCCCAGGACCCCCTCCAGCATGATGTTCTTGAGCTGCATCTCCTCCCGGCTGCGCAGCTCCAGCTTGCCAGCGATGGGAATGGCCAGCAGGTAGGCGATGACGGCGCCGTAGAGGGTGGAGAGCAGGCAGAGGGCCATGGCGCTGCCGATGCCCGAGGGATCCTTGAGGCTGGCGAAGAGCTGTACCATGCCGATGAGCGTGCCCACCATGCCAAAACTGGGGGCGCTCAGGGCAATGAAGCGGAAGATCTCCTGGCCCTGGTGGTGACGGTCCTGGGTGGCGTGGAGCTCCTGGGCCAGCACCGCGTGGATGTGCTCCCGGTCGGACTGGTCCACCACCATGCGGAGGCCCTTGGCCAGGAAGCCCTCCACGTCCATGGTCTTTTCCATGTTGAGCAGGCCCTCGCGTCGGGCCCGCTGGGAGAGGCCCACAATCTGGGTCACCAGGGCCTGGGTCTCCGGCGCCCGGGTGAAGAAAGCCCGGGAAGCGATGGAGAACGCGTAGCGCACATGCTCCAGGGGGAACCGGATCATGGTCGCGGCCATGACGCCGCCAATGACGACGATGGTGCTGGCCGGGTGGAAGAAGATGCGCGGGTTGGGACCCAGCCCGATGGCCACCGCCAGCAGCAGCACCCCCAGCAGCACTCCCAGGAAGCTTCCTCGATCCATGGACCTACCCTCGGATCACCTATCGGCAGCTCGGGACAACCACCCCAGAATTGGCAAGCGCGGCCCAGGTCTGCTCCGCCAGTCCCCGGCGTGGGGAGGCCTCATTCTTCTCCCTGGCTATCGGCCAGGCCCCGCTGAAAAGGCCCTCCACGAAGGACACGAAGACGCCCTGCGGGCGAAGGGAGCACACGAATGCACCCTGACCCACCCCGGGCATCCCCAAGGGGGCGGCGGCTGGCTGCGGCCCCAAAAAGCCGTTCCAGCCGCCGCCCCCTTGGCCGGTCGCACGCGACCGGGGGCCGCAGGCCCGGAGGCCCTGTCGGCGCG
>CAIOFF010000011.1 GCA_903857495.1 uncultured Holophagaceae bacterium | reverse complement strand
CCCGGGCATCCCCAAGGGGGCGGCGGCTGGCTGCGGCCCCAAAAAGCCGTTCCAGCCGCCGCCCCCTTGGCCGGTCGCACGCGACCGGGGGCCGCAGGCCCGGAGGCCCTGTCGGCGCGCTGGCTCTGCCTTCGTGTCTCTTTGCATCAGTTCTTCGTGGCCTTAGTGGAGAGCTTTTCCAGGCATGGTGAAACTCGGGGGAAGGGTCTTTAGCCGGGGATGCACGGTGATGAACGGTGATCAGGCATCCTGAGTTGGATTGCACTTGGCTTGGCCCCCATCCCGGTGGGGGTCGGCGCGCCTCTGAGCTCTCTGCGGTTGGCGGTTCTTCTTCCCCGGAACTCCTGGATGAACCTGACTTTTCAGCCCCCGAAATACGCCATGAACTCGCCATGGAACTCCAGGGGCAGGCGACACTGCTCCCGCTCGTCGTGCACCATCTGCTCGCAGCGGGGCACCGCCCGCAGCTGCCCCGGCTGGATGCCGTGGTGACGAGCCTGGCGCAGGGCCTGCATGAGGGCGTCCAGCCGCCCCAGGCGGTAGCAGGTGACCAGCAGCATGGCGCAGGTCCGGGCACTGGTGGGATCGGTCTCCAGGGCGCGGAGCAGCTGGCGCCGGGTGGTCTCCAGGACATCCTGCCCGACTTCGGTCCGAGCGCGGGGGCCACTGCCTGACTTGCCCTGGTCCACCCGGCCCTGAGGCTCTGTGCCGGTCCGGACCACCGGAGGCAGAGGCCGCTGGACCGGCGGGACCGGCCGGCCCGGGGTCAGCGGCGCCGCCTGGCCCTGGTTCCAGCGCCAGGCGGGATCCTTGGCCGCCCGCAGGCTGCCCGCCAGCTCTTCGGCGGATTGGAAGCGGCTGCCCGGATCCTTGGCCAGGGCCTGGTTGAGCAGGCTCTGGACGTCCCGGCTGATGCCCTGGAAGGCGGCGACGGGAAGGGGCGCCGGCTGCTCATGCAGCAACCGGTAGATCACGGAACCGGGGCTCGGCCCATCGAAGGGCGGCACTCCGGCCAGAGCCTCGTAGAGGATCACGCCGATGGCGAACAGGTCGCTCCGCGCGTCCGGGCGGCCGCTCTGCAGGTATTCCGGGGCCATGTAGTTCACGGTGCCGAACACGGTGCCCTCGTCCGTGGTGTCCGAGTTGATGACCTTGGCCACCCCGAAGTCCAGCAGCTTGGCCTGCAGGAGCTTGCCGTCCCACACCACGCGGATGTTCGAGGGCTTGATGTCGCGGTGCAGGATCTGGTGCCGGTGCGCCACCGCGAGGCCGTCGCAGATCTGGGCCAGCACCTCCAGGGTGTCCCGGGGCGAGAGGGTCTCGGCCCGGATCAAGGTGGCCAGGTCCTCGCCCCGCACCAGCTCCATGGCCAGGTAGAGCACCCCCTGCTCCTCACCCAGCTCGTGGACCGTCACGATGTTCGGATGGTTCAGCGCCCCGGCCGCACGGGCCTCCGTGGCGAAGCGCTCCCGGGCCTCGGGCCCCATGCCGGCGGAGGTGTGGATGACCTTGATGGCCACTTCCCGGCCGATGATCGGATCCCAGCCCACATAGACCTCACCCATGCTCCCCTGGGCGAGGAGCCGGATGATCTCGAACTTGCCAAGGCGCGACAGCACGGAAATATCCAGGGCGATGTCTCCCGATGATCCGCCGCGCCTCCAGCCCGAGTCCAGGGCTTTCTCGGGAGCTCAGTCCCCGAGCGCCCGCAGCCAGGCTTCGTCCCGCACGGGAATGCCCAGGGCCTCCGCCTTGGCCAGCTTGCTGCCCGCCTTCTCGCCCGCCAGCAGGAGGGTGGTCTTGGGGGACACCGCCCCCGTCACTTTCGCACCCAGCCGCTTGAGCCAGGCCTCGGCCTCCTCGCGGGACAGCACCGGCAGCGTCCCGGTCACCACCGCCACCTCGCCGGACAGCGGCAGGCCGCCCAGGTCCCGGACCTCGGGCGGCGCGGGCAGGACTCCCAGCTCCGCCAGGCGGCCGGGCAGCTCGGGGTGGAGGGCGCGGAAGGCCAGCAGGGCCGAGGCCACCTTCGGACCCACCTCCTCCACGGCCTGGAGCCGCTGCTCGTCAGCGGTCCAGAGCGCCTCCAGGGAGGGATGGGCCTCGGCCAGCAGCTCCGCCGTGCGGGCGCCCACCATGGGGATGCCCAGGGCGTGCAGCCAGCGGGCCAGGGGCTTGGTGCGCGCCGCGTCCAGGCCCCCGAGCAGGTTCTGGGCGGACTTCTCGGCCATGCGATCCAGCCCCGCGAGGTAGGCCAGGCCCTGCAGCGGCTCCTGGAGCAGGCTGAAGACCTCCCAGGGCTGCTGGAAGCGGCCCGAGGCCACCAGCTGCTCCGCCAGCGCGTCGCCCATGCCCTCGATGTCCAGGGCCGAGCGGCCGCCGAAGTGCAGCAGCCGGGCCGCGAGCTTCGCCGGGCACTCGGGGTTGAGGCAGCGGATGGCCACCTCGGCGTCCTCGGCCTTGCCGACCTCGCCCGCGCAGACGGGACAGGCCGTGGGAATCACCGGATCCGGCAGCTCCCGGGCCGCCTCGCCGGGCACCAGGGCCACCACCTTGGGGATCACCTCCCCGCCCTTCTCGATGAACACCCGATGCCCGACCTTGAGGCCCAGCCGAGCCAGCTCGTCGACGTTGTGCAGGGTGGCGCGGCGCACGGTGGAGCCCGCCACCTCCACGGCCTCCAGCTCGGCCACCGGCGTGAGCTTGCCCGTGCGGCCCACCTGCCAGGTGATGCCCAGCACCGTGGTGGTCACCTGGGTGGCCGGGAACTTGAACGCGGTGGCCCAGCGGGGCACCCGGTCCGTGGCCCCCAGGCGCTGCTGCACCGCAGCGTCAAGGACCTTGAGCACCACACCGTCCGTGTCGAAGGGCAGCCGCAGGCGGGCCTCGGCCTGGACCTCGATGAACGCCAGCACCGCCGCGAGGTCGCCCTCCGCGTGGGCCGGCATGACGCCGAAGCCCAAGGCGCCGAGCCGCGCCATGGAAGCCGCGTGGTCCAGGGCCTCGCCGCCGGTCCAGAGCAATTGCCAGGGCAGGAAGGACAGGCCGCGCGCGGCCACCTCCCGGCTGTCCAGCTGCTTCATGGTGCCGCTGGCGGCGTTGCGGGGGTTGGCGAAGCGAGCCTCCCCGCGGGCGTCCCGCTCGCGGTTCAGCTCCTCCCAGCGCTTGCGAGACAGGAAGACCTCGCCGCGCACCGTGAGGGCCTCCGGGGCCTCGGCGGGCAGCCGCAGGGGGATGTCGGCGATGGTGCGCGCGTTCTCAGTCACCAGCTCACCGGTCTCGCCATCGCCCCGGGTAAGAGCCTCGACCAGCTCGCGGCCTTCGTAGCGCAGCGACAGGGAGAGCCCGTCCACTTTGAGCTCGGCGGCATAGGCGGGCTCGGCCTCCGGGGCGAGCTTGCGCCACCGGGTCTCCCACTCGCGCAGCTCAGCCTCGCTGTAGGCGTTGTCCAGGCTCAGCATCGGCACCGCGTGGCGCCGCTTCTCGAAGGCGTCCACAGGCGGTGCACCCACGCGCCGGGTGGGGCTGTTGGGATCGGCCAGCTCCGGGTGCTCTGCCTCGAGGGCCCGCAGCTCCCGCTCCAGGGCGTCGTATTCGGCGTCCGACAGGACGGGCTGGTCCAGCACGTAGTAGCGGTGGCGATGGCCCCGCACCTGGTCCGCCAGGTCTTTCATCCGCCGCTGGAGGTCGCTCATTTCAGCCTCGCTCGATGCAGGATGCCCATGATCAGCCCGAGGGCGAGGAAAAAGCTGAGGGTGCTGCTGCCGCCCGCGCTGAAGAAGGGCAGCACCATGCCCTTGTTGGGCAGGGCCCCGGCCACCATGCCCACGTTCACCAGCAGGTGCAGGGCGAAGATGCCCGCGGCCCCGGCGCAGAAGTAGGCCTCGGCGTAGGTGTGGGCCACGCGGGCCGCGTCCAGGATGCGGCTCAGCAGCAGGCCGAACAGCCCCAGTGCCAGCAGCACGCCCAGGAAGCCCCGCTCCTCGGCCCAGACGCTGAAGGCGAAGTCCGTGGTCTTCACGGGCAGGAAGTTCAGCTGCGTCTGGGAGCCGCTGGTGAAGCCCTTGCCGATGAGACCCCCGGCCCCGATGGCGATGCGGCTCTGGTTCACCTGGTAGCCCTTGCCCTGCAGGTCGCTGGAGGGGTCCAGGAAGATCAGGACCCGCTGCTTCTGGTAGGGCTTGAGCCCGAACTTCCAGGCGCCGAAGCCGCCCACGACGACCAGCAGGGCCAGCGCCAGGAGCCAGCGGGCGCGCAGGCCCTTCATGAGCGGGATCAGCAGCAGGATCGGCAGGAAGCTCAGGGCCATGCCCAGGTCCGGCTGGCGCTGGATGAGCAGCATCGGGAAGACCACCAGCCCCACAGCGCCGAAGAGTTCCAGCCGGCCCACCTCGTCCGCGGGCCGGGAACCCAGGCGCTGGGCCACGTAGAGCAGGGTGATCCACTTCATCAGCTCGGAGGGCTGGAAGGTCTGGCCCGCGATCATGAACCAGCGGGTGGAGCCGCCGATCTTCCGCCCCACCACCAGCACCGCCGCCAGGGCCGCCAGCCCCAGCAGGTAGGCGGGGAAGCTGTAGCGGAAGAGGCGCCGGGGATCCGTGGTGGCCAGCAGCAGCATCAGCACCATGCCCAGGCCGTTCCAGAGGGTCTGCTTGAGCCAGATGGTTGCCTGCGGGGTGTTGCGCCCCGCAGAAAAGAGCGTCAGCGTGCCGAGGGCGATGAGCGCCAGCACCGCCCAGAGCAGGTGCGGATCCAGGGCGCGGAAGCGTTCCCTCATTCCGCGGCCTCCGTCTGCTGGGGGGCGAAGGGGTCCACCAGCTTGCCCCGGGGGGCCGGCAGCGGGTGCTGCAGCCGGTCCAGGAACCAGTACTGCACCAGCTTCTTCGCAATGGGGGCCGCGCTGCTGGCCCCGAAGCCCGCATTCTCCACCACCACGGCGAAGGCGATCTGCGGATTCTCCCGGGGGGCGTAGCCCGCGAAGAGGGCGTGGTCCTTGAGGGCCTTCGCCTGGCGCGCGTAGTGGGCCCGGTCCACGAAGGTGGCGACCTGGGCGGTGCCGGTCTTGCCAACCATGGTGAGTTCCTTCAGCGCCGAGGCCGTGGCGGTGCCCCCCCGCACCACTTCGTAGAGGCCCTCATCGAGGATCGCCCAGTGCCTGGGATCCAGCGGCGTGTCCTTCGGCGGCACAAAGGCCGCGGGCTCCAGGTGGTCGCTCTGGTCATCCCGGAAGCCGTAGAACAGGTGCGGCGTGAGCAGCTTGCCCTTGGTCGCCAGCAGGGCATAGAACCGGGCCAAGCCGAGGGGGGTGACGCCCACGGCGCCCTGGCCGATGCCCACGCTGATGGTCTCGCCCGCGTACCACTTGGGGTCGCGTGGCACGGCCTTCTTCTTCCAGGCGCGGCTGGGAATCCGGGTGCGCTTCTCCTGCGGCAGGTCGATGCCGGTGCGCTCGGTCAGCCCGTACTTCTCCGCCGTGGCGTGGATGTCATCGATGTCCATGCGCGAGGCCAGCTCGTAGAAGTAGACGTCACAGCTCTGCGCGATGGCCTGCACCATGGAGAGGCTGCCGTGGCCCGTGGGCTTGTCGCAGCGGAAGTCGCGGCCGTAGAAGTTCTTCCGGCCCGCGCAGTAGACCGGCGTGGTGGGACTGATGATCCCCTTCTCCAGGGCCGCCAGTGCGACCAGCAGCTTGAAGGTGGAGCCCGGCGCATAGATGCCCTGGGTGGCCCGATTCACCATGGGTCGGGTCACCTTGTTGGCCAGGTAGCGGTCCACCATGTCCTGGCTGAGCCGGTTCAGGAAGAGGTTCGGATCGTAGGAGGGACTCGAATACAGCGCCAGCACACCGCCGTCCCGGAGGTCCAGCACCACCACAGCGCCAGCCTCGGTGCCGAGGGCGTCCTGGGCCACCTTCTGGAGGCCCGCGTCGAGGGTGAGGAAGAGGCTGCGGCCGGGGGCTGCGTCGATCTGGCCGAAGTTGGCGACCTCGGTGCCGAGCTGGTCCACGAGGATGCGCTTCTGGCCGTCCACGCCCTTGAGCTTGTCGTTGCCCGCGGACTCGAAGCCCTCCTTGCCGATGGTCTCGCCCAGGTGGAAGACGCCGGGCTTGCCCTTCATGAGCTCCTCGTCCACCTCCCCGACATAGCCCAGCACGTGGCCGGCGAGGTCGTCCCCGAGATACACCCGGCGCGGCGCCACTTCCACGCTGAGGAAGGGGAAGCGGGCCCGGACCCGCTCCGCGACGGCGATCCCGGCCTCGTCCAGGTTCTCCTTCAGCACCAGTGGGCGGCCCTTGCCCGCCAGGCGGTAGCTCTGGATCTTGCGGGCCAGGGCCTGGGGATCCACCACCAGGGCCTCGGCGAGGGCGGTCACCACCTCCGGGCGCGTGGGCAGGTCCTCCCGCTGGATGACCAGGTGCAAGGCCCGGCGGTTGTCCACCAGCCGGTGACCGTTGCGGTCCAGCACCAGCCCCCGGGGCGCGGGGATGGGCCGGACCTTCACCGCCTGCTGCAGCGCCAGCTGGCGGTACTCGCCGTGGCGGACCAGCTGCAGCCAGGCGTAGACGAGGACCAGGAGCGCCACCAGGCTCCAGGCGAGCACCTTGAGGACACCGAGCCTCTGGCGAAGAAGGGGCTGCTGGCGCGGATCCATGGCTCAGCGCCGGCCGGTGTCAGCGGGGGGGTGCAGCAGGCGCCAGCTGAACCACCCCCAGAGGGGGAGGGTCAGCAGCGACCCGAGCCAGCCCCAGCCCCAGGGATGCGGGCCCGCCGCGAGGCGCACGGCGCCATGCACCAGCAGCCCGTGCAGGAGGCCCAGACCAGCCAGCCGGGCCAGCCAGCCCCGCAGGCCCTCCAGGGGCCAGCGCCCGGCCATCCAGCCCGCCAGCAGGACCACGGTGAGGTTCGCCCAGGCCGTGCCGCCCAGGTGCGGGTAGAGGCGCAGCGTGCCCTCCAGCACCCAGCCCGCCGCCACCGCCCACAGGGCACCCGACAGCGCCGCCCCGGACCGGGGGGCCAGGGCCAGCACCAGCAGGGCGTGCAGGATGACCTGGACCACCGGGAAGGGCGCCGTCAGGGCGACCAGGGCCAGGGTGGCCCCGCAGAACAGGTGCTGCCGCAGGGAGGAGGGCGCGGGCAGCCTCATGGCGTCCCCCGCTTCTTCGCCGGCTTCACGTCCGGCGCCAGGAGGGGGGGCTGGACCTCCACGGGCGGCTGGGGGGGCAGCAGCAGGACCGCGCTCACCCGATCCAGGGGCGCCGACAGGTTGAGGATCACCCGCAGCTCCAGGTCGCCCTGGGTAACCTCGGCCACGTACCCCACCAGGAGTCCCCGGGGAAAGACGCGGTCCAGGCCGCTGGTCAGGACCGCCTCGCCCACCTGCACCACTTCCTGGTTGCTGACGTAACGGATGAGGGCCCGACCGGAGCCCAGCCCCTGGAGGACCCCGGTGGCGCGGCTGCGCATGAGCATCACCCCCACGGAGGCGTTGGGGGCGTCCGCCGGCAGGATCTTCGACTGGGTGGCGCTGACGGACCAGAGCCGCCCTACGATGCCCTCGGGCACCAGCACGCCCTGGTCCTGCACCAAACCCCGGTCCAGCCCCTGGTCCAGGATCAGGCCGCCGAAGACCGCGGGCCGCGTGCTGAAGATCACCCGCGCGGCGCCCAGCTCCAGGGGGATGTGCTTCTTCAGCCCGAGCAGGCGCACGGCCTCGTCCGCCTCGGCCTGCCGCGGGGCTTCCCGCGTGGCTCGAAGCCGCACCTGCTCCAGCTCCGCTGCCAGGCGGGTCCGGTCGGCGCGCAGCTCCGTGAGCGACAGCGCCGCGTCCTGCTGGGCCAGGCGCCACTCTGCCCACCGGGCGGCCAGCCCCTGGGAGGGCCGGGCCAGGGCTTCACTGGCGTGGCCCCAGCGCTGTCCGGAAGGCGGTCCCATCAGGACCCAGGTCCCGTGGCCCACCCAGAGGAGGACCAGGGCCAGGCGCTGCCATCCCGCGCGGCTCCATCTCCACCTGGACGCGCGGAGGGCCATCCGAACTCCTAGTCGAGGATCTGGATGCGGCGGAGCAAGGGAATGTTCTCCAGCAGCAGGGCCGTGCCGCGCACCACGGCGGTCTGGGGATCCTCCGCCCGGAACACCGGCAGGTGGGTCTCCTTGCGCAGCCGCTCATCCAGGCCCTGGATCAGCGAGCCGCCGCCCGTCAGGCAGATGCCGCGATCGATGAGGTCCGCCGCCAGCTGGGGCGGGGTCTCGTTCAGGGCCTTGCGGACCAGGTCCACGATGGCGTTGATGGGCTCGGCCAGGGCTTCGCGGATCTCGGCGTCGTTCAGCGTGAGGGTCTTGGGCAGGCCCTCGAACTGGTCCCGGCCGCTGACCTCCATGGTGCGGGCGCTCTCCGTGGGCCAGGCGGAACCCAGCGTCCACTTCACCTCTTCGGCGGAGGCCTCCGAGATGAGCACGTTGTACTTCTCGCGGATGTACTTCACCACCGCCTCGTCCATCTCGTCGCCGGCGATGAGGATGGAGTCCGAGAAGACCTTGCCGTTGTAGCTGATGACGGCCACATCCGTGGTGCCGCCGCCGATGTCCACGATCATGCAGCCGCGCTTCTCGTTGATGGCGAGGCCCGCACCGATGGCAGCCACCATGGTCTGGTCCACCAGGAAGACCTCCCCGGCCTTGGCGTCATAGCAGACCTGCTTCACCGCGCGGCGGGCCACCTGGTGGGCCCGGGGCGGCACGCTGACGACAATGCGGGTGCGGGCGATGCCGCGGCTGGGGCGCGCCCGGGCGATGAAGGCCGCCAGCATCTTCTCGGCGGCATCCACCTCGAAGATCATGCCGTCCTTCATGGGGCGGATGGTGCGGACACCCTGGGGGGCCCGGCCCAGCAGCTGCTTGGCCTCGTTGCCCACGGCCTCGACCTCGTGGGTCAAGGTGTTCACCGCGACGATGGACGGTTCGTAGATGACAATGCGGCCAGCCTGCTTGGTGTGGATCAGGGTCGAGGCCGTGCCCAGGTCAATGGCCAGGTCGGAATTGAACAAATTGGACCAGAACTGAGTCGAAAAAAGGCTGGCCACAAGGGACTCCCACAGAGCCTTCTAGTGTCCCACGAACGGCGGTCTCAAGCCACTGCAAGCTGTTCACTGCGAGCCTCAGGCGCGTGTCCGCGGCGGCGTCAGCGCGCGGCCGCCAGCAGCTCCTCGACCAGGAGATCCCCGCTCAGCCGCTGGGGCAGCTCCTTGTGGTAGCCGCGGACCCGCGAGCCGGATGCGGGTCGCGAGTGGGCAGCCCGGGGGGCTGCCCCGAGCGGGGGCCCCGCACCGGCGAGCATCAGGCGCGTGTCCGCGGCGGCGTCAGCGCGCGGCCGCCAGCAGCTCCTCGACCAGCAGATCCCCGCTCAGCCTCTGAGGGAGCTCCTTGTGGTAGCCGCGGACCCAGCGCCCCCCATTCACCAGCACGAACGGAATGGCCCGCTTGCCCGTCTCGCGCTCCAGCCGCTCGGCGGCGCCCGGAACCGACTCGATGTCCACCTTGGTGTGAGGCACCCCGTACTCCGCCAGCCAGGACTCCAGGCGGCGGCAATCAGGGCACCAGGTGGCGCTGTAGACCGCCAGATCCAGGCCCGCGAGGTCGTCAATTCGGCTCATGGGTTCCTCTCGAATATGTCATTCTGGATCCTTTGATGCCTTTCGGGGAGACCCCATGTCCAAGCTGACTGCCACCACCCTCCTGCTCGCCGGTTCGGCCCTCGTCCTGTCCCTGGCCTGCAAGACCAGCCAGCCCGACACCAGCCGGGTCATCGCCAACATCGGGGGCGACAAGATCACCGAAGCGGAGTTCCAGGAGGTGGTGCGGACCCTCTCGGCGGATCCCAAAGAGGCGCAGACCTTCCTGACCGATCCCGCCGCCCGGGACGAGCGGGCCCAGCTGGCCAGCCGCATCGCCATGAGCCGGGCCATCACCGCCTACGCCAAGCAGACGGGCCTGGACCAGGACCCCGCGGTGAAGCGCCAGATGGAGCAGCAGCAGGCCAACGTCTACTTCCAGGTCCTGGCCAAGAAGCGGTCCACCTCGGAAGCGCCCACCGATGAGCAGCTGCTTGCCTTCTACAAGGAACAGGTCGAGAAGATGAAGGCCCAGGGCCGCAGCCAGGGCATCCCCCCCTTCGAGGCCGTCAAGACCCAGGTGGCCGAGGGCTGGAAGCAGCAACGGATCCAGGCCGTGAGCCAGGACATCCAGAAAGAGATCAAGGCCAAGGTGCCCGTCACCCTCGTGGACGACTACCGGCCCGCGGGCGAGTAAAGCGCTCCACCCGCCAGAAAGCCTCTGAAACCCGGGGCGGCCTCGTCTTCGACCGGGGCGCCTCAAGCTTCGGAGAAGGCCTTCGGCCCTTCAGGCCAGGACCTAATTGAGGAAAAACCGACTAATTTATTCACAGGAAAATAGATTAGGTGGTCCTTTTCGAAATTAAGTTCGATATGCTTCCTGCACGCCACTGATTTCAAGGGATGCCCCTTGGACTGCCTGGTGTTCTAGGCCCTTCTGATGGAGCAGCGGGAGCGCTAGTTCGGCACCACCTGGGCTGAGGCCACAGGGGGTGGGACCGAATCGCCGCAGGGAGCCCTGCAATCACTCCAGATCATCCACCAGGGATGACTTGCAGTTGTTCTATGACTAGGACGGAATGCGTCATGATCCTTGCGCTTGCCCCCCCCCCTCGCTGGCTGACGCGATTCGCTTGGCCCCTGGTTTTGCTGCTGGCCTGCTTGGGGCTCACCTTCGGGAGCTGGGTCCAGGATCGTCAGGATCGCCAGGACCGGCTCCGTTCCACCTTTGAAACCCGCAGCCACGCGGCCCTGAACCTGATCCAGGTGCGCCTGGGCTTTTCTGAGCAGGCCCTTCTTGGCACGCGCGGTCTCTTCGCGGCCAGGGGCACGGTGGGCAGCAAGGAATTCGCAGCCTACATCGCCAGCCTCCGGGTGGAGGAGACCTATCCGGGCATCCAGGGGATCGGCTTTGCCATGCTCGTCCCCGCAGCCGACAAGGCGCGCCATCTGGCGCAGGTCCGCAGCCAGGGCTTTCCCGAATACCAGATGCACCCGGAACGGAACCAGGCGGTCTACAGCACGATCATCCACCTGGAACCCTTCAAGAACCGCAACCTGCGGGCCTTCGGCTACGACATGCTCACCGAGCCCGTGCGCCAGGAGGCCATGGGCCGGGCCCGGGATGAGGGCCGGACCAGCATGTCCGGCCGGGTGAAGCTGGTGCAGGAGACCGACACCGAGATCCAGCCCGGCGTACTGGTCTATGTGCCCGTCTACGACGCCAAGCAGCCCTCCCTGACCCTCGAGGACCGGCGCAAGCATCTGGTCGGGTGGGTGTATACCCCGTTCCGCCTGCACGACCTGATGAACGGACTGCTGGGTGAGGCCGAGTCGGACCTGGCCATCCAGCTTTTCGATGGGGCCGAGACCCGTGCCGAGACCCTGCTGTTCGACCGGGGGTCCGCCCTGGCGGCCGCCAGCGGGTCCCCCCTCCGGACCCAGCACACCCTTGCCTTCGGGGGTCGCACCTGGACCCTGGTGACCCAGCCCCTGCCCTCGATGCTGGCCCACCAGGGCCGCGACCTGTCCAGGACGATCCTGGGGATCGGGTGCCTGGCGAGCCTCCTGGCGGCGGGCTTCACTTTCTTCCTGATGGAACAGTTCCGCCGGCTGCGGGTCTCCAACGAAGCGCTCCATCTGCGCGGCGTGGAACGTGATGAGGCCCGGGAGCAGGCCCAGGACTCCGAGCTGAGCTACCTTACCCTGTCCAACAGTGGCGAAGCCCTCATCTGGACCTCGGGTACGGACAAGCTCTGCAACTATTTCAACCTGCCCTGGCTGGCCTTCACGGGCCGCACCCTGAGGCAGGAGCTGGGCAACGGCTGGGCCGAGGGCGTACATCCCGAGGATCTGGCGCGGTGCCTGGACATCTATGTCACAGCCTTCGACCAGCAGGAGTCCTTCAGCATGGACTACCGGCTGCGCCATGCCAGCGGCGTCTACCGCTGGATCATCGACAAGGGCACGCCCCGCTATGACACCGGGGGCGCCTTCCTGGGTTACATCGGGCACTGCCTGGACATCTCCGAGCAGCGGCGCACGCTGGAAGAGCTCAGGGAGAGCGAAGAGAAATACCGCATGCTGGTGGAGACCTCCCAGGAGCTGATCTGGCGCTGCGACATCGAGGGACGGTTCACCTACCTGAACCCGGCCTGGGAGATGACCCACGGCTACCGGGTGGCGGACATGCTGGGGCGGAGGTTCAGCGACTTCCAGTCCGCGGCCGCGGCTGCACAGGATGCCAGGGAATATGCGGCTCGGATGGACGGCGGCTCCTTCCGCAACTACGAGACCACGCACCTCACCCGGGACGGGCAGGAAATCTCGCTGGTGTTCAACGCCGTACCCACGCATGACCAGGAGGGCACACCCACCGGCATGCAGGGCACCGCCACGGACATCACCTATCGCAAACGGGCCGAGGAACAGGCCCGCCAGCGGGAGGCGCAGGACTCCCAGTCCCAGAAGCTGGAGAGCCTCGGCGTCCTGGCCGGCGGCGTGGCCCATGACATGAACAACGTGCTGGCCGCCATCCTCGGCCTGGCCTCGGCCACCCTCCTGAGTCAGCCCAAGGGCAGCCTCGCCCACCTTGCCCTCGACGCCATCTCGAAGGCAGCGGTACGGGGGGGGAAGATGGTCAAGGCCCTGCTCAACTTCGCCCGCACGAGCCCAGTCGATACCCAGGAAGTGGACATGAACGAGCTCCTCCGCGAGGAGGTCCGCCTCCTGATCCACACCACCCTGGCCAAGGTCCAGCTGGAGCTGGATCTGGCCGCCGACCTGCGGCCCATCCAGGGGGATGCGGCCACCCTGACCCACGCCATCATGAACCTCTGCGTCAACGCCGTGGAGGCCATGCCGGAGAACGGCAACCTCACCCTGAGCACCCGGAATGTGGACAACCAGTGGATCGAAGTCTGCGTGGAGGACTCCGGCTGCGGCATGCCCAAGGAGACGCTGGCCAGGGCCCTGGACCCCTTCTACACCACCAAGAGCTCCGGCAATGGCCTGGGCCTGTCCCTGGTGCACAGCAGCGTGAAAGCCCACCGGGGGCAGCTGGAGCTGTTCAGCGAGCCCGGCCAGGGCACCTGCGTGAGGATGCGCTTCCCGGCCTGCGAGCCTGGGGCCAGGCCCGCCGAGCCCGGCCCCAGGACCCCGGCCGCAAGCCCCGGCAAGACCCTGCGCGTGCTCATCGTGGATGACGATGAGCTGACCCAGTTCGCACTCCAGACCATGCTGACGGCCCTGGAGCACACGCACAGCACCGTCGCCACCGGCGAGGAGGCCCTGGCGCTCCTCCAGACTGGCCTCGAGCCCAACCTGGTCATCCTGGACATGAACATGCCGGGCCTGGGTGGAACCGGGACCCTGCCGCGCCTGCGGGCCCTGCACCCGGACCTGCCGGTGCTGCTGGTCACGGGCCGGGCCGATCAGGCCGCCATCGACCTGGCCGCGGCCCACCCCCGCGTCACCCTGGTGGCCAAGCCCTTCAGCCTGGAGGAGCTCCAGAAGCACCTCTGACCGGTCAGGGTCAAGAAGCACTGGCTGCCTCCACAAAGAGGATTCCTAGGTAATCAAGCGTATGGTGCTGCACCTGCGCTGGGGTGACCCTTGATCAGGAATCCCCTGCTCCTGAAAGGATCAGCGGGTCTTCGCAGCCCAAACAACCACGCACCCCTGACCGGGGCCGAGTCTCGGGGAGTTTCGATGACTGTCACCACCCCCGCTGGGCCCCACTCCGGCGCTGCCGCCACCCTGCCGCTATCCGCCCTGGAACAGGCCCCGGTCCGGCTGGTGGTCTGTGAGGACGACCGCGAGCTGCGGAACATCCTGCTGACCGGGCTGCCGCACTTCGGCATCGACGCCTGGGGCGTGGCGGACGGCATCGCCCTGGACGAGATGCTCATCGACCACCGCCCCACCGTGGTGGTCCTCGACATCGGCCTGCCCGGCGAGGACGGCCTGACCATCGCCCGACGCCTGCGCGCCGTGGGCGGCCCTCCGATGGGCATCATCCTGCTGACAGCCCGGGGCACCCTGGAGGACCGCCTCGAGGGCCTGAAGGACGGGGCCGACGTCTACTTTGTGAAGCCTGTGGACCTCCGCGAGCTGGCCTTCGCCGTGCGGAACCTCCACCGCCGCGTGAGCCCCCCCAGCGCGGAGAGCCTCACCGAGGACTTCTACACCCTGGATACCCTGCACTCCCAGCTGAACCTGCCCTCGGGCGAGCAGGTGGCGCTCACGGCCACAGAGCTGCGCATCCTGCAGGCCCTGGCCCTCAAGCCAGGTGAAGTGGTCGAGCGCATCGACCTGCTCAAGAGCCTCCACCTGCCCATGGACCTACCAGGCATGCAGCGGCTGGAAACCCAGATCAGCCGGCTGCGCAGCAAGGTGCGCCTGAAGGCCGGGGCGGAGCCGCTGCCGCTTCACGCCCGCCACGGCGTCGGCTACGCGTTCCTGGCCCACCTGCGGCTACACGCGTGAGCCTGGGTCTGCGAGCAGGCCTGCTTGGTTGGGTCCTGGCCTGTGCGACGCTCCTCGCCGGGGCCGCCGAGCCCCTGGTGGTGCAGGGCCCCCGCCAGCGCCTGGGGCCCCATGCGGTAGCGAAGGTGGATGCCGCGCGCAGCCTGGGGGTCGAGGCGATCCACGCAGCCGCTGCCAAGGACTTCAGCCCCCTGCCAGAAAGCGGCTCCTACGGCTTCCCGAGCGGGGCCGTGTGGGTGCGCCTCCAGCTGGACTGGGCCGGCGCTCCAGGGGAGCGCTGGCTGGAGATTCCCACGGCCCTGCTGGACCATGCGGACCTCTACCGCCGAGATGCGGTGGGCCGCTGGACGGTCCAGGTCAACGGCCGGTCCGTGCCCTATTCCCGGCGTTCCGTTGCGGTGCGGTTCCCCACCTTCCGCCTGACACCGGCAACTGGGGTGGAGACGCTGTACCTCCGGGTGGCCTCTTTGGGCTCCGTGGAGGTGGAACCCGTCCTGTGGGAGCCCCCGGCCTATGCCGGGCGGGCGACCCGGGAGCAGTTCTGGTTCGGTCTGGGGGTGGGCCTGCTGAGTCTGCTGGCACTGGTCCACCTCGCCATCGGCATCGGCCTGAAGGAGCGCGTCAGCCTCATCTACGCAGTCTATGCGGGGGTCACCGCAACCTTCATGCTGGCCTTCGAGGGCGCCCTCGCCGGCCTGCTGGCCCCGGAACAGCCCCGGCTCGACTACTGGTTCCTCGCTGTTTCCTTCCCGGCCTTCCTGGCCCTCATCTGGCCGGTCTTCTCGGCCATCGTGGACCTGCGGGACAGCGCCCCCCGGCTGAGTCGAACCGTGACGGTTGGTTCCCTGGCCGTGGGTCTCGTCGGCGCCGCCGCTCGCCTGGCCGGGTTCAACCACCTGGCGGGCCCCCTGCTCTCCCTGTTCTTCCTCGCCCTGGTGGTCCTCCTGCTGGTGGTGGCCTGCTGGCAGGTGCTCCGCGGCAACACCGCGGCCCGCTTCTACCTCCTCTCCTTCACCCCCACGCTCCTGCTGGTGGGCTACCTGGTGGCCCGGAACATGGGCGGGCCCCGCATCGACTGGATGACCGAACACGCCGGGGACCTGGCCCTCTACTTCCATGTGCTTGCCATGAATGCGCCTGTGGTGGCTCGGCTGCTCCGCCTCAAGCGGGAGCGCGACGAGGCCCAGACCCGGGAACTGCAGAGCGCCCAGGATGAGAAGCGGCGCCTGGATAGCCTGGTGGCCGATCGGACGGCGGCC
This sequence comes from uncultured Holophagaceae bacterium, assembly GCA_903857495.1. Taxonomy (GTDB): domain Bacteria; phylum Acidobacteriota; class Holophagae; order Holophagales; family Holophagaceae; genus Geothrix. Next base: position 62,257 of record CAIOFF010000011.1, on the reverse strand, counting down.
CTTGGGGTCGCCAAGGAACGGGCCGAGCAGGCCCTGGCCACGGCCCAGGAGGTGCTCGAGGGCCAGCGGCGGCTCATCCGCACCGTCAGCCACGAGTTCCGCACGCCCCTCGCCGTCATCGACGGCACCGCCCAGCTGCTGGAGCTGCAGGCCGGCCCCACCGCCACGGGCCTGCCCTCCCCGGCGACCACCATCCGCGCGAAGGTGCGCAAGCTCCTGGGCTTTCTGGATGGTGCCCTACGCCAGGACCAGCTCCAGACCGGCCACTGGCGCCTGACGCGGGAGTCCCTGGAGCCCGAGCCCCTGCTGCACGCGGTGCTGGCGGGCGTGGACGCGGATCCCGCCACCCACCCCGTGGAGCTGCGGCTGGAGCGGCTGCCGGGGACCCTCTACGCCGACCCGAAGATGCTCACCGTCCTGCTCAGCAACCTCCTGGAGAACGCCATCCGCTACTCCCCCGAGGGCGGCGGGCTGGTCGTGACCGCCGAAGCGCTTGATCAGGGGGTGGTGCGCATCACCGTCGCGGATCATGGCATCGGCATCCCCGCGGAGCACCTCCCCCGGGTCTTCGACCGCTTCTACCGCACCGGCCAGCTGCCGGGCGTGGATGGCAGCGGCCTCGGCCTCTACCTCTCCTGCGAGATCGCCCGCATACACGGCGGCGAGCTCTCGGTGGAAAGCGTGCTGGGGCAAGGCTCCACGTTCACGCTGCTGCTGCCGGCGGAAGGTCCGCTGTAAGAACCTGGAACCAGCTTGATCCGAAAACATTGGCTTTATTATGAAATAAGCCGATACTTTCGGAGTGATCAAGCCCCCTTCCAAAACCGCGCAGATCCTGGCCCTGCTCAAGGCCAAGGGGGTTCTTCGCCCTCGGGATCTTGGGGACCTGGGGATCCATCCCCGGAATCTGTCAATCCTCCACCAGCAGGGGGTCCTGGCGCGCATGGGGCGTGGGCTGTACACCCTGGTTGATGGGGACTGGACAGAGCACCACAGTTTCGCGGAGGCCGCCAAGAGGGTTCCCGGAGGTGTCATCGGCCTGGCGTCGGCGCTGCGCTTCCACGAGCTGACGAACGAGATGCCCCACCAAGTCTGGATTTTCATCAGCCGGAAGGCCTGGAAGCCCAAGGTTGATTACCCGGTGCTGCGCATCTTCAGGTGTGAACCGGATCGACTCCTTGATGACACCCTCCAGCCCCGCATCGAGGGCATGGACGTTCGCATCACCAATGTGCCCCGCACCATCACGGACTGCTTCCGACATCGCAGGGCCATCGGGCTGGAGGTGGCCATCCTTGCCCTGCGGGAAGCGCTCCAGCGACGTCTGTGCACCCCCGCCGAGCTTGCCCTGGTCGCCAAGAAACAAAGAGCCTGGACGATCATGCGGCCCTACCTGGAGGCCCTTCTGTGAAGCCCGATAGCAAGAAGGACCTCCCGGCGTCGGTAAGAGCCCGCCTGCTGAACTTGGCCAAGCAGCGGGGCGAAGACCTGGATCTGGTTCTGAAGCGGTACGGCACCTAGCGACTCCTGTTCCGAATGAGCCAATCCGTCCACAGGGACGCCTTCATCCTGAAGGGCGCCATGCTCTTTGAGCTGTGGCTGGGGCGTGGGCACCGAACCACGAAGGACCTGGATCTCCTTGGCTCTGGAAGCACCGCCATTCCGCGCCTGGAAGCCATCTTCCGGGAGCTCTGCCTGCTTCCCGTTGATCCTGATGGGCTGGCGTTCTTCCCTGAAAGCGTGAAGGGCTCTGAGATCCGGGAGGACAACCTGTACCAGGGTGTTTGAGTCACCCTGCTGGCGCGGCTTGGCGTGGCGCGCATCAGCCTTCAAGTGGACATCGGGTTCGGCGATGCCGTCTTTCCCGCCCCAGAAGAAATGGAATACCCCAGCCTGCTCGGATTGCCCTGCCCGCGCATTCGGGCCTACTCCCAGGCTACGGTGGTGGCTGAGAAGTTCCATGTCATGGTCGAGCTCGGCCTGGTGAACAGCCGCCTGAAGGACTACTACGATATCTGGACGATCCTGCAGGCCTTCGAAGTCGTGCCAGATACCTTGCGGCAGGCCATCCAGACAACCTTCCAACGGCGCAAGACGGCCTTCGCAACGGACCCTCAGAAGCAGGTCCAGTGGAAGGCCTTCCTCCGCAAGACCGGTGCCGACCCCAACTTGAAGCTCGAGGAGGTGGTCAGCGATCTGGCGGAGAGGCTAGGAAGGGTTCTGGGAATCCAATAACGCCCAGGGGCCATCAGCCTCTGCCGCTCGATTGAACGTAATCAGCGTGCTGGGGCAGGGCTCCACGTTCACGCTCCTGCTGCCGGCGGAAGGCCCGCTGTAAGGATTGGTCAGGAAAAGTCAGGAAGTGTTGGTCGGTTTCCTTGGCGCTGAACCGGCGGAGGTGTGAGATTCACCCCAGGCCCCGCAGGCATGTTGACCTGCGGCCAGCCGGAAGGCGGGCCTGGACCCAGCCTCCCCGCCGAACCTCCCCGACCCGCCCGTTTTCTTCGACTGCGCCTCATGAGCCACAGCCCCCTGCCCAGCACCGAGACCATACCCCTGCCCAGCACCGAGACCATACCCCTGGCCGTCTGCGAGGACGACCGCGAGCTGCGGGAGATCCTCCAGACGGGCCTGGCGCACTTCGGGATCGAGGTGCTCGGCGCAGAGGACGGACCGGCCCTGGACCGGCTCCTGGCAACCTGGCACCCCGTGGTGGTGGTGCTCGACCTCGGCCTGCCCGGCGAGGACGGGCTCTCCATCGCCCGCCGCCTGCGTGGCACGGAGGGCCCCCCCCTGGGACTCATCGTGCTCACGGCGCGAGGCGCCCTAGAGGACCGGCTGGCCGCCCTGAAGGAGGGCGTGGATGCCTACTTTGTGAAGCCCGTGGATCTCCGGGAGCTGGCCCTCGCCGTGCGGAACCTCCACCGGCGCCTGACACAGCCTGCTCAGGCCAACCCGCCGGGTGCCTACAGCCTCGACGCCACGCACTCCACCCTGCGCCTGCCCTCGGGCGGGCAGGTGTCACTCTCGGCCACGGAGCTGCGGCTCCTGCAGGTGCTGGCGCTCAACCCCGGCGAGGTGGTCGAGCGCAGCGCCCTGCTGCACAGCCTCCAGCAGCCCCTGGACGCCCCCGCCATGCAGCGGCTCGAGGCCCTCATCAGCCGCCTGCGGGGGAAGGTCCGCCAACTCGATGGCACGGAGCCCTTGCCCCTCCAGGCCTGCCATGGCCTCGGCTACTCCTTCCTGGCCCCCCTGCAGCTGCAACCCTAGGTACGAGTGTCAGGAATGGTCAGCAAATGTCAGGAAGTGTTTATCGGTAGTCATCGCTCTGAAGCAGCCAGGGTGCGACTTTGAGGACCGAGAGATCCGGCATTGCCCTTCTCCCGCCTGCCCCCCGAACCGCCTCCCAGGTGAATCCATGCAACATCTTCGCTTCCTACTCCTTCCTGCCGCCCTGCTTCTGAGCGCGCTCGGATGCCGCGGTGGCAGCAACACCACCGGCGACCCGGTGGCCCCCATCAACCTGGTCCTGGCCATCACGCCGGGCACAGTCTCGGTGGCGCCGGGCCAGACCCTGCAGTTCTCCGCCAACGCCCCCTTGGGCAACGGCATCACCTGGTCCGTGCAGCCCGCCACGGGCGGCAGCATCACTTCGGCGGGTCTGTTCACGGCCTCGTCCACCCAGGGCCAGTACCAGGTGTTGGCGATGTGGAACAGAGATGTGCGCTACACCGCCAGTGCCACCGTGACGATCCTCCCGCCACCCCCAGTGGCCGTGATCACTCCAACCTTGGTGCAGGCCTCCGGCGTGCAGCAGACCGTGCCCGGCACCGGCATCGCCCACGCCGTCGTAGTGGGCGAGAGCGTCCCCGCGACGAACGCCGTCGGCAGCGTGGATCCCAACGTGAAAGTGCGGCACGGGTTCGAGCCGCCGAAGTGAGGTTCTAGAAAAACAAATGGAGAACTGATCCAACGCGAAGACGCGAAGAAAAGCGAAGCAACAGAACAAGCAGGACAACCAAGGCAACTCGCCCTGGCAGGAATTCCCTATCTCGGATTCGCGCAGCGAATCCGAGCCACAACCACGCAACAGCACCACCGAACGCTCCCAGGTGACCCATGCGCCACTCGTTCCTCACCCCCACCATCGCCGCCCTCGTGGCCTGCACGGCCCTGCCGCCCCTGAGGGCGCAGGAGCTTTCGGCCGCCGCAGTGGCCGATGCGGCCCCAGCACCCACGCTGGCCTATCAGGGACGCCTGATCGAGGGCGCCACGGCGGTCAACGGGGCGCGCCAGTTCGTGTTCAGCATCCTGGACAGCGCGGGGGCCGAGCAGTGGAACTCCGGTCCGCTGACCCTGACGGTGACGGAGGGCCTCTACTCCGTGGTGCTGGGCGCCACGGGGATGCCGGGGCTGCCCGTGGCCATGCTGGGCAAGGCGGGATTGAAGCTGCACATCGTGCTGGCCGGGCAGGCGCTGTCACCGGACGCGACCATCGTGCCCGCCTTCCAGGCCCGTAGTGCCTGGGAAGTGACAGGCACCTTCGGCGGCGATCTCTCCAGCACCCAGAATCAGATCCTCATCCTGAAGTTGCAGGGCACGCCCCTGGACCTCACCACCAACGCGCCCACGGCGGGTCAGGCCCTGGTGTTCAACGGCACCAAGTGGGTGCCGTCCACCGTCGTCGGCACCCCGGGGCCTGCGGGCGCCACGGGTGCCTCAGGGGCACCGGGCACCCAGGGCCCCACCGGCCCCACCGGCGCGGCGGGAGCAGCCGGAGTTGCCGGTGCCGCAGGCGCCAATGGCCTGGACGGCAGGACCGTGCTGAGCGGCGCCGCCAACCCCGCCGTGGGTGTGGGCGGCAACGGCGACTTCTACCTGAACACCACGACCAACACCCTGTGGGGCCCGAAGGCCGCCGGGGCCTGGCCCATCTCCGGCGTGAGCCTGGTGGGACCTGCAGGCGCCGCTGGCGCAGTCGGAGCCAAGGGCGACACAGGGCTGACTGGGGCCACCGGCGCCAAGGGTGACACGGGCCTGACCGGAGCCACCGGCGCCGCAGGTTCGCAGGGTGCCACCGGCGCCACGGGCGCCACGGGTCCGCAGGGCGCCAGCCCCCTCACCCTGAGCGGGACTGATGTCACCTATACCGCAGGGTCCATGGGCCTCGGGACCGCGACCCCCGGCGCCAGCGCCCTCCTGGACGTCGCCAGCACCACCAAGGGCTTCCTGCCCCCTCGCATGACCCAGGTCCAGCGCGCGGCCATCGCCGCCCCGGCGGCGGGCCTGCTGGTCTACCAGACCGACGGCACGGCGGGGCTCTACCAGTTTTCCGGGGGCGCCTGGTCCCAGGTGGGCGCCGGCAGCGTGACGGCGGTGACGGCCTCCGCCCCACTGGCCAGCTCCGGGGGCGCGACGCCGAACCTGACCCTGGACACCGTGCCCGTGGCCAGCGGCGGCACGGGAGCCACCACGGCGGCCGGGGCGCGCACCAGCCTCGGCCTCGCCATCGTGGCCGCCACCGGGGCCTACGCGGACCTGAGCGGCAAGCCCACCCTGGGGGCCCTGGCCGCCAAGGACCAGGCCAGCCTGACCGCGGACGTGACCGGCACCCTCCCCGTGGCCAGCGGTGGCACGGGCCTGACGAGCGGCGGCAGCAACGGCCAGGTCCTGACCATGGTCTCCGGCGCACCCGTCTGGGCCGCCGGTGGAGGCGGCGCCAGCCTGCCTGCCCAGACGGGGAACAGCGGGAAGTTCCTGACCACGGATGGCTCGGCGGCCTCCTGGGCCGGGGCCAGGATCGCCTCGGACGTCCACAACAACGTGTCCGTGGGCACCAACGCGAACGGCAGCGTGGCGGCGGCCGGAGACAATCTGGCCGCGGGCCACGGCGCGCTCACGGCGAACACGCAGGCCTGGCAGAACGTGGCGGTGGGCAGCAACGCCCTGGGGAACCTGCGCTACAACAATGGGACGGGGAACCCCTACTACAGCCAGAACGTCGCCATCGGGACCTCGGCCCTGGTCAGCACGAACCCGACGGACGCGCCGAACAACAACCTGGCCACGGACGGGATGAGCAACGTGGCGGTGGGGCACTGGGCGCTCTCCCAGAACACCACGGGCAAGGGCAACGTGGCGCTGGGCAACAGCGGCGGCCTGGTGGCCACGACCGGGAACTACAACATCTATGTCGGTGACACGACCTACGCCTCGGCCAGCTCGGCGAGCAACGAGATCGTCCTCGGCGCCAACACCACGGGCCTGGGCAGCGGCACGACGCTGATCGGCAATGCTTCGACCACGGCGACCACCATCAAGGGCATCCGGGGCGTCACCACTGGGGCAATCTCTGGCATCGCCGTGTTAATCGATGCCAATGGTCAGTTGGGAACGGTCAGTTCTTCCCGCCGCTTCAAGGAAAACATCCAGCCCATGGGGGACCTCTCCAGCCGCATCTTCAATCTGCGGCCGGTGACCTTCAACTACAAGGCGGAGTACGGCGGCGGAGGCACGCAGTTCGGCCTCATCGCCGAGGAAGTGGACCAGGTGATTCCCGAAATGACCGTCCGCGACAAGGACGGCCAGATCGAGACCGTGGCCTACCAACTGCTGCCGCCCATGCTGCTGAACGAAGCCCAGAAGCAGCACCAGGCCATCGAGGCCCTGCAGGCCGAGAACCAGACCCTGAAGGCCGAGAACCAGGCCACCAAGGCCGAGCTGGCCACCCTCAAGGCCCAGGTCGCCGCCATCCTGGCCCGGCTGCCGCAGTAGGGTCTTCACAGGCAGTCGCCACCGCGCCGAAGGAACCCCAAAACATTAGCCACAAAGAACACAAAGATCCCATGCCGGGCGCCGCGCGTGGGTTGGGATGGAAATGCCACCACCAAGGCACCAAGGACACCAAGCGGCGCCGTCGCATCGCGCACGGGTCCGCCGCAGGCGGCTTCCGGCTGCGCCGTAAGTGATCCCGGGGGCGCCGGGGTCGCGTGCCAAGAAGCGCAGCCCTGGCGCCCCCGGGATCCAACCCGTGCTGAACGAGTGACAGTCCCCAATGGTTGCGCGCAAGGTGGCCCCACCTGAGGGGCCATGCTTTTCTTGGTGCCCTTGGTGTCTTGGTGGTGATCAGTTCTGGTCTGGCGGGGTGAATTTTCAGGGGAGAAACAAAAAAGGGAGGCAAGCCACGGCCGTCCTTCCTTGGCGTTCTTTGAGGCTCCGTTCTTTCAGGCGTTTTCTGCGGCTGGAAAAGCGCTTGCAACCACCGATGAACACCGATGAACACTGATAAAAAGCTGATAAAGAAAAGAGCCCTGGAGACCTAGGGATTTCTTTTTCATCATGCCTTTATCGGTGTTCATCGGTGGCCAAGAAGTCCTTTTCCTTTGCCAGCGGCGCGGCCTCTGCCTCCTGGCCCCAGGCCCAATGTCAGGAATTGTCAGGAATTGTCAGGAAGTGTTGGCGGCTTTCATTGGCGGGCCGTTCGGCGCGATGGGACTTTATGTATGCGAGGGTCCGAAAACGGATCCCATGCGCTCTTGCTCCGGGTGTACACCATGCGACCTTCCTTCCTCACCCCCACCATTGCCACGCTTATCGCCTGCGGCGGATCCGTCCTGCCCGCGCAGGAGCGACCGGCCGTTTCGGCCGTGGATCCGGCCCCGGCGCCGACGCTGACCTACCAGGGTCGGCTGATGGAGGGCGTGACGGCAGTGAACGGCGCGCGCACCTTCGCCTTCAGCCTCCTGGACAGCACCGGGGCGGAGCTGTGGAGCTCCGGCTCGCTGACGCTCACGGTGACCGAGGGGCTCTACTCCGTGGTGCTGGGCGGCACGGGGATGCCGGCCCTGCCGACAGCCCTGCTGGGCAAGGCGGGCCTGAAGCTGCATGTGGTCCTCGGGGGCCAGGTCCTCACGCCGGATGCGGCCATCGTGCCGGCCTTCCAGGCCAGCGCCGCCTGGGAAGTGACAGGTGCCTTCAGCGGGGACCTCAGCGGCACGCAGAACCAGATCCTCGTCATGAAGCTGCAGGGCACGCCCCTGGACCTCACCACCAACGCCCCCACCAACGGCCAGGCCCTGGTGTTCAACGGCGCCAAGTGGGTGCCTTCCAGCGTGGCGGGCACGCCTGGACCGGCGGGCCCGCAGGGGCCCACCGGCCTGACGGGATTGACCGGCGCCAGGGGCGATGCCGGCCCCGCAGGCGCGCCGGGAGCAAAGGGAGAGGCCGGGGCCGCTGGGGCCAGCCCCTTCCTGCTGAATGGCAGCGACGCGGTCTACACGGCAGGTTCCGTGGGGATCGGCACCACCACCCCCAGTTCGGCAGCCGCCCTGGACGTCGCCTCCACCACCAAGGGTTTCCTGCCGCCCCGCATGACCACCGCCCAGCGCGGGGCCATGGGCACCGGGAGCAGCCCCGCGCCGGTCATGGGCCTCACCGTGTACGACACGGACCAGAAGGACCTGATGCTGTTCAACGGCAGTGGCTGGGTGACCCCCGGCAGCAGCCTCTCCAGTGGCGTGACCAGCGTCGGCGTCGCCAGCGGCACACCCCTCTCGGTCAGCACCAGTGGCGGTGCCAGCTCCCCCGTCATCGGGCTGGCCAAGGCCACGGGCAGTGCCGATGGCTACCTGGCCGCCACCGACTTCGCGGCCTTCGCGGGCAAGGGCAGCGGCAGCGTCACCAGCGTGGGCCTGGACACGAGCGGTACGGGCCTCACGGCCAGCTCGGCCATCTCCACCAGCGGCGTCATCACCCTGGGCGGCACCCTGAACGCCGCCAGCGGCGGCACCGGCGCCAGCTCCCTGACGGGCTATGTCTATGGCAACGGCAGTGGCCCCATGACGGCCTCCAGCACGATCTCCGGTGCGGCCGTGAGCGGCAACATCAGCGGCAATGCAGCCAATGTGACCGGCATTGTGGCCGTGGCACACGGCGGCACGGGATCGGCCACCCAGAACTTCGTGGACCTCTCCAGCGACCAGACCATCGCCGGGGCCAAGACCTTCAGCGGGTCCGTGGCCCTGGGTAGTGCCGTGGGAGTAGGCACAGGCACCCCCGCGGTCTCCGCCGCCCTGGAAGTGAGCTCCACCACCCGGGGCTTCCTGCCCCCACGGATGACCACAGCCCAGGTCGCGGCCATCGCCACCCCCACCAGCGGCCTCGTGGTGTACGACACGGAGCTCAAGGCCCTCGTGGTCTGCGACGCCAGCGGGGCCACGCCGGTCTGGCTGACCCTGACCCCCACCACCGGCACCATCGCCAACGCCACCAACGCCGTGAACTTCACCGGGGGACTCGCCGGTGACGTGACCGGGACCCAGAAGACCAACACCGTGGGCAGCGTGGGCGGGCAGACCGCCGCCAGCGTGGCCGCCGCCGCCATCCTGGCCAATGCCGCCACGGACGCCAACACCGCCTCGACCCTGGTGAAGCGGGACGCCTCGGGCAGCTTTGCCGCAGGCACGATCACCGGCAACGTCGCTGGCAGCGCAGGCGCTTTCAGCGGGACCGTCTCGGCAGGCTCCCTCGGGGTTGGCATCGCCACCCCCAGCACCGCCGCCGCGCTGGAGATCGCCTCCACCACCAAGGGCTTCCTTCCCCCGCGCATGAGCGCGGGTCAGCGGACCGCCATTGCCAGCCCGGTGGCGGGCCTGGTGGTCTTCCAGACCGACGCCCCGGCGGGCCTCTACCAGTACGATGGCGCCGCGTGGTCCCAGGTGGGCTCGGGCAGCGTCACCGATGTCACCGCCAGTGCGCCGCTGAGCAGCTCCGGCGGCGCCACCCCCAACCTCACGCTGGGCACCGTGCCTCTGACCAGTGGCGGCACCGGTGCCACCACGGCCCTGGGCGCCCGCACCAGCCTGGGCCTCGCCACCGTCGCCAGCACCGGCAGCTATGCCGATCTGAGCAACCAACCTGCGGCGGGCACTGACTACCTCGCTCCCACCGGCAACGGGTCCGGGCTGACAGGGCTGACCAAAAGCCAGGTGGGACTGAGTCAGGTCGAGAACCTGAAGGTGAACCTCACCGCCGAGACCGATCCGGGCGTCACCGCCGACGGCAGCGCCGGCTACGCAAGCGGATCCCGCTGGCTGAATACCGTCACGGGCAAGGAGTTCGTCTGCCTCAGTGCCGCCGCGGGCGCCGCACTCTGGAAGGAGACCACCGCCTCTGGCAGCCTGGGCACAGCCAACAACCTGAGCGACTTGGCGAGCGCGGCCACCGCCCGCACCAACCTGGGCCTGGCCACCGTTGCCAGCAGCGGCAGCTACAGCGATCTGGGCAACAAGCCCACGGCGGGCACCGACTATCTCGCTCCCACGGGCAACGGTTCGGGCCTGACGGGCCTGACCAAGGGCCAGGTGGGCCTCGGCAATGTCGCCAATGTGGACACCAGCAACGCCTCCAACATCGCCACCGGAATCCTGGCGCTGGCTCTCGGCGGCACCGGGACCAGCACCGGCTCCATCACCGGCACCGGCGCGCTGACCTTCGCTGCCGGCACGGGCGACACCGGGAACAACAACGTCACCCTCACCCCCGCCGGCACCGGCACCGTGGCGCTCGGCAGCTCCGTGGGCATCGGCACCGCCGCCCCCAACGCCGCGGCCGCCCTGGAGATCAGCTCCACCACCAAGGGCTTCCTGCCGCCCCGCCTGTCCACGACCAGCCGCACGGCCATGGGCACCGGGAGCAATCCCGCGCCGGTCCTGGGCCTTGCCGTCTACGACACGGACCTAAAGGACCTGATGCTCTTCAACGGCAGCGCCTGGGTGACGCCCGGCAGCAGCCTCTCCAGCGGCGTGACCAGCGTCAGTGCCGCCACCGGCTCACCCCTCTCCGTGAGCCTCAGCGGCGGCGCCAGCTCCCCCGTCATCGACCTGGCCAGAGCCTCGGGCCGTGCGGATGGCTACCTGGCCGCCACCGACTTCGCGGCCTTCGCCGCCAAGGGCAGCGTGCTCAGCGTCAGCGGCGCTGCCGGTGGTCCCATCAGTGTCGCCAACAGCACCACCACCCCGGTCCTCACCCTGGGTACGGTGCCGATCAGCCTCGGCGGCACGGGCTCCAGCACCCAGACCTTCGTGGACCTCTCCAGCGACCAGACCATCGCCGGGGCCAAGACCTTCAGCGGCAGCTTGAGCGGCGCCCTCACAGGCAGCGTCACGGGCAGCGGCAACCTTACCCTCTCGGCAGGGGCCGGCGACCACAGCGTGACCCTGATTCCCAGTGGCACCGGCGCCGTGGCCCTGGGGAGCTCCGTGGGCGTGGGCACCCCGGCCCCCGCGGCCACCGCCGCCCTGGAAGTGAGCTCCACCACCCAGGGCTTCCTGCCGCCCCGCATGGGCTCCAGTGACCGGGACAAGATCAGCTCTCCGGCCAATGGCCTCGTCGTCTACGACACGGACCTGAAGGCCCTGCTGGTCTACGATGCCACCGGCGCCGGCTGGCAGACCCTCGCGCCCACCACGGGCTCCGTGGCCACCGCGACCTCGGCCACCAGCTTCTCGGGCAGCCTCTCGGGCGACGTGACCGGCACCCAGGGCGCCACCCTGGTCGGCCGCCTCAACGGCGTCTCCCTGGCCGGCCTCGGCCCCGGCATCCTCAAGAATGGGGACAATGGCAGGCCCAGCCTCGCAGGCGTCCTGGACTTCCCGACCCTGAACCAGGACACCACCGGCAACGCCAGCAGCGTCACCAAAGGCGTCTACACCGTGAACGACCAGACCATCGCCGGGACCAAGACCTTCAGCAGCCCCATTGTGGGCAGCGTCACCGGCACGGCCGGCAGTATCTCCGGCACCGTGGCCGTGGCCAATGGCGGCACCGGCACGAGCACGGGCTCTATCACCGGCACCGGGACCCTCTCCCTCGCGGCAGGTGGCAGCAACAACAGCGTCCTCCTGAGTCCCACCGGGACCGGGGGCGTCGGCATCGGCACCACCACGCCGGGCGCCCTGCTGTCCTTTGGTCTCAGCGTGCAGCCCAAGCAGCTCCTGCTCTTCGATGATCCTGGCCCAAAGAACTTCTACGGCTTCGGCATCCAGCCCTCGGAGCTCCGCAGCTTCTTCCCGGACGCCGGCGCCTTCATGTCCTTCGGCAGCCTCGCCGTGGCCGATGGCACGACCTTCACCGAGAAGGTGCGGATCAATAGCACAGGGTACGCCCTCCAGGTGACCGGCGACATCAACGCCACCGGGGCGATCCGGGTGAACGGCACGGCCCTGGGCACCCTGGCGACCAAAGGAACGGTGGCCCTGGGCAGCGACGTCACGGGCGTGCTGCCCGTCAGCTTCGGCGGCACCGGCGCCGGCAGCGCCTCGGACGCGCGGACCAACCTGGGCCTCGCCGCCGTGGCCAGCACCGGCAGCTATGCCAGCCTGAGCGACCGACCCACCCTGGGCACCGCCGCCGCCTTGAACGCTGGCACCGCCGCCGGCAACCTGGTTCAGCTCGATGCGCCCACCGCCAAGCTGCCCGCCGTGGACGGCTCCCAGCTCACGGGCCTGACCAGCACCCAGGTGGGCCTGGACAAGGTGGCGAACCTGAAGCACAACCTCACAGCCACAGGGGATCCCGATGCCAGCGCCAACAGCGGCGCGGGCTACGGCGTGGGTTCTCTCTGGGTGAACGCCAGCACCGGACTCGGGTTCGTCTGCACCGATGCCAATGCAGCACCGCCGGTCTGGAAGGGCCTGAGCAGCAGCGGCGGCCTGCTGGCCGCCAACAACCTGAGCGAGCTGACCAGTGCCGCCACCGCCCGGACCAACCTCGGCCTGGGCACGGCGGTCACGGGCGTCACCGCCACGGCCCCGGTCCTCGCCAGCGGCGGGACCACGCCGGTCCTCAGCATGGCCAAGGCCGCCAGCGGGGTGGACGGCTACCTCGCCGGCACGGACTGGACCATCTTCAACAGCAAGGGCAGCGGCACGGTCACCGGGGTCACCGTCAGCGGGCTGCCCCTGTCCACGGGGGGGACCGAGACCGCCCCCGTGATCAGCATCGCCCAGGCCAGCGGCACCATCGCAGGCTACCTCTCCAGCACGGACTGGACCACGTTCAACAGCAAGGGCACGGTCACCAGCATTGCCACCACCGGGCCTCTCACCGGTGGCCCGATCACGGGGGCTGGCACCCTCGGGATCAACCAGGCCTCTGTGAGCCAGGACGGCTACCTGGCCCAGGCTGATTTCAGCGCCTTCGCCACGGCCGCCACCAGGGCAGCCACCCTGGCTGGAACCTCTTTCCTCAAGGCCGACGGCACCGTGGCCGCCACGGCAGACCTCAACCTCGGCAGCCACAAGATCCTGAGCCTCTCCGCCCCCACCGATCCGACCGATGCCGCCACCAAGGCCTACGTAGACAGTCTCAGCGGCGGCCTGGTGTGGCGGGACTCCGTGGTCAGCCTCGCCGCCACGGCGCCTCCGGACCCTGCCCCTGGTGCCCGCTACATCGCCACCGCCGACTGGCTTCAGGGCGCAGATGGTACCACGAGCAACGCAGCCAATGCCATCGCCACCTGGGGTGGCAGTGCCTGGACCTACGCCGCCCCCAGCAACAAGGACGCGGTCTTCGCCACGGGTCTCTCCAACGGCTATGTCTTCAACGGCACCGCCTGGACCCAGTTCAACAGCGGGACCACCTTCACCTTCGGGGCCGGGCTGACCAACACAGCCAACACCATCACGCTGGCGACTGGCGGGGTGGACACCGCGAACCTGGTCGCAGGCGCCGTCACCGCGGCCAAGCTCAACCAGATGGGCGCATCCAGCAGTCAGGTGCTGGCCTGGAATGGCACGGCCTGGGCCCCCGCCAGCGCCACCGGCGGCACGGTCACCAGCGTCACGGCAGGCACCGGCCTCACCGGGGGCACCATCACCGGCGCCGGCACCCTCGCCCTGGCCAACACGGCGGTCACGGCCGGCAGTTATTCCCGCGCCAATCTCACGGTGGACGCCCAGGGCCGCATCACCGCCGCCGGCAACGGCGCCAGCCTCAACCTGGCCAGCGAGGTCACCGGCACCCTGCCCCTGGGCAGCGGCGGCACCGGCACCAGCACGGGTTCCATCACGGGCAGCGGCGCGCTCAGCTTCACCGCCGGGGGCACCAACCAGGATGTCACCCTCACCCCCAGCGGCACGGGCTACACCCTCCTGAGCGGCCAGGTCGGCCTGGGCACCACGACGCCCAACACGAGCGCGCTGCTGGACCTCACCAGCACCGCCAAGGGCTTCCTGCCCCCCCGCATGACCGCCGCCCAGCGGGCCGCCATCGGCACGCCCGCCACGGGCCTGCTGGTCTACCAGACTGATGGCAGCGCGGGCTACTACTCCTACGGCGGTGCCGCCTGGTCGGGGCCCCTGTCCACGGCCTCCGGCACCGTCACGACCGTCACGGCGACCTCGCCGCTGGCCAGCAGCGGCGGCAGCGCACCCAACCTGACCCTGGGCACCGTGCCCATCGGCAGCGGCGGCACCAACGCCACCACGGCCAGCGCAGCCCTGGCCAACCTGGGCGGCGCGGCGCGCGGCGCCAACGGCGACATCACCAGCCTGACGGGGCTCACCACGGCCCTCACCATCGCCCAGGGCGGCACCGGGGCCACCACAGCCCCCCTGGCCCGCACAGCCCTGGGCCTGGGTACGGCGGCCACCCTCGATGTCGGCACGGCCGCAGGCAACCTGGTGCGCCTGGATGCCTCGACAGCCAAGTTACCGGCCCTGGATGGGTCCCTGCTCACCAATGTGATCACCACAGGCATGGCCTCCTTCGGCTCCGGCAACACGCGGGGCGGGACTTCCGCCCTGCCCGCCAGCACCACGGGCACCTCGAACACGGCCTTCGGCTACAGCACCCTGGCCGCCAACACCTCGGGCAATCAGAACCAGGCCTTCGGCTGGGCCGCCCTCAGCAGCAACACCAGCGGTGGCAACAACGCAGCCTTTGGCTACTACGCCCTGGCCGCCAATGTGGGCGGCATCGGCAACGCAGCCATGGGCACCAGCGCGCTGGGCGCAAATACCGGAGGAGCCTACAACGTCGCCATGGGCCTGGGCGCCCTCCAGACCAATGTCACCGGCAGCAGCAACGTGGCCGTCGGCATGCAGGCCCTGAAGGTGAGCACCGCCGATTCCAATACCGCCATCGGCTACAACGCGCTGATCGCCAACACCTCGGGCGGCAACAACATCGCCCTGGGCAACTCGGCGGGCTATTACCTCACCACCGGCAGCAACAACATCGCCATCGGCCATCTGGGCACGGCGGCGGAGTCGGGCGCCATCCGCATCGGCACCGCCGGGACTCAGACCTCGGCCTACATCGCCGGCATCACGGGCGTGGCGCCCGCGGGCGGCTCGCTCAAGACCGTCGTGATCGACAGCAATGGCCAGCTCGGCACCGCCACCGCGGGCAGCGCCGGCAGCGGCTCGGTCACCAGCGTGGCCCTGTCCGGGGGCACCACGGGGCTGACCGCCACGGGCGGGCCCATCACCAGCACCGGCACCCTCACCCTGGGCGGGACCCTGGCCGTGGCCAATGGCGGCACGGGCGCCAGTTCGCAGCAGGCGGCCCTCAACGCCCTGGCCGGCGGCATCACCTCGGGCCAGTTCCTCCGGGGCAACGGCACCAACGTGAGCCTCACCGCCATCCAGGCCGCCGACGTACCCGTCCTCAACCAGAACACCACGGGCAGCGCGGGGTCCCTCGTCTCCGATAGCTTGGGCAGCACCAAGGTCGGCACCTCTGCCCTCGCCGTCAACACCACCGGCAACCAGAACACCGCCGTCGGCTTCCTGACACTTTCCGCCAACACCGCCGGGGTCTACAACACCAGTCTTGGCTACAAGTCCATGCAGCTGAACACCACGGGGAACAACAACACGGCGCTGGGCTGGCAGTCGCTCCTGCAGAACACCATCGGCATCGGCAACATCGCCCTTGGCTACAGTGCGGGGCAGAACCTGACCACGGGGAACTACAACATCGACATCGGCAGCGCGGGCCTCACCGCCGACACGAACACCCTCCGAATCGGCTTCACCTACAACGGCTCGGCAACCCCCACTTCCGGCCAGAGCAGGGCCTTCATCGCGGGCATCCGGGGTGCGACCCTGGGCGGCGCCTCGCCCCAGACCGTCGTGATCGACGACCAGGGCCAGCTCAGCTCCATCGCCAGCACCTCGGGCACGGTCACCAGCGTCACCGCGACGTCGCCCCTCAGCGTCACCACGGGCACCACCACTCCCGCCATTAGCCTGGGCACCGTGCCTGTGACCAAGGGTGGGACCGGCACGCTCACAGCCCCCACCCAGGGCGGGGTCATCTACGCCAGCAGCACCAGCGCCTACGCCTCCACCACCGCGGGCACCTCCGGCTACCTGCTGCAGTCCAACGGCACCAGCGCCCCCTCCTGGCTGGACATCGTGCCCCTGGCCAACGGCGGCACCGGCGCCACCACCGCGGCCGGCGCCCGCACAGCCCTGGGCCTGGGCTCCGCCGCCACCCTCACCGCTGGCACCGCTTCCGGAAATGTGGTCCAGCTCGACGCCACCACCGGGAAGCTGCCGGCGGTGGACGGCTCCCTCCTCACCAACGTGGTGGCCTCTGTGGCCGGCAACCTGAGCGGGTTCAGCCAGAACACCCGCGGCGGCTGGCTGGCGCTGTCCGCCAACACCACCGGGAACTACAACACCGGCCTCGGGGACTCGGCACTGAAGGCGAACAACATCGGGTCCAACAACACCGCCGTGGGCTCTTCCGCCCTGGCGGCCAGCACCACGGCAAGCTTCAACTCGGCTGTCGGGAAGGGTGCCCTGGCCGCCACCACCACGGGTGGTTTCAACTCGGCCTTCGGCAATCTGGCCATGTCCGGCAACACCGCAGGCATCGAGAACGTCGCCCTGGGGGACTCGGCCATGATCGGCAACGGCACCGGCGGCCAGAACGTGGCGGTCGGCCGGGGCGCCCTGCAGAGCGGGACGAGCGGAAGCAGGAACATTGCCGTGGGCTTCTCTGGCGGCTCCGCCCTCACCACAGGCAACTACAACATCGCCATCGGCCACGCGGGGGTGGCGGCGGAAGCCAACACCCTGCGCCTGGGCACGGCCCCCAGTGGCAGTGGCGCCACCATGACCGGCCAGAGCCGGACCTTCATCGCCGGGGTCACCGGGGTCACTCCCGCCGGCGCTTCACCCCAGACCGTGGTGATCGATGCCAACGGGCAGCTGGGCACTGCCGCCACGGGCAGCGCGGGGACCGGCTCCGTCACCAGCGTGGGGCTGTCGCTGCCATCACTCTTCACCGTGACCAACTCGCCCGTGACCAGCTCCGGCACCCTGACCGGCACCCTCGCCAGCCAGACGGCTAACACCCTCCTTGCCGCCCCCAGTGGAGCTGCCGGGACACCCACCTTCCGCGAGCTCGTGGCCGCGGATATCCCCACCCTGAACCAGAGCACCACGGGCAGCGCCGCGACCCTCACCTCCGACGTCAACAACAGCACCAAGGCCGGCACCGGGGCCCTGGCCAACAGCACGGGCACCTGGAACACCGCCTTCGGCGCGCTGGCCCTGCCCAGCAACACAACGGGACAGAGCAACTCGGCCTTCGGCTACAACGCGCTGAATGCGAATGTGACGAACAGCTCCAACTCCGCCTTCGGCTACGCCGCCCTGCTCAGCAACACCGCTGACAACAACTCGGCCTTCGGCTACGTGGCCCTGGTCACCAACACCACCGGCACCCAGAACACGGGGATGGGTTTCGGCGTCCTCCACAACAACACCACCGCCTCCAACAACACCGCCCTGGGCTACGATGCGCTCTTCACCAACGCCACCGGAGCCCAGAATGCGGCGGTCGGCTCGCTGGCCCTGTTCTACAACACCGCCTCGGATAACGCGGCCCTGGGCTTCCAGGCCCTGTACCTGAACACGGGGGCGCAGAACACCGCCGTGGGCTCCACCTCGATGGACGCCAACACCACCGGCGCCACCAACACCGCGGTGGGCTACAACTCCCTGGGCGCCAACACGACCGGCGCGAACAACACGGCCCTCGGCGCCGGGGCGGGCTCGCTCCTGACCACCGGCAGCAAGAACATCGCCATCGGCCATGTGGGCGTGGCAGGGGAGTCGGCCACCATCCGCATCGGGACCTCTAGCAACCAGACTGCGACCTATGTGGCCGGCATCCGCGGGGCGACCCTGGCCGGCTCCAGCCCCCAGACCGTGGTCATCGATGCCAACGGGCAGCTCTCCTCGGTGTCCAGTGGCGCGGGCACTGGCTCCGTCACCAGCGTTGGGCTATCGCTGCCCTCGCTCTTCACGGTGAGCAACTCGCCGGTGACCAGTTCCGGCACGCTGACCGGCACCCTCGCCAGCCAGACGGCGAACACCCTCCTCGCCGCTCCCAGCGGGGCTGCCGGAACGCCCACTTTCCGCAGCCTCGTGGCCGCGGATGTGCCCACCCTGAACCAGAACACCACCGGCACTGCCGCCAGCCTGGCGGGCGGGGCCGCCGGTGCGGTCCACTACCAGTCGGCGGCAGGCGTCAGCGGCTTCTCGGCGGCCGGGACCTCCGGCCAGGCGCTGCTGAGCGGCGGCGCCGGTATCCCCACCTGGGGTACGCCGGCCACCGCCACCAGCCTGGCGGGCGGCACCGCCGGAGCAGTCCACTACCAGTCGGCGGCCGGCACCAGCGGCTTCTCGACGGCCGGCACCAGCGGTCAGGTGCTGGTGAGCGGCGGGTCGGGCGCGCCGACCTGGACCACCAACATCGCCGGGAGCGCGGCCAATGTCACGGGAACCATCGCCGTGGCCAACGGCGGCACCGGCACCGGCACCGCGCCCACCCAGGGCGGCGTCATCTACGGCGCCAGCACCAGCGCCTACGCCTCCACGGGCGTCGGCACCGCGGGCCAGGTGCTGCAGTCCAACGCCACGGGCGCCCCCACCTGGACCAACACCGCACCCCTGCTGGTGACGGTGAACGCCCAGACCGGCACCACCTACACCCTGGTGGCCGCCGATGCCAACGCTTTCATCACCCTGAGCAACACCAGCGCCATCACGTTGACCCTGCCCACGGGCCTGCCCACAGGCTTCCAGTGCACCGTGGCCCAGCTGGGGACTGGCACCGTGAGCCTGGCCGCCACCTCACCCGCGACCATCACCACCACCGCCAGCAACAAGAGGTTCAACGCCCAGGGCTCCGGCGTCACCCTCATCGTGGTGGCGGCGAACACCTGGATGGCCTTCGGAGACATGAACTAGATGAACCGCCTGGCCCGGACCCTGGCGGGACTCGCCCTCAGCCTCCTGGGGCTGCTGGGCGGGTCCGTGGCGTCCGCCCAGACCATGATTCAGCGCACAGGGATGATGAAGTCCCTCGCGTCAACCTACCCGTCCGTACCGGGCTATGCGGCCCCGGTCTATGGGGTCAACGGCGCGGCCACCTTCCCGCCCAGCGGCTGGACCAGCCAGGTCAACCTCAGCACCGATGACGCCAACCTGGGCATCAACCTCCCCTTCACCTTCTACCTGGCAGGCACCGGCTACACCACCACCTACCTGGGCTCCAACAGCTGCATCACCTTCGGCGGGGGCTCCAGCAACCCCAGCGGCCTCAGCGCCTCGAACCCGGCCCTCCCCAAGCTGATGTTCGGCGCCGCCGACAACAGCTACCAGCGGGTCTCCAGCCTTTCCAGTGCCAGCAGCCTCAAGATCCGCTACGAAGGCAACGGCAGCGCCAGCGGCACCGTGGGCTCCCCGGGCATTGTCGTGGAGCTGGCCCTGTTCAACCCCACCCTCTTCCTGGGCAGCCTCAACGTCATCGAGATGCGGGTGGGCGTCCACAACCGCCTCGGCGGCGTGAGCATGCTCGCCAGCGCCTCCGCCTCGCTTGTGGACTACACCCTGGCCCAGAACCAGAGCTACGTCTTCATCGGGAACGCCACCGGCACCACCTGGAAAGTCATTGCGGGGGCCCACATGGACCTGAGCGCCCTGCTGCCGACCCTCACCACCACGGCCATCACGGGGGCCACCGGCACGGGCGCGACCTCGGGCGGCACCATCACCTCGCCCGGAGGGACCGCCATCACGGCCAGCGGCGTGTGCTGGGGCACCTCCCCGAATCCCACCATCGCCAACAGCAAGACCACCGGGGCCACGGCCTCTGGCAGCTTCACCGGCACGCTCACCGGGCTGACCACTGGCACCCTCTACTACGCGCGGGCCTACGCCACCAACACCGCCGGCACGGCCTACGGCCCCCAGAAGGGCGTCGTGGTCTACGGCTACACCGGCGCCGCCCAGACCCTGACCGTGCCCACCGGCGTGACCCAGCTCCAGGTAGAGTGCTGGGGCGCCCAGGGGGGCGATGTCGGCACCACCCTCGGCGGCAAGGGGGGCTATGCGAAGGCCCTGGTGGCCGTCACGCCCGGCGAGACGGCCTACGCCTACGTGGGCCAGCAGGGTGCGCTCAGCGCCGCCACCCTGAACACGGCCGGGGTGCCCACCTTCAATGGAGGGGGGGCCGGCGCGATCCGCGGAGCATACAACACCACGACCTCTGGCGGCGGGGCCTCTGATGTCCGCCTGGGTGGGAACACCCTCGCCAACCGCATCGTGGTGGCCGGCGGCGGAGGCGGTTGCGATGACTACAACTCCAGCGCCGGCGGCGCCGGTGGCGGCAGCACCGGGGTCAGCGGCGCCACCGTCGCCAGCACGACCGTTACGGGGGCTGGTGGCACCCAGAGCGCCGGGGGTACCGGTGGCGCGGGTGGCTCCGGCGCACTGGGCCTAGGGGGCTCTGCGACCCAAGCCCTGTTCGCGGCCTTGGACACCCGCCTCAGCGGCGGTGGCGGCGGCTACTACGGCGGTGGTTTGGGCAGCAATAGCGGCGGCGGCGGCGGGTCAGGCTACACCGGCGGGGTGGCTCCCTTCACCACCAGTGGTACCTCCCTGACCAGCGGCCTGAGGTCCGGCAACGGGTTCCTCGTCATCACCTTCTGATTGCGCGCTATGAAAGCCGCCACCCTGCCACCCTTGCGATGCGCGGCCCTTTCGAGGGCTGGCAAGGGGCTGCGATGAAACGCCTTCATACAGCTGTGGCACTGAGTGTCCTCCTGGTCGGACTGCCCACCTCTGCCCAGACCCTGATCCACCACACGGGCACCCTGAAGTCGGCCGCTACCGGGTCGGTCACCACCACCTTCAACTACACCGGCGCCAAGACCACCTACACGGTGCCCTACGGGGCCACCAGCATCGTCATCACGGCCAAGGGCGCGCAGGGCGGGAGCGCCACCACCCCCGGCAATGCGGGCGGTCTGGGGGCGGTGGTGACCGGGACCTTCACGGTCACCGGCGGATCAGTGCTCAACCTCCTGGTGGGCGGCGCCGGCACCAACCACCTGGACTCGGCCTCTAGGGGTGGCGGCAGCTTCGTGGCCACTGCGGCCAATGCGGCCCTGCTGGTGGCTGGGGGCGGGGGTGGGGCCGGCACCAACTACAGCGCCGCCGCGGCCAATGCCTCCCTCACCACCACCGGAAACACCGGCTATGACCCCGGCCGCACCGGCAATGCCGCCGGCGGCAGCGGGGGTGCCGGTGGCGGCGCCGGGCGGCTGACGGGGGGCGGCGGGGGCTTCTCCGGCAATGGCGTCGCCTCTGGCAGCGATGGCGGGGCCTCCATCTCCGGCCCTGGCATCTCCTTCCTCAATGGCGGCGCCGGCGGCGCGTCGTCCACCAGCTCCGCCTGTGCGACCTGGTCGTCGGCCCCCGGCGGCTTCGGCGGTGGGGGCGGGGCGGGCTACGCGGCAGCGGGCGCGGGGGGCGGCTACAGCGGCGGCGGCGGCACGGACGGCTGTCCTGCTGGCACCGGCGGTGGCGGCGGCTCCTACAACGGCGGCACCAACCCGAGCTCCGCCGTCACCAACACCGGCCACGGCCAGATCATCATCACTGTCCCGGTCAGCCTGCCCACCCTCACGAACTGGCTGCGGGGTGCCCCCACCAGCGACCCCGCCAACCGCCGGGCCTTCGTCACCTCCATCTCCGCGCTCAACGGCGCCAGCAACTACACCTCCTCCCTGGAGACCTGGACCGGCAGCTGGCAGGCCCCCCAGGCGATCTACGAGCATGGCGGCAACCTGGACGACCCCACCACCTGGTACCAGACGGGGACTGGGGAAGGCAGCACCTGGTCTACCGGTAGTTCTGCCTCGGCTATCCCGGCGGGTGAGCTGGTGGTGGACATGCAGCAGGTGCGCACCCTGGCCCGCTTCGTGGTGTTCCAGATGTTCTCGGATGGCAAGACCACCCACGCCTACTTCTACAGTCACCCCAGCACCAGTGCCACGCCACCCACCAACACAGATGCTGGCTGGGTGCTCCGGGGCGGCGGCGCCGTGGGGGCGGGCGCTACCAACGCCAGCACCACTGTCACCTCGCCGACCACCTTCACCATGACCCCCTTCACCAGCCGCTACATCAAGATCCGCGCCCAGAACGACGGCACGCTGCTCTCCCCGAGCTACATCGAGCTGAAGGGCGTGAAGGCGTTTTCGCAGTAGGTGGGGGCCGCTCTCCCGATCGCCTCCGACTCTCGGAAGCGGAGCCTCGACTTCGATCCCGTCTCTGCCAAAGTCAAAACGGGCCCGAAATGGGCCCGTTTTGACTTTGGTGCCTGGAGACGGAATCCCCTCCCCCGGTGCTGCGCACCTCCGCCGGGCCGCACGCAATCTAAGGGCGCCTTCGGCTTCCGCACGCAGTGCGTGCTCCAGCCTCCGAAACGCGCCCTAAGATTGCAGTGACTTCGATCCCGTCTCTTCCAACATGGAAATGGCCCCCAAAACGGGGGCCATTTCCATGTTGGTGCCTGGAGACGGAATCGAACCGCCGACACATGGATTTTCAATCCATTGCTCTACCAACTGAGCTACCCAGGCACGAAGGATCAGGATAGCAGGGGGGGCTGCATTTTCAAGTGTCCGAAGGGCCTGGATTGGTGCATCCTCAATGGTTCGACCCTTCATCTGTCGCCCCCCGAGGTTCGTCATGGCCCGTGCCCCCAAGTCCCGCGAGATCCAGGTCCAGAAGCCGGCCCAGAGCCTGGCCCACTTCCAGACGAAGCTGGGCAGTGGCCAGGAAGAGGACAGCGGCCTGCTGAAGCCCATCCTCATCGGCGTGGCCGCCGTGGTGGCTGTGGGCGTGCTCTACGGTGCCTGGGGCACCTGGCAGAACGCCAACGCTGAAAAGCATGAAGCGGCCCTGGCCGCCCTGCAGCTGGAAGTGGAGGGCGACGGCGTGACCCCCGTCCTGCCCGCAGAAGTCGAAAAGCGGATGCGCGAGCGCGTCGGCCGCCTGGAGGCCCTGGTGGCCTCGGCTCCGTCCTCGGGCAAGGCCGCCACCGCAGGCCTGCTGGCCACCTGGCGCCTGACCCTCGACGGGAAGGCTCCCGCCCCGGCCAAGGCCGACGAGCCCTGGGGACAGATCCGGCTGGCTCAGCGCGCCATCGCCCTAGGCCTAGCTCAGGAAGCCCGCACCCAGCTCGAGCCCCTGCGCGCCAAGGCCACCCCGGGCGAGCCCTGGGCTGAAGCCTTCTGGGCCTGCCAGCTGGACGCGGACCGGCTTGCCGGGGACCGGGCCCAGGCCCTGAAGGACCTCGCCGACTACAAGGCCCGCTTCAAGGGCCGCGGGGATGCCTCCGCCATGGAAACCCTGATCCAGAGCATCTGAGGAGTCATCCCATGCGGATGTACGACCTGATCTACAGCAAGAAGCTGGGCGGCGCCCTGTCCGCCGACGAGATCGCCTTCTGGGTCCAGGGGGCCTCGGACGGCAGCATCCCCGACGAGCAGAGCGCCGCCCTGCTCATGGCCATCTGCTGGCGGGGCATGACCACGGAAGAGACCCTGGCCCTCACCCTGGCCATGCGGGACTCCGGCAAGCGCCTGGACCTGTCCTCGGTGCCCGGCCTCAAGGTGGACAAGCACAGCACCGGCGGCGTGGGTGACAAGACCACCCTGATCCTGGGGCCCATCGTGGCGGCCTGCGGGGTGCCCTGCCCCATGTTCAGTGGCCGGGGCCTGGGGCACACCGGCGGCACCGTGGACAAGTTCGCCGCCATCCCGGGCCTGAAGGTGGAGCTGTCCGAGGCAGAGTTCCTCCGCAGCCTGGCTGAGACGGGCTTTGCCAACTCTGCCCAGACTGCCGACATCGCCCCGGCGGACAAGAAGCTCTACGCCCTTAGGGACGTGACGGCCACCGTGGAGAGCATTCCCCTCATCACCGCCAGCATCATGTCCAAGAAGCTGGCCGGCGGAGCCGACGCCCTGGTGCTGGACGTGAAGTGCGGCCCGACGGCCTTCATGAAGACCCTGGAGGACGCCACGGCCCTGGCCCAGAGCATGGTGGCCGTGGGCAAGGCCCATGGCATGCAGATGCGGGCGCTGATCACCCGCATGGACGCCCCCCTGGGCTGGGCCATCGGCAACGCCCTGGAGGTCATGGAGTGCGTGGAGATCCTCCGCGGCGAGCACGGCGACACGGAGCTGGCCCAGATGAGCTTCCGGCTGGCCGCCGAGATGCTGGTGATGGGTGGAGCTGCCACCTCGCTGGAGGCTGCCCAGACCCTGGTCCAGGCAAGCATTCATAAGGGTACGGCCCTGGAGACCCTCCGGCGCTTCGTGGCCCTGAACGGCGGCGACGCCCGGGCCCTGGACGACTTCAGCCGGTTGCCCCAGCCGGGCCAAGTGGTGCCGGTGCTGGCCGAGCGGGCGGGCTACGTGGCCGCCATCGACGGCCGCGCGCTGGGCATCCTGGCCATGGACCTGGGCGCCGGACGCCGGGACCGGAACGACATCCTGGACCTGGGCGTCGGCCTCCGGGTGCTGGCCCAGGTCGGCCAGAAGGTGGCGCCGGGCGATCGGCTGTTTGAGGTCTATGCCAAGGCCGGGGCCGCCGTGGCCCAGGAGCCCTTCCGGGCCACCCTGGAGTGGTCCGGGGAGCCGGTGGAGCCGCAGCCCTGGTTGCTGGCGGCCTTGAGCTGAAGTCCGGGATCAATTCTTAACAAGTTCAGGGATCCCCTGAGGGACTGGGCACTGCCTCCCCACCCTGGGAAGGCAGTGACAGACCCAATCATCTGTTTTTTACCCTTAGGTCTATTGATCTATAACTCAATAGACACCATTAGCCACTATTAACCCCCGAGAACCGCAGGCCCCAGGCGCCACCCGCGTGGGCGGTCAAGTGCATGGGCGGGCCAGATGGTTCCTGGGTTTTGTTCAGGACAATAGAATTTTTTCTAGACAATCTGTTAGAGTCTCTCCTGGTCTCCAAAAGCTCTTTCTCACTGTCTTCGATCCAGACGCCTTGTTTTCCCGCCTATTTCATCGGGGGGAAACCCTGGAAATTTCTGGATTGTCGAACCTTTTTTTTCGTCGGGCACCCCCCTTTCCGTCCCGACTTTCTGGAGGATGCTATGCATCTGTTGAACAATCGCCTGGGCCGTATGACGGCCCTTCTCGCCTTGGGCGGGGCAGCTCTGTACTCGCAGGGCACGCAGACTGCCAACGTCACCGGTTCGGTGGTGGACGCCGCGGGCGCCCCCCTGGCTGGCGTCGTGGTCCGTCTCAGCTCCCCTGCCCTGCAGGGTGTCCGCACCTACAGCACCGATGCCGCCGGCAAGTTCGTCGCCCGCCTGCTGCCTCCCGGCTCCTACACCATCACCTTTAGCAAGGATGGCCTCGAGACCCGCAAGCTGACCGAGCCCCTCGGTATCGACCAGACCTTCAGCCCCAAGGTCACCCTGACCAAGGTGGGTGGCGCTGTGGTTGAAGTGATCGCCTCCGCTCCCGCTGTGGACAAGACCGACGTCAAGACCGCCAGCAACTACCGCGCTGACAACGTCGACATGCTGCCCAACGCCCGCACGATGGAAGGCGTCGCCCTCCTGACCCCCGGTGTCACCTCCGGCGTGGGTGGTCGCGTGCAGATCCGCGGCGCCCAGACCTCCGGCAACCTCTACCTGCTGGACGGCCAGAACATCGCTGACAACGCCTACAACAACCGTGGCGTCCGCGTCATCGACGACTCCATTGAAGAGACCCAGGTCGTGACCGGTGCCATGTCCGCCGAGTACGGCGATGTGGACGGCGGCGTCATCAACTCCATCACCCGCTCTGGCAGCAACGAGTTCTCCGGCTCCCTGCGCTGGGAGCTCTCCAACCCCATGTGGAACGCCACCCAGCCCTGGACCTCCCCCACGTCCCGCGCTGCGATTCCCAACACCCTGAGCGAGACCAAGACCCTCTTCGTGAGCGGCCCCATCCTCAAGGACAAGCTCTGGTTCGCGGCCTCCTACTTCAAGACCGACTCCAGCAGCCAGGGCACCATCGCTGTGAACCAGGTCGACGTCTACGGCCAGTGGCCGACGGGCACCATCCTGAACAGCGCTGAGGGCCTCGGCGCCGTCTACACCGCCACCACCAAGGAAATCCGCCGCCAGGCCAAGCTGACCTGGGCCGTGAATCAGGACCACACGGTCATCGCCTCCTTCGTGAACGCGACCATCAATGATGTGAACCGCAACTACTCCGCCGCGGAGCTCCGCTCCCTGGTGCCCCAGCTCAGCACCTCCTCGTTCCTGAACGTGGCTTGGCGCGCCAACTGGGCCTCCAACTTCACCTCTGAAGTGCGCGTGGGCAACAAGAAGCAGAACCTGTCCGCCGGCGGCCTCGCCAACGGCCAGAGCCCCTTCTACACCTACGGCGTCGGTGGCTACAGCAACAACGGCATCTTCAGCAGCAGCGACGGTGGTGACGAGC
This sequence comes from uncultured Holophagaceae bacterium, assembly GCA_903857495.1. GTDB lineage: Bacteria > Acidobacteriota > Holophagae > Holophagales > Holophagaceae > Geothrix. Next base: position 35,427 of record CAIOFF010000011.1, on the reverse strand, counting down.
GCGACAACCAGACCCTGAACATCAAGACCAGCCTCTACTGGAGCGCCGCCGGCAGCCACCAGACGGACATGGGCCTCGACTACTACCAGGGCAAGCGCCAGGCGAAGAATGAGCAGTCCCCCACGGGCCTGACCTTCGGCGTCATCGGCCTCAATCTGGTCACCCGTCAGGCGGTCGGCACGGACGTCTGGGTGTGGCAGAGCGGTAACGGCTCCGCCAAGAACAGCTCCTACGGCCTCTACGTCAACGATAAGTGGAGCCTCGACCAGCACCTGAACTTCCAGCTCGGCCTGCGCTTCGACAAGTATGACGCCCAGAACGAGACCGGTACCTCCACCGCCGGCGCCAGCGGCCTCTCGCCCCGCCTCGGCCTGAAGTACGACCTCCTCGGCGACAGCAAGCACATCTTCGGTGTGAGCTTCGCCCGCTACAACGCCAAGGTCCTCGAGGGCATCACCAACTCGGTCACCAGCCAGGGCAACCCCACTGAGATCGACCACGAGTACATCGGCGCCGCCGGCCCCCAGAGCCTGACCTACCTGCAGGATCTGTCCCACTACAACATGGCCGCTTCGGGCATCACCTACTACAACGACCCCAAGCTGAACGTGAAGCTGAGCACCAAGCTCAAGGCCCCCACCACGGATGAGATCCAGGCCAGCTACGCCTACAGCTTCAACTACGGCCCCCTGGGCGACGGCTACGTCCGCGCCACCGGCGTCTACAAGAACTGGAAGAACCTGATCGACTTCAGCATCGGCAACCAGGGCACCGTCGCCAATCCCTCCCCCGGTGGCGCGCCCCTCTACGTCCGCGTCTGGGACAACAGCTCTGATGCGGTCCGCAAGTACAAGGGCCTCGAGCTCGAGGGCAACTACAACATCAACCAGTGGAACTTCCTGGGCAACATCACCTGGAGCGAGCTGAAGGGCAACTACGAGGGTGAAGGCTCCAGCAGCCCCGCCCGCGGTGAAGGCCTCCACAACTTCGACGTCCAGAACGGCGTGGCGCTCTACAACAACAAGTGGACCGCTCCTGAGGGCTACCTCAGCGGCCATGTGCCCATCCGCATGCGCATGACTGCCAACCGCGTCTACACCAACGCGTATGGCAAGACCGCAGTCGGCCTGGTCTACCGCTTCGACTCCGGCTCGCACTTCAGCTACACCCGCGCCATCACCCCGGCGCGCCTGGCTGGCCCGACCCTGTCCAGCCAGTTCGGCACGGCAGCCACCCAGTACATGGACGGCACCCGCGGCGCCGGCGTCTACAACGCCCAGGCCTACCTTGACCTGGCTGTCACCCACGACTTCCCCCTCATCAAGGTGGTGGGCAAGAACGTGACCGCCTTCGGCAAGGTCGCCATCTACAACGTGCTGAACCACCAGCAGATCGTGACCTTCAACAGCTCCTATGCTTCCGCCACGGGCACCTACGGTCTCGCCGGCGGTGGCGTGGACTCCCCCTGGGTCCGCACCGCGGCCAGCGCCAGCTACACCGGCTTTGGCAACGTCGCCAGCTCCGCGAACTTCGGCTCTGCCCGTTCGATCGGCATCTCCGCCGGCTTCCGCTTCTAAGAGCGCACCGGTACTACCCAAAAGCGGGGCCCGAAAGGGTCCCGCTTTTTGCTGTACCTGGATAGATACGGTTCCACAGAGCCTGGCCTCTGGCGGGCCAGAAAACCCACCAAGTCGCGCCGCCAACGCCCAAAGAGGCAAATCGCTTCTCTTGCCCCAGAGAGACTTAATAAAATTCTAGACATTACTAGCTATTAGCCCGACGGGCCCCTTCTCGGGGCCCGTCTTTGATAGAGTCTGACCCGATCTTCAATCGGGTCTTTTCAAATGCTCCTCAATGCGAACCCCGCCCTTCACCACCCTCCCCCGGTTGATGAGGTGCCGGAATTCGTCGTCCCAGAACTGCTTTTCTTGTCGGGCCCCCCCACCAAGCCCCGACCAACCGGAGGATTTATGCATCTATTGAACAACCGCCTGGGCCGCCTGACGGCCCTCCTCGCCTTGGGCGGGGCGGCTCTGTATTCCCAAGGCACCCAAACCGCCAACGTCACCGGCACGGTGGTGGACGCCGCGGGCGCCCCCCTGGCTGGCGTCGTGGTCCGTCTCAGCTCCCCTGCCCTGCAGGGCGTCCGAACCACCACCACGGATGCCGCCGGCAAGTTCATCGCCCGCCTGCTGCCGCCCGGAACCTACACCATCCAGTTCACGAAGGCCGGCCTCGAGACCCGCAAGCTCACCGAGCCCCTGGGCATCGACCAGACCTTCAACCCCAGGATCACCCTGAGCAAGGAAGGCAGTGCGGTCGTCGAAGTGATCGCCTCGCCCCCGGCCGTGGACAAGACCGACGTCAAGACCGCCACGAACTACCGCGCTGACAACGTCGACAAGCTGCCCAACGCCCGCACCATGGACGGCGTTGCCCTGCTTACCGCAGGCGTGACTGTCGGCGTCGGTGGCCGCACCCAGATCCGCGGCGCCATGACCTCCGGCAACCTCTACCTGCTGGACGGCCAGAACATCGCCGACAACGCCTACAACAACCGTGGCGTGGCGGTCATCGACGACTCCATCGAAGAGATCCAGATCGTGACCGGCGCCATGTCCGCCGAGTATGGCGATGTGGACGGCGGCATCATCAACTCCATCACCCGCTCCGGCAGCAACGAGTTCAGCGGCTCCCTGCGTTGGGAGCTCTCCAATCCGGCTTGGAACGCGACGGCACCCTTCACCTCCCCCACCAGCCGGGCCGCCATCGCCAACACCCTGGGCGAGACCAAGACACTCACCCTGAGCGGCCCCATCCTCAAGGACAAGCTCTGGTTCTCGGCCTCCTACTTCAGCACCAAGTCCGATGTCACGGGGAACATTGGCGAGACGAGTTCGGGTACCAGCGCCCTGCTGAGTGGCTCGCCGCTTGGCGTCCTTCAGACGGGTGATCCCAGCATTGGCCAGGGTGCCCTCTACACTCGGAATAACTCCGAAATTCGGCGCCAAGCCAAGCTGACCTGGGCCATCAACCAGGACCACACCCTGGTGGCGTCGTTCATGAAAAATGCCATCAGCCAGACCAACCGTAACTACTACGCTGGTGAGCTGGCGGCCCTGGTGCCCCAGATCTCTGTGTCCGACTTCTTCAATGTCGCCCTGCGGTCTGCCTGGGCCACAAATTTCACCACGGAACTACGCTTCGGCAAGAAGCACCAGAATCTGTCCGCGGGCGGATCTCCCAATGGCCAGAGCCCGATCTATTCGGATGAAAATGGGGGCTTCTACAACAACGGTATCTTCAACAGCGCCGATGGCGGCGACAACCGCGACAACCGCACCTTGAACCTCAAGGCCAGCCTCTTCTGGAATGGCGCCGGAAGCCACCAGACCGACTTCGGCCTTGACTACTACAAGGGCATCCGCCGGGCCAAGAACGAGCAGAGCCCCACGGAGCTCATCTTTGGTGTCGCCGGTGTGAACCTTGTGAATCGAACCGCCATTCCTGATACCGTCTGGTGCTATTTTAGTTCCCCGGGCGAAGCGGACAACTTCTCCACCGGCCTCTACGTCAATGACAAGTGGACTCTCGACCAGCACTGGAACTTCCAGCTAGGCCTGCGCTTCGACGACTACAAGGCCCAGAACGAAGGGGGAAGCAAGACCGCCGGAGCCAGTGGGATCTCCCCCCGCCTCGGCACCAAGTACGACCTCTTTGGCGACAGCAAGCACATCTTCGGCCTGAGCTATGCCCGCTACAACGCCAAGGTGCTTGAGGGCATCACCAACTCCGTCACCGGTCAAGGCAACCCGACCGAGATTGACTACTACGCAAAGTCTTTCCTCGCTGCCGGTGGCAACTGGCTGGAAGCCAATCGCCTTAGCTTCACCGCACTTCAAAACCTCGCCCTCTACAACATGACATCGACCGGGATTGCCTACTACAACGACCCCAAGCTCAACGTGAAGCTGAACGACAAGATGAAGGCTCCGACGGTGGATGAGCTCCAGGGCAGTTATGCCTACTCCTTCAACTACGCCAACCTCGGCGATGGCTTTATCAAGCTGACGGGTGTGTACAAGAACTGGAAGAACCTCATCGACGTCTCCGTCGGCAACAACGGAACCGTGACCAACCCTGCCGGCGATACCCTCTTCAGGAAGGTCTGGGATAACAATCCCGATGCCAAGCGCACCTACCGCGGCCTGGAACTCGAAGGCCAGCTCAACTCCAACGGCTGGACCACCGCTGGCAATATCACCTGGAGTTCCCTGAAGGGCAACTACGAGGGTGAGGGCACCTCGACACCTGCCAAGGGTGAGTCCATCCACGGCTGGGACGTGGTCAACGGCACCACCATGTTTGACTACAACACGATCCACCCCTATGGCTACCTCACGGGCCATGTCCCGATCCGGATGCGGCTGAACGCCAGCAAGGTCTATGAAAATGCCTATGGCAGGACCACGCTTGGCTTCGTCTACCGCTTCGATTCGGGTCAGCACTTCAGTTATTCCCGCACCATCACCACCGGGCGCCTGAACCCCTCGCTGCCCTCTGAGTTCGGCACTAGCGCCACCCAGTACATGGATAACACCCGCGGTGCTGGCGTTTACATGGCTTCATCCTATCTGGACATGGCCATCACCCATGACTTCCCGATCTTCAAGGTGAACGGCCGGACTTTGAGTACCTTCGCCAAGCTCTACTTCGCTAATGTGCTCAACCACCAGCAGCAGATCACCTTCGCCACTACCATGAACTCGGCGTTGGGCACCTATGGCACGACCACGGGCGGTCTCAACAACCCCTGGGTCAAAGGCAGTGCCTTTGGAACGAACAACGCCACTGGCTACTACGGTACCCCTCGCCAGCTCACCGTCTCCGCCGGCATCCGCTTCTAACTGCGCCAACGGCATTTCCCAAAGCGGGGCCCGAAAGGGTCCCGCTTTTCGTTGGGCGGCAATAAACACGCCTCAAAGCGGATGCACGTGTCTCCTAAATAGCACCAATATTAAATTTACAAGACCGGGGACCTCGGGAAAAATGTTTTGTATCAGACAGGGAACCTGTCCTATTCTTTCGACACTCTCGCCGGATCCTTGGCTATCTTCATCACCCCACCTCGTCTTTTAAGTATTTTCCCGGTGTTCTCAAGTTCTTTACGCATAGGTTCCCCTTTCCCCCCGCCCTTCACTACCTCTCTTCAAAGGAGTCTCCATGAGTCGAATCTTCTCCAGGCTAGGCTTTACGGCCATGGCCCTCGTCGCGGGCAGCGGCTTCGTCGCCCAGGCCCAGGACGCCACCACGGGTGCCATCTCGGGAACGGTGACGGGTCCGAGCGGTGCCCTGGTCGTGGGCGCCAAGGTCATCATCGAGGGTGGCCGTGGCCAGATCGTGCGTGTCACGGACGCGGCCGGTGCCTTCCGCGCCTCGGGCCTGATCCCGGGCCAGTACCGCATCACCGTGACGGCGGCCGGCTTTGAGACCGCCAGCAAGCTCACGGCCAGTGCCTCCATCAACACCCTCACCCCCCTTCGCGTCACGATGACCAAGGCGGCCGGTGCGGTGGTGGAAGTCGTGGCGGCGTCCCAGGTGATGGACACCACCACCCAGACTTCGGGCACCACCTTCAGCTCTGAGACCGTCTCCAGCCTGCCCCTGGGTCGCGCCTTCTCGTCGGTCGTCAACCTGGCCCCCGGCGTCAGCAGCAGCGGCATCGACTCCAACAACCCCTCCATGGGCGGCTCCTCCGGCCTGGAGAACGCCTATGTCATCGACGGCGTGAACACCACGGGCACCGGCTATGGCGCCAATGGCAGCTACTCGATCACCTACGGCTCCATGGGCACCGGCATCAACACCGACTTCATCTCTGAAGTGCAGGTGAAGACCTTCGGCATGGACGCCGAGTTCGGCGGCTCCACCGGTGGTCGCGTGAACGCCGTGACCAAGACTGGCGACAACACGTTCAAGGGCCAGGTCTTTGGCTACTTCGACGTGGACAGCCTCCAGGCCAAGAACAAGACGCTCCCCATCCTGGATCCCACTCGGACCATCTCCCCCAGCTTTGACGGCTCCAGCCGCACCGAGCTTGGCTTCACCGTGGCCGGCCCCCTTATCAAGGACAAGCTGTTCTACTTCGTGGGCTACAACCCCATCCGCAGCGAGGTCAAGCGCACCCAGGCCGACCCGAACCGCACCTACTACGGCCGCCAGTCCACCACCAAGACCGAGACTGACACCTACTACATGAAGTTCAACTGGGCGATCACCTCCTCCCAGGGCCTGGAGCTGAGCATCTTCGGCGATCCCGGCAAGAACCCCACGGCTCCCCAGTTGGCCTCCCACTACCAGAACGACCCCATCACCTGGGTGGGCCTGGAATACGGCGGCAACAGCTACAGCCTGAAGTACAACGCGGTCTTCCTCACCGACATGCTGGTGGAGGCCCAGGTCTCCCAGGCCAAGTCGAAGTTCAAGGCCACCCTGGATGCCAGCGCCAACAGCCACTACCGCGTGATCGACTCCTACAACAGTGCCGTGGTCTTTGGTGGTCCTGGCTCCCTGGAAGTCGCCGAGGACAAGAACCGGCAGATGAACCTCAAGGTCACCAAGACCTTCGGGGACTTCGAGTTCAAGGCCGGCTACGAGTCCGAGAAGCTTGAGCACTCGGGCGGCTTCTCCTACCAGGGCCTCGCGGGCCAGGTTGACTCGCACACGGCCGCTGGCGGCCTCGCCTACACCAGCGGCGCCCTCGTGTCCCGGCAGGCCTACGTGCTCAACACGGCGGCCATCGTGAACACCGGCAGTGCCCTCGTCATTCCCACGCCCCTCATCGGCACCAACGTCCAGTACTTCTACCGGGTGAGCCGCTCCCGCTACACGCCGCCCCTCACCGTGACCGAGAGCCCCTGGCAGGCCTACTTCGTCCAGGGCAAGTACTCCTGGAACAACCGCCTCTTCGTCAAGGCCGGCTTCCGCTGGGAAGAAGAGGACATGAAGGGCAAGAACGAGACCTACAAGTTCAAGGCCGCCGACTCCATGGCGCCCCGCCTGTCCATCACCCTGGACCCGGCCGGGGATGGCAAGAACAAGATCTACGCCTTCTACGGCAAGTACTTCGAGAAGGTGCCCCTCGACCTGAACGTCCGCTCCCTGTCCCAGGAGATCGGCGCCAGCCGCTCGGACTGGTATAACCTCTCCGCCGACGGCAGCCGCCTCCTGAATCCGATCCAGACTGGGGTCAGCATCATCGCCGTCAATCCCTACACCGGTGCGGTGCCCTCCTCGGTGGTGGCCGGCGTTCGCGTCCCCACCGCCACCACATCCCACTATGTCGGCAGCGCCGGCTTCCTCACCCCGGTCATGCCTGGCACCAAGCTGCCCTACACCAATGAGTACGTGGTTGGCTGGGACACCAAGGTGGCCGATGGCCTGACGGTCAGCAACCGCATCATCTACCGCTCCCTGGGTCGGGCCCTGGAAGACATGGGCATCGACGGCGGCAACAACCTGCCCTACTACATCGCCAACCCCGGCGAGAACTCCGCCGGCATCACCGCCGAGGCGCTCAAGATCGATCCCACCCTCGTCGGCAGCGGCACCAAGGCCACCTGGCCCAAGCCGATCCGCGACTACTGGGCCTATGAAGTCGATGTGAACTACACCTCCAAGCGTGTGGCCGCCTTCTTCAACCTGCGTCTCTCCCGCCTCGAAGGCAACTACGAGGGCCTGTTCCGCAACGACAACGGCCAGAGTGATCCCAACATCACCTCGCTCTATGACTTCTCGCTCGAATACCTGAAGATGCAGGAATCGGCGGACACCCGCGGCCTGACCGGCAATGAGCAGTACGCCCGTGGCCCCCTGCCCAACGATCGCGCCGTCATTGCCAATGCCGGCCTGACCTACAACTTCGACAACGGCTTCAGCAGCACCGCACTGGTCAAGTTCCAGACCGGCACGCCCCTGAGCTCCTTCTACGGCCTGCAGGACTACGACAACGCCGGTGAGCTCCCTGCCGGTGGCCGTGGTGCCATGGGCCGCACCCCCAACACCGTGGCCATCGACTACAGCGGCCAGTACCTCATGAAGCTTCCCGGCACCCAGAGCATCAGCTTCCGGGTGGACATCTTCAACGTCTTCAACTCCCAGAAGCCCACCTCGTTCGATCAGAACCTGGATGTGTCCTACGGCGTGCCCAACGGAAACTACGGCAACGTCACCGCCTACCAGACCGCTCGCCGGGTCCGCCTGGGCGTGAAGTACCAGTTCTAGACCGCAGTCGCACCAAAAAAAGGGAGGCCCACCGGCCTCCCTTTTTTTGTGCCCTGGCCAACTTGCGGCTCAGTCCTTCGCCACCCACTGGATGTCGGCAACGCCGGCCACGGCGTTCTCGGCGCGGGCCAGGGCGAAGAGCCAGTCGCTGAGCCGGTTCAGGTAGGTGGTCACCGTGGGGTCGACCGTCTCCTGCTGGGACAACGCCACCACCTCCCGCTCGGCCCGTCGGCAGACCGTGCGCGCCAGGTGCGCGTGGGCCGAGGCGGCCGTGCCGCCGGGCAGCACGAAGGCCGTCATGGCGGGCGCCAGGGCGGTCAGGCGGTCGATGTCTGCCTCCATGTCGGCCAGGGACCAGGTGGGCGTGCTCATGTGGCGGCCCAGCAGGCCCTGCTTCTCTGCCGGGGTCGCCAGGATCGCCCCGAGCACGAAGAGGTCGTGCTGGAGACGCTGGAGGCGCTCGCCGTCGGCGCAGGCGGGCGTCGCGTGCAGGCGCAGCAGCCCCATGACGCTGTTCAGCTCATCCAGGGTGCCGTAGGCCCCCAGCCGCGGGTTCGCCTTGCTCACCCGGTCCCCCCCGAACAGGCCCGAGGAACCGTCATCGCCCGTGCGTGTGTAGAGCTTCATGGTCGGACTCCCCGGGGCTGTGGTGGCAACCCCAGCCCTGATTTTGGCAGGAAGTGGCTCGCGTGGGAGGGATGCCGGACCGGTGGCAGGTCCGCGGGTTACGATGGATGCGACCAACAGCCAGTTCCAGACGGGGTTCCCATGCCTGTTCAGTGCGCCCAGCTCGCCGCCGACCTGATCCACCTGTTCCCCAGAGCCCTGGGCGACCTCCAGGCGACCCTCAGCCGGGTGACGCCGCCGGAGCGGGCGGGGGTTGGCTGCCTGGTCTTCGCAGCGGACGAGGCCATGCTCCTCCAGGCCCTGGCGGCGGGGGCCAGCGCCATTGCGCTGCCCTTGAAACTGGAGAAGGCCATTCCCCAGGGCGCCCCCGGGGCCTTCCTGCTGGCGCCGAATCTGAAGCTGGCCATGGCCCTGGTGCTGCAGCGCTACTTCGATGACTCCCAGGCCAAGTTCGACCAGCCGACCCCTGTGGACCCTCGCGCCTTGGTGGCGCCCGATGCCCTCATCGGGGAGGACGCCACCATCGCCGCCGGCGCCTTCGTGGGACGCCGCGCCACCATCGGGAAGGGCGCGCGGATCGGCCCCGGCTGTGTCATCGAGGACGATGCCAAGGTGGGTGCCGACACCATCCTGCATGCCCTGGTCTTCGTGGGCCAGCGCTGCGAAGTGGGTGCCCGCTGTGTGATCCACCCGCACACCACTATTGGCAGCGACGGCTATGCCTATGCCCAGGACGAGGCCCACCGGCACCACAAGGTCCCCCAGCTCGGCATCGTGGTGGTGGAGGATGACGTCGAGATCCAGGCCAACTGCGCCATCGACCGGGCCGCCTTCGACGCGACCCGCATCGGCCAGGGCACCAAGATCGACAACCTCTGTCACATCGCCCACAACTGCCAGATCGGGAAGCACGTGCTGCTCACCGGCGGGTTCTTCGTGGCGGGCTCCAGCAGCATCGGCGACCACTGCGTCACCGGGGGCCGCACCACGGTCACAGACCATGTCCATGTCTGCGCCGGCGTCCAACTGGGCGGCCTGAGCGCGGTCACCAAGAGCGTCACCGAGCCCGGTGTCTACAGCGGCTACCCCCTGCAGCCCCTCAAGAAGTTCCTGCGGACCACCAGCTCCCTGGCCCACCTGCCCGAGATGCGGCGGCGCCTCGCGGAGCTGGAAGCCAAAGTGCAGAGCCTGGAAGGTGCCGCGACCTGAGGCGGGAGCCGACGGACACAAGGGGTGCGATTTTCTTTGTGCCCTTTGTGTTCTATGTGGTTAACCGCTTTTATTGAATTTCCTCTGCGGCCTCTGCGGTTCCTGTTTTTCGATCCTGTGGGAAGACTAGGCGCCGCCCCGGGCGCGGCTCCAGGCCACGGTATCGGCCCGCCAGTCCTTCAGGGCCGCCTGGCCCTCGGCATCGAGGATGCCCCGCGCCTCGGCCTCGGCCGCCAGCACCTCGAAGGAGCTGAGCACCGAGAGGCCGATGCCAGCCTCCGTGAAGGCCGCCTCCGCCTGGGGCAGGCCGTAGCTGAAGAGGGCCAGCACGGTCGGCACCACGGCGCCCTCGGCCCGCAGGGCCTCGGCGCAGCGCAGGCTGGACATGCCCGTGGAGATCAGGTCCTCGATGAGCACCACGCAGTGGTCCTTGGCCAGGGGGCCCTCGACCTGGCGGCCCATGCCGTGGTTCTTGGGCGTGGGCCGCACGTAGGCCATGGGCAGCTGCATGCGGTCGGCCACCATGGCCGCCCAGGGCACGCCGGCGGTGGCAGCGCCGGCGATGAGTGTGGGCTGCAAGGTGGCCGCCTGAGCCACCAGCGCCGCGATGATCTGGTCGCGGACGACCGGGAAGCCCAGCAGCTGCCGGTTGTCGCAGTAGATCGGCGACTTCAGCCCGCTCGCCCAGGTGAAGGGCTCCAGCGGCTTCAGCCGCACCGCCCCCACCTCCAGAAGACAACCCGCCAGATCACGCGCAGACAGAGACATCGCTAGCTCCCACAAGAACAGCCACCGCAAAGGAGAGGCTCAATAGAACATAGCTTCGACCCGGATGGGTATCGAGGCGGAACGGGAACAAGATTGGCCCAAGGGAAGCGAGCTGAGCGGCGCTGCGACCCCGCACCGAGTGCAAGATCTCGGCGCTACTGAAAAGAATTTTTAGCCACCGATGAACACCGATGAACACCGATAAAGACATGATAAAAAAGGAACAAATTCTGTGTTTATAGCCTTTTTCTTTATCAGCAGTTAATCGGTGTTCATCGGTGTTCATCGGTGGTTTAAAAAAAGCATTTGCCCTTTCATTGTTCCCCTTGGAGGCCCCAACCAATATCCGGGTCATCGCGACAACCGCTTGATCTGGGGTTTCGGTGTCCCGAAGTTGATGAGCAGGCAGGTTGGAATTCCGGTGGCCTTCAGGTAGTTCAGGCACTGGGCCGTGTGGGCTGGCTCCAGGGTCGCGCAGGCTTTCAGCTCCAGCAGCAGCCTTCCCTCGACGACGATGTCGCCGATGTAATCTCCGACGTTCTGACCCTCGAAGTGAACCGCGACATGGACCTGCTGTTGCAGCTCCAGGCCTACCTTTCGGAGCGCATGAGCCAAGGCGTTCTCGTAGACCTTCTCGAGGAAACCGACCCCCAACCCATTGGCGACATGAAACACACACCCGATCACGGCCTCGGTCAACGGGTCGTGTTCGAAGGCGGGTTCCGTATCGGTGCCCATGGACTCAACCTTTGACGACGATGCTCACCAGCTTGCCGCCGGGGGGCAGGACGACCTTGATGATCTCCTTGCCGGCCAGATAGGACTGGGCCTCGGGACAGGCCAGGGCGGCCTCCCGGCGCTGGTCCTCGGTGGCCGTGGCGGGCACGGTGATGCGGCCGCGCACCTTGCCGTTCACCTGCACCACCACCAGCACCTCGTCGGACTGGAGGTAGGCGGCATCGGCCTCGGGCCAGGTGGCCTGCATGCAGAGGCCCGCCTTGCCCAGCTGGGACCAGAGCTGCTCGGCCACGTGCGGGGCCACAGGCGACAGCATGCGAACGAAGGCCTCCAGAGCGTATTGCAGGACAGCCCCGCGGTGCGGGGCGTCCGCCGGCAGGTCCGCCAGGGCGTTGGACAGCTCCATGAGCCCCGAGACCACGGTGTTGAACTGGTAGCGCCGCTCCAGGTCGTCCGTCAGGCGGGCGATGGTCTGGTTGAGCTTGATCAGCAGGGTCTTCTCCTCGGCGCTCAGCTGCTCCTTGGCGGGCAGCGGGTCGGCCGTGAGCTTGTGATCATCCACCATACGGCCGAGGCGCTTGAGGAAGCGGGTGGCGCCCTCGATGCCTTCGAAGCCGGTCCAGTCGATCTCCTTCTCGATGGGCGCCGCGAAGATCATGAAGAGGCGCAGCGCATCCGCGCCGTACCTCGAGATCACTTCGTCGGGGTCCACGATGTTGCCCTTGGACTTGCTCATCTTCGAGCCGTCCTTCAGCACCATGCCCTGGCAGATGAGCTTCTTGAAGGGCTCAGGGCCGCTGGCCAGGCCCAGGTCGCGCAGAACTTTGTAGAAGTAGCGGGCGTAGATGAGGTGCATGGTGGCGTGCTCGATGCCGCCCACGTAGAGGTCCACGGGACTCCAGGCGTCACACTCGGCCTTGGCGAAGGGCAGCTCCGTGTTCTTGGGATCCAGGTAGCGCAGCCAATACCAGCTGCTATCCACGAAGGTATCCATGGTGTCCGTCTCGCGGCGGGCGGGCTTCCCACAGCTTGGACACGGCGTGTCCAAGAAGGAAGAGCAGGTCGTCAGCGGGGAGGGGCCGACACCGGTGAAGGCCACGTCCTCGGGCAGGCGCACGGGCAGGTTCTCGGGCTTCTCGGGGACCACGCCGCAATCTTGGCAGTGGACAGTTGGAATGGGCGTGCCCCAGTAGCGCTGGCGGCTGAGACCCCAGTCCTTGAGCTTGTAGGTGGTGGTGCGCTCGGCGCGGTCACCCAGCTTGGCGATCATGGCAGTGACAGCCTCTTCGCTCTTCATGCCCGTGAACTCGCCGCTGTTCACCAGGGTGCCCAGGTCCCAGGCGGACTCGGACTCGATGACCTTGGGGATGGCCAGGCCGTACTTCTGGGCGAACTCAAAGTCGCGCTCGTCGTGGGCGGGCACGCCCATGACCGCGCCGGTGCCGTAGTCCATGAGCACGTAGTTGGCGGCGAAGACCGGCACCTTCTCGCCAGTGAAGGGATGGATGGCCGAGACCAGCGTGCGGTGGCCCAGCTTCTCGTCGCTGGTGAGGCGCTCCTCGCGGCTCAGGGCAGCCACCTGGTCGCAGAAGGCCTTGAGGCCGGGATCAGACGCCGCAGCCTGCTCGATGACCGGGTGCTCGGTGCTGAGGGCCATGAAGGTCACGCCGCAGAGGGTGTCCAGGCGGGTGGTGAACACCTCCACCTGCTCGCCGCTGTCCAGGTCGAAGGCCATGCGCGCGCCCTCGGAGCGGCCGATCCAGTGCCGCTGCATGGTCTTCACGTTCTCGGGCCAGTCCAGCCCGTCCATGCAGGCCAGCAGCTCGTCGGCGTACTTGGTGGTCTTGAAGAAGTACTGCTCCAGGGGCTTCTGGGTCACGGGGTGGCCCGTGCGCTCGTCCTTGCCGTCCACCACCTGCTCGTTGGCCAGCACGGTGCCCAGGGCCTCGCACCAGTTCACGGTGCGGTTGGCGCGAAAGACGTCGCCCCGCTCCCACATCTTGAGGAACAGCCACTGGTTCCAGCGGTAGTAGTCGTCCTGGAAGCTGGCGACCTCGCGATCCCAGTCGTAGCTGATGCCCATCTTCCGGATCTGGCCCTTCATCTCCTCGATGTTGGCGCGGGTCCAGATGGCGGGGTGGATGCCGTTCTTGATGGCGGCGTTCTCCGCGGGCAGGCCGAAGCTGTCCCAGCCCAGGGGGTGCATGACCTCATAGCCGCGCATGCGGCGGAAGCGGGCGGTGACGTCGCCCAGGGTGTAGTTGCGGACGTGGCCCATGTGGATGCGGCCGCTGGGATAGGGCAGCATCACCAGCATGTAGAAGGTCTTGGAGCCCGGCAGCAGCTCGCTGGCCCGCTTGGCGCGGAAGGCGCCGGTCTCGAGCCAGCGGCGCTGGATCTCGGGTTCCTGGGTCAGGGGCTGGAACGGCATGGCGAAACTCCATCGGAACCCTTGATTCTACAAGGAAATTCCGATGTTTCCACCTCCGTTCAGAAGCTCCAGTGCATCCCTAGGGATGCGCTCCACCGGGGCTCGAGCTGCAGGCCGTTCACCCGCTGGGCCAGGGGCACCTGGGCGAAGACGTAGACCTGCAGGGCGCGGGTCACCTCCACGGTCACGCCGGGGCTGAGGTAGGCCAGGGTCGCACCGCTGTTGGCCACGTCGGCGTTGACGCCAGCCTCGCGCTGCTCGGCCCGCACATTCACCTGCAGGTGGGGAGCCACCCCGGCGAAGCCCGTATAGCGGACGCCGAAGTTGGCGTTCAGGCCATCCCCGGGCTTGAAGCCGTCCTTCTCCGCCAGGGGCTTCTGGAACAGCACCTGCCCAAAGCAGCCCCAGTTCTCTCCGAGACTGCCGAAGGCGTAGACCCCGAAGAGCAGGTCCGTGGTGCCGGTGCCCAGCTGCAGCCCGCGGTCCAGGGCCTCCCCGGCCTGGGCCCCGGCGCTGAAGGTCTGCTTCGTGCCGCCTGTGGGCAGCTTCACGCCGAGCTGCACGCCGAAGGAGTGATCGTCGGTGAAGCCCTGGTAGCGGCCCAGCACCCGGACATCCCCAAGGCCGCTGGCTCGGGAGAAGGAGGGCTCGGCATCCCCCTCGGCGATCGTGACGTGGTAGCGGCTGAAGCTCGGCACCACCAGGGCCACGCCCCAGTCCACGGTCGGGCTGTAGTCCAGGGTCAGCGTCGTGTTGCGGTTGAGGGTCTTCTCCTGGATCTCCTGGTCATTGGGGAAGTCGAAGGCGCCCCGGCCCACGGACCGAGTGCCCGCACGCAGCTGGTCCTGGTTGAAGTAGTCCTGGCGGAGATCGAAGCGCAGGCCGGGCTTGAGCGCGTAGCCCTGGCTGGCCCAGTCCGAGTTCAGGGTGCAGCCGCAGGCGCCGCAGGCCTGGGCTGCCGGCGCGGCGGCCAGGAGGAGGGTCAGGAGCGGCATCAGATTCAGGCGGCAGGGGCGGGTCATCGGGCACTCCAGAAGCGGGTCTACTCCTAGGATGTCTGTCCGGACACGGGTGTCCCTGCGTCACTTTGTCGCAGCGATCCGCCCCCCTACTTCAGGGGCCGCCGCCGGTCCGCCTTCCGTTGCAGGCTGCGCCGGTGCATGCCCAGCCGGCGCGCGGCCTCGCTGAGGTTGCCTTCGCAGTCCGACAGCACCCGCTGCAGGTGCTCCCACTCCACCCGGGCCAGGGAGGGCGTCTCCAGGTCCACCGCCTCGGCGCGGGGGGCCTCGGGGTCGAAGGCCGCCAGGATCTCGTCCACATCCGCGGGCTTGGTGAGGTAGTGCACCGCCCCCATTCGGACGGCCTCCAGGGCCGTGGCGATGCTGCCGTAGCCCGTGAGCATGAGCACCCGGGTGGTGGGGTCGATGGCCTTGAGCCGGCGCAGCAGCTCCAGGCCTGAGTCCCCGGGCATCCGGAGATCGAGGACCGCCAGCTCCGGGCTGTCCGCTTCCGCCATCGCCACCGCCTCGGCGGCGTCCGCGGCGGTGCGGACCTCATAGCCCCGGGCGGCGAGGGCCTTGGCCAGACGGTCGCGGTAGACGGCATCATCGTCCACCAAGAGCAGAGAGGGCTGGGTCTCAGGCATGAGGCACGGTTGGCCAAGCCATCAGCACGGTGGTGCCGCTGCCGGCGGCCGACGCCACCCGTAGCTCGCCGCCGAGCTGCTCCGCGAAGGTGCGGGCCAGAAACAGCCCCAGGCCCATGCCGGAGCCCGTGGGCTTGGTGCTGAAGAAGGGCTCGCCCACCCGCGCCAGCACCTCCGCGCTCATGCCGCAGCCCTGGTCGAGGATCTCCACCTGCCAGCGCCCGGGCCCCCGGCGGGCGCAGACACGCACCTGCCCGGGCCGCGTCGTGGCCTCCAGGGCGTTGGCCACCACGGCGCGCAGGGCCCGCGCCAGGCCGCGCCGGGGCATGGCGCCGCAGGCTTCCGGGGGCCAGTCGAAGGCCAGGCGGGCGCGATCTTCGGGCGCCACGCCCTCCAGCAGGTCTGCCTCCAGCTCGGACCAGGCCAGGTCCCGGAAGTCCTCGCCCAGGCTGGTCCCGCTGGGATCCGCCAGCTGGTCGAGGATCCGGCGACAGCGGTCCACCTCCGAGCGGATGAGCGCCGCGTCCTGGGGGATGTCGCCGTCCACCAGGCCCAGGGCCTCCGCAGCCCGCTGGAGCTCCTTCGCCGCGATGGCGATGGTGCCCAGGGGGGTGCCCAGCTCGTGGGCCACGCCTGCGGCCAGGGTGGTGAGGGCCGCTAGCCGCGCCTGCCGGGCGGTGAGGTCCCGCAAGGCGGCCAGCTCTTCGTCTCGCTGCCGGAGCGCCTCGGTGACCCGGCCCACGAAGGCCGCGATGAGTCCGGCCGTGATGGCGAAGGCCACCCACATGCCGATCAGGTGCAGGGAGATGCCCCCCTCGCCGTGGTCCATGTGGGCCAGGGAGTGGACGTGCACACTCCAGAAGAAGAGCAGGCCGAATCCTGCGATGGCCAGGGCGCCCAGGGCCCAGGCCCAGACGCCCCGCATGACCACAGCCGCCAGGGTGACGTGCACGAGGTAGATGGCCGTGAAGGGATTGGCGGCCCCCCCGCTGAGGTAGAGCAGGCCCGTGAGCAGCAGGATGTCCAGGCCCAGCACCAGCCCCGGCAGCGAAGGGTGCACCGCCGACCGCAGCCGCAGCCGCAGCTGCAGGAACAGGTTGCTGAGGGCGCCCAGGGCCACCAGGCCCAGCAGCGGCAGCGGGGCCAGCTCGCCCGGCAGCAGGCGCAGGGACACCAGGATGGCGGCCGTCTGTGCGGCCACGGTGATCCACCGCAGGCGCAGCAGCCAGGTGAGCGAGATGTCGGAGCTGGGTCGGGTCATGGAGGGGCCATTGTCCCATCAATGACAGGCGTCCCGGAAACCCCGAGGCTGCGTCAGGATGTCGCAGCCTCGGCCTTCCAGACGGCCAATAAACCCCGCGCAGCATGCCTCGTATCACTGGGGTCCGTTCCCTGTAACCGGAGGTAGACCTATGACCTGGCGTTCCCTGCGACCCGTCGCCCTGGCGGCCCTTCCCCTGTGTCTGGTGGCCCAGACCCCACCCGCCGACAAGGCCGCGGCGCCTGGCGCCAAGGCTCCTGCCGCTGCCGCAGCCGCCCCGGCGACCCCGGCCCCGAACTCCCTCAAGCCCTTTGCCGAGGTCATCAAGGAGGCCAAGGAGCTCCCGGGCCTCTTTCCCCTCTGGCAGAAGGACGACAAGGTCTGGCTCGAGCTGAGTCCCGCCCAGCTGGACCAGCCCTACTTCTTCGCTGTCAGCACCACCCAGGGCATCGGCGAGCGCGGCATCTACGGCGGCATGATGGGTGACACCCACGTGGTGCAGTTCAAGCGCATCGGCAACCACCTGCAGCTGATCGCCAAGAACCTGGACTTCACGGCCAAGGAGGGTACGCCCATCGCCCGCGCCGTGCGCGAGGGCTTCTCGGACAGCCTGCTGGTCTCGGCCCCGGTGCTGAGCCAGCCCCACCCCGAGCGCAAGACCTTCCTCGTGGAGGCCAACGCCCTCTTCTTCAACGACATTCCCATGGGCGCCACCGAGCTCGAGGCGGCCTTCCGGCAGCCCTACAGCCTGGACAAGACGAACAGCAGCTTTGTCAGCGTGCGCAGCACCGCCGACCAGGCCGCCTTCACCGTCAGCGCCCACTACGCCCTGGCCAAGCTGATGCTGCCCCCGCCCTCCATGCCGGGTGCCACGCCCCCGCCCTTCACACCCCTGCCCAGCACCCTCGAGGATGTGCGCAGCCTCTTCCTGGGCTTCCACTACACCCTCTCCACCCTGCCGGAGCCCATGCGGCCCCGGCTGGCGGACGAGCGCGTGGGCCACTTCGTGACCACCCGCTGGGACTTCACCCAGGACCTCAGCCCCGATCCCAAGGTGCGGCTCGTGCACCGCTGGCGCCTGGAGAAGAAGGAGCCCGCCGCGCCCCTCAGCGAGCCCCGCCAGCCCATCACCTACTGGCTCGACCGCAACATGCCGGAGAAGTACCGCAAGACTGTGACCGCGGGCATCCTCGAGTGGAACAAGGCCTTCGAGCGCCTCGGCTTCAAGGACGCGGTGCGGGTGGAGGTGCAGCCCCAGGACGCCGCCTGGGACACCCAGGACACGCGCCACGCCTCGGTGCGCTGGCTGGTGGGCACGGACATCGGCTTCGCCATCGGACCCAGCCATGTGGACCCGCGCACGGGCGAGATCCTCGACGCCGACATCGGCGTGGGGGACATCTGGACCCGGCAGCCCCGGCGCCAGGTGGTGGAAGAGCTGCCCCGGCTCCAGAGCCGCCACGCCGCCCATGCCTGCGCCTACGAGGCCGAGGCCGCCCAGGAGCTGTCCTTCGCCATGGACCTGCTGGAAGCCCGCGGGGATCTGGACCCCGACAGCCCCGAGGCCGACGCCTACGTGATGGCCGTGCTCAAGGATGTGATCACCCACGAGGTGGGCCACACCCTGGGCCTGCGCCACAACTTCCGGGCCTCGACCATCTACACCGAGGCCCAGCTGCAGGACGCCAGCTTCACCCGCGCCAACGGCCTCACGGGCTCCGTGATGGACTACAACGCCCTCAACATCGCCACCAAGGGCCAGGCGCAGGGTGAATACGTGATGAGCACCTTGGGCCCCTACGACTACTGGGCCATCGAATACGCCTACAAGCCCCTGGAGGCGGCCAGCGAGAAGGCCGAGCTGGCCCGCATCGCCGCCCGCAGCCAGAAGGAGCCCCTGCTGGCCTACGGCACGGACGAGGAGGCCGGGTTCCCGGGCATGGACGGCATGGATCCCGAGGTGAACCGCCGCGACCTCGGCGCCGACCCCCTGGGCTACTACCAGAAGCGCCTGCAGCTCAGCCGCGAGCTCTGGGACCGCCTCCAGGACAAGCAGCTGAAGGACGGTGAGAGCTACGCCATCCTGCGCCGGAACTTCGACGGCGCCCTGGGCCAGGTGGCCCTGACCTCCAACCTCGCCGCCAAATACGTGGGCGGCGTGGTCCACCTGCGCGACCATGCGGGCAGCCCCCGCGCGCCCTTCACGCCGGTGCCCGCCGCAAGGCAGCGGGAGGCCCTGAAGCTGCTGGAGACCGGCCTGTTCAGCGCGGACTCCTTCCGCTTCCGGCCCGAGTTCATGGCCAAGCTGACGGTCAACCAGTTCGAGCGGGGCATGAACCCGGACTACTCCCTGAGCAGCCGGCTGCTCTCGGTCCAGCGGCAGACGCTCAACCAGCTGATGAACGTGGGCGTGGCGACCCGGATCCTGGACGCCGCCGACAAGCTGGTGGAGCCCAAGGCCGCCTTCCGTCTGGCGGAGCTCTTCGAGACCCTCCAGGGCGCCATCTGGAGCGAAGCCCGGACCGGCAAGGATGCCCCCACGCTGCGGCGCAACCTGCAGAAGGAGCACCTCCGCAACCTGGTGGGTCTCGTCCTGCGGGCCAACCCGGCCACACCGGAGGACGCCCGGGCCCTGGCCCGCGAGGGCCTGAAGGGCCTGGCCACCCAGCTGCGCGCCGCCAGCGCCAAGCCCGCCTACAGCAAGGAGACCCGCGCCCACTTCGCCGAGTGCCTCGCCTCCATCGACGAGACCCTCAAAGCGATGGTCACCCGCAGCGGCCTCTAGGCCATCTCCCGCAGACCGAGCCCGGCCGGACCCCCAGGGACCGGCCGGGCTCTTCGTTCCGTGGGTGTTCCCCCGTCAGGAGGCGCCGTTCGGCCATCCCAGGTTGCAGTCCGGGGGACTCAACCGGGAGGCCCGGTTCGCTGTCTAGACTGTAAAATCGGGGCGGGCCCAAGGCCTGCTCCCCGCTCGGAGAACCCGTGAGACCTGAGCCCCCAGACGCCCACGCCCACGCAGACCTTGGCTGCCCCCCGCGAGGGCGCCAAGGCCTAGGCCTGGGGGCCTCCGTCCTGCTGGCCACCTTGCTGGTCCTGCTGGCCGCCTGCGGCTCCTCTGGAGGCTCTCCCCCACCTTCCACCGGTGGCACCGGGGGAACCGGCGGCACCGGCACGCCCGGGGTCTTTGCGGGCAGCATCCTCCTCGGCAGCCCCACGGCCACCTCCATCAAGGCCAACGTGCTCTCGGCCGTCCAGAGCGGGACGGTCTACCTGGCCTGCGGCACGGTGAAGGGCACCTACCCGCTCCAGTCAGCCCCAGTGGCGCTTGCAGCTGGAGCGCCGGTGGAGCTGGCCCTCACCGGGCTCGCCGCCAACACCCAGTACTACTACCGGCTCTACTACCAGCCCGCCGGGGGCTCCTACGGGCCCACGGCAGAGTTCGCCTTCCACACGGCCCGGCCCGCCGGCAGCACCTTCACCTTCACGGTCCAGGCCGACAGCCACATGGACGAGAACTCCAGCCAGGACATCTACCTCCGGTCCCTGGGTAACGTCGCCGCCGCCGGGGCGGACTTCCATGTGGACCTGGGCGACACCTTCATGTGCGAGAAGCACACGGGGCCCCTCAGCGCCGTGGTCCAGTCCGCGCCGGACTACGCGACAGTGGCCGCGCGCTACACCTACGAGCGGGGCAACTTCGGCGCCATGAGCGCGGGATCGCCCGTCTTCCTGGTGAACGGCAACCATGAGGGCGAGTCCGGTTGGTTCCTGAACGGCACCGCCAGCAACCTGGCCGTCTGGACCACCCAAGCCCGCCAGCGCACCTTCGTGAACCCGGTGCCCGACGGCTTCTACAGCGGGGACGGCGTGGACGAACCCTTTGTGGGCAAGCGGGCCTCCTGGTACGCCTGGACCTGGGGCGACGCCCTCTTCGTGGTGCTGGATCCCTTCTGGAACACCGCGAAGCAGCCAGGCTCCGACGGCTGGAACCTCACCCTGGGGGACCGCCAGTACGCCTGGCTGAAGCAGACGCTCACGGGCAGCCCCGCGAAGTACAAGTTCATCTTCATCCACAACCTGGTGGGCGGCCTCGACGGCCAGATGCGCGGCGGCATCGAGGCGGCGCCCTTCTACGAGTGGGGCGGGAAGAACGCCGACGGCACCGCGGGCTACGCCACCAGGCGCCCCACCTGGAGCGAGCCCATCCACACCCTCCTGGTGCGCACGGGCGTCACTGCCGTCTTTCACGGCCACGACCACCTCTACGCCAAGCAGGACCTGGACGGCATCGTCTACCAGGAGGTGCCCCAGCCCAGCGCCGTCAACAGCCAGAGCGGCGCCACCCTGGCTGCCGCCTACCACTACATGGCAGGCACCATCCTCAGCAGCAGCGGCCACCTGCGGGTGACCGTGGCGCCGGACAAGGTGACGGCCCAATACGTCCGCACCTGGCTGCCCGCCGCCGAGACCGTCACGCTGAAGAACGGCTCCGTGGACGATACCTGGACCGTGGCGGCGCCCCTCAAGACCCGGGCCCGATGAAAGCAGCCCGCGACCTCCACCCCCTGCTGCTGCCGGCGCTGCTCGCGGGCACCCTGGTCATCCTGGCCTGCCAGTCCTCCGGCAGCTCCGCGCCGCCCACCGCCACGGCCATCGCCCCGGTAGCGGCCTTTTCCGCGCCTCCGGGCAGCCCCGTGGTGGGGCAGTCCCTGGCCTTCACCGACACCAGCACCGGCGGCCCCACGGCCTGGACCTGGACCTTCGGTGACGGCGCCACCAGCACCCTGCAGAGCCCCACCCACGCCTACCTGGCCGCCGGCACCTTCACCGTGACCCTGCAGGCCGCCAACGCCGCCGGGGCCACCACGGCCAGCCGCACCCTCACGGTGGGGGCGGGCGCCCCCGGCACAGCCTTCACGGGCAACGTGGTGCTGGGCAGCCCCACCGACACCTCCATCAAGGTCAACGTCTTCTCGCCGAGCCAGAGCGGCACGGTCTTCCTGGTCTATGGCACCGCCTCCGGGACCTCCACTCGGCAGAGCCCCGCCGCGACCCTGGTGGCCGCCACGCCCCTGGAGCTCAGCCTGGACGGCCTCAGCCCGGACACCCAATACACCTACCGCCTCTACTACCAGGCCAGCACCGGCAGCGCCTCCGCAGGCGAGGCGTGCAGCTTCCACACGGCCCGCCCCGCGGGGAGCGCCTTCACCTTCTGCCTCCAGGGCGACAGCCACCCGGAGCGACTCAAGACCCAGTTCGATGCGGCCCTCTACCAGCGCACCCTCCAGACCGCCGCCGCGGACCGGCCAGACTTCTACCTCCTCCTGGGCGACGACTTCAGTGTGGACACCCTGGATCCCGCCACCATCGGCCCCGCCCTGGTGACAGAGCGCTACACCCTCCAGCGGCCCTACCTCGGGATCATCGGCCGCTCAGCCCCGGTGTTCCTGGTGAACGGCAACCACGAGCAGGCGGCGCGCTACCTGCTGGACGGCACCCCCAACAACGTTGCGGTGTGGGCCCAGAACGCCCGGAACCGCCACTACTCGCAGCCGGCGCCCGATGGCTTCTACACCGGCAATCCCGAGGTGGTACCCAACATCGGCCTGCTGCGCAACACCTTCGCCTGGACCTGGGGTGACGCGCTGTTTGTGGTGATCGACCCCTACTGGGGCTCGCCGGTCTGCGTGGACGACCCCTTCGGCGGCGGCGCCAAGCGCAGCAACCTCTGGGACATCACCCACGGGGACATCCAGTATCAGTGGCTCAAGACCACCCTGGAGCAGAGCCGCGCCAAGTACAAGTTCGTCTTCGCCCACCACGTGCTGGGCACCCAGCGCGGCGGCATCGAGGTGGCGGGCCTCTACGAGTGGGGCGGCGGCAACGCCAACGGCAGCTGGGGCTTCACCGCCAACCGGCCCACCTGGCCCTCCCCCATCCACCAGCTCATGGCCGCCAACAAGGTGACCATCTTCTTCCAGGGCCACGACCACATCTGGGTGCGCCAGCAGCAGGACGGCGTCACCTACCAGACCCTCTCGGAGCCCGCGGATCCCAACTACTCGCTCTTCAACTCGGATGCCTACCTCAGCGGGGACAAGCTCCCCAATACCGGCTACACCCGGGTCAGCGTGGGCCCCAGCGGCGTGAAGGTGGACTACGTCCGCACCTGGCTGCCCGCAGACGAGAGCCCCGGCAAGGTCAGCGGCAGCGTGGCGTTCAGCTACACAATCCCCTAACACAAGTGATTTTGACGGGGATCAAAGGGATGGACGAGGATAACGGCAAGCCGGTTTGGAGCTGGGGTGCTGGCCACTGGAACTAAGCAACCCTCCTCTCGTCGTCGATGAAGTAGGACCACCATCCCAGGAGGTCCCATGAACATGCGCACGCTCCTCGTCCCGGCCCTGCTCTGCCTGACAACGGGTCTGTCTGCTCAGGACCACGCGGCTGCGGCCAAGGCCCTGGTGAAGGATGCCGTCGCCTTCGGCAAGGCAAACGGCCTGCCGGCCCTCCTGAAGGAGGTCAACAACGGCCAGGGCAAGTATCACGTTCAGAGCGGCGACGACCTCTATGTCTTCGTCTACGACGACAAGGGCACCTGCATCGCCATCGGCTTCCAGGGCAGCCTGGTGGGCGTGAACCGGATCAACACCAAGGACCCAGACGGCAAGTTCTTCATCCAGGAGATCGTCCAGACCGGCCTCGGCAAGGGCGGCTGGGTGGACTACAAGTATCCCAACCCCAAGACCGGCAAGGTCATGCAGAAGACCAGCTACGTCGAGCCCCTGGACGGCAAGATCGTCGGCTGCGGGATCTACAAGTAGGGAGAGATATGGAACACACGTTTGACTCTCGTTTTGGCCAACAGCTATGTGATTCGATCGCCAGAGAGCTTGGTTTTGTCTGCAGTTTCATGGGGATTGGCGGCGTCATTGTCGCGTCCAGTGCGCGGGAAAGAATCGGGAAGGTCCACGCCATAGCCGCCCGTATCATGGCCGGTGAGATGAGCCAAAAGGCTGTCACGGCTGAGGAGGCCGCCCGCTCAAATGGCGTCAGGGAAGGCCTCAATATCGCCATTGACCTTGACGGTGTCCGGCTCGCGAGCTTTGCCATAGCCGGCGCGTTGGACAAGGTTGAACCACTGGCTCACGTCATGAGCCAGTTCGTCATTCTGGTGATGCGTGTTCAGTTCGCCGACAAGGCTCGGCTGGCCCATGTCGCAGCGCAGGTGGATCGGGCCGACCAGGCAGTCACCACTGCCTTTTCCGGTGCAGAGGGCGGCGAGGCGGCTGTCAATGCCCTGATGGCTGCGACCAGCCTCATCAGCTTGTTCATCGAGCAGATTCGGAGTGTTGCGCGGATGACCAATATGCTGGCCCTGTACGCCAGGATCGAGGCCGCGAGGGTCGGTGATGCCGGCCAAGGTTTTGCGGTCGTTGCGACTGAAGTCAAGAGTCTGTCAAACAGATCGGCCACCAGCACAGAGGAGATCACGAGGCAGGTCGGACAGGTACAGTTGGCCGCCAAGGGGGTCATCGGCTCCTTTTCCGCCGTGTCAAAGTCGGTCGGCTTCCTGAAGTCTTCCATTGCCCAGATCGCAGCGACCATGGCGACTGCAGAAACCCTTGAGAACGGGGCGGCAACCGCGCCCGCCTTCGATCCCACCTTCGGTCAGGAGCTGTGCGACATGGTTGCCGGACGACTTGGTTACGTTTGTTCCTTCATGGGAGAGCGTGGCGTCATCGTGGCGTCCAGCGCCCGAGACCGGATCGGCAACATCCACGCTGTGGCCGCCAGCATCATGGCCGGGAAAATAGACGAACGGGCTGTGACCGCCGAGGAAGCCGCGACCTCGGAGGGAATGCGGGAAGGCTACAGCGTCGGCATTGACCTTGGAGGCGTGCGGGTGGTCAATTTCGGGATCGGGGGGCCTCTGGCAGAGGTCACACCGCTGGCGCGGGTGATCAGCCGATTTGTAACCTCAGTCCTGGGGTCCCGGAGTGCCGATTCAGTCCGGAATCTCTGGGTCTCCCAGCAGATCGAGACAACCACCCAGTTCGCTTCGGATGCGGAGAGGGACGCGAAGGACGCCATCGACACAGTCGGCCTGTTGACCGAAGCGATCAGTCAGATCGGACACATTACGGGCCAGATCCGGGACATCGCAGAACAGACCAACCTCCTGGCGTTGAATGCCACCATCGAGGCTTCTCGTGCCGGCGCCGCTGGCAGGGGGTTCGCCGTTGTGGCGAATGAAGTGAAGACCCTCTCCAAGCAGGCGGGAGAAGCCACCTTCGACATCCATCGCCAGATCAGCCTGATCGAGCAAGAAACCCGCACTGTGCACGAAGCCATCTCGGCCGTATCCCGATCGGTCCACGAGATCACCACCCAGGTGGCCAGGATGGCCGCGTAGCCAGGGCATCCGCCCGAATGGCCTTACGCGTGGTCCTGGGGCTACTCCAGCCCCAGCCGTTCACGAAGCTTGGGGGTGGCGCCGCGGCTGGCCTCGAGCTCCACGCCGCCGGTCATGCGCACCAGGACCCGGGCGCCGCCACCGGAGGAGCGGAGGCCCAGCACGGCCTCGGGGCGGATGAGCAGGTGCCGGTGGATGCGCAGCAGCCCCGCGTCCGGGAAGAAGGCCTCCACCTCGCCCAGGGTCTTCCACTTGGTGCGGAAGCGGTCCCCGGCGAAGGCCCACACCACCTGTTCCTCCACCTCGAAGAAGGCGGTCTTGGCCAAGTCCAGGAAGAGCATGCCGCCCCCGGCGGTGACGGGATAGCGCGTAGCGCGGGGACCCTTCTCGGGTTCGGTGTTCTCCTCCCGGCCCAGGTGGCGCCGGATGCGCGCCAGGGCCTTCACCAGCCGGGGCGTGGTTACGGGCTTGAGCAGGAAGTCCACGGCCTCCAGGTCGAAGGCCTCCACCGCGTGCTCCGCGAAGGCCGTCACGAAGACCACGGGCACCTTCGCGGGCAGCGAGGCGCGCAGGGCGAGGCCGTCCAGGCCCGGCATCTGAATGTCCAGGAAGAGGCCGTCCACTGCGGGCGCAGACCGCATCCACTCCTCCATCTCCAGGCCGTTGCCGAAGGTCGCCACCACCTCGCAGCCGCAGTCCTCCAGCAGCCGCGCCAGGCGCTTCTGGTTCAGGGGTTCATCCTCGGCGATGGCCACCCGCAGCGGAGTCATGCGCCCAGCCTATCCCGCACGCGCAGCTCGGCCAAGGTCCAGCCTTCTTCCGAGCGCAGCTCCAGGGAGGCGTCCAGGGACGGCGTGAGGGCGAGCCGCTCCCGCAGGTGGTGCAGGCCCGTGCCTTCGGCCTCGCCTGGCTTCAGGGGCTGGCCCGTGTTCGCCACCCGGAAGATGAGATCCCGGGAGCTGCGCGACACGCCGATGCGCAGGATGCCGCCCTCCAGGTGCGCGGCGATGCCGTGCTTGATGGCGTTCTCCACCAGGGGCAGCAGCAGCAGCGGAGGCAGCTTCACGGCGTCGGCCCACTCGGGCCAGTCCCACTTCAGCTGCAGGCGGGCGCCGAGGCGGATCCCCTCGATGCCCAGGTAGTGCTTGAGCAGGGCCCGCTCCTGGCTCAGGGGCAGCTCGCTGGCACCGCTCTGGCGGGTGAGCATCCGCAGCATCTCCACCAGCCCGACGATGGCCTCCTCGGCGGCATCCGGGTCCTCGTGCACCAACTCCGCCAGCCCGCCCAGGATGTTGTAGAGGGCGTGGGGATGCAGCTGGGCCTGGAGGGCCTTGACCTGGGCCTGCCGGGCCCGCTCGAGCAGCTCGGCCTCCGTGGACTCGGCCCGCTCCTTGTCGGCGAGGAACCAGCCCAGCACCATGGCGAAAGGCAGGTTCAGCAGGAAGAGCATGAACTCCTGGCGATGGGCCGGGAAGGCCTTGGCGAAGAGGCCCGGGGCTGCCGCGGGCTCGCTGACCGCTGGCTCCTCGCTCACGGGCGTCGGCGCCTCCAGCACCCGCGGGGCGGGCGCCGGGATTGGCTCGGCGGACGTGGGCTGGGGCTGAGCTGCGGGGGGACGGACGGACCCCTCGCGGCGCTGAGGTGCGGTGTCCCGGGGCCCGGGAGCCTGCTGCTCCGCGTCTCGCCGCGGAGGACGCGGGCCCCGGCGTTCCTCCGGGGGCAGCAGCTCCCAGGGCACCTCACCGGGGTTGTGGGGGGGCTTCGCCTCCTGGTCCCGATCTCTCCGCCGGCGGCTGCGGGCCGTCGGGTCTTGGGCCTCCTGGGGCTTCGGGTCTTCGCGCTCCTGCAGGACCAGGGCGGACTTGACCTCGGCGGCCGGCGCCGGGCGCGGTGCGCGGGCGGGCCGGTCTTCCGGAAACAGGCCACTCATCAGCAGCAGCAGGGCCGCCAGCCAGGCGATGTTCCAGGGCAGGGCCTGGAGGCAGCCCCGCCAGAGCGGTGCGATGGGGCGCGCGTCCTGGGTCCACTGCCAGGGGATGGGGCTGAGGGCCAGGTGCCCCGCCAGCACCAGGGCCGGCACCACGAACTCCCCAACACCCAGGCGACCAAAGGGCTGCCCTGCGAGCAGTCGCACCAGCACCCAGACCAGCCCGAACACCAGCAGGGCGCCCCAGGTGGCCGGGAGCCGGAAGCGCTTGGCCGTGGCGGCCGGGAAATCCTGGAATCGCATGGGGACCCTTGGAGGATGACTTAGGTGAAGGGTTCAGGAAAGGGTGGGCGCGGGGGGCGCTGGATACAAGGGGGGCTCGCTGGGATGCGAAGGGCTAGTGCCCACTGAAGGCGCCATCGCTGTAGGCGTAACGGCGGGCCCGAGTGACGGCATTGGTCATGGGGAGACGGTCTCCGAGCGCCGTTTTGGCGCCGCTGGCGGTGAGCGGGTTGAGGTATTCCCAGACCACCGTCCCAGTGGAGGTGACTTCCATCAGGTAGCCGGTGGTAGTGGCGCAGATCAGCGTGTTGCCATTCGGGAGGCGCTGGACGCTGCCTCCGAACTGGCTGAAGAGGGTCAGGCTGCCCACGGAACCATACTTCCAGGCCACCTGCTTGGACAGGAGCTGATTGGCCTTCATGGAGTCCTTGTCGAAGGTCCAGGTCGCATAGCCGGTGCTGGGCGGATCCACATAGCTGGCGCCGGTGATGCCCGCGGAGGTCAGGCGGGGGTTGACTTCAAAGACATAGGACTGGGGCGTGCGCTGGTAGAGGTACTGGTTGTTGTTGAAGAGCAGCAGGTTCCCGGCCCCGCTGAGGCCGCTCGCGATCCAACTCACATCACTGCTGCCACCGATCTGCTTGTTGCCGGAGGAGGCCGTCTCCCAGTTCGTGCCCACTGAAGGGGGATTCCCTTGACCGTAGCGGGCGGGGTCCCCGAAGCGGTAGAGGAAGTCGCCCGCACTGGTGGCCGCCAGGCTGATGCTGCCCGTGGGATTCCCTGCGAGGAAGGTGGCGCCATGATCGATGATGTAGCATTCCCCCTGGCGGGAGTTGACCACGATCTGATCCAGCGCCTGGTTGAAGTCGAGGGAGTTGCAGTCCAGCCAGTTGCTGCGCAGCGGCCGGCCGGGCAGGTTGAGGTTGAGCTTCCCGGGGTAGTCGGCGATGGTCTTGCCCCCGGCCACCGAGTTCGCCTTGCTGGCATCGACGCTCTGAATGGCGTGGTCCCAGAAGGACCACTCCCAGACGATCTTGCCGCTCATATCCACTTCCACAAGGGTATCCACCTGGGCGCCATCAAAGGGCGCATCGGCCGGATCGCAGCCCGCCGCCAGGCACTGGGCCGGGGTGAGGTCCTTATTGGCAAGGTAGAGCGTGGCATAGGCATTCAGCTTCGGATCGAAGATGCGGGCGAAGGCCCCATGGGGGTGGTAGGTACTGCGGGCCTCGGCATACTGCCAGACGGTGTTGCCATTCCAGTCGAGCTCCTTGAGGCCAGTCAGCCCCGTGGCGCCCGTGCTCCAGTCCAGCACATTGCCATTCGCCAGGAGCCGGGGATCATTGCCCGTGGGCCAGGTGTGGACCAGGCGACCGTCCATGTCGATCAGCCGGGAAGTGCCTGCAGCATCCAGGAAGGTGTAGCCGCTGTAGGCCGCGCTGGCGTCCCAGTATTGGGTGCCCGTGGTGCGCTGGAAGGCCTGATAGCCGCTGGTGCCGGCATAGGGGTTGTCGACACTGGCGCGCCCGGCGATGGTGACGCCCGGGGTGAGGGTGCGTCCCGCCAGGGCCGGATGGTTTGCCTTGTAGCGGTAGGCGCGGAAGATCGAGTTGACCATGGGAAGCCGGTCCCCCAGCACCTTGTAGATGACGGGGCCCGACACGGGGACGATGTATTCCCAGACGGTTTCCCCGGCTGGCGTGACCTCCATGAGGTGTCCCTCCGTATCCGCACAAATCAGGGTGTTTCCATTGGGCAGGCGCTGGGCACTGCAGCCGATGGTGCTGAATAGCGTCTGGCTGTCCTGCGAGTAGTAGTTCCCCACCACCTGCTTGGACACCTGCCTGGGGGTGTTGTCCGTCACTGCGGGTCGGGTGAGGGTGAAATAGCCCGCATCGGGCGGGTTCACATACTTTCCCGTGTCGAGACCGCTGGCATCGAGGTAGGGATTGATCTCCATGACATAGGACTGGGCGGCGTGTTCCGACAGGTATTCAGCATTGTTGAAAACGAGGAAGTGCCCGGCGCCGCTCAGCCCTGCTTCGATCCACTGGATGTCGTGGGCGCCGCCGAGCTGCTTGTGGCCGGTGGTGGAGAGGGTCCAGTCCTCAAGGATGGAGGGTTTGCTGCCTTGGTTGTACCGGGCTGGATCCCCGAACCGGTAGAGGAAGTCGCCGGCGCTGGTGGCCGCAAGCGTGATGCTGCCGGCCGGGTTGCCGGAGAGGAAGGTGTTGCCGTGGTCCAGGACATAGAACTCGCCCTGCACGGAGTTGATGACGATCTGATCGAGGGTCTGGTTGTAGTCCAGCGAGTTGCAGTGCAGCCAGTCGGCCTTCAGGTTGTGACCGGCGAGGTTGATGTTCAGTCGGTTGGGATAGTCGGCAATGGTCTTGCCGCTGGCGACGTAGTTCGACTTGGTGGGTGCGACGTCCTGCACCAGGTGGTCGAAGAAGCACCACTCCCAGACAATGTTCCCGCTGGCATCCACCTCCACGATGGCGTCCAGCTGGGCGCCGGTGGACGGCGCCCGGGCGGGATCAGCGCCTGCTTCGACGAGCTGGGCGTAGGTGAAGTCCTTGTTGGCGATGATCAGGGTCGTGTAGGCCTTGAGCTTCGGATTGTAGATGCGGGTGAAATCATGGTGGGGATGGTAGGTGGTGCGGGATTCGACGTAGGACCAGACCGTCAGCCCGTTCCAGTCCACCTCCTTGAAGCTCCCGAAGCCGCTGGGATCGTTGGTCCCAGCATCCAGCACATTGCCATTCGCCAGCAGGTGGGGGTTGGTGCCCACGGGCCAGGTGTGGACGACCCGGCCTTCCATGTCGAGGAGGTAGGTCTTCCCGCCCGCTCCGAAGAACGTGTAGCCCTCTTCGGCCTTGGTGGGATCCCAGTATTGAAGTTCCGTGGGCCGCTCCAGAGCGGCATGGCTGGTCGTGGAGGGGGCGCTCACAGTGAGGCTGTGGGTGACAGGAGTGCTGGCGCCCGTGGTGTTGGTGGCCGTGAGGGAGACGGTGTAGGTGCCGGCCGTGGTGTAGGCGTGGGTGGGGTTCTGCTGTGCGCTGGTGCCACCGTCACCGAAGGTCCAGGACCAAGCCGTGGGCGTGTAGGTGGAGGCATCCGTGAAGGTCACCGTCTGGCCGGTGCTGGGTGCAGCAGGCGCAAAGCTGAAGGCGGCCACGGGGGCGACGACCGCCGGGATCACGGTGATGGTATGGCTTGCCGTGTTCGATCCGCCCGTATGGCTAGCGGTGAGGGTGACGGTGTAGGTGCCCGCACTGGCGAACGCGTGCGTCGGGTTCTGGGCAGTGCTGGTCCCGCCATCCCCGAAGGTCCAGGACCAGCCGGTGGGCGTGCCCGTGGAGGCGTCGGTGAAGGTGACGGTCTGGGCCGTGGTGGGGGCGGCAGGGCTGAAGCTGAAGGCAGCTGTGGGGGCCGTGGCAACGGCCGTCACAGTGACGCTGTGGGTGACGGGAGTGCTGGCGCCCACGGCATTGCTGGCGAGGAGCGTGACCGTGTAGGTGCCAGCTGTGGCATAGGCGTGGGTCGGGCTCTTCGTGGTGCTGGTGCCGCCATCGCCAAAGGTCCAGGCCCAACCCGTGGGGCTGCCCGTGGAGGCATCCGTGAAGGTCACGGTCTGACCCGTGACGGGGCTGGTCGGGGCGAAGCTGAAGGCCGCCGTGGGTGCCGCCGGCGCGGTCGTCGCCGTCACGCTGTGGGTGACGGGACTGCTGGCGCCCCCGGCATTGGAAGCGGCCAGGCTGACCGTGTAGGTGCCCGCCGTGGTGTAGGCGTGGGTGGGGTTCTGCGCGGTACTGGTGCCACCATCGCCAAAGGTCCAGGCCCAGCCCGTGGGGCTGCCCGTGGAGGCATCCGTGAAGGTCACGGTCTGACCCGTGACGGGGCTGGTCGGGGCGAAGCTGAAGGCCGCCGTGGGGGCCGCCGTAACAGTGGGGGCGGGCGAGGAGCCTCCCCCACCCCCGCACTGCAGGGACGCCAGGAGGATGAACCCCGCACCGACCATCGGAAGGAGACGAACGAGACGCATGGCAACTCCTCCAAGAAAGAACGAAGGTTCTTTCCCCTACTTGACGATGTAGTCACCCACGGTCAGCGTCCGGCCCGTGAAGGCCCCGTAGCTGGTGGGGTACTTGTAGATCCGGAACACGGAGTTGAGCGTCTCGCTGGCGTGGGTCGGATCGGTGACGGGGGTGCCGCCCTGGGGGATCACGCCGCTGGCCTGGACCGGGCACACGTACTTCCAGACGACTTCGCCGAGGTAGCTGACCTCCCGCAGGTCTCCCGTTCCCCCCGAGCAGATGATCGTGTTCCCGTTCGGCAGCCGCTGGGCCCCGGAGATGTTCTCGGAATACATGGGGTAGGTCGCGTCACCCCAGTAGCTCCAGGTGTAGTCCGCCGGCAGGTAGGGGCTGCCCGCCGCCGCAGGCGCGGTGTAGTTGCCGCTGGCGCTCACGGCCGGCTTGAACTCCTCGACGGAGGATGCATTGGTCAGGGAGCGGTTCAGGCCATTGTCGAAGCAGGTGATGTTGCCGGCCCCGGGGCAGTCTGACTTGATCCACTCCGTGTCGTGCTGCTGCCAGTATTTCTCCGTGGCCAGGGTCTTGGGAACGCCATACATGGCAGGATTGCCCCAGCGGTAGAGCAGGTCCCCGCCCTTGCCCCGCTTGCCCCCAGTGTGGCTGGCGGCCTCGGCCGTGGTGACGCTGTGGTCAATGATCCAGACCTCGCTGTGGTTCCGCATGCTGATGGCGATCTGATCGAAGCCCGGGTGGTAGTCCACCGAGTTGCCATGGTTCCAGAACATGGCCCCGCCGACGCAGTCGATGAGCTCGGGGTGGTTGGCGACGACCCCGAAGTTGGACTTGGTGCTGTCGAAGTCCTGGATCAGGTGATCCCAGACGTGCCACTCCCACACCACAGTGCCGCCGCTGCCCTTGGCATAGTCGGGCTTGATCTCGATCAGGCACTCGGGGAGCAGCATCTGCTGGGTGGCGACATCCGGCTGGAACTTGGTCATGTCGAACCCCGCGGCCACGCAGTCCGCGTAGGTCTTCTTCTCCACCACCAGCATGAGGATGTTGCCGTTGGGGAGCATCTTGGCATCGTGGTGCTGGCGCTGGGTGGCTGTGTTCAGGTCGTAGTACCAGAGCAGGTTGCCGTCCCAATCGTATTCCTCCACCCGGCCCCCTTCGCCACCACCGGTGCCCAGGGCCCCCGTGGTGATCATGCAGGTGTGCAGGAGGTGGCCGTTCTCCAGGAGGTAGATGCTCTGGCCCGGCGAGTAGGCGCTGTTCCACTGCTTGACGATCCGGCCCTCGTTGTTGATGAGGTAGGTCATCTTGTTCTGCTTGGGGGCGAACAGGGTGTAGCCCTCCAGGGCCTTGCTGGTGTTCACCATTAGGCCCACGGTCCGCTTGGCGACGAGCGTGTTGATGATCACGCTCTGGCTGATGGCGCTGGTGCCCGCGGTGCCCGTCACCGTGAGGGTGGCGGTGTAGATGCCATCCGCGGCATAGGGGTGAGAGGGGTTCGCCCCGGTGCCCGTGCTGCCATCCCCGAAGGTCCAGGCATAGGCCGTGGGGCTGCCCATGGAAGTGCTGGTGAAGGTGGCGATCTGTCCGCTCAGCGAGGTGGTGAAGGCCGCTGTCAGCACCGAGGCGGGAGCGCTCACGGTGATGGCCTTGCTGACCGTGGAGGAAGTCCCTCCGGACGTCGTGGCCACGAGGGTGACCGTATAGGTCCCGGCGCTGGTATAGACATACTTGGGGTGCTGAACGAGGCTGGTGCCCTTGCCATCGCCGAAGTTCCAGGCCCAGGAGGCTGGGGTATTCGTGGAGGCGTCGGTGAAGCTCACGACATCGCCCGGCACCACCGTGGTGGGGGCGGCGCTGAAGCTGGCCGCGCCTCCCGACGAGGTGCTGTTCGCCCGCACGACCCGGAACCCCACATTGCTGGCATAGGCCTGAGCGGGCACCGCAAAGAACTCATCCGCCGCCGGGCAGCGGTTGGACACCCGCCCGTGCCCCGTCACGACGCCCGTGGTGGTGGTGAGGCCGTTGTACCAGTTGCCCCCGCGCATGCCGCGGTGGGGCAGGCCATCGGTCATGGCCTGACCCGTGGCGGGTCCGATGGGATCCTGGGTGGGGCTGGCTTCCAGGGGATTGGCTGCGAAATAGGTCTGGTAGGTGTTGGCTGCATACCAGTCGTAGTGCAGCTGCCAGACATTGCCCGAGGCGTCGAAGAGACCGAAGCCGTTGGCCCCGTTGTGCGTCTGGTAGGAGGTGGCACTCCCGGGCCAGCTGAAGTCGGTCTTCTGGCGCAGGGTTCCATTGAAGAAGCCGACGGGCGTGGTCCAGGGATAGGTGGCCGGATCCGTGAGCTGGTAGGGATTCCCGGAGCTGGGCCAGTTGGCCCGGCGAGCGTCCTCATCGTCACCCCAGGGATAGTTGGCGTAGGGTGAGGCACCCCCCCGGGCGGCAAATTCCCACTCGGCCTCCGTCGGGAGCCGGTAACCATTCTGGGTGAAATCGCAGACCAGGGTGGTGAGGCTGTAGCAGGGGGTCAGACCCGCCTGGGTGCTCAGCCAGTTGCAGTAGCCCTCGGCTCCCAAGAGGGTAATGCCCACCACCGGATGCTGGGCCCGGGTGTCCTTGAGGGAGAAGGTGGCGGTCCCATCGAACCCGATGCTGTAGGCCACCGAGGTCTTGCCTGCCTGGTAGGCATAGCCGTAGAGGTAGCAGTAGACTGCCGTGCCCCCCTTCGCATAGACCACGTTGCTGCGCGCCTCGATAAGCCCCTGGGCCAGGGCGCTGTTCAGGTAGTCGCAGTACTGCTGACCGGTGGTGGGCGTCGTGGCCACGAACAGGGAGCTGATGCCCACCGGGTGCAGGGGCAGCTCATCCGTGGGGTGGGCCGGGTCGTTGCCGCCCTCGCCACCGTGATCCCCCATCCAGTAGACCGTGCCGGGCAGGCGCACTTCCAGGAGGTTGGAGAGCGGGCTGAGCCAGTAGGTCCGGCTCGTCTGGGTGGAGCCGGACGCATTGGTGGCCGTGAAGGTCACCGTGTAGGTGCCGGCGGTGCCGTAGCTGTGGCTCGGGCTCTGCTCCTGGCTCTGGAGGCCATCCCCGAAGTCCCAGGACCAGGAGGTGGGGCTGCCCGTCGAGGCATCCGTGAAGACGAGGGTCGTGGTGGCGGCGGGCCGCAGGGCGTTGAACCCGGCCTGGGGCGCCGCCGCGGCCACCACAGTGGTCGCGCTGACCGTGTTCGACCCGCTGTTGTTGGTGACCTTGAGCGTGACGGTGTAGGTGCCGGCCGTGGCATAGGTGTGGGTGGGAAGCTGGACGGAGCTGGTCTGGCCATCGCCGAAGTCCCAGGCCCAGAAGGTGGGATTTCCGGTGGAGGTATCCGTGAAGAGGACGGACTGACCGGTGACCCTGCTCGTGAAGTGAGCCGCCAGGGTGGACGAGGCTGTGCTGACGGTGACGCCGTGGGTGACCGGAGTGCTGGTCCCCGCCGCATTGCTGGCGGTGTGCGTGACGGTGTAGGTGCCAGCCGTGGCGTAGGCGTGGGTCGGGCTCTGCGCGGTGCTGGTGCCGCCATCGCCAAAGGTCCAGGACCAGCCCGTGGGGCTGCCCGTGGAGGCATCCGTGAAGGTCACGGTCTGGCCCGCGACGGGGCTGGTGGGGGCGAAGCTGAAGGCTGCGGTGGGGGCAACCGGCGCGGCGCTCACGGTGACGCGGTGGGTGACCGGACTGCTGGTCCCCGCCGCATTGCTGGCAATGAGCGTGACCGTGTAGGTACCCGCCGTGCTGTAGGCATG
>CAIOFF010000010.1 GCA_903857495.1 uncultured Holophagaceae bacterium | reverse complement strand
GCGGGACGGTCGCTGGGGCCGGTGCGGGGACGGGTGTCGCCCTCTTCCCGGCGGGGCCGGGCGGGGCGCTCGGCGGAGCCGAAGGTGCGGCGGGGCCGCTCCTCGCCTTCGTCGCGGCGCGGACGAGAGGGACGGTCGCTGGGACCGGTGCGGGGCCGGGTGTCGCCCTCTTCCCGGCGGGGCCGGGCGGGACGCTCGGCGGAGCCGAAGGTGCGGCGGGGCCGCTCCGTGCCCTCGTCATGGCGGGGGCGGGCCTGGCGGTCGCCGGCCACCGGGATGCGGTTGGGCCGGGGATTCCGGGCCGGGGGACCCTCGCGCTGCTCTTCGAAGCGCTTGGTGCGGGCCACGCGCTTGACCTTGTGCTCATGGCTCTCGGCGGGCTTGAAGATGCCTTCTTCCCCGGTGGCGCCGGTGCTGGCGCGGGTGAGCCGGGCGGCGTTCCGGAGGACCTTCAGGGCCGCCTCCATGTCCGCCGGCAGGGGCGCGGTGACGGTGACCAGCTCTTCGGTGATGGGGTGCTTGAAGCCGAGCAGCTCGGCATGAAGGGCCTGCCGGTCGAGGAGGGGGCTCTCCGTGCCATAGACCTGATCGCCCAGGAGGGGGTAGCCCCGGTCCGCGAACTGGACGCGGATCTGGTTGCGGCGACCCGTCTCCAGCTTCACTTCGACGATGGTGTGGCCGGGCAGGCGCTCCACCACGCGGTAGTGGGTGACCGCTTCCTTGGCGCCGGGGGGCATGCGCTTGCCGCCGCCGGGGCCCTTCCGGGCCGTGGCCACAGACATCTTGAGGGACTTGGCGTGCTCGATGAGGTGGCCGGCGAGGGTGCCGCTGTTCTCCGGCAGTTCGCCTACCAGGATGGCGAAGTAGACCCGCTGGAGGCGGTGCAGCTCGAAGTACTTTTTCAGGCCGTGCAGGGCCTCGGGCGTCTTGGCGAAGACCAGCACGCCGCTGGTGAAGCGGTCCAGGCGGTGGACGATGTAGAGGTTGAAGCGCTTGAAGCCCCGGCGGCGGTAGGACTCGGTGATGGCCTCGGCCAGGTTGGGCTCTTTGCCCAGCTCGGAGGGGACCGTGAGCAGGCCCGCGGGCTTGTAGACGAAGAGGAGGTGGTTGTCTTCCCACAGGGTCTCGAAGGGGCCTGCCTGCAGCTTGCTGGCGGGCGGGATCACCTCGTAGGTGCGCTCGGGATCGAACACGACCTTGATGGCATCGCCCGTCTTCAGGCGCAGGCCATGCTTGCTGGCCACCTCGCCGTTCACCGTGACGCAGCTGCCGTCGACGAAGCCCTTGGCCTGCCGGTGGCTGATCACCATGATCCGGTGCAGCTCCGAGGCCAGGGCGGTCCCGTCATGTTCCGCCTGCCATTCCCGTTCGATGCGTGCCATGGCGCCGCCCTCCGTCATCGCCCCGCGTCCTTGCAAACGCCAAGCGGACTATCAGCAGAACACGGAGATCGCTTTACTCCAAAGGAAAAGGGAGCGGCGGGGCCGCTCCCTTTTTACGGATAACCATGAATCTGGGCTACTTCTTCTCGGCCTTGGCGAAGTCGCCGGCCTTGACGATGCTGAGCTTACTCGGATCCAGATGCTTCCTCAGGGCCACGACAATCTGCTCTGGGGTGAGGGCCCTTACTTTGGCTTCGAGCTCAGCCTGCCAGCCCATGCTGCGGTCGAGGAAGAGGTTGGCCGTGAGCCGACCGGCCAGAGCGCCATCCTGGGTGCGGCTGGTCTCCTGTCCCTGGAGCCAGCTGGTGCGGGCGGCGTTGAGCTCCTCGAGGGCGAAGCCGTCCTTCAGGGCCTTGGCCAGCTCTTCCTGGAAGGCCTGCTCGAGCTTGACCATGTTCGCCGGGTTGTACATCGCATAGGTGAGCCAGTTCCCCGCAGCATCCTGGGCATTGACGGACAGCTGGCTGCCGACGCCGTAGGAGAGGCCCTCCTTCTGACGGATGCGGTCGGCCAGCCGGCTCTTCAGGGTACCGCCCCCCAGCATCCAGTTGCCCATCAACACAGCCGGGTAGTCGGGATCGGAATCCTTCAGGGGCAGCATGAGCGCCGCCAGGAAGAAGGCATTGGCCTTGTCGGGGGTCTCCAGCTTCCGGTTGATAGGCTGGACATCCTTGATCCGATGGGGGATGCGCTCGAAGGGCTGGGGGGACTTCCAGGTGCTGAAGAGGGCCTTCGCCTGGGCTTCCACGGCCTGGTCGTCGAAGTCACCGACCACGGCCAGCTCCGCCGCTGAGGCTCCGGCATAGGCCTTGTGGAAGGCCTGGGCATCCTCGAGCTTGGCGCTCTTGTAGGCCGCGATGGACTCATCCAGGCTGCTGGTGTGGCGCACATGGCCCTTGGGGTAGGGATCCGTGTATTGGCGCAGGGCCATCTGGGCCACCATGCCGGGCTCGCTCTTCTGGCTCTCGATGCCGGTCAGGGTCTCGCTCACCAGCCGCTCGAACTCATCCTTGGGGAAGCTGGGCTCCTTGAGGATCTCGGCGACCAGCGCCAGCGCCGCGGCCAGGTTGGGCCGGGTGGTGGTGATGCGGGCGTTGAGGCTCTCGGCGTTTCCACTGACGCTCACCTGGGCCTTCAGGCGGTCGAACTCGTCCGAGATCTGCTGGCGCGTGTGCTTGGCGGTGCCGCGCATGAGCATTTGCCCGGCGATCCCGCCGGCCAGCTCCTTGTCCATGAGGGACGCCTCGGTGCCGAGGTGCAGGGTCAGGGTGGCACTCACCTGCTCGCCCCGGGTTTTCTTGGGCAGGAAGGCCGCCTTGAAGCCGGGAGCAAGGACCACCTTGCGGGTGCGGCTGTCGAGGTTGGCGGGAGAGGCGTCGAAGGCCTCGCCCTGAGCGATGGTCACCTGACCCTTGTAGTCCTTCACGAGGGCCGCCACGTCCACCATGGCGGGAATCTCCGCTCGGTCCGGGGTGGCGGTGGGGATGAAGGTGCCAAGGGTGCGGTTCTCGCGCTTGAAATACTTCGCCGCGGCGTTCCGCACGGCGATGGGCGTGACCTGCTTGATGCGGTCGCGCTGGAGGAAGAAGAGCCGCCAGTCGCCCACAGCGATGTAATTCGAAAGGCCGACGCCCAGCTGGTCGCTCTGGTTCAGGGTGAGGTCGATGCCTGTCAGGAGGGACTGCTTGGCTCGGTCTACCTCTTCCTGGGTGATAGGCGCGCTGGTGGTCTGCTCGAGGGTGCCCAGGAGAAGCTGCTTGGCCTCGTCCAGGTTCCCGTCCTTGGGCAGCATGGCGAGGAACAGGGCGAAGCCGGGTTCCCGGCCGCCCATCACCCAGTCCGATACCCCAGCTGCCTTCTTGGTGTCTACCAGCTGTTTGTGGAGGCGCCCGCCGGGGGTGTCAGCCATGATCTGCCCCAGGACCTCCAGGGCGGGGAAGTCGGCGTCGGATCCTGCGGGGAGCTTGTAGAGCGCCATGGCCACCTGGGAGTCACCCACGCGACGGACCGTGACCTCGCGCTCGCCATCCTGGGTGGGGTCCAGGGTATAGGTGGGCTGGATCACCCGGGTGGGCCTGGGAATCCGGCCGAACCGCTCGTTGATCAGCCCGAGCGCCTTGGCTTCGTCCACCTTGCCGGCCACCAGGAGCACGGCGTTATCAGGCTGGTAGTAGGTGTGATAGAACGCCCGCAAGTGCTCGATGTTCACGTTTTCGACATCGCTCTTGGCGCCGATGGTGGATTTTCCGTAGTTGTGCCAGCTGAAGGCCGCAGCCAGGGTGCGCTGCAGGGTCACCCGGATCGGGTTGTTCTCCCCGATCTCGAACTCATTGCGCACCACGGTCATCTCGCCCTTGCCGGCCTCCTTGTCCCAGAGGTCCTGCTGGTCGATGTTGGCGTTGACCATGCGGTCCGTTTCCAGGTCCAGGATCTTGCGGAAGTTCTCATCCGAGGCCGGGAAGGTCACGAAGTAGTTGGTGCGGTCGTAGGAGGTGGTGCCGTTGAAGCGGGCGCCCACGCTGTTCAGGACATCCACGGGCTTGGGCTGGCCATTCTTGCCGCTGTAGTTCTTGCTGGGCTTGAAGACCAGGTGCTCCAGCAGGTGCGCCATGCCGGTCTCGCCATAGCTCTCATGGCGCGAGCCCACCAGGAAGGTGGTGTTCACGGTGATGGTGGCCTTGCTGGGATCGGGGAACAGCAGCACCCGGAGGCCGTTTGCCAGGCGGTATTCCGTGATGCCTTCCACCGTTGTCACCTTGACGGGGGCGGGGAGGGGCGTCGCCACCGGGGCGCTCTTGGCCTTGCTGGCAACCTTGGTCGGGGGCGCCGCGGACTTGGGGGCATCTCCCGCCACCAGGGTGAAGGCGAGGGCCCCGCACAGGGGCAGCGTCAGGTGACGGAAGGAAAGCATAGTACCTCCAGGTTGAAAAAGAGCTCCACAGGGGAAGGCATCATCTTACAAGGGTTAGCCTGGAGCTGGGATGGAAAAAGGATGGAAACCTAGAGGACCAGCAGGGCCTCCAACCGGGCCTGCCAGGCCACCCGTAGGTCCTCGAGTCGCAGCCCCTTGCCCCGGTTCGGAGCGCCTTGCAGCAGGCCCTGGGCGCTGGGGTGCGGCAGCGCGTGCAGGTCCAGGGGCGGAGCCCCCTCCAGCCGGGTGAGCACCCACTCCGCCCGCTTGCCGAAGGCGATGACCCGGAGCGGGGCGCTCCGGCCTGCCGAGGCCCGGGCCAGCTCCGCTGTGAGCCGGGCCAGATTCGCCGGGGCCAGCAGGTCGCGGTTGGAGGGGGCGTGGAAGTGCTCGCCGTCCTTGGTGGGACAGGCCGGGTAGGCGTTGCTGAGGGCCGTGCCATGCAGGAGGGGCTGCAGGCCCAGGTTCCGGAAGCGCGCCCCCTGCCAGTCTTCCCAGGCGGCCTCCGGGACCTCGGCTCGACCTGCTGCGGCCAGGGCGCGAAAGACGGTGATGCCAGCGCCGTCCCCCCAGAAGGGGAGGCCGGACTGGTCGGCGCCCCGGGGGCCCGGAGCCTCGCCGAACAGCATCACAGATACGGGGCCGGAAGCCGGGAACAAGGCGGGGACGGGCTGGCCGTGGATGCGGGACATGATCAGTTCTTAGCCCTGGGGCTGCCCTTCCTTCAGCAGGGCCGACAGGGCCTTGAACTGGGGGTGATTCTTGTCCCGGGCCCACTCGAAGGCCACGGACTCGTGGTTGGTGAGCGTGGCGCCCGCCGTGGCCATGCGGTCCAGGGCATGGCGCCGGTATTCCTCGCCCCGGCCGCTGACGGCCTCCCAGCAGAGGTGGACCTCGTGGCCCGAGGCCAGCAACTCGAGCACCGTCTGCATCACACAGACATGGGCCTCGATGCCCGCGATCACGATCTGGCGGCGGGCCGGGGCCAGGCCGGGCCGGGCCTGCTGGAGCAGGGCTTCGAAGCTCGCGTCGCCACAGCACCCGAAGGCCGTCTTCTCCAGGAAGAAGGTGGGCACGCTCAGCCCGTCGAAGGCCGCCCGGAGGCCCGCCTCGGTGGGTCCGATGCCCTTGGGATACTGCTCCGTGAGCACCACGGGCACCGCGAAGAGGTCCGCCAGTCGCAGCAGCCGGTGGGCCACCTCCAGGACCAGGGCCGGGCGGTGCACCAGGTGCACCAGCTTGCCCTGGAAATCAATCATGACCAGGATGCTGCGGGACGCGTCAAGCAGGGGCATGGTGCCTCCGGAGGCCAGGACTGAAGCGTAGCGCGCCCCAGTGCCTGCCTCCAGAACGCACTGAAGCGGCGGCTACTTTTTTGCAACCTCGCTGGGGGCCTCCGGAGCCGCAGGCGCGTCCATGCTGAAGGTGTTGACCACGGCCTTCCACTGGCCTTCTCGTTTTTGCCAGACGACCAGGGACTTGGCGCGGACCCCGGTTGCACCGTTCGGACCCGGGAGGATGATCTTGAAGTTGCCAACGTCGTAGGCCATGTCTCCGGATTGGGAGACCACCACGGTGCGAGGCTCGGTGTCCAGCATGTCCGTGTAGGGGATGCTGAAGATCTGCGTCCAGAGTGCCCGCGCACCCTCAAGCCCCTTCACGGCCGGGGCATCACCGCCCTGGACCACGGCATCTGGAGCCAAGAATGAGATCGCCGCATCAAGATCGCGGCGTTTCTCAGCCTGTAGCCAATCCGAGTAACGCTTGCGCACAACTGTTACTTCCTCGGCGTTATCTACACTTTGTTGTTGTGCCGCACCCGCGCGGGGCGGCGATCCTGCAGCCTGGACGGGCGTCAGCTGCAGGCCGAGCTGCTGCATCATGCCCAGGCTGTCATCCAGGACCCACCATTCGCGGATCTGGCCCTTCTCAACGCGGACGAAATGGGCTCCGGTGTACGCCACGCGTTTCCCGGTGGCTGGGACCCCTTCATAACCCCCCTTGTGCGTGCCCTGGCAGGTCACCTGGAGGGCGAGCCGCCCGCCTTCGGCGAGGATCTGTTGGATCGTGTGGGTCGTGTCAGGGAAGGCCTTCCAGTAGTCCTTCAGGAAGTCGATGAGCGCCTCCACCTTCAGGGGTTCCGGTGCGCCGACGATCCGGATGACCGCGTCCTCCGGCGTCAGGGCCCGGAAGCGGACGTAGTCCTGGCGGTCCATGGCCGCAAACGCCTCTCGGACGACCTGCTTCTCGGAGAGCGAAGGGCGGGGGGGCTTGGCCAAAGCTGGTGCCCAGGCCAAGACCAGGATCAGCAGGATGCGCGAAAGGATCTTCACTGAATTGGAAGGGAACATGAGGAACCTCCACCGATGAAAGGCAATGCTGAGAAGCGTGGAAATCACAGGTCCAGCGAGGACTCATGGACATGCTTCACGCGCCATTCACCCTGGTGCTTCACCAGTACGAAGGTGAAGGCGCTCCGGAAGGCCATGGGCAAACTCTTCGCGTCCTTGCCGGTGACCTTGAAGCTTCCTGTCACCACGGCCACACCCGGGGCCAGCGGATGGACTGTGCGCTTCTCCCAGACCGCCTGGACCTCGGAGACTTCCTTGAAGAAACCGTCCACGAAACCAAGGAACTCCTGACGCGACATGCGCAGGTCCTTGTCCTCGATGACAGTCAAGTCCTCGCCGGGAGTGAAGAACCCCATAAAGCGCTTGGTATCCTTCGCGTTCACGGCGGCGAAATAGTCATCCAGCCGGGCCAGGATCTCCTTGTCTAGGGTAGGGTTCTGGATGGGTAATGAGGCGGGAGGGGCTTTGGGTTGGGCACACGCAGTCCCGACAAACCCAAGGGCCGCAACACTGCTCAGGAGGATGGGCTTGAACATGAGCCTCCCTTCAGCGAGGAGACACAACTTCCCCTCCCTGCTTGTTAACCTTGAAGCAAGACACAGCAAGATGACTACCAGTGCAATATAGGCGTCAGTAAAAAAACCGCAAGATCATCAATGCTCTGGGCGCTCTTCGGGGGGCTGGGTCTACCAGATCTTCACGCGGTCTGCCGGCGCCAGGAAGAGAGCTTGGCCGGGCTTGACCTGGAAGGCGCCATACCAGGCGTCGAGGTTGCGCACGGTGGCGGGCCGGTAGCTGGCGGGTGCGTGGCCGTCCGTCAGGATCTGCTGGCGAAGCATGGGCTCGCGGGTCTTCTCGCGCCAGCTCTGGGCGTAGCTTATGAAGAACTGCTGGTCCCCGGTGAAGCCCTGCACC
This sequence comes from uncultured Holophagaceae bacterium, assembly GCA_903857495.1. Taxonomy (GTDB): domain Bacteria; phylum Acidobacteriota; class Holophagae; order Holophagales; family Holophagaceae; genus Geothrix. Next base: position 55,000 of record CAIOFF010000010.1, on the reverse strand, counting down.
ACGGGCGCTGGCTTGCCGCCGAGGGTCAGGCGGTAGGCGTCGTAGGCGGCGGCGAGTCCCGCCACATCCGCGATGTTCTCGCCCAGGGTCTGCTTGCCGTTGATCGCCAGGTCCGGGAAGGGCCGGTAGGCGTCGTACTGCTTGACCAGCTGGTCCGCGGAGGCCTGGAAGTGCTTCAGGTCCTCGGGGGTCCACCAGTTGCGGAGCTTGCCGGTGGCGTCAAAGAGCGAGCCGGAGTCATCGAAGCTGTGGCTGATCTCGTGGCCGATCACCGCGCCGATGGCGCCGTAGTCCATGACCACGGGGCGCTTGGGATCGAAGTAGGGGGGCTGCAGGATGGCCGCGGGGAAGTTGAGGGCGTTCATCACCGGCAGGTTCACGGCGTTCACCGTCTGCGGGGTCATCACCCACTCCGTGCGGTCGATGGGTCGGCCCAGCTTCCGCAGGTTGCGCTGGTACTCGAAGCGCTCGGAACGCTCGACGTTGCCGAAGGCGTCGCCCGCCACGATCTTGAGGCCCCGGTAGTCCCGCCAGCGGTCCGGGTAGCCCACGCCCACCTTGAGGGTGGCCAGCTTGGCCAGCGCCTTGGCCTTGGTCGCCGGAGTCATCCAGTCCAGCTGCTGGATGCGGCTTCGGAAGGCGGCGATGAGGTTCGCCACCATCTGCTGGGCCCGGGCCTTCTCGGCCGGGGGAAAGTGCCGCGCCACGTAGGCCTTGCCCACGGCCTCGCCGAGGGCGTGGTTGGTGGCGGCCACGCCGTAGACCCACCGCTCGCGGGGCTGGGTGGCTCCGCTCAGCACCTTGCCGTAGAAGGAGAAGGACTGGTCCTCCACGGCCTTGGGGAGCACCCGGGCCCGCTTCTGGAGGGCGTGGAAGGTGAGGTAGGCCTTCCAGGTGGCGAGGGGCGCCTCGGCGACCAGCGCTGAGAGACCTGTGACCGCGGTGGGCTGCCAGACCACGAACCCCTTGGGCCGGGTGAGTCCCGCAGCGGTGAAGAACGCCTCCCAGTCCAGGCCCGGAGCCTTGGTGCTGAACTCGGCCCGGGTCCAGTGGTTGTTCCCCTTCAGCACGTCGCCGGTGGCTTCCCGGCTCACGTGGGCCTTGGCCATGCGGGTCTCCAGCTCCAGGATGGCCGCGGCCTTGGCGGGCGCATCGGACTCACCCGCCAGCTTGAGCATCGCCGTCACATGGGCCAGATACTGGGCCCGGATCTCGGCCATGCCCTTGGAGGGATCCAGGTAGTAGCTGCGCTCGGGGAGCCCCAGGCCACCCTGCAGGAGGAACGGCGCGTAACGGGTGGGATCGTCGAGGTCCTGGGCCACCCAGAGGCCGAAGAGGTTGGGGGTCTCGAGGTGGGTGGCGTTCAGCACATCCACGTCAGCCCGCAGGGTGGTGCCGAGGAAGTGGGCGAGCTCCTTGCGGTCCTGCAGCCCGGCGATGGCCTTGAAAGTGGGGGCCAGAGGCCGCAGCCCCTGCGCCTCGATGGTGGCCTCGTCCATGAAGCTGGTGTAGCAGTCACCGATCTTGCGGCGCTCCGAACCCATCGGGGCTTTGGCGGCCGCGGCGGCCTTGATCAGGGCGGCGGTCTGGCGGTCGGTGAGGTCGGTGACCTCGGCGTCCACGCCATAGGCCCCCCGGTCGGCGGGGATCTCCGTGCGCTTCTCCCAGGCGCCGTTGGCATAGGCATAAAAGGCATCACCTGGGGCCACGGATAGATCCATGCCTGGTAGGTCCAGGCCCTGGAGGGTGGCCGGCCGGTCCTTCCGGGGCGGTGCCGCCACCAGCAGGGACGTGGCAAGGCAGAGGATGAGAGGGGACCAGGATGGGTTCACGGCAGGGCCTCAAGAATATTTTGTGGTGGCCTGGAAAGCAGGCCCGGAATGGGGCGAAAGGGTTTAATTCCGGCATCCAACGGGATGCCGCCTTGCGTCGGCTGGCATCTGGCAGCGAACGACTTATCCTTAAGATCCTACAGGAGACCTCAATGAGCCTAGGGGAGCAGAAGGAGCGGCGGACGATGGCCTCAGCCTTCCCTGCCGAGCGTCGGGGGGCCGTCTGGTCCCTGCCGGACGGAAGCCGACTGCCCAATGGGATCGAGAACACGCACCTGGTCGTGGGCGACCCCGGGCACCCCGCCCGCCTGCTGCCGGCGGACCTGGAGCATCCCGAGGACTTCCACACGCGTCTGAAGGCCTGGCTGCTGAAGCAGGGCTGAGTTGCCATGGGCTTCGGCCCGGTGTCAGCTCTCCTGCACGCAGTGCTGGTGGAGGCGGGGAATGATCTCCGCCAGCCGGGCCTCGGGCACCAGGAAGGCGATGGAGACCGTGCTGCTACCGGTGAGCAAGCCGCCCACGGGCTCCTGGCCCAGGGTCGCCAGGTAGCGCAGCGCCGCGACCGGATCGGTCCGCAGGCCTTCGCCCACCAAGGCCACCACGGCCCAGCCGGACTCGCAGGCCAGGCCCGAAGCTGCCAGGGTCCCCAGCACCTCGGCTGCTGCGTGCGTCTCAGGCCGGACAGCCAGCAGGGTGCCGGCCGGGCTGGAGATGAGCCCGAAGCGCAGGGCGCCTGCTTCCTCCAGGCTGCGGGCCGCCTCCAGGGGGGGCTCGAGTCCTGCCGAGGCGGGGAAGCGCAGCAGATGGATGCCCTCCTTGTAGGCCACGGAGGTGATGGTGCCCGCGGGGCGCGGAGGCGGCTGCGGCAGGATCACCGTGCGGCTGGCGCCCGGGCGCAGGGTATTGGCGACCACCAGGCGGAAGCCGGCCCGGCCGCCGGGGGCCAGGGAGTCCGCGTGGAGCACCTTGGCGCCGAAGGCACTGAGGGCCTCGGCCTCGCCCAGGCTCATCTGGGGAATGGGGCGCGCCTCGGGCACTAGGCTGGGATCGGCCGTGAGCACGCCATCGACGTCAGTCCAAATCTGCACTTCGTCGGCGCCCAGGGCCTCGCCCAGCAGGGTGGCGCTGGTGTCTGAGCCGCCCCGGCCCAGGGTGGTGGTGGTGCCCTCCGGGTCCGCGCCCAGGAAGCCTTGGGTCACCCAGAGCGCTCCTTTGGCGAGGGCTGTCCGCCAGGGTCCGGCTTCGGTCCGCAGGACCTCGAGCAGGGGCCGGGCCTTGCCGAAACGGGCATCGGTCTTCATGACCTCGCGCACGTCCCGGAAGCTGCCCTGGAAGCAGTGGGAGGCCAGGTTGGCGGAGAGCGTCTCGCCCACAGCCAGGGCCGCGTCGCGCCCCCGGGCGGTGCCCTCGCCCAGCATGGCCATGCCTGTGAGCAGCTGGTCCAGGCGACTGAAGAGGGGATTCCAGGCGGGGCGGACGGCCTCCAGGAGGCCCAGCTCCGCAGCCACTTCGTGGTGCCGGTCCTCTATGGCCTGGCGGAGGCTGAGGGCCACGGGCAGGTCGCCGCGGGTGGCGGCGGCACAGGCATCGAGAATCCGGTCTGTGGTGCCCCGGAGGGCAGAGACCACTACCAGCCCGCCCGCAGGCAGCTCGTCGTGCACGATGGCGGCGGCCCGGCGCAGGGCCTCGGCGCTGCCCACGGAGCTGCCGCCGAACTTGAGGACCTTCAGGCTCATGACTGGCCTCCGTTGGGGGACTCCGGAGCGAACGTGTAGGGGGTTTCCTGGTAGACGAAGTAGTTCAGCCAGTTGGCGAAGAGGAGGTTGGCGTGGCCCCGCCAGCGCACCAGGGGTGGCCGGGAGGGATCGTCGCCAGGGAAGTAGTTCCGGGGAACGCCGATGGGCAGGCCCTTCCCCAGGTCGCGGGCGTATTCGCCCTGCAGCGTGCAGGGATCATATTCCGAGTGGCCCGTGACGAAGACCTGTCGGCGGTCCTTGGACTGGACCAGATAGACACCAGACTCGTCGGACTCGGCCACCAGGACCAGCTCGGGAACCGCCAGGATGTCCTCCCGGCGAGTCTCGGTGTGGCGGGAGTGGGGCGCGTAGAAGACATCGTCGAAGCCCTGCACGATGCGCTCGAGGCGGGTGTTCACCCGGTGCGGGAAGATGCCGAACATCTTCTCGGAGAGGGCGTACTTCGGGACGCCGTAGTAGCGGAAGAGGGCCGCCTGGGCACCCCAGCAGATGAAGAGACTGGAGAACACGTTCGTGCGGGCCCAGTCGAGCAGTTCGGTGAGCTCACCCCAGTAGTCCACGGCCTCGAAGGGCATCTGCTCCACGGGGGCACCGGTGACGATGAGCCCGTCGAAGGTCTGGTTGCGGACCTCGGCGAAGGAGACGTAGTGCTCCAGCAGGTGTTCGGCCGAGGTGTTCTTGGAATCGTGGGAGGCCATGTGCAGCAGCGTCACCTCTATCTGCAGGGGCGTGTTGCCGAGCAGCCGCAGGAGCTGGGTCTCGGTGGCCACCTTGGTGGGCATCAGGTTGAGGATCGCGATGCGGAGGGGACGGATGTCCTGGTGCAGGGCGCGGAGCTCGTCCATGAGGAAGACGTTCTCGGCGTCCAGGACGCTACGGGCAGGAAGGGAGGCGGGGACTTTGACAGGCATGGGATCAGGCCTTCTCGAGCGCCGAGGCCAGGTCCTCGATCAGGTCTTCGATGTGTTCGAGGCCCACGGAGAGGCGGATCAGGTCATCGGTGACGCCGGTGGAGACCCGTTCGGCGGCGGAGAGCTGGGCGTGGGTGGTGCTGGCGGGGTGGATGATGAGGCTCTTGGCATCTCCCACGTTGGCGAGGCGCGAGAAGATGTTCACCCCGTCGATGACCGCTTTGCCTGCTTCCAGGCCGCCCTTGACGCCGAAGGTCAGGATGCCGCTGAAGCCGGCGCCCTTGCGGAAGTGCCGCGCGGCGGTGGCGTGGTTCTCGCTGTCGGGCAGGCCGGGGTAGTTCACCCAGGCCACCTTGGGGTGTTGCTGCAGCCACTGAGCCAGGGCCAGGGCGTTGGCGCCGTGGCGCTCCAGGCGCAGGTGCAGGGTCTCGATGCCCTGGAGGATGAGGAAGGCGTTGAAGGGGCTGAGGGCGGCGCCGGTGTCGCGCAGGCCTTCGATGCGGGCCTTGGTGATGAACGCCGCAGGTCCCGCCAGGTCAGCCAGGATGGCGCCGTGGTAGGCCGCGAAGGGCTCCGTGAACTCCGGGAACTTGCCGCTCTTCCAGTCGAACTTGCCGCCGTCCACGATGACGCCCGCCACGGAGGTGCCATGGCCCCCCAGGAACTTGGTGGCGCTGTGCACCACGATGTCGGCGCCGTGGGCAATGGGGTTCAGCAGGTAGGGGCTGGGCAGGGTGTTGTCCACGATGAGCGGGATGCCCGCCGCGTGGGCGATGTCGGCGATGACCTGGAACTCGGGCACGTCCAGCTTGGGGTTGCCGAGGGCCTCGAGGTAGATGGCGCGGGTGGCGGGGGTGATCGCCGCCCGGAAGGCCTCGGGGCTCTTCGAGTCCACGAAGGTGGTGGTGATGCCCGTGCGGGGCAGGGTGTGGTGCAGCAGGTTGTAGGTGCCGCCGTAGAGGTTGTTGCCGGCCACGATGTGATCGCCGCCCCGCAGCAGGGTGGTGAGCGCCAGGGTGATCGCCGCCTGGCCCGAGGCCACGGCCAGGGCGCCGATGCCGCCCTCGAGCTTGGCCACGCGCTCTTCCAGCACGCCGGTGGTGGGGTTCATGATCCGGGTGTAGATGTTGCCCGGGACCTCGAGGCTGAAGAGCTGGGCGCCGTGCTGGGCGTTGTCGAAGACGTAGCTCGTGGTCTGGTAGATGGGCACGGCGCGGCTCTTGGTGTCCGAGTCCGGGCTGTGGCCCGCATGGAGGGCGAGGGTTTCAAACCGGGGGTTGGCGACGCTCATGGGAGCTCCTGGCGGGTTGATTTATTGGGAAGGCCGAGGCCCTGTCCGTCCAAGCAAGTCCAGGTTGAAAAAAGCAGAAGGGGCCCGATCGCTCGGGCCCCTTCGATGTTTGCGTCAGCTCGACACAGCTCGACATCTCTCCGCGTATTCCGCGGCAGGAATTGGCACCTTGCTTTCGCAGGTTGCCAAGGTTTCACAGGGCCCGTCCCTCCACCTTTCTGGATAACTCGCTATGGAACTGGCAAGGATCTCGATGAAAAGCGACCCCTCGGGGCCGCGATGAAAAGATAACGCAGCGGAAATCGGAATGCAATAGGTGTTGTAAGGCCAATCAGGTTCAATCGGTGGGCCTGGTCCTCGTGCCGAGGCACGTCAGTCCTGAAAGGCATCCAGGGCGCTGGGTTTGACGCTAACATTTGCTTCGGTCCTTCCGATCTTGCGAGGGAGGGAGGAGAGGCACATGACCCGCGAAGCATCCTTGCCTTCGCTGCTTCGGTTGCGGACGGACGCGCTGTTCTCGGGGCTTCCAGATGGGGTTCTGGCTCGCCTGCTCGGCGCTCTCGACGAGGTACAACTCGGGCCTGGCGAGGTCCTATACCGGCACGGCGAGCCCGCCAGGTTCCTCTATCTGCTTGAGGAGGGAACACTGGACCTGCTGACTCCCGCAGGGCGGCCGATCGAACTCAAGGAGCGTCGCTGCGGCGAGGAGGCCGCTGTGACCTCCAGCTACGCCTGCAGCGCCATCGCCCGGACCGACCTGCGGGTCCTGCGGCTTCCGAAGTCGGCTCTCACCGAGGTCGCGAAGGCCAATCCCGCCTTCGCTGCGAGTGCCACGCAAGCGCTGCTCTCGTCCATTGGTGGGGAGTCGTTTCTTCTTCCAGGGAAAGCCAAGCCGGCCAAATCAACCCAGGTGAGCGCCACGGAAATCCTTGGGTGGGGGCTGCTGCTGACGGCTCCTCTCCTGATCTTCGCCCTGTGCGGAGCAAGGGGGTTCACGACCCAGGCGGCCTTGTTTTCGGCAATCCTTTCCGCCATCGTCCTGATGTGGGTGTTCTCGCTGGTTGACGAGTTCATCCCGCCCTTGATCGCGGTGGTGGCGACGCTGTTCATCGGGCTTGCGCCAGCCTCGGTGGCTCTGGCGGGGTTTGCCTCCCCAGGGATGATGACGCTGGTCGGCGTGTTCGCCCTTTCCGCGGCCATCGGCTCCTCGGGCCTCAGCTATCGGTTCATGCTCTGGCTCCTGCACCGGCTGCCGGACCGGCCGGCCTGGCAGCAGTCAGCACTACTCACCGGCGGCTACCTGCTGTCACCGATCACCCCTTCGGGAAACAGTCGGCTCTCGCTGCTTCTGCCGCTCTACCGGGACATGATGGAAGGGCTCCGGCTGCCGAAGGGAGGCGCCGGCGCCACCGCACTCATGGCGGCCACCTTTTCCGGAGCCATGCTCTTCTCCCCGATGCTCTCGACCAGCAAATCCTCCAACATCACTGCGGTCAATTTCCTTCCCCTGCAGATCCAGGAGCAGTTCCTCGGACTCTACTGGCTGGTGGCGGCCCTGGTTGCCGCTGTTGGCATGACCCTGTGTCATCTGGCTGCGGTGCGCTGGCTGTTCCCCTCCGAGAACCCGGCCCCTCTGCCCAAGGCGCGCATCAGAGCCCAACTCGAGCTCCTCGGACCGATGACCTCCGTGGAACGCATCGCCTTGGCCGGGTTCGCCTTCTTCCTGGTGGCTTCGGCCTCGGTATCGCTTCATCACGTCCCGCCTTCCTGGATCGCGGGCATCGTCCTGATCGTGATCCTGGTTTCCGGTGCGCTCGGCAAAAAGGAATTCCGCGAACAGCTGGACTGGCCCATGGTGTTCTTCCTTCTGGGGATGGACGGCATCACCCGGATCATGGAGCACCTCGAGCTCAACGCCGTGTTGGCGAAGGTCATGACCGCCTGGTTCGGCTTTGTCGGCGGGAACCTGTGGCTGTTTGTCTTGGCGGCCCTGGTCACAACCCTGCTGGTGCGCCTGGCGCTCCCCATCACCTCGGGCATGCTGGTGTCCACCATCATCCTGTTGCCCGTGGCGGCGGCCCAGGGGATCAATCCCTGGATCTGCGTGTTCCTCACGGCCATTTTCAGCGATATCTGGTTCCTGCCCTATCAAAGCTCGCAATACACGCAGGTCGTTTCACAAGGATTTGAATCGCATTATGATGTCCCGGGTTTCATGAAATACAATCACCTGATGAACTTCGCGAGAGTTGTTGTCGTCTTTATCTCCATTCCCTACTGGAAATGGCTTGGTCTGGTATGAAAAAAATCAGTCTCAGGTCCCTGCTTATCGGCGTGTTCTTGATTCTATTCATCATCTTGCTTGGTGTTTTCAATATCAGGAAGCCACGCATTCTGGTGCTTCACTCCTTCCCGAAGGACTCGCCCTGGTCCACCCTGATCAACCAGGGAATGAGGAAGGCGCTCAAGGCAAACCGAAATCCTGTCTCAGTCAACTTCCACCATCTTGGTGTTGATTCCAGGCAGTCCACGGAGTCCTTGAGACATCAGATCCAGGAAGCGAAGGAGGCCATCGAGCGGGAAAAGCCCGACGTGCTGATTGCTGTCGATGATGAAAGCAACCATCTGGTGGCGAAGGACTATGCCGGTCGGGGGAAGCCTCGGATCGTGTTCGTCGCCATCCTCCAGCCGCCTCAGAGTTACGGCTACACGACTACCAACGCCACTGGCCTCGTGGAGCAGCTGCCGTTGGATGCCGTTCGCGAGGCGATCCTGGTCGCTCGGGGGGGGCAACCGGCCCGGATTGCCATCCTGGCCAAGGACGACATCACCGGTCGCGCCGAGCTGGAGCAGGCGAAGTCCTATGCCTGGGCACCCCACAGGCTGGTGGGCCATCGGGGTGAGAACACCTTCGAGGGTTGGCAGGGCTTCATCTCCCGGATGGCGGACAGCGCCGATGTGCTCCTCGTGCTGAGCTATGACGAGCTCAAGCGGAGCGCTGGCACGAGTGGGATGGTTCCCCGAGGGGAGATCGTCGATTGGATCGAGCGCAACTCCCGGCCCCTGCCCCTGGGAATCTGCGACACGTATGTCCAGGACGGGGGCGGGCTCTCGATCACACCCGCACCCGTGGATTTCGGTGAACAAGCCATGCGGCTGGCCTTGCAGTGGATCGCAGCGGGGGCTGGCTCTCCCCCTCCACCGGTGGGCACCTCACACCACTTCCGGGTCGGCCTCCGGCGCCGACCCCTCGCCGCGCGGGGGGTCACCATGTCCCCGATCTATGTCGAGACGGCCAGGCTTGGAGACGCCTACTTCCCCTGAGGGATGGAAGCTGGTTCCATCCCGCTTTTCCGGATGGCGGCTGCGGCCTCAGGGGAGGCCAGGAAGTTCACCAGTGCCTGCGCGGCCACAGGATCGGCTGACTTCGCGTTCGCGCAGGCAGAAAAGACGGTGTATTCCTGGAACTCGGCGGGCAGTGACCCCAACAGCTCGATGCCAGGGACTGGGAGCAGCTCACTGATCTGCTGGAATCCCAGTTCCGCCGCTCCTCGTGCCACCACCTGGCCCACGGGCTCGCCTTCGATCTTGCGGCTCTTGGCTTCGATCCTTCCGGACAACCCGAGGCGCGGGAACAACACCTTGGAGAGATACTCCCCGCTGGCGCTGTCGGAATAGGCGATCGAGGCGGCCGCCAGCAGGGTCTTCCTGAACGCGTCGGAGGTGCTGATGTCGGGCCTGGGCGCACCCTTGCGCACCGCCACACCGATCCCAGACCTTGCCAGGTCGATCCGGAGAGAGCAGGTCACCCTTTTCTGACTGTCCAGTTGTTCCAGGGCCCGACCGACCATGATCAGCACATCGGCCCGCTCGCCGCGTTCCAGTCGAACCGGTATGGCCTCGGGGGTCGTTCCCATCGAAGCTCCCCAGATGGTCGTGAGGTGGTGCCCAGTGCGACGCTCGAACGCCGGTGCCAGCTCGCTGTATGCCGAGGCGAAGCCACCGGAGACCATGACCCGCAAATCGGAACACCAAGCCCTTCCGGCTCCGGCCAGGAGACAGATCCCGAGGAATGCCAGCCGCCACGCGGTCCATCGTCGATTTCGCATGGCCCGATCATACCTGGCTGATGCCAGCCTTTCGAACAGATCGCTGCCACGGCCTCTGTTCACGGTGCCATCGGGATGACATGCAGACTGACTTGGCTCAGATCGAGAAGTAGCGCGCCTGCGGATGCCAGGCCACTAGGGCGCTGGTGGTGTATTCGGGGTCCATCTGGTGGCTCTCGCTGAGACGGACGCCGATCTCGCCGCCGCCCAGGAGGTCCAGCAGCGGGCCGTTGCCCTCGAGGTCGGGGCAGGCGGGGTAGCCATAGGAGTAACGGGAACCCTGGTAGCCCTGGGCGAAGAGCGCTCGGCCCGGCAGGTCCCTGCCCTGGATGCCAAGCTCCCGGCGGATGCGGGCGTGCAGCCTCTCGGCGTAGGCCTCCGTCAGCTCCGTGGCGAGGCCGTGGAAGGCGAAGTAGTCGGCGTAGCCATCTTCCCTGTAAAGACGCGCCGCGTGGTCAGCGGCGGTCTGCCCGAGGGTCACGAGCTGGAGGGCCAGCACATCGGTCTGGTCGGCTCGGAAGAAGTCCGGGAGGCTGAGGCGCCGGCCTGCGGTCTGCCGGGGGAAGGTGAGCCGGGCCAGGGGCCGGGTGGGTTCGGCGGGATCGAAGACCTGGAGCGCATCACCCTCGGCGCGCACGGGGAAGTAGCCGTAGCGGGCCCGGGGTTCCAGCATCGGCGTGGCCGCCAGGCGCGCCTTCCAGCGGGCCAATTGCGGCTCGGCCTTGTCGCGCAGTACCGCGGCGAAGGTTTCGTCGCTCTGGCTGCCCTGGGCAAAGCCCCAGCGGTTGCGGATGAGTGCGAACTCGTCGAGGTGGCCGAAGAGCTCCTCGGTGGTCGCGGTGTCCTCGCGCACGCCCCAGAAGGGCGGCGTCGGCGGAGCCTCTTCGTGCCGCACCCAGCTGCTCTGCCCCGAGGCCGAGAGCGGCACCGCGGCGCCACCCCGCCTCAGAATTTTGATGTCTCCAACCGCGACCGCGGCTGGAGCAGCGGCCGGAACACCGGGTTCACCCGCCACCAGTGCCTGCATGTGCCGCAGACCCTCAAAGGCGTCCTCGGCGTAGTAGACAGGTCCGGCGTAGGCCCGGCGGCAGTCGCCCTCCACGTAGTCGCGGGTGAGGGCGGCGCCACCCAGGATGACGGGCACCGTCAGTCCCTGCTCCTCCATGAAGTGCAGGTTCTCCTTCATGATCACCGTGGACTTCACCAGGAGCCCCGAGAGGCCGATGGCATCCGCGGGCCAGGCTTTGAACTCTTTGAGGATCGCCTCGATGGGCTGCTTGATGCCTAGGTTTTTCACCTCGAAGCCGTTGTTGCTGAGGATGATGTCCACCAGGTTCTTGCCGATGTCGTGCACGTCGCCCTTGACCGTGGCCAGGAGGATGCGGCCCTTCTGGTAGCTGCCGCCCTTGGGCAGGTGGGGCTCGATGCGCCGGATGGCGGCCTTCATGGCCTCGGCGCTCTCCAGCACGAAGGGCAGCTGCATCTCGCCGGCGCCGAAGCGCTCGCCGACGACCTTCATGGCGCCCAGCAGCACCTCGTTGATGAGCATGAGGGGATCGTGGTCCTTCAGGGCCTCGTCCACGTCCGTGAGGATGGCCTGCTTCTCGCCGTCAAGGATGCCGTCGCGTAGACGCTCGAGCACCGGCCGGTCGGCGCGGTGGTCCTCCACCTGCACGGCCTTGCGGCCACTGAAGCGGGCGAGGACGACCTTGAGGGGGTCGTAGCCTTCGCTGCGGCGGTCGAAGATCAGGTCCTCGAAGCTGCGCCGGTCCTCGGGGTCGATCTTGGCCACGGGGATGACCTTCGACGCGTTGAAGATGGCCATGTCCAGGCCGTGGCGCACGCTGTGGTAGAGCATCAGCGCATTCAGCACGTGGCGGGCCGCGGGGTTCAGACCGAAGCTCACATTGCTGACGCCCAGGATGGTCATGACGCCCGGCAGCTCCTTCTTGATGAGCTTCAGGGCCTCCAGGGTCTCCACGGCGGAGCCGCGGAACTCCTCATCGCCGCTGCCCAGGGTGAAGGTGAGGGGGTCGATGATGAGGTCCCCGGGGTCCATGCCGTACTCGTTCACGGCCAAGGCATAGAGACGGCGGGCCACCTCCAGCTTCTGCTCGCGGGACTTGGCCATGCCCCGCTCGTCGATGGTGAGGGCCACCACCGCGGCGCCGTAGGTGCGGCAGAGCTCCAGGACGCGGCGGGGCCGGGCATCGCCGTCCTCGAAGTTGATGGAGTTCACCACGCACTTGCCGGGCGCGCGCTGCAGGGCCCGCTCGATGACCGGCACCTCGGTGCTGTCGATCATCAGGGGCAGAGTGACCTGGGAGATGAGCCGGCTCAGCAGCTCGTCCACGTCGCGGGTCTCGTCGCGGCCCACGTAGGCCACGCAGACGTCCAGCAGGTGGGCGCCCTCGCGCTGCTGCTCCTTGGCCAGGGCGATCATGCCGTTCCAGTCCTCGGCGGCCAGCAGGTCGCGGAACTTCTTCGAGCCGTTCGCATTGGTGCGCTCGCCCACGATCAGGGGCGGGGGCTCCTGCTTCAGGGCCACGCTCTGGTAGAGGCTGGCGGCGCTGCGCTCCAGCTTCGGGGTCCGCTTCGGTGCGCTGAGCCGCTCCACGCCGGGGGCCAAGGCCCGGATGTGGTCCGGGGTGGTGCCGCAGCAGCCGCCCAGGATGGCGATGCCGAACTCCTTGGCCGCGTGCAGCACCTTGGGCGCGAAGCCCGCGGGATCCAGGGGGTAGACCACCTGGCCGCCCACGTTCTCGGGCAGCCCAGCGTTGGGCAGGCAGCTCAGGTAGAAGGGGCTGGACTCGCTGAGGGTCTGCAGGTGCGCGTGCATCTCGTCGGGGCCCGTGGCGCAGTTCAGGCCCAGCACGTCAATGCCCAGGGGCTCCAGACTCGTGAGGACCGCCGAGATGTCCGAACCCACCAGCAGGGTGCCCGTGGTCTCCACCGTGGCCTGCACCCAGAGGGGAATCCGCCGCTTCTTCGCGGCCATGGCCTCGCGGGCGGCCCGGACAGCCACCTTGATCTGGCCCAGGTCCTGGCAGGTCTCGATGAGGATGGCGTCGGCGCCGCCGTCCAGCAGGCCGTCCATCTGCACCCGGTAGGAGGCCAGCAGCTCGGCGTAGCTCACGTGGCCCAGGGTGATGAGCTTGGTGCCCGGGCCCACGGAGCCGATGACAAAGCGGGGCCGGTCGAAGCTGCGGGCCACTTCCTTGGCGATGGAGGCGGCCTGGACGTTCAGGTCGTAGGCCTTGGCAGAGAGGCCGAAGTCGCCCAGCACCAGGGGATTCGCGCCGAAGGTGTTGGTCTCCACCGCGTCGGACCCGGCCCGGTAGTAGCTCTCATGGATCTCGCGGATCCACTGGGGACGCCGCTCCGTGAGCAGGTCCACGCAGCCCTCGAGGGCCGCGCCGCCGTAGTCCTCCATGGTCGGCGAGCGCGCAAAGATCTGCGTGCCCATGCCGCCATCCAGCAGCAGCACTTTTTCACGGAGAAGGGAGTCGAGGGTGGTCATGTCAGAGTCCGAGGTAGTCCACGGCTATGTCCCCATGCACACAGACCTGGCAGGCGAGGCGCTGGTCGGGCGGCGCCTCTAGGCTGCGGAGGTAGTCCCGCTCCTCGGCGCCAGGGTCGCTGCAGTGCTCCAGGCCTTCGGCGATGCGCACCCGGCAGGTGCCGCAGGAGCCGGTGCGGCAGCCGAAGGTGATGTCGGCGCCGGCGGCGTCGGCGATGCGCTGGAGGGTGGTGCCCGCCGGGGCTTCCACCAGCAGGTCCTCCAGGAGGAAGTGGACCTTCACCATGGGGCCTCCGGTTTGGGCAGCAGTGGCGCCACCAGCTCCACCTGACCGAAGGGCGCCGAGAGCTGCAGTCCGCGGACCCGGGAGCGGATCTGCTCGATGACCTCGCGGGCGATGTCCTGGCCTTCCTTCAGCTGGTCTTCGGCGGTGGTCCGGCTGGCCATGCGGACAAGCACCGAGGGCGGTACGTAGGCGCCGGGGACCTCGTTGGCCATGAACTCCGCATTGCGGAGGCTCTTGAGGGGCCAGATCCCCGCGATGATGGGAATCCCGCCCTTGCCGTCCAGGGCCTCGGCGAAGTCCAGGAAGCGGAAGAGGTGATCCGCGTCGAAGACCGGCTGGGTGATGGCCCACTGGGCACCGGCCTCCACCTTGTAGCGGAAGCGGGACTTCTCCCGCTCCAGGTCCGGCGCCACGGGATTGGCGCCCACGCCCACGCTGAAGGAGGTGGGCTTGCCGATGGCGGCCCCACCCAGGTCCAGCCCGGTGTTCAGGCGCTTGAGCATGTTCACCAGCCCGATGGCGTCCACATCGAAGACCGCCGTGGCCTGGGGGTAGGGGCCCAGCTTCGGGGGATCGCCCGTGACCGCCAGGATGTTGCGCAGGCCGAGGCCCGCGGCGCCCAGGAGGTCGCTCTGCATGCCCAGCAGGTTCCGGTCGCGGCAGGCATAGTGGAGGATGGTCTCCAGGCCCACCTGCTGCTCGATGATGAGGGCCGTGGCCAGGGCGGACATGCGGGCCATGGCGCGGGGTCCGTCGGGCACGTTGATGGCGTCCACGCCCAGGGCCTGGCACTGGCGGGTCTTGGCCAGGAGCTTGTCGTATTCCATGCCCTTGGGCGGCACCAGCTCCACGGTGTGGATGAACTCGCCCTGGGCGAGCTTGAGGCTGAACCGGCTGCGGTAGGCGAAGGGGACCTCGGGCTGGGGCTGCTCGTGGGGCTTCAGCTCGAAGCCGCCGCCGCCCTGGACGAAGGCCCGCTCCTGGCGGAAGACGCTGCGCATGGCCCGGATGTGCGCCGGGGTGGTGCCGCTGCACCCGCCGACCACCCGGGCGCCGGCGGCCAGGGCCCGGCCCGCGAACTCGCCAAGGTATTCCGGGGTGGCGCCGTAGATGAGGCGGCCGTCCACCATCCGGGGCATGCCCGGGTTGGGCTGCAGCGCGATGGGCTTCGTGGTGACGGTCATGAGCCGCTCCAGCAGCCGCAGCTGCGGGGCAGGGCCGTTGCCGCCGATGAGGCCCACCACGTCGGCGCCCCAGGCGTCGATCTGCTTGATGAACCACTCGGGCTCGGCGCCGAAGAGGGCCTGGCCCTCCTCGTTGGGAGTCATCAAGGCGGCGATGGGCAGGTCGCTGAGCTCCTGCACGGCGAGCATGGCCTGCTGGATCTCATGCAGATCCTCGAAGGCCTCCAGCACCATCAGGTCCACGCCGGCCTCGATGAGCACGGCGGCCTGCTCACGGAAGCAGGCGCGGGCCTCGGCGAAAGAGGTGGGCCCCCAGGGCTCGATGCGGATCCCGAGAGGACCGATGCAGCCCGCCACCCAGGCGACTGCGCCCTGCTGGGCCACGGCCTTCCGGGCCAGGGCCACGCCCTCCCGGTTGATCTCGGCCAGCTGGTCCTCCAGGCCGCGGGCGGCCAGCTTCAGCCGGTTGGCGCCCCAGGTGTTGGTGGTGAGCACCTGGGCTCCGGCGGCCAGGAACTCCCCGTGGATCGCCAGCAGCAGGTCCGGGGTCTTGAGGTTGCACTCTTCGAAGCTGCGCTGGAGCGTGATCCCCCGGTCGTGCAGGGCCGTGGCCGTGCTGCCGTCAAAGAGGAAGCACTCGCCCGCGTCGAGAGCCTGCCGAAAGGTTTTCTGGGTCATGGCTGTGCCTGGGGAAAGGCAGTCTTGGGGCAGCTTCCAGAGGGTCGAAGGTCAGTCTCCTGCGGTTCGGTATCTTCCCCCCGGAGACCGGGGGCAGGATTTGGCACCTTGCGTTTGCAGGTTGCCAAGGTTTCACAGGGCCTTTCCCTCCACCTTTCTGGATAGCGTTCTGGGGACTGCCAAAGATCGAATCCTTAGAATGATAGGGATAGGCCCGAGACGTCAAGCTGGGCGCGGCCCAGACTTACCAGGCCAGCAGGCGTTCGAGCTCCGAACGCACCCGGGTGGGGCTCGGGAGGAAGGCCGCCTCCAGGGGCGGACTGGCGGGTGTGGGCGTGTCCGCCGCGCCCACCCGCAGCACCGGGGCGTCGAGCCAGGGGAAGCAGGTCTCGCTGACCCGGGCGGCCAGCTCGGCGCCGGGGCCGTAGGTGCGCGAGGCCTCCGTGAGCACCAGCACCCGGTGGGTGCGCCGGGCCAGCGCGGCGATGGCCTCGTCGTCCAGGGGCCAGAGGGTACGCAGGTCTAGCACCGCCACATCAAGCCCCGCCGAGGCCTCCAGGGCTACCTGCTGGGCGGCGCCGTAGGTGAGGATGCAGGCGCGCTGGCCCTCCTGGCGCAGGGCCGCCTCGCCCAGGCGGGCCGTGGGCGCCTCGTCCCACTGGTCCTTGAGGCGCCGGTAGAGGTGCTTGTGCTCCAGGAACAGGACGGGGTCGGGGTCGTCGATGGCGGCCCGGAGCAGGGCGTACGCGTCGCGGACCGTGCCCGGCGCGACCACTTTGAGGCCCGGGCTGCCGAGGAAGTGGCCCTCGGGGTTCTGGCTGTGGAAGGGGCCGCCGCCGTTGCCCGCTCCCGCCGGGCCGCGGAACACCGCGGGCACCGAGGCCCCCCAGCGCCAGTGGGCCGGAGCCGCGAAGTTCACCATGAGGTCCGACGCCAGCATGGCGAAGTCCATGAACTGGAACTCCGCCACGGGCCGCTGTCCCATGAGCGCCGCGCCGATGGCAGCGCCCACAATGGCCTGCTCGGAGATGGGCGTGTCGAGCACCCGGTCCGGGCCGAAGCGGGCCAGCAGACCCTCCGTGGCCCGGAAGGCGCCGCCGTAGGCCCCGATGTCCTCGCCCAGGCAGCAGACCCTCGGATCGGCCTCCATGGCGTCAAAGAGCGCCTGCCGGATGGCCTCGAGGTAGCTGCCTGAGAAGGCCGTCATGCCTCTTCTTCCAGGAGGCCCCGCTCCGCCAGCCAGGCATCGTTGAAGATGCTGCTCAGGTAACGCCCCGCGCCATCGGGGAAGACCGTCACGATGCGCGCCGGGCGGTCCTGCACCGGCAGGCGCTTCGCCACCTGCAGCACGGCCCACAGGGCAGCCCCGCTGGAACCGCCGCCCAGGATGCCCTCCTCCCGGACCAGCCTGCGGGCGTGGTGGAAGGCCTGGCGGTCCGTCACCTGCACCATGTCATCCAGGATGCTGAAGTCCATGGTGCCGATCAGGAACTCGTCGCCCAGGCCCTCCAGGCAGTAGGGACCGGCCTTGAGCTCCTTCTTCCCGTGGAAGTGGTCGAAGAACACGGAGCCCACGGGGTCCACGGCGATGACCTTGATGTTCGGGTCCTGCTCCTTGAGGTAGCGGCCCACGCCGCCGATGGTGCCGCCGGTGCCGGCGCCGGCCACCAGGTAGTCGATGCGCCCCTCCATCTGCTCCCAGATCTCGGGGCCCGTGGAGTGGTAGTGCGCGGCATTGTTCTCGCGGTTGCCGTGCTGGTCGGGGAAGTAGCATCCGGGAGTCTCCCGGGCCAGGCGCGGGGTGATGTTGTTGTAGCTGTCTGGGTGCTCCGGCGGCAGGCTGGTGTCCGCCTTGTGGACCTCGGCCCCCAGGGCCAGCAGCTGGTTCAGCTTCTCCTGGGAGATGGTGTCGCGCACCACCACCTTGATGCGGTAGCCCTTCTGGATGGCCATGAGGGCCAGGCCCATGGCGGTGTTGCCCGACGAGTTCTCGAGGATGAGGTCCCCGGGCTTGAGGCGGCCGTCCCGCTCCGCGGCCTCGATCATGTACTTGGAAATACGGTCCTTGCTGCTGCCCATGGGGTTCATGAACTCGAGCTTGGCGAAGATCTCGGCCGGGAGGTGGTCGACGACGCGGCGCAGCCGGACCAGCGGCGTGTTGCCGACGGCCTCCAGGACGCTGCCGCAGGGCTTCCGGTAGAGCATGGGGATCCTCCAGAAGACAGTATGACCGGGCCCAGGCCCGGGACCGGCATGGAGCCTGCGGGTGCGGAGGGGCAGCAATGGGTGATAATCAGGCCATGCCCCAGCCGATAAAGAAGACTTCCTTGATCGAGTTCGAGCCCGAGTTCATCGCGGGCCTGAAGGACATCTTCGAGGAGAAGATCGTGTTCAACCGGCTCCTGGGGCTGAAGATCGCGGTGCTGACCCCCGAGCGGGTCACGGGCCGGATCGTCATGCGCAACGAGCTGGTGGGGCACTATGCCTACAACCGGGTGCACGGCGGAGTCATCAGCGCGGGCCTGGACGCCATGGGGGGACTGGCTGTCATGGCCGCCAT
This sequence comes from uncultured Holophagaceae bacterium, assembly GCA_903857495.1. Taxonomy (GTDB): domain Bacteria; phylum Acidobacteriota; class Holophagae; order Holophagales; family Holophagaceae; genus Geothrix. Next base: position 36,872 of record CAIOFF010000010.1, on the reverse strand, counting down.
TGGGGCGCGTCACATGGACGAGTCGCCGCTGGAGCGGCTGCACCGCTTCGCCAAGCTGGGCACGATCGACCTGCGCATCGACTACCTGCGGCCCGGTGTCGGCGAGCACTTCGAGCTGCGCGCCGAGGTCATGCGCCTGGGCTCGCGGGTGGCCTCCACCCGCATGGAATTCCTGGACTCCGAAGGCAAGCTGCTGTCCACAGGGGCGGGCGCCTACATCGTCTCCTGACGCGAGGATGCCGGGATCGGGAGTCTCGTCGTGCAGCCTCACCCCAGGAGCAGGCGTCGGGCCAGGAGGGTGCTCATGTCGCGGCGGCCATCCGCCGCCAGGTAGATGTACACCTTCGAGCCCAGGCGCCGGTAGATCACGCGATAGGGCTTGAAAACCACCTGGCGGAAGTCCCGGATGCCGAGGGCCAGCAGCTCGGCGGGGTGGGCGCCGCGGTCGGGGCTGGTGGACAGGTCGGCCACCAGCGTCTCGATCCGATCCAGGAGGCGCTCGGCGTGGGCAACCGAGTCCTGGGCTGCCACAAAGTCGTAGAGCTCCTGGAGGTCCCGCTCGGCGCCTGCCGTGAAGAACACCTCGGTGCGCTTCACGCGGAGGCCTTCCGGGTGCGGAGGCCCTTCAGCACCGCGGCGGCAGACCGGGTGCGGCCCTCCTCGATGTCCCGCTGCCCCAGGGCCAGGAGCTTGAGCAGGGCGAGGGTCTCCTGGGTCTCCTCGAAGGAGACCACGTCCTGGAGCACCGCCTTGGCCTCCCCGTTCTGGGTGATCACCAGGGTCTCGCGGTTCTCCCCCATCCGCTGGAGCACCTCCGCCGCATGGGCCTTGAGGTAGCTGATGGGTTTCACTTGGGCTGAGTAGCGCATGGCTTCCTTTCAGTGGGTGGACTGAATATAGACCGATATCGGTCCGATACCCAGGGCTGTCGCCATCCTGTCCAGGGGTGAGTCCGGTCTTCCGCTCCCGAGTCCCAGAGAACAGGATCCCCCCGCTAGACTGATCCCATGCTCTCCTCGCTGCGCATCCAGAACCTGGCCCTGGTGGAAGACCTGTCCCTCGCCTGGGGGGCGGGCTTCACGGTGCTCACGGGCGAGACCGGTGCGGGCAAGTCCCTGCTGGTCGATGCCCTCTCGCTGCTGGTGGGTGCCCGGGGCGACGCGGAGCTGGTGCGCCACGGGGCCGAGCGGGCCACGGTGGAGGCCGTGGTGGAGGGCCGCTTCGAGGTCTGGCAGGCCTTCCTGCAGGAGCGCGGCCTGCCCGAGGAGCAGCCGGTGGTGCTGCGCCGGGAAGTCGGCCCGGGCCGCAGCCGGGCCTGGATCAACGGCGCCAGCTGTACCCTGGCGGACCTCCGGGAGGCCGGCCGCTTCTGGATGCGCCTTACCAGCCAGCACGACCACCAGTCGCTTCTCGGCGAGGACCGGCACCTGACCCTCATCGACGAGGTGCTGGGCCTGGAGCCCCGCCTGGACAGCCAGGTCGCGGCGGTGCGGGCCGCCGAAGCCGCCCTCAAGGCCCGGCGGCGCAGCGAGGCCGAGCGCGGCCAGCGCCTGGAAGAACTGGCCGAGGCCTTGGCGGACCTGGAGAAGCTCAACCCCCGCCCCGGCGAGTGGGCCCAGCTCAAAGCCGACCGGGAGCCCCTCCGCCACGCGGTCCATCTAGAGCAGGCCTTCCGCGAGGCGGCGGAGGCCCTGGCCGAGGGGCTGCCCAAAGTCGAGCTGGCCCACAAGGCCCTGGGCCGCGCCGTGGGCCACTGGCCCGACGCCGCTCCGGACCAGGACCGCCTGCGCTCCGCGGTCCTGGAGCTGGACGACCTGCTGGCCCTGGCCCAGGACCAGGCCCTCCGCTGGGCCGGGGCCGGGGCGGATCGCATTGAGCTCATGGAGGCCCGTCTGGCCCTCTACGAGCGCCTGGCCCGGCGGCATCGCTGTGAGCCCGAAGAGCTCACGACCCGGGCGCAGGCCTTCCGGGAGGAACAGCGCTGCCTGTTGGCGGGGGATGCCTCGGTGAAGGAGCTGGAAGCAGCACTTGCCAAGGTGGCTGAGACCTACCGCGCCGCTGCGGAGGCCCTGCACGGGCAGCGCGGCGAGGCCGTTCCCCGGCTCGAAGCCGAAGTGCAGAAACGGCTGGCCCGGCTCGGCATGAAGGGCGCCCGCCTGCAGCTCCGCCTGGCCCTGGCGGAAGAAGCAGGAAGTCCCGTCGAGCAGGGGGGTCGGCCCGTGCGGGTAGCCGCCCAGGGGTTCTCCGCCCTGGCCATCTGGATCGAGCCGAACCCTGGCGAGGGCTTCCGCCCCCTGGCCCGCATCGCCTCCGGCGGTGAGCTGAGCCGCCTCATGCTGGCCCTGGTGGGCGCAGGTCTGGCCCTGGGCGCGGGCGTACGGGACGGCCTGACCCTGGTGCTGGATGAGGTGGATGCGGGCCTGGGCGGCGAGACGGCCCTGGCCGTGGGCAAGGCCGTGGCCGAGCTGGGCCGGGCCCACCAGGTGCTGGCGGTGACCCACCTGGCCCAGGTGGCTGCCCGGGCCGACCGCCATGGGTATCTGCACAAAGAGACCGAAGGCGGCCGCACCCGCAGCGCCCTGGGCTGGGTCGTGGGCGAGGCCCGCACCCGGGAGCTGGCGCGGCTGCTCTCCGGCCATCCCGACCGCATCGAAGCTCTGGACCACGCCCGGGTGCTGCTGGAAGGCTAGGCCCCAGGACTCTTAGGGTCGCTTGGTGGACTTCTGCCGGACCCGCTTGGGCGGCGCGGACTTGCCCTTGCGGGGGGCCTGCTTGGCGGCGGGCTTGGGCAGCTCCTTCTTCTTGGGCCGGGGGCGCGCCTTGACCTTGTCCTCCCGCTGGGCCTGGAGGGACTCGTTGCTGCGGGAGGGCTTCAGACCCTCGCCGGGATCCAGGATGCGGCGCACCACGGCGGTCTCGACGGGCTCGCCTTCGTCCTTCTGCTTCTTCTGGATGCTGATGCGGAGGGGGACGCCGGCCAGGCCGAACTGGTCGCGGAGGCGGTTCTCCATGTAGCGCACGTAGCTGAAGTGCAGGCCGCGGTCGGTGTTGGCCTTGACCACGAAGCTCGGCGGCCGGACCCCCACCTGGGTCATGAAGTAGAGCTTGGGCAGCTTGCCGTCCACCGCGTGGGGGCTCATGGCCCCGACGGTCTCCCGCAGGAAGCGGTTGAGCTCGCCGGTGGAGATACGCCGGGCATGGGCTTCTGCCAGCTCATCGATCATGGCGAACAGCTTGGATACCCGCTGGCCCGTGAGGGCCGAGAGGAAGATCATCGGCGCGTGGTGCAGGAAGCCCAGGCTGCGGCGGAGGTCCTCCTCGGCGCCGTAGATGGTGTGGGTGTCCTTCTCGACCAGGTCCCACTTGTTCACCACGAGGATCACGGCCGCGCCGGCCTCCTGCGCGTAGCCCGCGATGACGGCGTCCTGGTGCGTGGCGCCTTCGACGGCATCCAGCAGCAGGAGGCTGACGTCGGCCCGGGCCATGGCCTGCTTGGCCTTCAGGATGCTGAGCTTCTCCGCGCCCTCGAAGGTCTTGCCCTTGCGGCGGATGCCCGCGGTGTCGATGAGGCGGTAGACCCGCTCGTCGACATGAATGATGGTGTCCACGGTATCGCGGGTGGTGCCCGCCACCTCGCTGACGAGGCTCCGCTCGTAGCCCAGCAGCCGGTTGGCGAGGGAGGACTTGCCGACGTTGGGCCGGCCGATCAGGGCGAAGCGCCGCTCGTCGCCCAGGGAGTGGGTCTCGGCCTCTTCGGGCGTGCGGTGGAAGGGCAGTCGCGTGCGGAGGGCGGCGATGAGCTCGGGCACGCCGGCCCCATGGGCGGCGGAGATGGCGAAGACCTCGTCGAAGCCCAGGCTGTAGAAGCCCCCGTCCGGGGCGCCCCCCTTCATGCCGTCCAGCTTGTTGATGACGAGCAGGATGGGCTTGCCCATTCGGCGCAGCCGGGCGGCGATCTCCTGGTCCCCGGTGGTGAGGCCGTCGTGGCCGTCGACCAGCAGGACAGCCATGTGGGCCTCGCTCAGGGCGGCCTCGGCCATGCGGGTGATGCCCTGGGTGATGACGTCGTCACCTTCGAAGTCGAGGCCTCCGGTGTCCACCAGGTCGAAGACCTCTTCGGCCTCGCCTTCCTCGCCCAGGCAGGTGACCCGGCCATAGGAGCGGTCCCGGGTCATGCCCGGCAGGTCATGGACCAGGGCTGCCCGGCTGCGCGTGAGCCGGTTGAAGAGGGTGGACTTCCCCACGTTGGGGCGTCCGCAGAGGGCGACGAGTGGCAGTTTCATGGCTGTTCCAAGCCTTCCAGTGTATCGAGGATGGCACCAAAGGACACGGGCGGATTTCTCCGGGGCCAGATACAGTGGGGCTTCCTCGCGCCGGAGTCCCCATGAACCGTTTCCTGCTGCTGCTGTTGCCCGTCCTGCTGGTGGCGGCGCCCACCCCGAAGGTGCTCACCCCCGCGATGGCGGTCGAGCGGCAGCTGGAGGCTCTCAACGCCCATGACCTGGAAGGTGTCCTGGCGCTCCTTGCGGAGGATGCCGAGGCTTCCGATCTCCCGGCCGGAGCACCTACCGTGAAGGGGAAGGCCGTCCTCCGGGACCGCTACGCCGCGCTGCTCAAGGGCAACCCCGACCTGCATGTCTCGGCTGAAGCCCAGATTGTCTCGGGGGGCTTCGTGGTCCAGCGGGAGCGCCTCAAGGGCCTCGCCGGCGCCAAGGGGCCCGTCGAGGTCGTGATGGTCTATCAGGTGAAGGCGAGCAGGATTGTTCGGATGTGGGCGCTGAGGGAATAGGAGCGGGGTCTCGTCGGCCTCTGCTGGTCGGTTCAATGGGGCAAGGGCTCGACCATTCGACTGCAGCGCAGCGGAAGGAGAATAGGACGGCATGACCGCAGGTCATGGCCGCCCGAAGGGCGAGGGCGGAGCCCGAGTCAGCGCATCCGCTTCGCCCTTTGGGCTCGCGTCCGCCGGTCTTGCCCTCCCTGTTCCGGCCCTCCCCCGGAGGGCCTCTACGACGGGAGGGCAATCCCACTCGACCTTAGATCCCGGCAACGCATGCGTTGCCGGGGCGGGTTCGAGCCCGGCCGTCATCCGCCTCTCTTGTCGACCCACTCGGTCGGGGGCTCGAACTGGGCTCTTCGCCCTTCGGGCTCGATCCCCGGTCTTGCTCCGACAGGGCATCTAGCCCTGTCTCCGCAATCCCACACGACCCTAGATCCCGGCAACGCATGCGTTGCCGGGGCGGGTCCGAGCCCCGTCGGCCCCGCGCCACAGAATGAAAAAGGGTCCCGGTTGGGACCCTTTTTCATTCTGGCGGGGCTGACGGGGCTCGAACCCGCGACTTCCAGCGTGACAGGCTGGCACTCTAACCGACTGAGCTACAACCCCTTGTGTTCACCAGCGGACTGGTGGGCGATGACGGGCTCGAACCGCCGACATGCTGCGTGTAAGGCAGCTGCTCTACCGACTGAGCTAATCGCCCGAATCGCCGAACCACGATCCTCCCACAGTGATCCAGGGGGGTCAAGGCCGAACCTCGGCGTTGAGGGAATCGGACTGTTCTGGTAAGGTTATCTGACTTCCGAAGCCAGAGGTTCCCGCGGACCAACGCTGGCGTCGGTGTGACCCTGGTCGATCCAACGGCCGAGGCCTTGGGATGTTTCTGGAGGGTGGCCTGTGGCGCTGCTGGAAATGGTAAATCTGACACTCGGAACGCCTGACAAGGGCGGGCCTGTCGCGCAGATCCTGGCCCAGATGCCGGATCCCATGCGTCCCGACCTGCCGGCCCTGATCTTCGTGATCGTTCTGCTTGTGGTCCTCTACGTCTACCTCCGGGTGGTGTTCTTCCAGCCCCTCGACAAGGTGATGGCGGACCGCGACCGCGACCTGAACGCCGGTGGCGACGCCAAGGCGCAGGCCGCCGCCCTGCTTGATGCCCGGCAGAAGGACTACCAGGATCGACTGAAGGACCTTCGCGCCCAGGCCTTCGACCGCCGCAAAGCGCTCTCGGATGCCGCTGGCCGCGAGAAGCAGGCCCTGCTGGACGAAGCCCGGACCAAGGGCCTGGCGGAGCGTCAGGCGGCGGTGGAATCCCTCAAGACCCAGCAGCAGGCGGCCCGGCAGAACCTGCTGGCCCAGGTGGACGCCCTGGCTGAATCCATGGCCCAGACCCTTCTGAAGCAGGCCTGAGCATGACCAAGCTGACCCGGTTCTCCCTCGCCGCTCTGCTGTCCCTGAGCCCGCTCGCGCTGGTCGCCCAGAGCCACGATGCCCATCCCGCCCCTGCTGCCGAGAAGCATGAGGCTCCCGCGGCCCACGACGCAGGCCATCAGGCCCCCGCGGCTGGCCACGAGGCTGCCGCCGCCGAGGTCCATGCCGCCCCGGCCGGTGCCCACGACGCGAACGGCGCTGCTGCCCATGGCGAGGGTGCTGCCCACCATGGCCCGGCCATGAAGCTGTTTGGCAAGGAATACGGAAACCTGGGCGCCTTCATCGTCCAGTTGCTGAACTTCGCCATCTGGGGCGCCGGTCTCTACTTCATGCTCAAGGGCGGCCTGTCCGCCATGTTCAAGTCCCGCAAGGAAGAGCTGGAGACCCTGCTCGCCCAGGCGGAGAAGGACAAGGCCGAGAGCGCGGCCCAGATGCAGGAACTGGAAGTGAAGATGGCCGGGCTCGAAGGTGAGCTGGCGGGCATCCTCTCCAAGGCCGATGCTGATTCGGAGACCGAGAAGCAGCGGGTGCTCGAAGCGGCCCGGGCCGAGGCCCTCCTGATCCTGGACCAGGCCCAGGCGGAGATAGGCTTCCAGAAGCGGCAGGCTGAGCAGGATCTTCGCGCCCTCGTGGCCGAGCTCACGGTGGAAGGCGCCGCCAAGCGCCTGGAAGCCAAGCTCCAGGGACCTGAGGCTGGCAAGGCGCTCGACCGGGCCATCCAGCAGATCGGAGGTGTCCAGTGAGCAGCCGCCTGACCGCCCGGCGCTACGCCAAGGCCCTCCTTCAGATCGGTGACAAGCAGGGCAACGTGCCCCAGCTCAAGGGTGAGCTGGAGGCCGTGGCCGCCACCGTGGCCGGCAACGCCGACCTCTCCCGCCTGGTGGCCTCGCCCCTGGTGATGCCCACCAAGAAGGCCGAAGTCTTCGAAGCGATCCTCGCGAGCGCCAAGGTGAGCGTCACGCTGCGTCACTTCTTCAAGGTGGTGGCCGAGGCTGGCCGCCTGAACCTGCTGCCTGAACTCCGCCGCACCTTCGCGGACCTGGTGGATGAGCGGGACGGCATCGTCGAGGCCAAGGTGGCCAGTGCCCAGCCCCTCACCGAGGACCAGTCCAAGGCCCTCGTCGTCTCCCTCGCCGCCCGCACGGGCAAGACCATCCGCCTCACCTGGAGCCAGGACACCGCCCTTCTCGGGGGGATCAAGGTCCAGGTCGGCTCCACGGTCCTGGACGCCTCGCTCCAGGGTCAGCTCCGCCAACTCAAGACTCAGCTGCTTTCCGCCTAGGCACGTTCGCATTCACCCGCAGGTTTGGAGGACTTCATGGACATTCGCGCGGAAGAGATTTCCCGCATCATCCGCAGCCAGATCGAAGGCTTCGACGCCCAGGTGGACGTGGCCGAGGTAGGCACCGTCATCAGCGTGGGTGACGGCATCGCCCGCGCCTACGGGCTCGAGAAGGCCATGGCCGGCGAGCTGCTGGAGCTGCCCCACGGCGTCATGGGCCTCGCCTTCAACCTGGAAGAGGACAACGTCGGCATCATCCTGCTGGGCGACGCCGCCGCTATCAAGGAAGGCGACACGGTCAAGCGCACCGGCAAGATCATGTCCGTCCCCGTGGGTCCCGCCTTCGTGGGCCGCGTGATCGACGCCCTGGGCAACCCCATCGATGGCAAGGGCCCCATCCAGTCCGTGGGCTTCAACCCCATCGAGCGCATCGCCCCCGGCATCGTTGACCGCAAGAGCGTCCACGAGCCCATGCAGACGGGCCTCAAGGCCATTGACAGCCTGATCCCCATCGGCCGCGGCCAGCGTGAGTTGATCATCGGCGACCGCCAGACGGGCAAGACCGCCGTTGCCGTGGACACCATCATCAACCAGCGCGACACCGGCGTGATCTGCATCTACGTCGCCATCGGCCAGAAGCGCTCCACCGTCGCCCAGGTCGTGAAGACCCTGGAAGAGTACGACGCCATGAAGCACACCATCGTCGTGGCCGCATCCGCTTCCGAGGCCGCTCCCCTGCTGTTCCTGGCCCCCATGACCGGCGCGGCCCTGGGCGAGTACTTCATGTGGCACGGCAAGGACGGCAACCCCGCCGGCCAGGACAACCCCGGTGGCCACGTGCTCTGCATCTACGACGATCTCTCCAAGCAGGCTGCGGCCTACCGCGAGATCTCCCTCCTGGTGCGGCGTCCTCCCGGACGCGAGGCCTACCCTGGCGACGTGTTCTACCTCCACAGCCGCCTGCTGGAACGCGCCTGCAAGCTCAGCGACGCCCGCGGCGCCGGCTCCCTCACGGCCCTCCCGGTCATTGAGACCCAGGCTGGTGACGTGTCCGCCTACATTCCCACCAACGTCATCTCCATCACCGACGGCCAGATCTTCCTCGAGAGCGACCTCTTCAACTCGGGCGTCCGGCCCGCGGTGAATGTCGGCATCTCTGTGAGCCGCGTGGGCGGTTCCGCCCAGGTGAAGGCCATGAAGTCCGTGGCCGGCACCATCAAGCTCGACCTCGCCCAGTACCGCGAGCTGGCGGCCTTCTCCCAGTTCGGTTCGGACCTGGACAAGGGCACCCTGGCCCAGCTGAACCGGGGCCAGCGCCTCGTCGAAATCCTGAAGCAGGGCCAGTACCAGCCCATGGCCGTGGAGAAGCAGGTGGTCATCATCTGGGCCGCCACCAACGGCTACACCGATGATCTGGCGGTGCCCCAGTTGCGGCGCTTCGAGATCGAGCTGATGGCCTTCCTCGAGGTGAACTGCCCCGAGGTGCTGCGCGGCATCCGCGAGACCAAGGTGCTCAGCGATGACACCAAGGCCCAGCTCAAGACTCAGGTGGTGGCCTTCAAGGAGACCTTCCTCAGCGCTCTGAACCAGACCGCAGGAGCCTAGTCCCATGGCGAGTCTCCAGGACATTCGCCGCCGGATCCGGTCGGTGAAGAACACTCAGCAGGTCACCAAGGCCATGAAGATGATCTCCGCGGTCAAGCTGCGGAAGTCTCAGGAGCGCCTGGTGGCCCTGCGCCCCTACGCCAGCAAGATGGCGGAAGTCGTCCGCCGGGTTGTGGTGCGCATCAAGGGTGACGCCGAGATCCAGCCGGGTCCGGCTGCCCAGGCCTTCCTCTCGCCCCGCGAGGAGAAGCGCATCCGCCTGGTCTTCGTGGCCTCGGACAAGGGCCTCTGCGGTGGCTTCAACGCCAACGTGGCCAAGGCCGCGACCGCTTTCGTCGCGCACTGCCCCTCCGAGATCGTCCACCTGGACGTGGTGGGCAAGCGGGCGGTGGAGTGGGCCAAGAAGCAGAAGCTCACCCCGACCAAGGAGTACCTGAACATTCCCCTGCCGGGCTTGCAGCGGGTGGTGACGGAGATCTCCGCGAGCGCCTCCGCCCAGTACCATGACGGGGAGATCGACGCCCTCTACGTGGTCTACAACTACTTCAACAGCCCCGTGGCCCAGACGCCCACGGTGCTCCGGGTCTTCCCCATGGAGCTGGATCCCAGCTTCGAGGGCAAGGAGGCCGGCCAGGTCTCCCACCTGCTGGAACCTGATCCCAATGCGGTGCTGGAGACGCTCCTGCCCCGCTTCGTGGAGACGGAGCTGCTGCGCAACCTGCTGGAGAGCAGCGCCTCGGAACACGGCGCCCGCATGGCGGCCATGGACAAGGCGAGCAACAATGCCGGCGAGATGATCGCCAAGCTGACGCTCACCATGAACAAGATCCGGCAGGCCGGTATCACCAACCAGATCATCGAGATCGTCAGCGGCGCCAACGCCTGAGTCCTTCGCCTATTCCTTCGTCGAGGTTACCCATGTCCAACTCCCTTCAAGGCCGCGTGATCGCCATTGTCGGTCCCGCCGTGGATGTCGAATTCGGTGAGCATCTGCCTTCCATCATGAACGCGCTGCTGACTGACATCGCCGGCGTCTCGGTGACGCTGGAGGTGCAGCAGCACCTCGGCGAGAACCGCGTGCGCTGCGTGTCCATGCAGCCCACGGAGGGCATGATCCGCGGCCAGATCGTGACCGATACGGGCAAGCCCATCAACGTGCCCGTGGGTCCCGAGACCCTGGGCCGCATCATCAACGTGGTGGGTGACCCGGTCGACGAGCGCGGCCCCATCGGCCACAAGATGACCCTCCCCATCCACCGGGAAGCGCCCAAGTACGAGGAGCTCAACACCTCCTCCGAGATGTTCGAGACCGGCATCAAGGTCATCGACCTCCTCGAGCCCTACGCAAAGGGCGGCAAGACCGGCCTCTTCGGCGGTGCCGGCGTGGGCAAGACCGTGCTGATCATGGAGCTCATCAACAACATCGCCAAGGGCCACGGCGGCTACTCCGTGTTCGCCGGTGTGGGCGAGCGCACCCGCGAGGGCAACGACCTCTGGCACGAGATGATGGATTCCGGCGTCATCGACAAGAATGACCTCTCCAAGAGCAAGGTGGCCCTGATCTACGGCCAGATGACTGAGCCCCCCGGAGCCCGTGCCCGCGTGGCGCTCACCGGCCTCACCGTCGCCGAGTACTTCCGCGACGTGGAAGGCAAGGACGTGCTGCTCTTCGTGGACAACATCTTCCGCTTCACCCAGGCCGGCGCCGAAGTGTCCGCGCTGCTCGGCCGCATGCCTTCCGCCGTGGGCTACCAGCCGACCCTCGCCACGGAAATGGGCGAGCTGCAGGAGCGCATCACCTCCACCAAGAAGGGCTCCATCACCTCGGTTCAGGCCGTCTACGTGCCCGCCGATGACTACACGGACCCCGCGCCCGCCACGACCTTTGCCCACCTGGACGCCACCACCAACCTGTCCCGCGACATCGCGGCCCTCGGCATCTACCCCGCCGTGGATCCCCTGGCCTCCACCAGCCGCCTCCTGGATCCCCGCATCCTGGGCGACCACCACTACAACACCGCCATGCACGTCAAGTCGATCCTGCAGAAGTACAAGGAGCTGCAGGACATCATCGCCATCCTCGGCATGGACGAACTGAGCGACGACGACAAGCTCATCGTGGCCCGCGCCCGCAAGATCCAGCGCTTCCTCAGCCAGCCCTTCTTCGTGGCCGAGCAGTTCACGGGCATGCAGGGCAAGTACGTGAAGCTCGAGGACAGCATCAAGGGCTTCAGCGAGATCTGCGACGGCAAGTGGGACCACCTGCCCGAGCAGGCCTTCTACCTCGTGGGTACCATCGAGGAAGCCGTCGAGAAGGCCGAGAAGCTGGCGGCAGTCTAGATTTGCTTTTCCCCTGCTCGGAATCCGCGATGCGGATTCCGAGTCTTTAAAAGAGATGGCCATGGCTCAAACAATCAAGCTGGAAGTGGTGACGCCGGAACGGCCGGTCTTTTCGGCCGAGGTGGCCGAGGTGCAGTTCCCGACGGCCTCCTGCGGCTACTACGGCATCCTGCCTGGCCACACGCCGGTCATGACGGAAGTGGGTGACGGCCTGCTCTACTACATCCAGGAGGGCCAGAAGCACTGGCTCACGGTCTTCGGCGGCTTCGCCGAGGTCGGTCCCGAGAGCGTGATGGTCCTGGCCCGGGAGAGCGAGACCATGGACATGATCGATCTGGAGCGCGCCGAGGCCTCCCGCCAGCGCGCCCTGAAGCTGCTCAAGGAAGCCCAGACCGAGCACGACATGGCCCTTGCCCAGGCTAAGCTGGACGCCAGCCTCATCCGCCTCCAGGCCGCAGGCCACCCGGCGGGTCACGGCTTCTGATGGTTGATTCCGGCGGTCCCCTGGTGGGTGCCGTCGCTGGAGTCCGGTAGGTCCTCGTCTCCGGAGCCCGCCTTGCCCAAGCTGCCCGTTCTGGATCCCCAGCCCCTCCGTGACCTCCTGGAAATCGGGGCCACGGAGGGGCTGGTCCAGGAGCTGATCGTCCTCTACCAGGAAGACATTCCCGGCCGGATTGTCCTGCTGCAGAAGGCCATCGAAGGCGGGGACACCCGGCGCACCCTGGCCGAGTCCCACGGGCTGAAGGGTGCTTTGGGCAACCTCGGGTTGCTGCGGTTTGCGCGCCTTGTGGAACGGATCGAGACCGAGGCCCGCGAGGGCCGACTGGCAGCGGCCCTGCCCCTGGGTGGGCAGTTGCAGGCTGCCTACGAGGATGGGCTGAGCGCCATGGTGGCTGCCTTCAACCAAGGCTAAGAGTGCCTAACAAAACCCCACGGAGCCGCGCGAGGGGTGCCGGGCGAGCGAGGCGAGGAAGGCGAGTCGAAGCGTAGCAGGGACTACGGGAGACGAGCGTGACGAAGCCTCGGGAAGCCCGCCACCCCTCGCCCGGAGGGAGGAAGCCAGGCAGGCGCCCCGCGGCGTCAGGTCCCTTGAACGATGTCCCGCATCGCCCTGCGGGCCCTTCCTTACGGTGCATCCTGCCTGGCTTCCTCGCGACACCGCGGGGTTTTGTTAGGCACTCTAAGGAACTACCAGATCAGGCGCTCATCCTGGGCCAGCAGGCTGATCCGGTCGTCCTGGAGGGCCAGCAGCTGCGGCAGCATGGTGGCCCGGTCGCCGGGCGTCAGGTGGTAGACGCGCACGGGGATGCGCGCCTGGAGCTTCTGCAGCTCCACCCCCAGCTTGGCGGGGGTCAGGTGCTTGGAGGCCTCGGCGAGCCAGGCCTGCTCATTGGGGAAGCTGGCCTCGGTGATGATCATCCGGAGGTTCGGCGTGGCGTTCGCCACCTCCCAAATCCGGTCCGTCTCGGCGGTGTCACTGGTGAAGAGGAAGGCATTCTTGCCGTCGTCCACCTTGTAGCCCACGCAGGGCACCAGGTGGTTCACCCGGATGGGCGTGATGTGCAGGCCGCAGACATCGTAGGTCTGCTCGTCCTGGATCTCCGTGTAGCGGATGGTGGGGTCGTTGGGACTCGGGATGACGCTGAAGTCGGGCCAGAGCTCGTCATTGAAGAGGTGGCGGCGGAGGGCGTCGAGGGTCTCGGGGAGGGCGTGGATCTCCACGGCCTCATGGGTGCGGCCGAAGATGTTCTTGGTGAAGAAGGGCAGGGTGCAGATGTGGTCCAGGTGCGAGTGGCTGATGAAGACGTGCTGGATCTGAACCTGCTCTTCCACGCTCAGCGCGGCGGTGATGGAGCCGGCATCGATGGCCACACAGCCGTTCACGAGCAGTCCCGTCAGACGCTCACCGTCGGCCTCACCCCCGCTGCAGCCCAGAATCCGGAGTTCCATCATTCCTCGGTAAAAGAGTCTCCATCATACGGAAAAGGGGCACTCCGAGCGCCCCTTTCCCACCCGTTGTCCAGTTCCCTAGAAGCGGATGCCGCCGTAGACGCCGATCTGGACCTGCGGTGCCAGGGCCTCGGAGAGGTCCTTGGGGGAGTTGGAACCGTCCTTCTTGGAGAGCGGCGCGGCCAGCTCCACCACAAAGAAGGGGCTGACCACGGGCGTGGGAATGCTGAAGCCGATGTTCACCTTGGCCCAGGGCCGGCCGGTGGTGGTGTCCCCGCTGCCGAGCACAGCAGCCGCAGGGGTGGACCGCCAGGTCAGTTTTTCGGAGCGGTATTCAACGCCCGCGCCCACGTTCACCAGCAGCTTCCAGTTCACCATGGCGCCCGCGGCCCAGTATTGGTTGTCCAGCTCGCCGTACTTCGCGCCACCCACGGTGAGGTCGCCCGTGGTCTTGTTGTGCCAGGTGGCGTTCAGCTGCAGGGCCGCGACCTTCAGGTCCAGCAGATCGACCCCCCCACGAATGCCGAAGCCGGTCGGACTGACGGCGTCATAGCTCTTGCCGCTCAGGGACTGGGCTTTGCCGAACTGCTTGTCGAGGAGGAGTCCGAATTCGCCGGCGGTGAGGGGCAGGGTGGCCAGGATGGAAACAAACAGCACCTTGTTGCGCATGGTGACCCCCACTTGGACGAATACTGCATCATCGGCCCCGGATGCCGCCCGGTCAACCACCTTTGGGTCTAGGAAGCACAGGGCCTCCCAGTTTGCTAATCTCATTCCATGAGGGCCCACCTGCGTTTTCTGCTGCTGGACGAGTTCGACCCCGACACGGGCGAGCTCGCCCTGCGTCTGGCCTTCCAACCCGATCCCGAGCCTGGGCTCGAGCTGATCCGGCTCCGGCTGCACCTGGGGCGGCAGGGCAATGCCCTAGAGCCGCTCATCCGGGAGCTGCGGACCCATGTCCAGATGCCGATGCCGCCGCTCTGGGACAATGGCCTCAAGACCGTCATCCACGCCATCGAGGGGGAGCTGGCCGGTCCCGAGGGTCGGAGCGCCTTGCGCTACCTCTGGGTGCGCACCCAGATCCTGCATCCGACGGATGTGGCCCGGTCCACCCCCAACCACTCGGTGGCCCGGCAGGTGGAGATCCTCCGGGACTGGGCCCACCGGCTGGACCAGGAGGGCCAGGCGGTGCGGGCGGCGGAACTCCTAGACCGCTTGCTCCTGCTGGCCCCCAAGGATGTGACCAGCCTGGCCTACCTCACCAGCTTCTTCCGGGCCCAGGGCATGGCCGAGGAGATGGCCTCCGTGGCGGAGCGCTGGATCCGAATCGAGCCGCAGCGGGTCGAAGCCCGGCTGTGGCTGGGTGAGGCTCTGCTGAGGATGGGGCGGGCGAAGGAAGCCCGGGCCGCCTTCGAGGAGGTCCTGAAGCTCCACCCGGTCCACCTGCTGGCGCACATGGGCATAGCCCAGTCCATGAGCCTGCTGGGCGGGAATCCCTTTCCCCACCTGGATGCCTCCCAGGAGCTGGACCCGGCTGCCACCGCCTCGGTGCTGCGCGAGACCTTCGACTACCGGCTGCAGGCCTGCCCTCCCGGCGACCGGGAGCATCACCTCGAGGATCTCCCCGGCGTGCTTGGGGTCTCCGGGGCCGAGATCCAGGACTACATCGACTACCTGGGATTGCCGCAGGCAGGACCGGGCGGGACCGTCCGCGAGGCCGAGCTGGCCCGCTGGGTAAGCGTCATGAACCGCTACGCCCTGCTGCCCTCGGGCCTGAACTGGTCCGCCCCCACGCCCAGGCACCTGCCCGAGCTGGTTTGAGGGGGCTGTCGGCTCTGCGATGATGGAGCCACCCCGGGGAGCCCCATGTCTGTCCTGCTGAGCACCAGCCTGCCCTTTCCCATCTTCCGCCGGGGCAAGGTGCGGGATGTCTATGACCTGGGCAGCCGGTTGCTGATCGTGGCCACGGACCGGATCAGCGCCTTCGACTGCATCATGCCCGACGGCATCCCGGACAAGGGCCGCATCCTCACGGCCGTCGCCGCCTACTGGTTCCAGGCCACCGAGGACCTGGTGCCCAACCACTTCCGCGGCCAGGCCCACTGGCCCGCGGAGGTCGAAGCCTACCGCGAAGCGCTGGCGGGCCGCGCGGTGGTCGTGGAGAAGACTCAACCCCTGCCCGTGGAGTGCGTAGTGCGGGGCTATCTGGCGGGCAGCGGCTGGAAGGAATACCAGGCAGGTCACGCGGTCTGCGGGGTGCCTCTGCCTGCGGGTCTGCGGCTCGCGGACCGGCTGCCCGAGCCGATCTTCACCCCCGCGACCAAGGCCGAGGAAGGGCACGACGAGAACATCCCATTCGAGCGCATGGCGGAGATTCTAGGGAACCCCATCGCCGAGCGAGTGCGGGAGCTCAGCCTGGCCCTCTACCAGCGCGGGGCCCAGCTGGCGGCGGAGCGCGGCATTCTCCTCGCGGATACCAAGTTCGAGTTCGGGCTCGATGCCGACGGGGAGCTGCTCCTCATCGACGAGGCCCTGACCCCGGACAGCAGCCGCTACTGGCTGGCGGACCGCTGGGCTCCGGGCCAGAACCCGCCGAGCCTCGACAAGCAGTTCCTGCGGGACTACCTGGAGACCGTTCCCGGCTGGGACAAGCAGCCACCCGCCCCGCACCTGCCGGAGGCGGTCATCGAGGGCATCCGTGCCCGCTACCTGGATCTGGCCGGGCGCTTCGGCGTCCAGCTCTGAGGGGCGGGCCGCGCCGGCGGCTCGGGTTCATTTCGTGGTGGGATCTGGGGGTGGGGGTGCCAGCTGGGCCAGGGCCTCCGGGGGACCGGCAGCCCCGGTGCGGAGCCGTTTGGGGTCGAGCCAGCTCCGCAGCCCCGCGTTGAGGGCTTCCAGGGTCAGGGCTTTCATGGGGCCTGGCATGGCCCCCCGGGCTTGGGCCTCGGCCAGGGCGGCCGCCAGCAGGGTCTCGGGATGCAGGGAATCCAGGCTGCGGCGAGCCAGCCAGGCCCCCCGGGCACGGTCCAGCTCAAGCTGGGTGTAGCCCCGCTGGCCCAGCGCTGCCAGGTGTCCGTGCAGAGTGGCCAGGGCCTGGGGAGCGGCGGTATCGGGGCCTGGCTCGAGGGTGGCCACCAGCCCACAGCCTTCCAGGGTGACCCGGACCGGCGGCAGGAGTGGATCGCCGGGGACCAGGAGGTCCAGCAGGGCGAGGACTTCCGGGGCCAGCTCGGGTGGTGGGGGGGCCACGGCTTGCAGGGTGAGACTCGTGCCGGGGGCCGGGAGGCGCACCGGAACCTCCGGGGCTGCCGGTGGCCGGGCGGCCACCTTGGCTGCGGGCAGGGCCGGGCCCACCCAGGAGCCAAGGTTGAGCAGCACGAGGCGCTTGGCCTGTTCCAGCCCCAGGTCCCCATGCAGGACCAGCACTGCCCGCTCGGGGCGGAACACCCGGCCCCGGAAGGCGATCAGGTCTTCCAGGTTGATGGCGCTCAGGCTGGCCTGGGTCGGCCGCTCCCCGGGTGCCACGGCCAGGACGCGGCGCAGCCGGACCTGGGGCGAGGCGCCCAGCGGTTCCTGGTCCTGCCAGCAGGCCGCAGCCTGACGCCAGAGTGTGGCCGGATCGAACACCGTCCGCAGGAGGTTCTCGGCCAGCAGACCCAGGGCCCGGTCCTGGTCCCGGCTGCGGGCCACCACCTGCCACGCCAGACCCGTCGGGGTGGCCGCCCGGGTGAGCTGGATGCCGGAGCCCTCCAGAAGCTGGTCGAAGTCGTCGGCCTTGCCCTCGACCGAACCTGACGCCTGGAACATTCGCAGCGCCAGGGCCGAGAGTCCCTCCAGGCCGGCCTGGGTGTCCGCGGGCGTGAGGTCCAGGTGCAGACGGGCGCGCACCAGCGGATGCTCGTGGTCCTCCAGGTGGAAGACCCGCAGGCCATTAGGCAGGACAAAGGGCTGGACCCTCGGCTGGGCCTGCAGGGCCAGGGAGACCAGGAGGATCGGCAGGAGGATCCTCACCGCTTCTCCGGACCGAGCTGGGCGGCGAGTAGGCTCAGGGTGCGGCGGCGCTCCTCCGGGCTGAGCATGCGCAGCTGTCGGAGCCCTTCCTTGACTAGGTGCTCCCGCTGGGCGAGGTCCGGGATGCGGCTGGCCGCGAGGGCGCCCAGCACCTTGGCGGTCTCCGCCTCAAGGGGGTCGAGGCCGTCGGTGGTCGAGGGCTCGAGGAGGGCTGTAGTGCGGTGGCTGGGCTTCAGCCAGGCCCGGGCCGCCGCCTGGACGACCTCAGGGGCCAGGGCGCGGAGCCGCTGTACGTCGAGCTCCAGCAGCCGCCAGTCCCCGCCCTCCGCCCAGGCCCGGCCCAGGCCCTTGGCCAGGGAGGCGGGATCATCCAGCGCTCTCAGGTAGTCCGCCTCCAGCATGGTGAGAGCCCTCGCCCACTCCTCCTGGGGGATGGGCTCCTGCTGCAGGCGCAGGATCTCGTTCTGCAGGGCGTTCTCCAGCTCGGCCAAGCTGTGCCCCTCGGCCGGTTTCAGGTCCACCGCCAGTAGCCCGGGCAGGTGGCTCCCGGGCAGGTCCATCTGCAGGGTCACCTCCCGCGCCAGGAGCCTCTGGCGGACCAGCCGAGTCTGGAGCCGGCTGGTGTTGCCGCCGCCCAGGAGCTGGGCGGCCAGGCGCAGGGGCAGGTGATCCCGGTGGCTGCGGGCGGGGATGCGCCAGCCGGTCAGCAGCCGGGCTTCCCCTCCCAGGGCGACCTGCACCCGCCGGTCCCCGAGGTCCGCGGGGATCTCCGGGAGCAGGGCCTCTTCCGAATCCAGGGAGGCTGGCAGTGCGCCAAAGCTCCGCTCCAGCGCGGGCAGGGCCTGCTCCAGTGCCAGGCCGCCGATCAGGATGAGGGTGAGGCGGTCGGGACTCAGTGCGCGATGGGCGTAGCTGCGGAGGTCGGACCAGCGGAGGGCTTCCAGCGCGGATAGGTGATCCGCGAGATCCCGGCCATAGGGATGCCCCGGCAGCGCCGCCCCCCGGAGCAGGGCCAAGCCCTGGGTCCCCCGGCGCTGGAGCTCGGTGTTCAGGGCGGCTCGGGCTCCAGAGAACCGGCTGAGCTGGAGGGTGCGGAGGCGCTGGGCCTCGGTGCGGCACCAGAAGTCGAAGGCCTCCAGGGGCAGCTCCGTGGAGGCCACCAGCGCGTCGGCGGTGGCTTCGGCGGCCTGGCGTCCGCCCCGGCTGGTGTAGAGATCCGCGAGGGGAGAGGCAGAGAGATGACTCTTGAGCCGCCCCTGGAGGGTGGCCAGGCTGGCCTCGAGCGAAGGCAGCTGCGAGGCGGCGGCATCCCGGCGCTGGCGCTGGCGCTCCAGACGCACCGCCTCCAGGAGGCCCTCCTCCTGCTTGAGCAGGGTGTCCAGCTCCAGCTTGGCCTTGCCGGGCTCCACATCCTCGGGCCAGGTGGCGCCATAGAGCACCTGGGCCAGCAGGTCCGTGGCTCCGGCCAGGGCGGTGGGCTCCTCGGCTCGCCCGCCCCGGAAGACGAGGGTGGCGTGGAAGGCGGACAGCTCGCGCCGCTGCACCAGCAGCACGCGGGTGCCGTTGCCGAGGCGCCGCTCCTGGACTTCCGTCAAGCGGGGCACCTGGGCCTGCAAGCCCAGGGCGGTGACAAGAAGGGGAACAAGCAGGCGCATGGCTCCCAGGTTACTACTTCACCTTGATGCTGCCGTTGGTGGTTTCGAGGCGGATGGGCTGGGAGCGGCCAGGCACCTTCACCCGGGCGCTGTGCTTGGTGAGCTCGACGACCTGGGCACCCTGGACCTTGATCTCCAGGGAGCCGTTGCTGTTCTCGGCCACGAGGTCGCCGGTGGCCTTGCCCAGCTCCACCTCAATGCTGCCGTTGGTGGACTCCAGGCGGATGCCTTCGCCCCAGCCGTCCAGGTGATGCGCCCGGATGGAGCCGTTGGTGGTCTCCAGGTGGATGCCGCCCTCGACATCCTCGAGGACGATGCGGCCGTTGGTGGTGCTGCCCTTGATGCGGGCGGCCAGGTTCCGGGCTTCGATGGGCCCGTTGGTGGTGTCCACCTGCACTTCCCCGCGGATTCGGCTCACCACGATGCTGCCGTTGGTGGCCTCGCAGCGCGCATAGCCCTCCAGGTTCTCCGCCGTGACCGTACCATTGGAGGTGCGGAAGTAGCCGATGAGCTTGCGGGGCACCTGCAGGGTCAGCTCGCAGCGGGGGCTGATGTAGACGCCGAAGCTCCAGGAGGGCTGCTGGAAGGCGGCCTCGATGTCGAGGTCCGCGCCCTTCCGCTGCACCACAAGGCTCACGCGCCGCTTCTCGCTGTCGCGGATCTGGGCCGTGAGGGCCACTTCGTCCCGGTCCCAGCCCGTGACGCGGATGGCGCCGTTGCGGTTCTTCACCCAGAGCTTCGAGCCCTGAGCCAGTGGCTCGGTGCGCTGCTCGGTGCGGGAGCCCGAGGGCAGGTCCACACCGATGCTGGGAGCGGGAGGCGCCGGAGGGGCCGGGGGCGGGGGAGGCGGCGGCGCCTGGGCCAGCAGGACGCTTCCGGCCAGGAGCATGGGAATCCAGCAACTGGAGGCTTTCATGACTGCTCCCCGAGAGAAAGAACCAGGGCACGCCTGGGTAGGCTGTTCACGTTCCAGGATTCGCCAGGTTTAGTAATTCCATTGTGGCTGCAAGCGGTTTTGATCGCCCGACCCGCTCACGATACCCTGAACCGAGCCCCGGAGCCCCCATGACCGCCTACATCCTCTCTGCCTCCCGCACGGCCGTCGGCGCCTTCGGGGGCAGCCTCAAGCCGCTCACAGCCGTCCAGCTGGGCGCCCTGGCCATCACCGAGGCCCTGGCCCGGGCTGGTGTGGCCGCCGAGGCCATCGGCGATGTGGTGATGGGGAACGTCCTGCAGGCGGGCAGTGGCCAGAACGTGGCCCGGCTCGCGGCGCTGAAGGCCGGTCTGTCCTTCGCCACGCCGGCCCACACCCCCAACCAGGTCTGCGGGTCCGGCCTCAAGGCCATCTCCCTGGGCGCCCAGTCGATCCTCATGGGCGACGCCGACCTCGTGGTGGCAGGTGGCACCGAGAGCATGTCTAACGCCCCCTACGTGCTGCCCAGCGCCCGCTGGGGCGCGCGCATGGGCCACGCCCAGCTCCTCGACAGCATGATCCAGGACGGCCTCTGGTGCGGGCATGGCGACACGCACATGGGGATCACGGCCGAGAACGTCGCCGCCAAGCACGGCATCACCCGCGAGGCCCAGGATGCCTTCGCCCTTGCCAGCCAGCAGAAGGCCGCCGCCGCCCAGGCCGCGGGCGCCTTCGACCGGGAGGTCTTCACGGTCACCCTGGCGGGCAAGAAGGGCGAGGTCGCCTTCCGCCGCGATGAGTACATCAAGGACGACACCACCGCCGAGAGCCTCGCCAAGCTCCGCCCCGCCTTCCGCAAGGACGGCACGGTGACCGCCGGCAACGCCAGCGGCATCAACGAC
This sequence comes from uncultured Holophagaceae bacterium, assembly GCA_903857495.1. Taxonomy (GTDB): domain Bacteria; phylum Acidobacteriota; class Holophagae; order Holophagales; family Holophagaceae; genus Geothrix. Next base: position 16,009 of record CAIOFF010000010.1, on the reverse strand, counting down.
GGCGCCGCCGCCCTGGTGCTGGCCTCCGAGGCCGCCGCCAAGCGCTACCAGCCCATCGCCCGCATCCTGGGGTTCGCCCAGGCCGGGGTGGATCCCGCCACCATGGGCCTCGGCCCGGTACCCGCCATCCAGAAGCTGCTGGCCAAGACCGGCGTCAAGCTGGCCGACATCGACCTCTTCGAGTTGAACGAGGCCTTCGCCGCCCAGAGCCTGGGCGTCCTCGCGGAGCTGCCCGACCTGGATCCCGCCAAGGTCAACCTGCGTGGCGGCGCCATCGCCATCGGCCACCCCATCGGCGCCAGCGGCACGCGCATTCTCGTGTCCCTGCTGCACCTGCTCCAGGACCAGGACAAGCGCCTCGGCCTGGCCTCCCTCTGCGTCGGCGGTGGCCAGGGCGTGGCGATCCTGGTGGAGCGGCTCTAGGTAGCTGTCGGCTTTCAGCTGTCAGCTGTCGGTGAAAGAAGGGCGCGGCTGGGGTCAATGGATCGCCCTGGTCCCAGCATTTGATAGCTGAACGCTGAGAGCTGACAGCCAACCCAAGACAGCTGATAGCCCCCGGGACACCTGATAACCTGACCCCATGATCACCCTCACCCATGTCGGGAAGCAGTACGACCGCATCCACACCGCCTTGGTGGATGTGAGCTTCAGCATCGACGCGGGCGAGTTCGTGTTTCTCACGGGGCCGAGCGGAGCGGGCAAGTCCACGCTGCTCAAGCTGCTCTTCCGCGAGCAGGTGCCCAGCAGCGGGGAGATCCAGGTGGCCGGCCACCGGCTCGCCTCCATGGCCGAGAAGGAGATCCCCCTCCTGCGCCGCAAGCTGGGCGTGGTGTTCCAGGACTTCAAGCTCATCCGGACGCGCACCATCTTCGAGAACGTGGCCTTCGTTCTCAAGGTGCTGGGGGTCAGCGCGGCGGAGCAGAAGCAGCGCACGTTCCGGGCGCTGAAGATGGTGGGTCTCCAGCACAAGCTCAGCAGCTTCCCCCTGCAGCTCTCCGGCGGCGAGCAGCAGCGCGTGGCCATCGCCCGGGCCCTGGTCAACGACCCCCTGGTCCTGCTGGCCGACGAGCCCACAGGCAACCTGGACCCGGATCTGGCCCAGGAGATCATGGCCCTCTTCGAGCGCATCAATGGCCAGGGCACGACGGTCATCGTGGCCACCCATGACCGTGGCCTCATCCAGCGCATGCGCAAGCGAGTCATCGGCCTGGACCACGGCCGCATCGCCTTCGACCAGCCCGCGCCCGCCAGCCTCGTGACCGTCTAGCCCCGCCCGGCAGTCTTCGCGCAGGTCTGGTCCCGGGGACGATACTCTAGAGGCTGCCGCGACCTTCGCGCCAGCCCCGAGGTCCCATGGCCCAGCCCCTCACCGATGCCCGCTTCGTCACCTCTGCCGCCGATGCCCGGAAGCTGGGCATCTGCCACGCGGAAGTGGCCTTCGTGGGGCGCAGCAATGTGGGCAAGTCCTCGCTGCTGAATGCCCTGGCCAACCAGAAGCAGCTGGCGCGGGTCTCCAAGACCCCCGGCCGCACGCGGCTCATCAACGTCTTCCTGACTGGGCCCGACCGCTGGATCGTGGATCTCCCTGGCTACGGCTTCGCCACAGGCCCCGCCGCCGAGCGGGCCACCTGGCAGGCCATGGTCGAGGGCTACCTCACGAGCCGGGCCACCCTGCGCATGGTCTTCGTGCTGGTGGACGCGGAGGTGGGTCCCACCAAGCTGGACCACCAGATGATCGAGTGGCTACGCGGGGAAAGCCTGCCCCACCGCATCGTCGCGACCAAGGCTGACCAGGTGAAGCCCAGCAAGGCCCTCAAGCAGCGCAAGGACGTGGCCGCAGACCTGGGCCTGCAGAGCGCCGACATCGCCTGGGTCAGCGCCAACAAGGGCAGCGGCATCGCCGACCTGCGCCGCGAGGTCGCCGATCTGCTAGATCTTTAGAGTCCTTCCACCCGGCCCCCGCGCCAGACCATGAAGCGGCCCTCGTGGGCCCAGGGCAGGGCGATGCCGTTGGCTTCCTGCTCATGGGTGTGGAAGTGGCCGGTGAGGAAAGTCTGGCCGGGATGGGCTTCGGCGGCGGCGTGGAAGGCCTCCCGGGGGAAGGCCAGCTTGTAGGCGGCGTTGGTGGTGTGGAGCTTCCGTTCCATCCAGATCGAGACCGCCCGGGCGGTGCCGCCGGGCAGCAGCCGGAACAGCAGCCACAGGGGGCCGGACCGTGAGATCAGGTTCCACAGCCGGTAGGGGTGGTCGGCGCTGTTGATGAGGTCCCCGTGCTCCCAGGCCAGGGGTTCCCCCTCCAGGGCACCCCCCATGCCCTCGCCCATGAGGTCGAAGCGGTCCGCATGGCCATCCAGGAAATACTCCCGGTTGCCCAGCCAGAAGCCCACCCAGCGGCCGGCGGCACGCCGGGCGTCCACCCAGGCGAGGAAGGTGACCTGGGCTTCGGAGGCCATCCCCGGAAGGCCCACCCAGACATCGAAGGCATCGCCCAGGAAGAGCCAGTCCGCCTCGGGGTGAGCGGCGGTCGCCTCCGCGAGGCCCGTCAGCTCGCGGCTCCAGTGGGGATCCGCTACCAGGATCAGGTCCCTGGCAGGGTCTGGACGGCGGGGGTTCCCGCGCTGCCAGGACAGGAGGCGCAGGCGCCGCGTGAACAGGGCGGGGAGGGTGCGGACCAGCAGTGCGAGGGCGCCGCCCAGGGTGTCCGCCAGCCAGTCCCCCAGCTCGCAGGCGCGGCCCGGCGTGAAGTACTGGTGCCACTCGTCCGTGGCGCCAAAGCAGGAGACGGCCACAAAGACCAGCAGGTGGCGGCGGTAGAGCGGGAGCCCGGGACGGTTCTGCTGCAGGGTCAGGTCCAGCGCCCAGGCGAGGGCGGCGAAGACTGAGAGATGGGCCACCTTGTCCAGGGGGGGCGGCAGCTGGAGCCCCCCGGGATAGTGCGACTGGGAGCTCAGCCAGACGATGGTCGCGGCCACCGCCAGGGGAAAGGTCCAGAGCCAACGCAAGCGCATGTCCCATCCAAACACAAGGTTGGGAACATGACCAGCCGGGACCGTGCCTCGCTGGCTCGGCCTCGCGCTTAGACCTGCTGGGCGCCTGGAGCCCAAGCCAAGGCCGGGCTCCACCGCGCCCCGGGCCAGATCTCTGTAACGCCGATATTAAGTAGAGCTCTGCTTCAGTCTGAGAAGCAGTTCGCCGATGCAGTCTCCAGCGACCTCCTTCCAGAGCTCCTGGCGTTTGGCCGCTCGTCCGGTGGAGGGGTTCTTATGAACGTCGGCTCCCATACGCTGAATCGGGTCGAGGCAGCCCTTCTGGACTTGGACCTGGAGGCTCTCCGCCTCCTGGTGACAGAGGCCCTGGCCACGACCCCCAAGCTGGAGGTTTTCGAGACCCTGGTGGAACCGGCGCTGGAGCGCATCGGCCGCTCCTGGGAGGATGGGGACCTGGCCCTGGCGCAGGTCTACATGGCCAGCCGGCTGGTGGAGCGCCTCGTGGAGGAACACCTCGTCGCTGGCCAGCTGGCGCGCCGGTCCCAGCCGACCATCGCCATGGCCGTCCTCGAGGATCACCACCTCCTCGGAAAGCGGCTGGTCCTCGCAAGCCTGCGCATGGGCGGCTGGGCGGTGGCGGACTGGGGCGTGGCAAGCGATCCGGTGCACCTGGCGGAGCGGGCCCATACCGAGGGACTGGGCATCCTGCTGATCTCCACGCTCATGGACCGGTCCGCCCGGCGCGTGGCGGAGGTCGTGAGCACATTGAAGTTACTGGGAGCGAGCACCCGAGTGGTGGTGGGCGGCGCGCCCTTCCGCCTGAATCCGGAGCTCTGCCGCGAGGTGGGGGCCGATGCCACCGCTGCCGAGGCTTCGGCCGTTCCCGCCCTTCTCGAGCGTCTGGTGGGTGTGTCATGAGCGCCCTGCTGAAGCCTGCTGAGCGCCTGGGTGCGGCGCTCTCCCACCAGGAGGGTGATCGCGTGCCCTTCTTCCTGGCCGTGACCCTGCACCCGGCCCGGGCCCTGGGGCTCTCCATCCAGGACTACCTGAGCGATCCGGAGGCGGTGGTCGAAGGTCAGCTCCGTCTGCGCCACACCCTGGGCCACGATGCCGTGACCAGCTTCCTCCATGCCTCGGCGGAGCTGGAGGCCTTCGGGGGCGAGACTCTGTTCCGCACGGATGGGCCGCCCAACACCGGGGCGCCACCCCTGACCCGCGCCGCGGCCATCGAGCGCCTGCAGGTGCCGGACCCCACCCAGGTGCCTGCCCTCGCCCGCAGCCTGACCGTGGCCCGGGGTCTCAAGGCGCGCCTGGGCGACGATGTGCCGATCCTGGGCGGCCTGGTGGGACCTCTGAGCCTGCCGGTGGTCCAGCTGGGCTTCGAGCGCTACCTGGACTGGCTCATGGATGCGCCGGAGCTGATCCGGCAGCTCTGGCGGATCAACGAAGCCTTCTGCATCGCCTGGGGGAACGCCCAGCTGGCGGCGGGCGTGAGCGCTGTCGCCATCGCGGAGCCGCTGGTGTCCTCGACCCTCCTGCCGAAGGAGCTCATCCGGAAGGAAGGCCTGCCCGCCCTGCGCCGGGTGCGCGAGGGCATCCAGGGCGCGGTGGCCCTGTCCTCGGCCTCGGCCCCCATGGGCCGCCTTCTCCCAGAGCTGAGCGAGCTGGGCTTCGTGGGCCTGGCTCCCTCCTGTGACGAGTCCCTGGCCGAGGCCAAGGCGATCCTCCGGGGGCGGGTAGCCCTGATGGGCGGGCTGAACGGCCTTGCCATGAGCCACTGGAGCCCCGAGGACGCCGAAGCCGCGGTGAAGCAGGCCATCCGCGCCGCCGGGGTTGGCGGCGGCTTTGTCCTGGCCGAGCACCACGGCGAGATCCCCTGGAGTGTTTCGGAAGAGGTGCTGATGGCCGTGGCCGAGGCCGTGCGGCGCTGGGGTGCCTATCCTCTGGATTGGACGGCCGAATGAAGGTCCAGCCGCTGCAGGTCCTCCTGTGCCAGTGTCTCTACGCAGAGGCCCGGGCGGCGCTGGCGCGGAACCCGTTTCCAGGGCTGGAGCTGAGCTGCCTGCCGCGCTCCTGCACCCCCCGCAGATCCGAGCTGCAGGCCATGCTGGAGGAGGCCGGGAGACGCAGCAAGAAGGCTCATGGGGCATTGCTGGTGGGTGGGGGCTGTCTCGCTGCCCACCATGGGCTGCCGAAGCCCCCTGACCTTCAGGTGGCCTGTCGGTCCACCTGCTTCGACTTCTTCCTGCCTCCCGAGCAGGTGCAGACCCTGCTCAGTCGGGGCGCCTACCTGGTGACGCCGGGCTGGCTGCTGGGCTGGCGGAAGGTCATGGCGGAGTGGGGCCTGAACGAGGGCGAGGCCCGCGCCTTCTTCGCCGAGTCCTGCGCCTGCATCGTGCTGCTTGATGTGGGGGAGGACCCCCGGGCCAGTGCGGACCTGGCGGCCTTCGCGGCCTTTGTGGGCCTGCCCGCCGAGCGCGTGGCAGCGGACCTGGGCCCGCTGCGGCTGGCCCTGCTGGAGGAGGCCTGGACTGCCCGGGAAGCCCAGATGGCTCGGCAGGCCGAGGAGCTGGGGCAGGCTCGGCGGCGCCTGGCGGAGCAGGCCGCCCTGGTCGACCTGGTCCAGCGGCTCTCGGCCACCATCGACGAAGAAGCCATCGTGCGGGTGCTGCTGGACGTGGCCCAGAGCCTCTTCGCGCCGGGCACCATGCTCTGGCTCTCCCACTGGAAGGGCCAGTGGGGCGAGGCACAGTGGGTCCCGCCCGGGTCCCCCCTGACCGGGCTGGTGGCTGAGTTGCGGGCTTGTGCCGTGGGGGTGCATCCCACCGAGGCCGGGGATGGCATGCTGCTCCGGTTCGAGGGGCCGGATGGTCCCATGGGGGCGCTGGCCTTGGCGCAGCTGGCCTTCCCCAACCAGATCACCACCTACCTTGAGACGGCCCAGACGCTCCTGGAGGCGGCGCAGCTGGCCCTGGGCAATGCGCGCAACCTGCACGGGATGATCCGGATCTGCGCCTGGTGTCGGAAGGTCAAGGACGAGGACAAGGGCTGGGGCAGCTTCGAGGACTACCTCCACGAGCAGAGCTCCGCGACCTTCAGCCACGGCATGTGTCCTGACTGCGCCAGCCGTCTGGCGGGGCAGATTGAAATCAAGGAGCAGGGCCCGGCTGACGCCGGCAAGCCCTAGGGGCGTCAGCGGCCCGCAAGCCTGCCCAGGTGCTCCCAGCAGGCCAGCTGGGTGTTCTGGAAACCGTCTGCCTGGGGGACCAAGTGCCAGAGCTGGAAGCGGGGCATGCGGCCGCGCCGGTCGCTGGGCACGGGCACGACGGCGAGTCCCTCCCGCCGGGCTAGAGCCATGGCCCGGGGCAGGTGCCAGGCCGAGCTGACCAACCCGACGCGGCGCCAGCCCTCCCGGGTCTTCAGGCGGCCGTAGGCCTGGATCTCCTGCCGCGTGATGAAGCAGGGCTCGGCCAGGACCCGGATGGCGGTGCCGGGGATGCCCAGGCTCACCCAGATGGCGCGGGTCTCGGCGCCCAGGTTCCGGCGGTCGGCAAGGGCATCGTCCGAGGCTCCGCTGGCCACCAGACAGGTTGCCCGGCCGGCCTGCCACAGACGGGCCGCCTCGATGATGCGGTCACCGCCCGTGCTGAGCAGGGGGTGCCCCTGGTCATCGATCTGGCTGCCGCCGCCCAGCACGAAGAGGGCATCGAAGGGCGCGCTGCTTTCGGACAGGGGAGGCACCTCGGACTCGAGCCGACCCATGAACCAGGCTCCCACCTGGACATTGCCCGCCAGGGTGAAACCCAGAAAGAGCAGTACCAGGAAGGCCCCCAGCCCCCGCAGCCTCTTCCGGAACGCCCAGGTCGCCGCCAGGGCCAGTCCCAGCCACAGCAGGCCCAGGGGCATGCAGAGCATTCCGAGCAGTTTGGTCAGCGCGAGCATGGCTCCATCCTGGAATCTGGCCGTCTGGACTACGATAACCCAACGCCTGGAACCCTCTGGAGGACTCATGCGCAGCCTCGTGCCGCTCCTGGCGGCCATGACCCTTCTCGCCCAGGAGCCCAAGCCACTGCCCTCGGCGGTGCTCTGGACCTACGACTCGCCCCGGGACTTTCACCTGCTCGAGCCCAGCTACCGGTTCCCGACCCAGCTCAAGCAGGCCCTGGTCCAGGTGGTGCAGCCCTCGCCCGCCCTGTGCCGGGAATACCTGACGGTCTTCCCGGACAAGAAGCTGTTCTGCCCGTGGTTGCGCAAGGTCCTCACGGAGTACCGGGACCAGCAGGCCAAGGCCGCCCAGACCGAGGGCAAGGTGCTCTCCAGCGATCCCTCGAAACGCTCGGCCGACGGCGGCCAAGTCCTCAGCACCGCCAAGCCCCGGCCCCGGAAGGCCCCGGAGCCGATACCCGTGGACGTCTATCTGGAGGTCCTGAAGTTCTGGGAAGCTGAAGGACCCGGCCTCCCCGGCGGGCCGAAGCCGGCGCCCCCACCCGTCCCGAAACCGCGATGACCAGCAAGACCAACGCAGGAGCTGGCATGAGCCTGATGCAACGATCCCTCCCCATCGTCCTTCTCGCCCTGCTGGCCTGCGGACCGGTTCCCCGGCGCAAGTCTTCGCTGCCGCAGCCGCAGTCGCGACAGCAGCCACCGGCCCCGCGGGCCGATATGGCCTTCCTGCAGGCGACCCTGAAGCTGGACGTCTATATCCACAGCATCGACGGGAGGAGCATCCATCCGGATGAAGGCGAGCGGCTGGAGCTGGCGCCCGGGATCCACACCCTCGCCGTGAAGTTCCGGAAGGTCCGGACCCCCGCGGGCCAGCCCATCCCCAACGCCACCGGCTTCGATCTCTCCATCAACGCCAGGGCCGGGGAGACCTATCAGCTCGAGTACACGAGGAGCGAAACCACTGCCAAGTGGTCGGCCTGCATCGTGGCGGGCACCGAGAAACGCCGGGCCTCCTCGCGCATCACCAGCGACGACTGAAGGACCGTCGGTCCCGCTCACGCAGGGCTATCATGGGCGGCATGTGCGGCCGCTACACCTTCACCTTCGATGCCAAGACCCTGGCGGAGGCCTTCGGCATGGTGCCGCCGGGCTTCCAGATCGTGAAGGGCTACAACATCGCCCCGGGCCAGCACGTGGTCATCGTGCGCCCGGAGCGGGGCGGGCTGGTGGCCGATGTCGCGTTCTGGGGCCTGATCCCGGGCTGGGTGAAAGATCCGAACACCAGCCCCCGGCCCATTAACGCCCGGGCCGAGACGCTGGAGGAGAAGCCCACCTTCCGCTCGGCCTTCCGGCGCAAGCGCTGTCTGGTCCCGGCCTCGGGCTTCTACGAGTGGAAGGCCCAGGGGAAGACCAGGCAGCCCTTCTACATCCACCCTAGTGAAGGAGAGCTGTTTGCCTTTGCCGGCCTCCTGGAGGACTGGCAGGGGCCGGACGGCGAAGTGATGGTAAGCACCTGTATCATCACCACCGAGCCCAACGGACTCATGGCTGACATCCACAACCGGATGCCGGTGATCCTGCCGAAGGCCGCCTGGGGTGACTGGCTGGATCCCGCAGCCCAGACCCGGGACCTCCAGCGCCTGCTGGTGCCCTGTCCCAGCGAACTCTTGCGTGCCCACCCGGTGGGCGCCGCTGTGGGGAATGTGCGCAACGACAGCCCGGAGTTGATCCTGCCCGTGGCCTGAGCCTGGAGACGAGGCCCTTGGCTACGGAGGCCAAAAGCCTGAGACTCGGGCATCCCTACCGGGCAGAAAAGTTCTGATTCCTAGTTGGAATTAGCTAGGTCGCGTCACGGGGCTCGTAGTATGGTGCATCACAAGAATTGTCAAACACAACAACCCCGACCCCAAGGAGAACCCCATGGCGGCGAACGTGACTACCTCAAACCGGTTCTTGATCGGCCTCTACCTGGTCGCCGTGGTGCTGTCCTCCGCCCTCCTTCTGAAGCTGATTATCTGGATGGATGGGGTGAAGTAGGCTTCTGACGAGTGGGGTCCCGGCCTGGGTCCCCATCTGCCAGGGAATGGCGACAGGCGTTCACCCCAGCCCAATGCTCTCGAGGTGGGCCTGGAGCTCCCTCAGGCCGAAAGGCTTGGACATCAAGGTGACGCCAGGATGCGCCGAGGCGAGGGTCAGTGCGGTCCGATCGGCTCGCCCCGTCGAGAGCAGGACGGGCACCTTTGGGCACAACGCACGCAGCCGGGGCAGGGTCCCCGCCCCGCCCAGCCCAGGCATGTTCATGTCCAGGATGACGAGGTCTGGCGCCAGCCCTGCTTCGAGCAGGCCCAGAGCCTCCTCGCCGCTCGGGGCGAGGTGCACCCGGTGGCCCATGACTTCCAGAATCATCTGAACGGCACTCAGGATGAGGTCGTCGTCATCCACCAGCAGCACCTTCAGCGCTCCCTGGGGCGCCATCGCCTGCTGGGCAACCTCGGGTTCCGCTGCCTGGAGTTGCGGTTCCTGCTCGCAGGCGGGGAAGCGAAGCAGCACGCGGGTGCCCTGCCCTGGCTCACTCTGAAGCTCGATCTGCCCCCGGTGGGCCGTCACGGTGCTGAAGACCATGGAGAGGCCCAACCCCGTGCCCTTGCCGACCTCCTTGGTGGTGAAGAAGGGGTCCATGGCTTTCTCCAGGACCACCTTGGGCATGCCTATCCCGTTGTCCTCCACCACCACCTCGACCCAGTCGTGATCGACGTTGCGGGTGTGCAGGGTGAGGGTGCCCTTGTCGGGCATGGCATCCACTGCATTCACGCAGAGGTTCATGAAGGCATGGGCCAGGGCGCTGGCATCACCCAGGATGGGACGGAGGTCTGCTTCCAGATTCAGCTGCAGGCGAACCTTGGAGAGGGTCGTCCGTTCCAGCAGGGTGACCTGCTCGCTGAGAATGGCATTCAAGTCTAGTCTGGATTCCTCCGCCGGGGCCTGCCGGGCGAAGCTCAGCAGGCTCTTGACCATCTTGCCGCCCCGTTCGGTGGCCTTGCAGATGGTATCGAGGGCCTTGTGGAGGGGGCTGCCGTAGGGTTGGCTGCCGATGTGGGCTGAGGCCAAGCCGAGGATGGCGCCCAGTACGTTGTTCATGTCGTGCGCCACCCCCCCGGCCAGGCTGCCCAGGCTCTCCATCTTCTGGGCCTGCTGCAGCTGGTGCTGGAGGTGGAGCTTCTCTTCTTCGGCCAGCTTGCGGTCTGTCCAGTCCAGCAGCACGCCATTCCACAGCACCCCTCCATCCTGCTGGCGGACTGGCTGAGCGTAGCCCCGGACCCATTTCAGCTGTCCGTTCGGGGTGAGGATGCGGTGTTCATGCGCCCAGAACTTGAAGTCCCGGGCCGCTTCCAGGACGGCCTGCCGATGGGCCTCTCGATCCTCGGGATGGATGCGCTCCGACAAGGCGTTCTGATCGTGCAGAGCTGCCTCAGGAGAGACACCGTAGAGGTCCTGGATGCCCTCGCTGACATACAAGAATTTCCATTCGTGAGCGGGGGTCACGAGGAACTGGTAGACCACGCCCGGTATGGCGGCGACAAGGGACTCCAGATGCTGGTGGGCCTCCAGAAGGGCATTCTCCGTATGTTTCTGATCGGTGATGTCGCGGAACACTCCGATGACCTGCAGAGCCTTGCCCTCCTGGTGGGCCGCTGGCGTGGCGGTGATCAGCAAGGACCGCAGGGTGCCATCTTCGCGCCGGATCTGCAGCTCATAGGTGCTGTGAGTGCCTTGGGCACGCAGCAGGGTCTGCTGCCGAATCCGTTCCTGCTGATCCTTCGAGAGGAAGTCCATCAAGGACCGCCCGACCAGGGACCCCTGAGCCGCGCCGAAGATCTCCTCGGCCACTGGATTGGTCAGGACAAACCGTTCCTGCTCATCCAGAACGCCAAAGCCTTCTCCTTGACGCTCCAGAAGCTCCCGATACATGGCCTCCGAGGCCCGCAGCGCCTCCACGGCCTTCCTGCGCTCCGAGATGTCCTGGACCAGGGTCACCATGTAGTCGACCTGCCCATCAGGCCTCCGGACGCTTCGTGTCGAGAGCTCGGAAGGCAGGATGCTGCCATCCTTGCGGACGAAGCGTTTTTCCAGGGAATAACCCTCCAGCTTTCCCTGGAGCACTCGCTCGAAGTGCGTCTCATCTGAGGCCAGATCCTCGGGGTGGGTGATCTCAGCCCAGGTCATGCTTCGCAGCTCCTCGGGGCGGTAGCCCAGCATGGCGCACAGGTGGTCGTTCACCTCCAGCCAGCCTTTGGTTGGTGAGCTGATGGCGATTCCCACCAGCGGCAGCCTGAACCAGGTTCGGAAGTGGGCTTCGCTCTCTGCGATTGCCAGCTCAGCCTGCTTGCTGGTGGTGATGTCCTGGAGGATCCCGATGTGCTGGAGGGGCTTGCCGTCCTGGTCGTGTTGCGTGTCCGCCCAGGCCGCGATCCAGCGCAGCTCCCCATCAGCCGGCCGGATGATCCGGGCCTGCTCAGAGAAGGGCTGGTGCTTCTGCACGGACTCCTTCAGCTGGGCCAACACCCGGTCCCGGTCCTCAGGATGAAGGAGGGTGGCCATGCCCTCCAAGTTCTTCTCGAAGTCGAGATCAATGCCGAGCATCTCGTCGATCCCGGGCGAGCACGCCCAGGGCCAGGTCGGGTCCTGGAGGTTGGTGATGATCTGCCCCATGCCAGCCACCCTGAACGCGGTCTGGAGGAGCTGGGAGGTCTTCTCCAGCTTCCGCTCCATCCCCCGGCGTCCGGAGAGGTCCCGGATGATGAACAGGACTTCTTTGGGTTGACCATCTGCGCCGAGGATGGTCTGCCCGTTCACCTCCATGGGGAAGGTGCTGCCATCCGCGCGCAGCCCCCGGTAGTGTTTCAGCCCCGGCTCCTCCCCGATCAGGCGCTTCGAAAAGTGGCCTGCAGCCTGCGCTCGGTCTTCCGGCACCAGAAAATCCGTGATCGGGCGACCCGTCTGCTCCCGGTCCGTGGCATAGCGGAACATGGTCATGGCTGTCGGCGAGAAGCCCTGGACCAGGCCCTGCATGTCCGAAAAGACAATGCCGTCGGGCAGGTCTGCAAAATCAGGAAGCATTCTTGGTCCCTTGAGGAATCACATGAGACGCATGGATTTCGAAAGTCCAAATAGAAAAAAACGATAAAGAAATTAAATACAAACTCTTTCACTCAACCTTCGTCTCTCATCGGAGGGCCGCTCAAAACCTGAAGGAATGGGCGTCAGACCGGCCGGGCCGTGCTGACCTGCCCCCGGGGTTCGGCATCTCACAGGTGCGCTCTCTTCGCCCTCTCACAGCGGGAACAGGGGTTGACCCCCCTTTGGGCTTGGCAGATTGGGCAGCGGGGAATCCCTACGCGTCACCTCTGCGGCTGCGCCTCCGAGGTGACGCTCCGGCCGCACGAATTGCTCAGCTTTCTGTCCCAGGTCCGACAGCCCCCCGGGCTGTCTCCCCGGGCCAAGACGAAAGCTGGCAATTCTGTGACTTCGATTCCCCTTGGACCTCCCAAACTAAAAACCCGCGCTAGGCGCGGGTTTTCTGCTGCTTGGCGATTAATTAGGCTATATTTTGCTGCAAATACAAGAGTTGATTCAATAATAGACAGAAAAAAAGGCTTCCCACAATTCATGGGAAGCCTTTTTTTCTATCTCATGTTGCACTTGATTAGGCTTTTCTCAGGACCCCGTTCTTCCAATGAAATCCCAGGCCAGAACGCAGCATGGTGATGTTGTCCATGGCGGTAGGCCGGTACTTCGGCATGGGTCTCCCCTGTCTGAGCCGGGTTTCCTCCCGCCACCTCCTCTTGTTGGCTTGCCATTTGGAGAGGACGGGTTGTTGGTCGCCCCGGACCTCTCCACCCACACTCCGGCTGACTAGGGAGAAGACAGCCCAGGTAGCCGCAATGGAAGCGAAGATCTTGGGACTTGAGCTAAGGCACTGGGTCTGTCCCATTCCAAGGGTAGTCTTGAAGATTCGGTGAAGGTTCTCGATCTCAATCCGCCAGAGGTAAGCTTGGAGCAAAGGGCCAGAATCCCCATCCAGTTTAGTTGTCAGTAGGTAGCCGTACTTTCGATAACCCCGGTTGGAACGCCGTCCATGAGGAACGGGAAGAGTTACCAGTAGCCGCAGGGGACGGCTCTTGGATCCGTTTTTCCAGAGCACCGGATTGGCTTCCTTCCATCGGAACTGGTATTGATCACCGCCAAACTTGAACACCCTGGTTTCATGAGGAATGTTCGTATCTTGCGATATTTGTTTGGGTGTAGGGATCCTGTCGCCATAAATCTGCTTACCCTGCTTTTGTGCAATTGGGGCGTAGAGACAGGCATCTTCCCTGGTGCGGCCTATGATTTCGGTTCTTTTGGGAAGGTTCCGGAGCACGGTCCCGTTGCAGTAACTGGCGTCTACCACAACCATCAGATCTCTCTCCTGAAGGCCAAAATCATCAAGCCAACTCCTCACCCTCTTGATTACCGCCAGGGCCTGCTCGGTTGCCTTGGGTGGGGTTTTAATCTGGGCGATAGATGAGTCTGGAACGAGGGTTTCCGAGGGCTTGAATCCCTTTGGTCGGCCTCGCTTGACTGGCTCTCCGGAGGCTTGGGTTTTCTTTTTCTTCTTCTTGGGTATGCCCAGGATTGGTTCATACGCCACGGGAATCGCAGTTGGGGCATAACCTAGTACTGGAGGGATCATCAGGACTGCATGAAGCATCTGATGTCCCCACTTTAAAGGCGGCATCCCTGAACCCTTGCCGAAGAACTTCGGGCCAAGAGCATCGTGGTGCCAAGCCGTTCCCGGAACCTTCTTGCTCCAGCGCCAGTGACATGTATCATCTATTGCTAGAACGATTGGCTCATTCTCATTTGGAAGAAATTGAATCGTGGCCCCAAGGACCCTCTTGAACAGGTCTTCAGGTTCCCACGGCGAGGTCGAGAACACCTTGTAGTCGTTAGACCAGTCGCCTTGGTCCTTGGAGCGCAGGAAGACGGTCGAGGTAATTGTCTTCGGCCCCTCCCCTGCGAGGATGGAAATCATGATCTCGGCAAACCGGGCGTAGGTTCTCTCCTGGGGGAAGCAAGGTCTGAACAGCCTTCTCATGGTTTCCTGGAATTTCTCGGCCAGTACCGTAGAGATATCTGCCGATGGTGCTTGATGTGATCTTGTTGCTCGCCTGGGCATAGTTCTCCTCTCTCCCCGATTAAGGGGTTGGTGCGGTGTTATGCATTCTTTAATCAGCTAGTTAGCTGGATGGATTGAGTGTTCTGTCTACCTCAAAGTTGAGATCGAAGACGGACTTACTGACGCACTTGAACTTATCCGGCTTGCCTTTCATGGCGTTGGCAAGGTTGCAGTAGAGATTCTTGGATTTATGGTCCAAGCCTCCGCGTCTTAGGGCTTCAACCATATCGGTTAGGCCCATGGCGTGGCCCTCCAACTTCAGCAACTTCTCAGCGGCCTTCCAAAGCATCATCCCGTTGAACCCAGGGCCATGGGAGGGCTCAGGAAGATGCGTTTCAACCAGGGCAGGACTGCGTTTAACGGCCCGAGGAACAGGGCGATCAGCAGCAGGATGAGGAATCGCTTCCTCCTCGGCCTCAAGGCTAAGCATCTCTGGATCACTAATAACCAGATATAGGAGCCTTAAAATAGCTTCATCACAGCTATTACGCTTGTTGATTAAGATGGTTATTGTATGAAGATAGGAATTTTTCACGTTCATTGCCAACTCCGTGGATAATGATCTGGTACGCTATAATGTCGGTTATTTGGGTGATTAGTCAAGTATCAGTCATATCTTTTTTTAATATAATGTTGTAAATACAGATGGAATGGACTAGGTGATTGGTGCCAGTTTGTAATCGAGATTGAATTAGATTCAATTCCGTAGGACTTTCTTCTTGTTCGAGATATTTTGTCTGTCCGTGGACTCGTGCTTTTTTGTAGGTTTAGCAAAATAAATTACTTGGGTTTTTTTGTCCCCATTATGGCTATTGAATTTACTGTCGTCTCGATGTGACATCTTCTCTCCTTCTTTATATACAGATTGATGGCTAATTTCTCTCAGATAAAACACATTTAGGCGGATTTTTTCTGCCGGTGATGCGACACCGCCATTATTAATAGGTAGACCAGTAGCGTAGAATATTCAGCATTTCGTCTGCGACTGGACCTGACGAACGGCTGGGCAGGCGCAGCGCTGCCTTTGGTTATTGGCTTGGGCGAAAACAGTGAGCATTTCGTCGGTGGCGGGACCGGGTTGATGGTGTGGGTAGGCGCGGCGGTGCCCACCGGCGAAATGCGATGTTGAACAAGCCCGTAGCGGCGAGGGCCGAACTGACCGTTATGGGGAAATCGGGTCTGGCATAGCGGCGGGAGGAGCCTGAGCTGCTTGTCCGCTAGGCCCGTTCGTGGGTCTGGGGCGGGCAGGATGGTCCAGGCACTCCACCAGGTCCCCGTGCAGGCAGAGCTTCGCCGACCTGCCTTGATGCAAGGAATGGCGTGGGTAATGGTCTGCTGGGGGGCCTATATGCATGCGGCCTCCAGCGGCGGGGACCGGGCCATTGCGGTCAGCGGCAGGCGCAGGATCATGCCGCCGCACTGGGCACAGGTGCGCGGCGCATCGATGACGACGGGCGGGGGGTCCCTGTGAGGCTTTGGGACTGGGAGCAGTGCCCTTGCCCGTTCAAGGAGCCCGCCCAGCCCCGAAGCTGTGGCCCACCAAGAGCGTCCGCTCAAGTACACTGGAGGGGGTGAAGTGCCCTCTGACCGCCAAGCTGTGGCCCACCAAGAGCGTCCGCTCAAGTACACTGCTTCGCGGTGGACCCGAGCGCCCTGGTGGCTGTGGCCCACCAAGAGCGTCCGCTCAAGTACACTTTCTGCGCCACCACCCGAGAGAGTTTGTTGCTGTGGCCCACCAAGAGCGTCCGCTCAAGTACACTTTCAGACAGCGGTTAACCGAGCGACGGAAGGCTGTGGCCCACCAAGAGCGTCCGCTCAAGTACACTGAGCAGGTGGTTGAAGATCGGGTGCAGCGTGC
>CAIOFF010000009.1 GCA_903857495.1 uncultured Holophagaceae bacterium | reverse complement strand
TGATCCAGGCCGCCAAGGCCAAGGCCCGAGGCTATCGAACCACCCACAACCTCCTCAATATCGCCTACCTCATTGCCGGCAAACTCGACTTCGCTCTGCCGGCCAGGTAGTCCCTTACCCACACGATTCAGCGAGGAACCCAAAATAAGCCACACCGAACACCACCGCACGCACCCATAGCGGAGGGTGGAGTGCAGATGTGTGTGAGTTGGATAGGGCGTGGTCCATGTCCAAAGGCTTTCTAAGATGTTCCAGTCGTGTGGGTTCCTTCGCCGATGTCGCAATGGTGGGCAATAAACCATCAAAATTCCGACAAGAATAGACCTGATCATTTCCAAATCACAACGAATCTTTTTATACGTAAAACAGCTTATTTGCTCAGCGCTTAAAAAGCCCTTTTTTAACCACCGATGAACACCGATTAAAAGCCGATAAAGAAAGATCTGAATTGATATCTGCACTGGTTTTTATCATGCCTTTATCGGTGTTCATCGGTGTTCATCGGTGGCTGATTTGGCTATTGCTTGAAAAGCTCAACCGGTGATTGAAGGGATAGGTCGCGGCTCGCCCCCGCATGGGCCGGTACCCATCTGCGCAAATCTTCGTCATCTGTGGTTCCACGCTGGGTCTTAAAGGGATCGGGCGACGCGTGGCTTATTTCGCGACGGGGTGGATCCGGGCCCGGAAGCCGTCCACGGCGCCGGTCTCCGGCAGGTTCGCGGGGTTGGCCGCGGGGGAGTTCAGCAGGTAGAGGTCCAGGACATCGCCGGCCTCGAGGCGGAGCAGGCAGCGCCACTGGGCCCGGCTGCCCCCAGGCTCCCCGAAGGCCTCCAGCCCCAGCACCCTGACGCCACCGGCGCCCCGCTGGAGGAGTACCGCCCGCACACCCCGGGGACCGGTCACGGTCACCAGGGTGGTGCCATCCGGGCGCGGCTCCAGCGTCCAGTGGGGCTGGTTTACTGCGGAGCCCGCCTCCGCCAGGTCACGCTTGGCCTTGGCAGGGGGCGGCGGGGACGCGACCGCTGCCCGCGCTCCGCCAAGCACACCCTCGGGGGCAACTTGGGAGCGGTCCTGGGCCGCTTCGGCCTTGGGCAGCGCATCAGCCTGCTTGCTGGACAGCGCCGCGGGCAGAGCCAGGGCGGCCGGCCGAGGGGCCTCGGCCCGCGGGGTCTCCGGCATCGGGGCTGTGGCCTGGACGTTCCGGCGCGCGGCCTCCTCGGGGCTGGGCGCCGGGGCGGCCTTGGGTCGGGCTGGCGCCGGGGCCGGGATAGCCTTCGGCGCGGCGACGGCAGCCGGGGCTTCCACCGGCTTCGGCGCAGCCTTGGGGGCCTCCTGCAGGGCCGGCACGCGGCCTGCCTCGGGGCTGCGGAGGTAGACCAGCCCGGCGGTGGTGCCCACCAGCAGGCTGGCTGCGGCGGCGAGCAGGCCGGGGCGGCGCCAGAGGGGCACGACCTTGGGCGCAATGGGGGCCAGGGCCGCGAGCAGCTGGGCCCGGGCCGCAGGGTCCGCCAGCAGCTCGCGCAGGCCTTCCTGATCAACAAGGGCGTCGAAGAGCTCCTGGTGCTCCAGGGCCGCCGCGAAGAGCAGGCTCCGCTCGGCCTCGGTGAGCGTCCCCGTGGCGTGGCCCCCCAGCAGCTGCTCGGCTTCGGCGCGGTTCATCTCGCCCCCCTTCCGGCGGGAGCATCCCAGCTGCCGCCCAGCGACTCGAGCAGCTGCTTGCGGCAGCGGTGGTCCCAGGTGTAGACGGTGTTCAGGCTGGCGGCGCCCAGGAGCTGCTGGATCTCCACGAAGGTGCGCCCCTGCAGCTTGAGGCGGAACAGCTCCCGGCAGCGCTCGCCCATGCGGGAGATGCCGCCCAGGAGCCGCGCCAGCAGCTCCTTGCGCTCCAGCACCGCGGCGGGATCCGGCGCGTCCGAGGCCGGCGGGAACAGGTCCACGTCCACGGCGTCGTAGTCGCCGTGGCGATAGGCCTTGCGGCGGTGGGCGGCCAGCTTGAAGCGCAGGATCTGGAAGGCCAGGGGGACCAGGTCCTCCAGCCGGTGGAGGTGCCCGTATTTCTCATGGATCACCACCAGCACCTCCTGCGCCAGGTCCTCCGCATGGGCGCCTGCATAACGGGATGCCGCGAAGGCGACAATCCTTTCACGGAGCCGGGCCAGAATGCCGCCCCGACCCGCAGCCTCCTCCTCCGCGGACGGGAGCGATGGGGCGGTGCTCAGGGGGAGGTCGGAGTCCACGGGGGGCCTGGGTGGATTCCATCCTGCCAGCGAATCCCGGTCCGGCCCACACGCTACACTGGTTGGATGTCTGAACGCCTGATCCTGCTCACCAACGACGACGGCCTCTGGGCCCCCGGCATCGCGGCCCTGGCCCGGGTGGCCGCCCGCTTCGGCCGGGTGGTGACCGTGGCGCCGGACCGCAACCGCTCGGCCATCTCCTCGGCCCTGAGCCTGCATAACATCCTGCGCCTGAACGAGGTGGGCCCCGGCCGCTACGCCTGCGACGGCACCCCCGTGGACTGTGTGCTGCTGGGGGTCTGCGAGGTGCTGGACCGCCGCCCTGACTGGGTGCTCTCGGGCATCAACCACGGCTTCAACCTGGGCGAGGACGTGTTCTACTCCGGCACCGTGGGCGCGGCCTTCGAGGGCCGCCTGCAGGGCGCCCGGGCCGCGGCCTTCTCCATCCACCCCGGCGGCAACCTAGAGGAGGGCGAGCCCTGGATCGGGCGCTTCCTCGAGCGCTGGGAGGCCATGGAGCTCCCCGCCAACCGCATCTGGAACGTGAACCTGCCCAAGGGCGAGCCCCGGGGCTTCCGCCTCACGGGCCAGGACAGCCGGGCCTACCACGACTTGGTGGAGCGCCGGGCCGACCCCCGCAGCCTGCCCTACTACTGGATCGGCGGCGACGCGGGCCCCACCTACGCCAAGGGCGCTGGCAGCGACGCCGAGGCCGTGTTCGAGGGCTACGCCAGCGTCACCCCCCTGCGCCTGGACCTGGGCTGCCCCGAGACCCTGGCCCGGCAGGCCGACTTCCATGCCGCCTTCAACGACTAGGGCGGCCTTCCGCGTCCACGGCTGCGTCCAGGGCGTGGGCTACCGCCGCTTCGCCGAGCGTCAGGCCCAGGCCCTGGGGCTGGCGGGCTGGGTGCGCAACGACCCGGGGGGCACGGTCTCGGGCGAGGCCGAAGGCTCCGCCGACGCCCTGGCGGCCTTCCGCAGCCAGCTGGCGCGGGGCCCAGCTTACGGGTCCGTGGACCGGCTGGACTGGGAGACCCCGGCCGTGCGATCCTCGCTTCCCTTTCCCTTCGAGCTCCGCAGGTAACCATGACCCACGCCAATCCCTTCTCCTCCTATGTCCGGGACGTGCCCGACTTCCCCAAGGCCGGCATCCTGTTTCGCGACATCACCCCGCTGCTGGCCAATGCCGCGGTCTTCGGGGAGGCGGTGGCGGCCATGGCCGAGCCGGCGCTGATCCTGGAGCCCACCCACGTGCTGGGCCTCGAGTCCCGGGGCTTCATCTTCGGCAGCGCCCTGGCGCAGAAGCTGGGCGTGGGCTTCGTGCCCGCCCGCAAGCCGGGCAAGCTGCCCATGGCCACCCACAAGGAACCCTACGGCCTGGAATACGGCGAGGACGCCCTGGAGATCCACACGGATGCCTTCAAGGCCGGCGACCGGGTCCTCATCGTGGATGACGTCATGGCCACCGGCGGCACCGCCGCCGCGGCCCAGCGGCTCATCCGCCTCACCGGCGCCCAGCCCGTGGCCCTCACGGTCTTCATCGAGCTGTCCTCCCTGCCCGGCCGCGAGAAGGTCGAGGGGCTGCCGGTCTTCAGCGTGCTCCGGTACTAATGCTGGCGAGGGGGGACCTCCCGGGCCTGACGGCCCTCTGCGTCCCCCCTCGCCCCCGCGCAGTGCGCGGGCGAAGTCCGCACCCTGCGCCTGCCCCCAATCGGCAGGACGGCCTCTGATGTCACCCCTGCTGAAGGCGGTGCTCCTCGCCTGGCTGGTGCTGGGTCCGCTGGGGCTCTGGCTGCGGCGGCGGAAGCACAGGTCCTGAGCGAGAAGAAAGCAGAAGGGCCTTAGCCGGGGATGAACGGGGATGAAAAACATTCGTCTGGACTAGTCCAGCTTGGGGCGCAACGTCAGGCGAGCCGGACAACCCGTCCCGTGGGCCACTCTATTTATCCCCGTTCATCCCCGGCTGAAAATGGTTTTTATCAGTGCAGCAATGCCCAAGGTGCGCCCTGCTTCATTCCCTGAAACCCCGGGTGAACCAAAAGAAAGCGTGAAGGAGCAGGGGGAAGTTAAACCCAATCCGACTTCTCGTCCTTTCTCCGCGAGAGTGGTTGAACGAAGCCGCTGCGCGGCGGGGGACGGTCGTCCAGGCAGGCCGGTCGAAAAAGACGGCTAGCGCGGAAGGGTGAAAGCAGGCTCCTTGGTCATCGCGGTGTAGACGCACCGCCAGATGACCAAGGAGGTACTGCAT
>CAIOFF010000008.1 GCA_903857495.1 uncultured Holophagaceae bacterium | reverse complement strand
CTCGGAACTTCCGTCCCTCAGGCCACTGTTCTGGACGTATTTCTCTGAATCCCGTCCCCTGTCCTAAGACATCGAACGAAATCCTCAAAGGCTTCCTATCTTCGATCCGGTTTTCAAAGACGCCCCCATGCTTCCACATGGTCGAAACCGCCTTCCGGCCGCTTCTTGCACCCCGCAGCCTCAACTGCGCAGGACATTCAGACTAACACGCAGGTCCTCAATGGCAAGCGAAAAATACGGGAGACCTGCTTCTGCCGACGGCAGGGCCGCAATGCCGCCCACCACCTGCCCAGGGCAGGCATAGAATCAGCCCCAGGGGGTGGGCGTGGTTCATGTCATCGGTGCGGGACTGGCGGGCTCCGAGGCCGCATGGCAACTGGCGTCGCGGGGGCACCGGGTCCGGCTGACCGAGATGCGCCCGGCCAGCATGACGCCCGCCCACACCACGGGCCAGGCCGCGGAGATGGTCTGCTCGAACTCCTTCAAGAGCGATGACCCCAACTCGGCCACGGGGATCCTGAAGGCGGAGATGCGCCGCATGGGGTCGCTGATCCTGCGCTGTGCGGAGGCCACCCGGGTTCCCGCCGGCAGCAGCCTGGCGGTGGACCGGGGCGCTTTCTCTGCCGCGGTGACCACCTGCCTCCGGGAGCACCCCCTCATCAGCTGGGAGGAAGCCCAGGTGGACAGCCCCGAGCTGACCGAGCCGACCGTGCTGGCCACCGGCCCCCTCACCGCGGAGCCCCTGGCCGACTGGCTCTCTGCCGTCTCCGGCAGTGGGCGCCTGCACTTCTACGATGCCATCGCACCCATCGTGGAGCGGGACAGCATCAATCTGGACATCGCCTGGATGGCCACCCGCTACGACAAGGGGGACCCGGACTTCATCAACTGCCCCATGACACTGGAGCAGTACGAGCGCTTCCTCGATGCGCTGCTGGCGGCGGAGCGCACCCCCCTCGCGGACCTGGACACGCCCTACTTCGAGGCCTGTCTGCCGCTGGAGGTGATGGCAGACCGCGGGCGCGAGACCCTGCGGCACGGCCCCCTGAAGCCCGTGGGACTGGATGATCCCCGCACGGGCCGGTGGCCCCATGCGGTGGTCCAGCTGCGGCAGGACACGCTGGCCGGAGACCACTTCAACCTGGTGGGCTTCCAGACCCGCCTGAAGTGGGGCGCCCAGAAGGAGGTCTTCCGCCTCATCCCCGGGCTGGAGGCCGCCGAGTTCGCCCGCTTCGGCAGCATCCACCGCAACACCTACCTCCAGGCCCCCTCGGTACTGGATGCGACACTAGCTGTCAAATCAGTTCCGGGGCTCTGGGTGGCCGGGCAGCTGGCGGGCGTCGAGGGCTACCTCGAATCGGCCGCGGCGGGACTGGCGGCGGCGCTCGCCATGGACGGTGCCCTGCGGGGGCTCCCGGCGATGCCCTTCCCCGCAGACACCATGACCGGCGCCCTGCTCCACTACCTGGCCCACGCGGCGCCCCGGGACTTCGCACCCACCAACGCCATGCTGGGCCTGCTCCCCGCCCTGGCCGAGGGGGCCGTGGATGCCCGGGCCCTGAAGAAGGCCGGGGGCACCCGGGCCCTCCGGGCTGCCAAGGGCGGGATTCACCGAGCGCGGGCCCTGGCCTCCCTGGAGGCCCACCTCCAGGCCGTGGCTCAGCCCAGGTAGTCGAACAGGTTCACCTTGTTCGCCTTGGCCATGACGCTCAGGGTGGCGGACTGGATGGTCTGGTCGTTGCTGTATTCGGTGATGGCCGTGGGGTAGTCGGTGGATTCCTGGGCGCTCTGGAGCGACTGCAGGCTCGCATTGAAGTTCGACAGGGTGGTCTGGAGGCTCTGGAGCCCGGCCTGCCTGCCGCCCAGCTTGGCCAGCATCTGGTTGAGGTTGGCAAGGGCAGCATCCAGGCCCGTCGTGGCGGTCTGGATCGTGGCGGCATTGCCGCTCTGGAGGCCAGTGGCCAGGTTCTGCACCGCCGAGAAGAGGTCACTGGGCGAGTCGCCCGGCTTCAGGCTCTGCCCGCCGAGGAAGACCTCGTCCCCCGTCAGGTTTGTGGCGACCAGTGTGCCGGTTGCCACGCCCAGGTTGATCTCATCCTGGTTGCCGCCGTAGCTGTAGGGGACCGCGCTCGTGGCACTGAAGGGCGCTGTGCCCGTCTGGGTGCCGGAAAAGATGTACTTCCCCTGGGACTGCGTGTTGGCCAGCCCCAGCAGGTTCTGCAGGATGGAGTTCACTTCGGGCACCGAGGCCGAGTTGCCGGACACCGCCAGCTCCTGCAGTCGCATGACGCTGCTCACCGCGCCGTTCACCGCATCCTCCGTGGAGGTCAGGAAGCTGCTGGCAGAGGTCACCTGCTTGAGGTACTGAGTATTGGCCTGAATGGAGTTCCCGAAATCCAGGATCAGCGCCGTCCCGTTGGGATCCTCGCCGGGACTGCCGATGCGGCTGCCGGACGTGATCCGGGCATTGTTGAGGGCCATCCGCTCCTGGGTCGCCTGGAGGTCCTGGAGGTTCTGGCGCAGCTGGGTCGCGGTACTGGTGCGAAAGGACATGGTCCACCTGCTTTCGGGATCACTTGCCGAACTGGTTCACCAACTGATCGGTCAGTTGGTTGATGACACTGATAAATCGCGCGGAGGCCTGGTAGCCCCGCTGGAGGGTCATCATGCTGGAGGCCTCCTCGTCCAGGTTCACGCCCGAGACGCTGTCCCGCTGGGCCTGGAGCGCCGAGACCAGGTTCTGCTGGGCGGTGCTCTGCGCCTTGTAGTTCTGGGCCTGGCTGCCGAGGTCGGTCACCAGGGCCGCCACGGCCGAGGTGAACCCCGTGAAGGTGCCCCCCATTTCCACGGCCATGCTGTTGTTCTGGAAGTCCGCAATCAGCAGGGCGTTGGCATTGTCCCCTTTGGCCCCGCCGGCGCCAGCCGCGGCGATGAGGGAGGGATCCTTGACCAGGGCCGCGTTCACCGAGAGCAGGTTGACCATGCCCTTGTAGCGGTCAGTCCATCCCGCGCCACTCAGCGAGGCCGTAGCCGTCGAGATGCTGTTCGGCAACCCGTCGGCGGTTGGCAGCCCGGTGAGGGAGTCGACGTTGAGCTTAGAGGCGTTCTGGAAGAAGTCCTGCCCGGCAAGACCGTTCTGGGCGATCCCTGCCCTCTGGGTCAGGTTCACGGCCTTGGCCAGACCTGCGGCGATCTGATCCAGCTGGGCCTGGAACCCCACCAGGATGTTGCCCCGCAGGTCCAGCTTGGCGCCGAGTGTCCCATCCTTGATGGCAGAGGTGACATCCACCTTGGCGCCGTTCATGTCGGAGACCAACTGAAGGTAGCCGTCCCCTCCGCGCTTGGTCTCCAAGTCGAGGGAACTGCTGCCGGTCACCAGGACGGCGGTGCCGGAGTCCAAGGTGATTTGGTATTCCCCATTGGGGTTCTCAACGACGTTGATGCCCACCAGCCCTGCCAGCTTGTCCGTGAGGCTCGTGCGCTGGTCCCGGGCGTCGTTGTCGGCGCCCGGCGTGACCTCGGTGGAGATGCGCTGGTTCAGCCGGGCGATCTGGCCGGTGAGGGTGTTCACCTCCGCCACCAGCGCTCCGATGGACTGATCCGCATTGCCCCG
This sequence comes from uncultured Holophagaceae bacterium, assembly GCA_903857495.1. Taxonomy (GTDB): domain Bacteria; phylum Acidobacteriota; class Holophagae; order Holophagales; family Holophagaceae; genus Geothrix. The sequence continues at coordinate 10,304 of CAIOFF010000008.1, read as the reverse complement.
CTGGTCCTCCAGCAGCTGGTACTTGGTCTGCAGGCCCGTGACCATGGCCTGGGCCTTTCCGAGGAGGCTCGTCCGGAGGGCCGCATCCTCGGGCTTGGTGGAGAGGTCCTGGAAGCCCTGGAAGAAGGCCTGGATCTGGGCGGCGATGCCGGTGCTGCCCGTGTCTCCGAGGGTGGAGGCGATGGCGTTCACCGCCGAGTAGCGCTCGTCGGCGCCCGTCTGCTTGGCGGTCTCGCGATAGATCTGGAGGTCCAGGAAGCGGTCCCGGATGCCCTGGACGGAGCTGAGTGTGACGCCGGTTCCGAAGTAGATCTGCCCTTCGACCTGGGACTGGCCGGCGCTGAGGTCGGCCCGCTGGCGGGTGTAGCCGGGGGTGTTCACGTTGGCGATGTTGTGGCCCACCACGTTCAGGGCCGCCTGCTGAGCCTGCAGTCCCGAGAGCCCGAGGTAGAGGCTGGCATTCAGTCCGGGCATGGCTAGGCCCTTCCGATCAGGCGGGGTGCGATCGCCGAAGCATCGGCGGCCAGGCCCTCCCGGCTGTAGCCCGGCAAGCCGGACAGGCCGATGAGGGCCGCCCGCAGCGGGGACTGGAGCCCCATGAGCAGGGTGTGGACCGAGGTGATGCGCCGCTTGAGGGCCTGGGCGCCGGCGGCATCCTCGGGCCACCCCACCAGCTCCGACCAGCGGATTCCCGACAGGAGCACCGCAGGATCCTCACCGGCGATCAGCCTGGTCTCAAGCGCGTCCAGGAGTTCGGGCACGGCATGCAGCATGGAAGACCTCCCTGGCTGTCTTCCGGCAAGGCTCAGGCCAAGAGATCCAGGTGTGGCCCGGCACCCTCTGCCGTGGTGGTCTCCGGCAGCTCGGTGGGGAGCGGGTCGGAAGCCCCGGTGCCATGCTGCCTCCGGGCCTCCCGGTCCCGGGCCTCCTGCTCCGCCAGGCTCAGCTTGTCCGACTCAGAGACGTCCGCCACATCGAGCAGGGTCTCCGCCAGCTTCGCGTCGAAGGCCTGCCTGCGGGCCTGCTCCCGCTGCACCTGGGCACCGCCCTCCATGGACAGACGGACAGCCTCGACCGCGGCGGTCTGCAGGATCTGGCGCTGGGTCAGGGGACTGATCATGCCCTCACGTGAAGGGCTCCAGGGCTAGGAATGGCGTCCGTACGCCTGATGTTCCTTGATGAGCCCTTCGGCCACGGCCTCTCCATCGGGGTTATAGGCGTCTGCGTCCAGCTGGCTCTTGATGGCTTCCACCTTGTCCGTCCGAATGTCGGGGACTGCCGCCAGGGCCTGCTGGGCCAGGGCGACCAGACGTGCGGCGGAGGAAACCTGGAGGGCATCGCTGGCTGCGGCTGGAGCGACGGGGCCCGAGGCGGAAGAAGCTGCAGGCTTGGCTCCCGCCACACCCTGAGTGCTGCTGACGCTCCCCGATTTACCACTGACACGCATAGTCACCTCGACAAGGCTGTATCGGCAGTTTGCCAAGAACCCTCAACTTGCTGGGAATTCTTTTTCAGGGACCTTTTTCCCGGACTGGTCCCAGGCCGCCTTCAACTTATCAGCCAGTCCCCAGCCCCGGCCCCCGGCCACGGCCCGGTCCACCACCGCCTGATCCATCAGGTATTCGTAGGTGGAACGGGACTGCCCGGAGTCCCCGAACAGGCCCGAGGGCTGCACGGTCTTTCGCATGGTCTGGAACAGCAGGTTCATGAGGAGGCCCTCGAACTGCCGGGCCGCCTTTTCCGTCTTCTCCGTGGCATTGGGCAGCGCCTGCCCGGCCTGGGCCTGGGCCAGGGGGTCCACCGAGGGCAGGCCGGGGGCGCTGATCACAGGACCCTCAGCTCGGCCTGGAGCGCGCCGGCTTCCTTGATGGCCTGGAGGATGGCCACCAGGTCGCGGGAGCTGACACCCATTCCATTCAGCATCTCCGCCAGCTTGCCCACGCTGATCCCCGGCTCGACGGTGACGGTCTTCGCCTTCTCCTCCACCGCCGTGACGTCCTTCTTGGTGGCCTGGACAGTCTTGCCCTGGCTGAAGGGGGGCGGTTGGCTCACTAACGGGGTGGAGCTCACCATGATGCTGAGGCCGCCCTGCACGATGCTCACGGCGCCAATGCGGACATCCGAGCCCATGATCACCGTGCCCGTCCGCTCGTTCACCACCACCCGGGCCTTGGACTGCAGCTGGACGTTGAGGTTCTCCAGGCGCGCCACCAGCTCCACCGCACGGCCAAGGAACTCCTTGGGAATCTGCAGTTCAATTGTTCGCGCATCCAGGGGCTGGGCCAGCTTCTCACCCAGCTCCTCGTTGATGACATGGACCACCCGCATGGCCGTCGTGAAGTCCTCTTCCAGCAGGCTGTAGCGCAGGGTGGTGCGGGCGTTGAAGTTGCCGCCCAGCTCGCGCTCAATGAGGGCGCCTTCGGGGACGCGGCCCACGGTGGGATGGTTCTTGGTGACCGAGGCGCCCCCGGCGGAGGCGCTGAAGCCCCCCACCAGCAGCGGCCCCTGGGCCACGGCGTAGGTCTGGCCATCGGGTCCCTGCAGGGCGGTCATCAGGAGGATGCCCCCGGCCAGGGACTTGGCGTCGCCGGTGCTCGACACGGTCACATCCAGGCGCGAGCCCGTCCGGGCGAAGGCCGGCAGCTCCGCCGTCACCATGACGGCAGCCACGTTCTTCACCTTCACGGTCGTGGGATTGACGGTGAGGCCCTGGCGGGACATCAGGTTCGTGAGGGACTGCACCGTGAACTTGGTCTGGTCCTTGTCACCAGTGCCATCCAGGCCCACCACCATGCCGTAGCCCAGCAGCTGGTTGCCCCGGACGCCCTGGAGGCGGGCCACTTCCCGGAGGTGCACTTCGACCTTCTTCTCGGCCTTGGCGGCATCGGCCCCCAGGAGGGTCATGGCCGCGAGAAACAGGGCTGCGACGCGCATGGGAGCCTCCTAGAAGGGCCAGATGTAGTTGAGGAGGCGGCTGATGTAGCCAGGCTTCAGGGTCTCGTCCACGATGCCCTCGCCGCCGTAGCCGATGCGGAGCTCCGCCACCTGGCCCGAGGTGATGGTGTTGGTGCCATCGAGCCGATTGGGATCGATCATGCCGGCCACGTAGAGGCGCTGGGTCTCGTTGTTCAGCTGGATATCGCGGTAGCCCTCGACGATCAGGTTGCCGTTGCCGATCACCTTCACGACCCGGGCGGTGATGGTCGTAGTGAAGGTGGCGCTGCGGCCCGTGGTGCCGGTGCCGGCGAACTTGTTGGTGTTGGAGGTGGTCTTGGCGGCGGAGTTGCTGGCGATGCCCATGCTCGTCAGGGCCCCGAAGAGGGTCGGGCTGGCCAGATTGTTGCTGCCGGCCCGGTTCGTGGTGACATCGGCCTTGCTGATGGCGTTGGTGCTCTCGCTGATCTTCACGGTCACCAGGTCGTTGACCCGGTAGGCCCGGAGGTCCGCCACGAAGGGCCGGTCCCGCCAGAGGCTGCCTTCGCTGATCGGGGCCGTCGCCGGGGCTTCCTCCACCAGGGGAATGGCCGGCTTCTTCACAAGATTCGGATCGTGGCGCTTGGGAATGGAGCAGCCGATCCCCACCAAGAGCAGGACGATGGGCAGCATTTTCCTCATGGAACACCTCCGCCCTTTCCTAGGGCGAAGATGGTGCCAAGGCGTCAGGCCAGGGCGATCAGGATCCGATCGTGCCCCGCAAAGTCCTGATGTACAAGGGCTTTTACCCAACCAAGGCCCATGGCCCACCGGCACAACTCGCCGCCCTGCTCGGCCCCGATCTCCAGCAGGCAGGCCGGCGCCTGCCGGGCCCGAGCCTGGCTGAGCAGCCGCTTCGAGAGGGCCAGCCCCCGCTCCGGGGCGAACAGGGCCGAGGCCGGCTCGAAGGCCAGCTCCCGCTGCAGGGTCGGCTGGTCGGCCGGGTCCACGTAGGGCAGGTTCGCCACCACCAGGCCCAGAGGCTCCGGCACTGGCTCCAGCAGGCTGCCCTCGTGGAACTGGAGGCGCGCACCGAGCTGCGCGGCGTTGGCCCGGGCCACCGCCAGGGCGCCGGGGCTCAGGTCCGTGGCCGAGACCTGCCAGGAGGTCTCCAGGGCCAGGCTGATGGCGATGATGCCGCTGCCCGTGCCCACGTCCACACAGCGCTCGACCCCAAGCCGCTGGCCGATGTCCAGGGCGGCCTCCACCAGCAGCTCCGTCTCCGGCCGGGGGATCAGGGTCTCGGGCGTGACCTCGAAGCGCCGGTCCCGGAACTGGGTCCAGCCCAGGAGGTAGGCCCAGGGCTCCCCGGCCCGGCGGCGTTGGAGCCAGTCGGCCACCTGCTGCTCCCGCGCCTCAGGCACCGGCTCGGCGCCATGCGTTGCCAGCCAGGTCCGGGAGAGGCCGAGCCCATCCTCGAACCAGCGGACACACTCCGCCTGGGCCTCCTCAGGCTCCAGGAACTCGGCCAGGGCCGAGGCCAGGTCGCGGCGGAGTCGGTGGTGGGTCCCGGGCATGCCTCTCAGGCCATGAGCGCCTTGGCGCGGTCCTGGCTCTGCTGGGCGACGATCTCGTGGAGGCTGCCGCCGTGGCTGTCCATGGTGACCACCAGGGGGAAGTCCTCCACCTCGATGATCCAGAAGGCCTCGGGGCTGCCGAACTCCTCCAGCATCTTCACGTCCACGACCCGCTTGACGCGCTCCGCCAGCAGGCTGCCGGCGCCGCCGGTGGCGTGGAGGTAGACCGCTCCAGTCTTCTGCAGACCCTCGCTGGTCTTCTTGCCCATGCCGCCCTTGCCGATGACGCCGCGGACCTTGTAGGTCTCGATGACGTCGGCCTGGTAGGGCTCTTCACGGATGCTGGTGGTGGGGCCCGCCGCCACAAAGGTCCAGGTGCCGTCCGCGTTCTTCCGGACCACGGGGCCGCAGTGGTAGATGACCATGTTCTCGAGGATGGGCTTCAGCCAGTCGGGCTTCTGCTCCTTCATGAACTTGTGGCCCATGTCGCGGCTGAGCACGACGTTGCCGTTCAGCAGGACTTCGTCGCCGACCTTGAGCTGCCGGATCGCTTCTTCGGTGATGGGGGTGGTGAGTCGGATCATGGGAGCCTCACAGGTCGTAGGAGGGCTGGCCGTCGGCCGCGAGGGTGAGGGTGCCGCGGCGGCTGCTCCAGCACATGTAGGCGATGGACACGTAGAAGCTGGCGGGATGGCGGTACATCTCCTCGGCGGAGACGCCCAGCACCGTGGTGGCGCCGCCGTAGCCCATGGGCCCGATGCCGAGGGTGTTCAGGTCCCGGGTGAGCTCCTTCTCGAAGGCATCCATCTTGGGATCGGGATTGGCGGTGCCCAGCTTGCGCAGGACGAGTTCCTTGGCCCGCTCCCAGCCCGTGACCCGGTCGCCGCCGATGGACACGCCGAGGATGCCGGGGCTGCAGCCCTGGCCCTGGGCCTTCACCACGGCGTCGATGATGCACTTGCGCACGCCCTTGATGTCGCGGCCCGCGCCCAGGATGGCGTCCGGCAGGCGATACTGGGCGCCCACGTTCTCACTGCCCCCGCCCTTCTGCATGACCGAGACCTCGATGTGGGGCTGGTCCCACTCCTCGAAGTGGATGGCCGGGTGGTGCTCGTGGAAGGGATCCATGTTGGTGCCGCTGTTCTTGCCGCTCAGCGACTCCACGCAGTTGGGCCGGAGCCAGGACCGCTTGGTGGCATCCATGACAGCGGCGCGCAGCTGCTTGCGGGCGGCCCGCTGGCTGAAGCCGAAGGGGTGGCGCACCCAGAAGATGATCGAGCCCGTGTCCTGGCAGAGGGGGGAGACGTTCCCGTCCGCGAGGATGATGTTGCGCACCATGTCGTTCAGCGTGTTGAAGGCGCGGCTGCCCGGCTCCTCAGCATCGCGGCCCTGCACCAGGGCGTCGATGACATCCTGGGGCAGGCGGCTGGTGGTGCGCCGCAGCAGCTCCATGGCGCACAGGGTCAGGTCCAGTCCGGCCAGGTTGGACATGTCCGCCTTCCAGCCCTGGGGCAGCAAAGACTTGGATGCCACCACCTCGGCTGAGGTCAGGGTGGGAACGACGCATTCAGACATGGGCCCTCCGGGATGCAGAGGTCCATCTTCCGCCCGCAGGAGGCTGCGCTCAAGTGACCAATGCCCGGTTCCCCTGCCAGCGCCCTGTTGGGATCAGCGGCCCCAGGCCCGGCAGAGGGCCAGGGTCAGGTCCAGCAGGGTCGCCTCGCTGCGGGACAGGGCCAGGCCCTTGAGGTCCCGCTCGCACTGGTTGACCCGCGTGAGCAGGGCCTTCGCGCCGCGGAACTTCAGCTTCGCCAGCGTGGTGCGGTAGCCGTCCAGCAGGAAGGCCTGCTTGGGGGACAGGCCCAGGGCCGCCAGCACCTCGCCGCCCTTCAGCCCGGCGGACTCGGCCTCCGCCAGCCGCAGCAGGCGGTCCACCTCACGGCGCGCCTGACCCAGCATCATGAGCGGCTCATCGCCGTCCTCCAGGGCCGTGCGCAGCGCCCGCAGGGCTCCGGCCGCATCGCCCTTCTGCCAGGCCCCGGACCAGGCGAAGGCCTTCTGGTCCGCCAGCCGGAACGTGACCTGGTCCACCATGGCCTCGGTGACCCGGCGGTCCTCCGCCAGCAGGTCCAGCACCTCCAGGGCCCGCTTCAGCAGGCCGGGGTTGCCGCCCTGGCGCTGGGCCAGCAGGCTGGCGGCGGCGCCCTGCAGCGTCAGGCCCAGGCGCCGGGCCTCGGCCTCGATGAAGGCGGGCACCTCGAGGGCGTCCAGGGCGCCCACCTTCAGGATCCGTCCAGCCTTGGCCCAGTCGGTCCAGGGCTTGGCGCCCAGGGCCTTGCCCGGCGCCGCCGGCAGGGTGGTCCAGGCCACCAGCAGCAGCTTCACGCCCGCGGGGGGCTTGTCCAGCATGGCCTTCACCGCGGGCGGCAGCTCCTTGGCGCGCAGGAACAGGTTGTCGGCAGCGGGGGCGACCACCGTACGGTCCTCGGCGCCCAGGGGCGAGGCCTCCTGCAGCGCGGCCATGACCTCGGGCCAGGGGCAGCCCTCGGCGCAGACCGTGAGCGAGAAGTCGGCCCACTCGGGGTCCACGTGCTTGCGCTTCCACTGGCCCACGGCCTCGCGGCGGGCATCGCCGTCCTCGCCGTGGATCAGCGCGAACCGGTGCTCCAGCCAGGCGGCGGGGGCGGCCATCAGTCGGTGCCTTCCAGCAGCTGGGTGAGGAAGCTCTCGGCGAAGTCGTCGGCCAGGCTCTCCACTACCTGCAGCTCGCGGCTCTCGAAGCTGGCGAAGTTCTGGTCCACCCGGTACTGGTTCGAGAAGGTCAGGCCCCGGCGGGCCAGCACCACGGCCCCGGTCTGGCCGTCCAGCAGCTCCACGCTGGCCACGACCACCACCTCCACGCGGGAGGCTGAGCCCGCGCTGGCCTTCATGCGGTCATTGCCCAGGGTGAGGCCGATGGGCCGGGAGGCATAGCTCTCCAGCGTGCCCTGGAGCACCCACCGCGAAGGCTCGCCCTGGGCCACCAGCCGCCAGGGACTCGCGGCCACCACGCGGTTCTCCAGCGCCTTGGTGAAGCGGTCCTCGAGCCCCAGCCGCGGCGTGAGGTTGCGGAACCGCGCCAGCCGGATGGTCTCGCCCTTCTTGGCCCAGGCCGCAGAGCGCTGCTGCCGGTCCAGGCGGTGGTAGCCGCAGCCCGGAAGCAGCAGCAACGCCAGCGGCAGACAGGACCAGCGGGTCCGGGTCATGGGTGGTAGACCCCCACGTAGGGCAGGTTGCGCAGCTTGTCGTCGAGGTCGAGCCCGTAGCCCACCACAAAGTGGTCCTCGATGGTGAAGCCCACGTAGTCCACGGGCACCTGCACCTTCCGGCGGCTGGGCTTGTCGAGCAGGGTGCAGACCTTCAGGCTGGCGGGCTCGCGGTCCCGCAGCAGCTTGCCCACCTTGAACAGGGTCAGGCCCGTGTCCACGATGTCCTCCACGATCAGGGCGTGGCGCCCCTGGATCCCGCGGTCAAGGTCCTTGAGGATGTGGACCTCGCCGGTACTCTCGGTGCCGCCGCCGTAGCTGGCCACCTGCATGAAGCTGATGTTCAGGTCCATGTCCATGGCCCGCACCAGGTCCGCGATGAAGGGGAACACGCCGTTCAGCAGGCCGATCACCACCAGGTCCTTCCCGGCATAGTCCTGCGTGAGCTGGGCGCCGAGTTCCTGGACCCGGACCCGGATCTGAGCCTCGGTCAAAAGCGGGGTGATGCGGTCACGCATGAAAACTCCTGAAGACTGAAGATAGTGCCGTATCCATTCAACCCCGGGAAGGCTTGCCGGGTCCATCCGCTGACGGCGGTTTCTCCTTGATCCCTGCCGCCGGAGCCTAACATGATGGCGATAGCCACCTTGAGCGAGCCATTCATGACCCAGCCGGCCCAGCAGACCGCTGATCGGACCCCCGATCCGGCCTCGCCCTACCACGCCCCTGAGGTGCTGGTCTGGGTGGAAGCGGCCCAGGGGGGCGACCAGGGGGCCTTCAGTGCGCTGGTCCGACTGTTCTCCCGCGACGTCTACGGCAAGGCCTATTCCATCCTGAAGAACCACCAGGACGCCGACGATGTGGTGCAGGAGACCTTCATCCGGGTCTTCCGCGCCCTGCCCGGCTTCCGGTTCGAGTCCTCGTTCCGCACCTGGCTCATCACCATCGCCACCCGGCAGGCCCTCAACTACCGGGAGCGCGTGGCCCGGGACCACGACAGCCTCGAGGAACAGGAAGGCCAGCCCGAGCACCCGGCCCTGCGGGTGGAGGAGACCCAGATCGCCACCCTCATGGACGAGGAAGCCCGCCGCCTCCTCCGGGAGGCCCTGCCCAAGCTGCCCCGCCGCCAGAAGCAGGCCCTGACCCTGAAGCTGCAGCACGACTGGAAGTACGAGCGGATCGCCCAGGAGATGGGCACCACCGTGGGCAGCGTGAAGGCGCACATCTTCCACGCCATCCAGAACCTGACCCGCCACGTGAAAGGAGGCCGCGCATGACCGAGGCCCTTCTTCCCCTCCCCGACAGCTGCTCCCTTGCCCTGAGCGCCCTCCAGGCCGACCCCATCGATCCCGGTGCCGAGGCCGAGCGGCACCTGCGGACCTGCCGCGCCTGCGCGGAGGCCCGGGTGGCCTACCTGGCCCAGGAGGAGGCTCCCGAGGCGCTGGCCCCGGCCGGCTATCACGAGCGCCTGCCGGACCGCATCCTGGCCAAGCTGCCCGCCCGGGCGCCCCTGCACCGCCGGCTGGCCCCCCTGACCTGGGCCGCCGCGGCCGCGCTGCTCATGGCGGTCGGCGCCGGTGCCTTCTGGGCGGGCCGGGCCAACCGCGCCCCCCTGGTGGAAGCCGCCCTGCCCCGACCCGCGGAGCCCGTGGAGGCCTCCACCTCCGTGTCGGACACGCCCTTCCATGACCGGGAGGAGGATGCCGCCCAGGTGCAGTCGCTCAGCCCCGACGAGCTCAAGGCCCTGCTCAAGCAGCTCGACCCGCCGCCCCCCTCTGCCAGGTAACCCCGAGGTGTCCATGCTCCGCCCCCTCCTGCTCCTGTCCCTGCTGTCCCTCGCGGCCCTGCCCGGCCTCGCCCAGGCCGAGGAAGGCCGCTCCCTGGCCCGCTTCCGCCTGGACCAGCTCCAGCAGTCCGTGGGCCTGCCGGAGGACCAGGCCCGCCTCGTGGTGGAGCGCTGGGCCCGCTATGACCGCGAGCAGTTCGACCGGACCCAGGTGCTCCACCAGGTCCGGCGCAAGTTCAACGACATCCTGCTCGGGCCGGGCTCCGAGGAGGAGAAGAACACCCGGGTCCGCCCCCTGCTGGAGCAGTTCGTGGACCTGCGGCGGCAGCAGGCGGAGCTGAAGTTCCGCTTCGAGGATGACATCCGGGGCAAGCTCAGCCCCGCCCAGCAGGTGCGCTTGATCCTGCGGGTCGAGGAGATGCAGCGCCAGATGGCCGAGGCCCTGCGCCAGAACAACGCCGCCCGCCCCGGCCTCCGCCAAGGCCCCCTCCGCCGCGGCAACCCCTAGCCCGGGCAGGCATGACGCTCTGTCCTGCCGAAAAGACGGAAACAAGGGATAAATGAAAGGTTCATCGCGCTTTACCGGGGAAGGCGACACTGGTTTTCGCCAAGTCCCGGCTCCGAAACCTGGCTAAGCACCGGAAACAGTGAGCATTTCGTCGGTGGCGGGACCGGGTTGATGGGGTGGGTCGGCGCGGCGGTGCCCACCGGCAAAATGCGATGTTGAACAAGCCCGTAGCGGCGAGGGCCGAGCAGACCGTTATGGGGAAATCGGGTCTGGCG
>CAIOFF010000007.1 GCA_903857495.1 uncultured Holophagaceae bacterium | reverse complement strand
TGATCCAGGCCGCCAAGGCCAAGGCCCGAGGCTATCGAACCACCCACAACCTCCTCAATATCGCCTACCTCATTGCCGGCAAACTCGACTTCGCTCTGCCGGCCAGGTAGTCCCTTACCCACACGATTCAGCGAGGAACCCTTTTTTGTCTTCAGAGCGCAGCCCTGATCTCGGCTTCGGTGAGGATGCGGGTGCTGTTCTTGGCGGCCCGCAGGATGCGCTCCACCCGCTCGCCGTTGGGGTCGTAGCCGTTCATCTCCAGCCAGTAGATGACATTGCTGTGCCCGGCCATGGGGCCGATCTCGATCTCCTGGCGGCGGCCCACCAGGGCGGCGGGCACGCCGGAGTAGACGGCATCGGCCAGGTCCACATCCCCGCGGTGGAGCGCCTTCACGATGGCGGCGGCGTGGACGCCGGTGCCTGTGCGGAAAGCATCGCGGCCCAGCACCGGGTAGTTTGCGGGGATCTCGACCTCGCACAATTCGGCGACGCGCTCCGCCAGGGCGGGCAGGCCCGAGAGGTCCCCCTTGGCATGGCCCATCAGGTGCAGGTTGATCATGAGCTGATCCAGGGCCACGTTGCCGCAGCGCTCGCCGATGCCGAGGATGCTGCCGTGGAGGCGGTCCGCGCCGCCCTCGAAGGCCGCCAGGGCGTTGGCCATGCCCAGCCCCCGGTCATTGTGGCCGTGCCAGTCGATGCGCACCGGGTGGTCCTTCACCACCTCGTCCTTGATGAACCGCAGCAGGCGGCGCACGCCGTCCGGGGTTGCATGCCCGCAGGTGTCGGAGAGGCAGATGGCCTGGGCCCCCTCCTCCAGGGCGGCGGTGTAGAGCGCCTTGAGGACCTCAGGCCGGGCCCGGGTGGTGTCCTCGGTCACCATCATCACGGGCACCTGCTGGAGCCGGCAGAAGGCCACGGCCTTGCGGGCATGATCGACCAGGTAGGCCAGGTCCCAGCCTTCCACATCCATGCGGATGGGGCTGGAGCCCAGGAAGGCACCTGCCTCCAGGGGGATGCCCACCCGCTGCTGGACCTCGGCCACCTGCAGGAGGTCGGCCTCCAGGGTGCGCACGGCCACGTTGGGGCTGATGGGCAGGCGATGGTCCCGGATCTCGACCATGAGCGCCTTCACGGCGGCCAGGGCCTTGGGGCCGGCGCCGGGGATGCCCAGGTTCAGGGCATCCACGCCCAGGCGGGCCAGACGGTGGGTCAGGTCGCGCTTCGCGGCGATGTCCGGGTCCCGCACGGAGGGGCTCTGGAGCCCATCCCGCAGGGTCTCGTCGTTGAGCAGCGGAACCCGAGCATCGTTCGAGGCCGGGCCGTTCCAGTCGTTGATGAGGTCGTCGAGGGTCATGAGGAGATCAGCCTACGGTGACTTCGAGCTTGCGGTCCAGCAGGGTGGCGAGGAGCGCCCCCTTGTCGAGGAAGGCCTCCATCTCGGCATCGACATTCCCGGAGGCACTGAGGGTGACCCGGAAGACCTGGTCGTCGAGCTCCGTCGTGAGGCTCTGGACGGCCTGGTGGCGCCGGCGGTCCAGGGCATCCGCGCCCCGGAGGATGGCCGCGAGCTTGCGCACCACCTGCCGGTGCCAGGGCGCCAGGGCCCGGAAGGCTTCGTGCTTCGCGTGGTGGGGCGGCTTGCCGCGGTGGAAGCGGACCACCTGGGCCAGCAGGTCCACCTCCTCGGGCCAGAAGCCGGGCAGGGCGGCGTTGCGGACCAGATACTCGCCGTGCTTGTGGTGGCTCTTGTCGGAGATGGAGAAGCCGATGTCATGGAGCCGCGCCGCAAAGGCCAACCACTGGCGCTCGGGATCCCCCAGCTCGAAGTGGGGCTGCAGGGCCAGGAACAGCTCGTCGGCTAGGCGGGCCACCTGGCGGCTGTGGCCGGGATCCGGATCCAGGCGGGAGGCCAGCTGCTCGATGGAGGCGCGCCGCCGCTCGGCCAGGGGTGGGATGGCGGTGCCCCCGTGCTTGAGGGCTTCCCAGATCATGCCCTCGCGCAGTCCCACGGGCAGGTGGCGCAGGGGCGGCGTCCCCAGCCACTCCATGAGGGAGAGGGCCCAGATGGCGCCCACGTGCAGCACCTCCGCCCGCTTGGGGTCCACGCCCAGGCGCTCGGTGCGCTGCTGGGCATCGGCGCGCCAGAGCTTGAGCGCGAAGACCCGCAGCTGCTCGGCGCTGCAGGCCTGGTTGCCCGGCGCGGCACCCCGGACGAGATCCTCCAGGGTGCCGGAGGTGCCCAGGATCAGGGTGGGCTCCGGCAGCCCCGAAGGCAGGTCCCGGCGCGCCTTCTTGAGGATCCTCCGGGTCATGCGGCGCAGCCGCCGGAGGTCCTGGGCCGAGGGTGGGTTCGCCGTCTGGGCCGCGTCCGCCAGGCGCTGGAGCCCCCAGGGCAGGGAGATGCTGGCGGCCACCCGGCCACCCTGCACCCAGGTCAGCTCGGTGCTGCCCCCGCCGATGTCCACCAGGGCGACGGGCTCCACGGGGAAGGGGATGGCGTGGGAGACAGCCTGGTGGATCAGGCGGGCCTCCTCCTCGCCGGAGATCACCTGGATCGGGATGCCCAGCTGCTCTGCCGCCAGCACGAAGGCCTGGGCGTTCTTCGCATCGCGCAGGGCCGCCGTGCCGCAGGCCATGACCGTCTCGCAGCCGAAGTCCCGGATCACCTTCGCCATCTGGCCCAGGGCCTCCAGCCCGGCCTGAAAGGCCTCGGGACCGATCTCGCCGGAGCGGGCCTGACCCATGGCCAGCCGCACCATGGATTTCTCCCGCGCCAGCACCCGCTGGCCGCCCATGGGATCCGCCTCCACCACCACCATGTGGAGGGAGTTCGACCCGACATCGATGGCGGCGATACGCATGAGTCGATTGTCATCACAGTCGGGTGGGGTGGCCAGAGAATGTGGCCAGCACTTATTTCATCGCCTCGACCAAGATTCCTGGACGGCGGAAAATCTGCCTGTGATGGCCCCCGGGTCCGTGTTGGAATGGGGGGCCATCCATTCATGAACAAGGAGTCGCATATGTTCCCACGCTGGTGCCTCGGATTGACCCTCGGAGCCAGTCTTCTGGCGGCGCCGCCCACTTCGGTCCGGACCCAGGCCTGGGTGCTGGCCCTGGACGGGAGGGGCGCCATGGTCGGCGACCTGAAAGTCGGCGAGCTCCAGGTGAAGATCGACGGCAAGGCGCGGCCCGTCCTCCAGTTCAAGACCCCCGCCCAGACCGCGGATGCCGCCCAGTCCTGGGTGCTGGTGTTCGAGCCCATCCGCGACATGAGCATGCGGGCTCTGGCCTTCGTGGCCGCCGCGGACTTCCTCAGCAAGGTCCCGGACGGCGACCGGGTCCTCATCGTGGCCCGAGGGAAGGACTCGCTGGAGTCCCTGATGCCCGGCTTCTCGCTCCGGCGAGGGCTCTGGGCCGAGGCCCTGGCCAAGGTGCCGGACATGCTCCCCGAGAGCCTGGTGGGCTCCCCGAAGGAGACGCTCCAGGGCGCCGGCTTCAAGCCCGACTTCGCCGACACCTCAGACGGCCCCAAGGGCCAGGATGCCGTCAACGCCCTGCTGGGCCGCTTCAAGGCTGGCGCGCCGGGCTGGGCCAAGGGCACCAACGACCTGCGCGGCGTCAACGTGCTGGACCGGCTCAACTTCAACAACCCCGGGTTGATCAGCGGGATGTCGGCGACCATCAACCGCGAGGGCAAGGCCCTGGGCTCGATCTTCGACCTGGTGGCCCCGGTCCAGGGGCAGAAGCACGTGGTGGTCTTCTCCCGCTGCGAGGCCGACGACATGGCGCACCCCAGTGTGAAGCGGGCCATGAGCCAAAAGTTCACCCGGGAGAAGGGCGACTCTGGCGGTCCCGCGGAAGCGGCCCGTCTGGCCAACGCCGACATGGTCATCCTCCAGGCCACTCTGAAGGAGAAGGCCGTGGCGGCCGGTGTCACGCTCTACTCCGTGGCGGGACCGGGGCAGAACGTCGTGGGGAACCTCGGGATCATCGCGCCGTTCACGGGCGGCATGGCCTTCCCCCTGACCGCCGGTGTGGACGCCCAGTTCGGGCAGGGCATCCAGATCTTCGGGTCCCGCTACTTCGTCCAGTGGAGTGAGGACGCGGCCCCCGCCGCCGTCACCCCCCTGGAACTCAGCACCACCCGGAAGGACGTGAAGCTCCTGGTGCAGTCGCTGCGGTAGCCCCGGAGACCTTGACCTCTGGTAGTCGTTGCGCGGCTCCTGGCGGCCCGGCCATGCTCGATTCCAGATTCCGAGGTGATCCCATGGCCCTGACGGTGAACGGCATTTTCTCACTCATGCCCGAGCTCTTCCTGCCTGAGAAGGCCCAGGGACTCACGGTCTCGGTCTACTACCAGGTGACCGGCGAGGGGGGCGGCGACTATGCCTGCCTCATCGAGAACGGGGCTTTCACCCTCAAGCGCGAGGCCAAGCCGGACGCGACTTCCGTGGTGGTGATCGGCGCCGAGGACTGGATCGCCCTGAGCGAGGGCAAGCTGGATCCCATGCAGGCCTTCATGACCGGCAAGCTCAAGGGCACCGGCGACCTGGGCCTGCTGCAGAAGTTCCCCAAGTTCTTCAAGAAGCCCCAGAAGCAAGGCGGTCCCGTCAAGGCCCTCAAGGACCTGGTGTCCGCCCGTCTGGCGCTGGCCGGGGCTGGCCTCAAGGTCACCGTGGGCAGCGAGAGCTGGGGCGAGGGCGCCGAGCTGACCGGGGACGAGGCCGCGGTGCGCGGTCTGGTCTGCGGCCTCTCCGAACCCGGGCCGGCCCTGCTGGGCGGCCAGCTGCGGTTCACCGGCGACCTGGGCCTGCTGCGGAAGGCCTGGAAGACCTGGGCCGCCGAGCCCGAGATCACCTATCCCGCCACCCCCGGCGGCAAGGCCCTGGCCACGCTGCGGAAGCGCTACAAGGGTGGCGCCAGCGGCACGCTGGAGGTCAAGGTGGACGGCGTGTCCTACCGCCTGGACTTCAGCCCTGAGGGCCTCTCGGTGCGTCCCGGTGAGGTCGAGGGCGGCTTCGCCCTGGGCATCACCGACGCGGACTTCGCGGCCCTCAATGCCGGCAAGCTCAATCTGGTCGCGGCGCTGCTCGCCGGCACCATCACGGTGAAGGGCGACATGAGCCAGGTGGCTGCCTACACGGCCTACTTCGATGCGGATGTTAACCCCGCCCAGGGACTGCTGGAGTCCATGCCCTCACGCTTCAACGCCGAGAAGGCCGGGGACCTGGAGGCCGCCGTGGGCTACCAGATCGATGACCTGGGCTACACCCTGCTGATCCGCCAGGGGAGCTGCATGGTCTTCCCTCGCCTGCTGAAGCCTTGTGATACGATGCTGAAAGCAAAGGCGGATGACTTCATCGCTTTGAGCACCGGAACGCTGAACGCCCAGGAGGCCTTCATGACCGGCAAGATCCAGATCGAGGGAGACCCGCTGCTCATGCAGAAAGTGGCGAAGTGCTTCAAGCGGCCCGAGGCCTGAGCCTGCCCATGACCCGACCCCACGGACCCAAGGTGACCAGCCACCCGGACAGCAGCCGGGGTGGTCGCATGGGAGTGGTGCGCATGACCCGGGCCATCCCTGACATGGCCCCGGCCAAGAATCAGGCGGACCTGATTGCCGCACCCAGGGCCAACATCTGCATGGGGCGCTGCGGGCACTGCGAGGTCCACCCCTGCCAGCTGCACGTCTCGGTCTGAGCTGAGCCTACCCTGGGCCCATGAGGCCAAACCTAGGGCTGGTCGATGGGACCGCTTCGGACGACAGGGGGGGGGGCAGAAGCTTGGCCAGGCCGGGCTGGAGTGGGTCCGCCTCCGAGGCGGGGACCTCGACCAAGCCGATGCTCCCGAGGTGGGTCTGGAGGTCCTGGAGGCCGAAGGGCTTGGCGAGCAGGGTGACACCTGGATACATCGAGACCAGTGACAGGGCGGTCTGATCACTCCGGCCCGTGGAGAGAATCACGGGCACCTCAGGGCTCAGGGCCCGCAGGCGGGGCAGGGTTCCAGCCCCACCCAGACCGGGCATGTTCATGTCCAGGATGATGACGTCGGGCGAGAGGCCTCCTTCCAGCAGGTTCAGTGCCTCCTCGCCGCTCTGGGCCGTGGTCACGGCCGAGTGCCCAATGACTTCCAGGGTGAGCTGGAGGGAGCTCTGGATCAGTTCATCGTCGTCGACCAGCAGCACCTTCAGGCTCCTGTGGGCAGGCGGCTGGGCCTGGATGTCGTCCTGGGTCTCGGCTGGGACTTCCTCCCGGCAGGCTGGGAACCGCAGGCTGATGCGGGTGCCTCGGCCGGGTTCACTGTGAATGGCCAGGGTGCCCCGATGCGCCTTCACGGTGGTGAAGGCCATGGACAGACCCAGCCCCGTGCCTTTGCCTGGCTCCTTGGTGGTGTAGAAGGGGTCCATGGCCTTCTCCAGCACTTCCCGGGTCATCCCCACCCCGTCATCCTCCACCTCCACCTCAACCCAGTCCTTGTCCCCATTCCGGGTACGCAGGGTGAGGGTGCCTTCCTCGGGCATGGCGTCCACAGCATTGACGCAGAGATTCATGAAGGTGTGCGTCAGGGCGTTGGCGTCGCCGCGGATGAGGTGCAGCTCTGGGTCCAGCTCCAGCTTCAGGCAGACCTTCGCCAGGGTGGTCCGCGCCAGCAGCCCCGCCTGCTCCTTGAGCAAGGCGTTCAGATCGATCTTGTGGTTTTCGGCCGGGCTCTGGCGGGCAAAGCTCAGGAGCCCCTTGACCATCTTGCCACCCCGCTCGGTGGCCTTGCAGATGGTGTCGAGGGCCTGGTGAAGCGGGCTGCCTTGAGGTTGGGCGCCGAGGTGGGCCGAAGCCAGCCCGAGAATGGCCCCGAGCACGTTGTTCATGTCGTGCGCCACCCCGCCGGCCAGGGTTCCAAGGCTCTCCAGCTTTTGCGACTGCTGAAGCTGAACCTGGAGTCTGGCCTTCTCCGCTTCCGCAAGCTCGCGCTCGCTGAGCATCTTCGCGAACCGGATGCTGCTGTAGCTCAGGTTTGAGATCATGGCTGAGAACCGGGCATAGAACTGGCCAAGGTCATTCACCGTGCTCCGGCTCACGCGTGGCACCCGTTCCAGGGCCGCAAGATACTCGGCCTCGTCGAACCCGAACCGCTTCGCCTGGGCCTTGAAGATGCGCACGTCGGGGACTTCCTCCTCGAAGAAGAACTGGCCGATGAAGAGGTTCCCCACATGGCGCCCATTCACATGGATGGGCGCGGCGAGGTCCCACAGGTTGTTCTTGCACTTATAGAGCTTGAAGGTGCCGGGCTCAACCTGGGAAGCCAGCACCGTGTCACTCTCCGTACAGTTCTGACAGGCCTCGGGATGGGTGCGGTGGTAGTGGGCGCAGATGTCCTGGAAGCCCAGACCGACCAGCACCTGGCCCTTCAGATCCAACAGGGCGCTGGTGATGCCTGTCAGCCGGAAGAGGTTCTCCATGATCTCCCGGACCGCGGGTACGTCGAGGATGTCCTCCAGGGCCAGGGTGTCGAGATCACACTCCGGGAGCAGGATGGCGTTCAGCTTGGTGCGGACCTGGGCTTCGCTCTCCCGCAGGGCCGCTTCCACCCGTTCCCGTTCGGTGGCCGTGGCCTGGTGCGCCGCCACCTCACTCGTGAGCCGCTGGTTGGCCTTCGCCAACTCGCGGAAGATCAGCGTGTAGGGCCGCTCCACCCCATTCTTTACGATGGCCAGGTAGATGCAGGCGTAGCTGAACACCTTGAGGTAGTGGCCCACCAGATTGGAGGGTCCATAGTTGCTCACGTAGAGCGTAAAGGCGGCCTCCGTGAGAATGGCGAGCAGGGTGGCGGCGAGGAGGGGAATGTAGATGCTGCGGTTGAACTGGGCGCGGTTGTGGACCAGAAGGCCCGCATCCACCGCCAGGATGGCGATGATCACGTATTCGCTCAGGATCTTGAACCGGGTCTGCCCCTGGCCGGCCACGAAGCAGACCGGGAAGACTCGCCAGAAGAAGATCGCAGCGAGGATCAGACTGGTGGCCACCACAAACCCAGCGAGCACCAGGCGCTGATCGGGTCGGCGCTCCGCGCCCAGGAAGGCGAAGGCCACCAAGAGGGACAGGCTCTCCAGGTAGCGGGCCGCGATCCAGAGCTGGTTCGCCACGAAGGGATAGCCCGGGAAGATCGGCATGCCTGCGTAACCCAGGGTGTGCATCAGGTCGAGGATGCCGAGGGCCAGGTAGGCACTGCCGATGAAGGCAAGGTAGCCGTTGGTGACGTAGTGTCGCGAGTTCCACGCGATCACAAAGACGGAGAAGGCCACCACCACGCTGAACATCTCGGCGAGGGTGTGAAACAGGAGGTAGCTATGCAGGGAGGTCAGATAGAGCCCGATGACCCCCCCGCCGCAGAGCCCGAGGGCCCACCAACTGCCCCAGGGCGAGTTCCCTTCGGGGGAAGGGATGGGAGGGGTAAGGACCCATTCACCAGAGGTTGCTGATTCAGCCAGAGGACTCATACGGTTTCCTTGGCACCCTTTCGTCGGCACCCCAGGAATCTATGAATATTGTAATTAACAACGGCCACCCGAGCAGTCCGCCGCAAAAAAACGCCCCGCCGACCCAAGAGGCCCGGATGGCTGAGAACGGCCCAGGCGTGGAGGAGAGGGGAGGTCTGTTCGGCTTTTCTCCGCGTTCAGGGTGCTTTTCCCTGAGAGCCCGCGGCGCTTAAGCGTCTTCCCACAGCTCCCGCAGCCGCTGATACCCGGCGCGGCTGACGGGCAGGCGGGTGCCGTCCCGGAGGACCGCGTCACGGTGCTCCTTCGTGTCCTGCTCCACCCGGACAAGGCGGTCGAGGTTCAGGATGTAACTGCGGTGGATGCGGATGAAACGGGCTGGATCTAGCTGGGTCTCTAGGCTGGCCAGGGTCTGCTGCTTGAGGATGTTCCGACCCTCGGTGCGCAGCAGCACATAGTCGTCCTGGGCCTGCACCCAGTCCAGGCGGTCCAGGTGGATGACCGTGACCTTGGGCCCGTCCTTCACCACGAGGCGCTCCAGGGGCCGCCCCTGGCGGGCAGCGGCAGCCAGCTCTGCGGCGGGGGGCGGCGGAACGGGGGGCTGGGCGGTCACCAGCAGGCGGGCCTTGGCCAGGGCCGCGTCGAAGCGCTCCTTTGCAAAGGGCTTGAGCAGGTAGTCCACCGCGTGGGCCTCGAAGGCCCGCAGGGCGTGCTGGTCGTAGGCCGTGACGAAGATGACCGCGGGGCGCTTGCCCTCGGCCTCCAGCAGCTCCAGCACCTCAAAGCCGTCCAGCTTGGGCATCTGGATGTCCAGGAAGATCAGGTCCGGCTGGTGCTGGGCCGCGGCCTTCAGGGCCTCGAACCCGTTGGCGCACTCCGCCGCCACGGTCACGTCCGGATGGGCCTCCAGGTGCTGGCGCACCACGGCGCGGGCCAGGTCTTCGTCATCGATGATCAGCGCTCTCATGGCTCAGTCTCCAGGGGAAAGACGAGGGTGACGCGGTGGGTTTCTTCCAGGCTGGTGGCCTCAAACCGGGCGCGGCTGCCGAAGCGGCCCAGCAGCCGCTGGCGCACATGGCGCAGGCCCAGTCCCAGTCCCTGCGGCGTCGGGGCGTCGGGGTCCCGGGGATTCTCCACCCGCAGGATGACGTGGCCCTCGACCAGCTCCGTGGTGAGGACCAGGGTGCCGCCCTCGGGCAGGGCCGCGATGCCGTGCTTGATGGCGTTCTCCACCAGGGGCTGGAGCAGCAGGGTCGGCAGCAGGGCCGGCTCCGTGGCGGGGTCCACCTGGAGGTCGAGGCGCAGCCGGGAGCCGAAGCGGATCTGCTCGATGGCCAGGTAGGCCCGGGCCAGGTCCAGCTCCTCCCGCAGGGCCACCAGGCGGCGCTCGCCCAGGCCCAGGCTGCGGCGCAGGAACTCTGAGAGCAGCACGCACATCTCCCGGGCGCGGACCGGGTCCACAGCCGTCAGGGCCGACAGCGAGTTGAGGCTGTTGAAGAGGAAGTGAGGGTTCAGCTGGGCGCGCAGCGCCTTCAGCTCGGACTCCTGGGCCAGCAGCTGCAGCTCGGCGCCCTTGCGCTCGGCCTCCAACGCGCGGGCCTGGGCCAGCAGCAGGTAGCTGAGGGCCACCGAGGCCAGGTAAAGCAGGATCCCCAGGCCCGTGATCACCGGCAGGGCGAGCTGCACCCGCTGGGGTAGGGCGCCTAGCCCGGGGAGCCAGGCCAGCACCCGGGCCAGCAGCCAGGCCAGGCCCGCCCAGAGGCCGCCCATGAGCAGGGCTGCGGTACCCCAGACGGCGCTCTGGGTGGCCAACCCATCGGCGGTGTTCTGCAGGGGCATGGCCCGGCAGAGATACCAGGTGCCAAGGAAGAGCAGCGCTCCCAGGAGGCAGAGTGGCAGGGCGAGGCTCATGGCCTCCAGCCAGGTCCAGCCCTGCCGGCGGGCGATGCCTGCCAGCAGCAGCGCGATGGGCACCCACCCCAGGAGGTAGGTGCCCAGCCGGGCGCGGCTGACCAGGAGCGGGTGCATCAGGACTTCACCTCGGTGCCGCCGAAGAGGATGAGCCCCGTGATCACCAGGCAGGGGCGGCCCTCGGCGGGGCTGGGACCGTGGTGCGTGTTGTCGTTCAGGGCCCCGGCGATGGCCGTGGCGCGGTTGGCGATCTCCCAGCCCTCGGGCACCCGGATCTCGCCGCCGCCGAAGAGCACGAAGACATCGATGCGGGCCTGACCGGACTCCAGGGCCGCCTGCCGGAGGTCCACCTCGTAGCCGCCGAAGATGGCCGTGAGCTCACCGCCCCGGAAGGCCTGGGTGCCCATGCGCCGCTTGAAACCGCCGAAGATGGCCGTCCCCGTGAGGAAGTCCTCGGACCGGGCCAGCTCCGGGGAGATGCCCCGGTGCTGCTTCAGGGCCTTGGTCACGATGAAGATGCCCAGGGCCACCAGCAGCAGGGGCCCCAGGGAGACGGAGTGGTCGCCGCGGTCCAGGACGCCGATGAGCAGCACCGTGCCCAGGATCACCAGCACCCAGCCCCCGGTGGAGCGGCTCCCTTCCTGGCGCAGCTTGGCGATGCCCATGGCCACCAGGACCAGGGGCCAGAGGCGCAGGATGGCGTGGGCGTCGATGATCCCCAGAGTCTCCAGGGTCAGGACCAGGCCCGCCACGATGATGGCCACGCCCAGCACCAGCTTGGGGCTGAAGGGGCTGGGGGCCTTGGGCTCGAGAGGGGCGTTCATGGTTTCACCTGGGGCGTGTCGGGACCGGGTTCAGCATCCCAGGAATGGGGCGCCGGTGGGGGTTCGGGCGGGTTTTTGGAGGGGCTGTCGGCCTTGGGCCGGGGAAAGAGGGCCCGCAGGGTGACCACGACTCCGGCCCAGACCAGGCCGATGGGCCACCAGCGCTCCAGCAGTCCCCAGGGGCCGAACTGCTGCACGAAACCGGCGGCGGCGAAGGCCAGGAGGACATGGCCGCGAAGAGCGAGGGGGCCGTCCTGCACCAGCCGCGCGAGGCCCAGGGCAGCCAGAGCCACCGGCCACCAGGCCAGCACCTGCCAGGCCTCGAACCACTGCAACTGCTGGCCCAGGAGGATGATGCCCAGGGCGACCACGAACAGGCCGAAGACGAGCTTGACGGTGGGGAAGGGCGGGCGGTCCGGGGTGCTCATGGACGGAACTCCTTTCGGCCGGATACAAAGGGGAAGGTCAGGGCCAGGGATGGCACCCACAGCAGCCACCAGCCGTTTTCGATGAGCCACTTGAGCTGGTCCATGGGGATCTCCTTCCGCATGTTCAAGCTACGGGCTGGACGGCCCCACACCGGCCAAGGATCGGCGAACAGCAGTCACCCACCGGCGAAAGCCGCTCCTGGGTCCTGCGTGCGGGGGGTGAAAGACCAACGGCAAGCTTCACCACAAAGAAAGGTCTTGTCATGGCTTTCTTTGTGCCCTTTGTGATCTTTGTGGTTAGGCCTTGTTCCCTGATCCACAGGTGCTGACAGATGCCCACGGAAGCAGATTCTTGATTGCGCAGCATCTCTGGGGCTAGAGGCCCCTTGAAAAGCAACAAGGACGATTAACCACAAAGAACGCAAAGGGCACAAAGAAGAGACTGAAAGGGTTCCTCCTTCGTGGTTAATCCCTTCAGTTCTGCCCAACCCGCCGCTCAGTCCCAGTCGATGCTGCCGCCGCGGCTGCGCTCTTGCCAGGCGTGGTCGAGGGCGGGGACCAATTCCGGGGGGCACTGGAAGCGCAGGACGGCGTCGGCGCCGTCGAAGGTCTGCTCCAGGGCCTCACAGGCGGGGAAGGCGCCGAGCAGGGCGAAGGGAAGGTGGGCCTGGGCCGCGGGTACCCGGAGGGCACCGCTGCGGAGGATTCGAACTTCTTCCCAGGCGCTGGCCTCATCCGCGAGGGCCAGGGCGCCCTGGACGCCTTCGGTGTAGGCCCGCACCAGGCCCCCGGTGCCCAGCTTGGTGCCACCGTACCATCGGATGCAGACCGCGATCAGGTCCGTGACCTGGGCTCCCTCCAGCACCGCCATCATAGGCCGGCCCGCCGTGCCCGAGGGCTCACCGTCGTCGTCGGCGCCTTGGGCGGTGGCTGGCACGCCCTCGCGCCAGGCGCTGCAGTGGTGGGTGGCGTCGAAGTCCCGCTTCCGTAGCAATGCCAGCACCGCTGCCCGCTCTACCGCGTCCCGGGCCGGGTGCAGCTCCGTCAGGAAGACCGAGGCCTTCTCCCGGAGGCGGTGGACGGCGATCTCCTTCAGGCGGCGCATGGCTTCAGCATGGAGGGGGCCGGGGCACGAAGCAACCGAGCCGGAAGCCGTTGGCCAGGAAGAGGGCTCCAGGAACAACCGAAAAGCACTGGAACCACCGATGAGCACCGAGCGCAAGGGGCCCATTGACGGTCCCAATCAAAGCAATACAATGTATGTATGCTTCAGTTCGAATGGAATCAGCCCAAGGCCACCGCCAACCTGAAGAAGCACGAGAGCGCCTTTCATGGAGGTGACCACCCATGAGAACCGAATACGATTTCTCGACCATGAAGGCCTGCAGGAACCCCTACGCTTCCAAGCTTAAGAAGCCGGTTACGATGCGGCTCTCCGAGGAGGTCGTCCTCTACTTCAAGGACATGGCGATGGAGGTCGGGGTTCCCTACCAGAGCCTCATCAACCTCTACCTACGGGACTGTGTGGCTCAACACCGGAAGGTCAAGATCGTCTGGCCAGCCAAGCCATAAGGCTCTTCACGACGGAGAAACGGCCCGCCAAAGCGGGCCGTTTCTCCTGGGCCGGGACTGGCGTCCCGGAACGGAACCTGGCGCCTACTGCAGCGCGTTCAGGATGGCGTTGAGGGTGGGGCTGGGGCGCATGGCGGCGCTGGTCTTGGCGTGGTCGGGGTGGTAGTAGCCACCCATGTCCACGGGCTTGCCCTGGGCCGCGATGAGCTCTTCGTTGATCTTGGCCTCGCTGTCGCCCAGGTCCTTGGCGACCTTGGCGTAGCGGGCCTGCAGCTCGGCGTCCTTGGCCTGGGCGGCCAGGGCCTGGGCCCAGTAGAGCGCCAGGTAGAAGTGGCTGCCGCGGTTGTCGATCTGGCCCACCTTGCGGGCGGGGGACTTGTCGTTGTCCAGGAACTTGGCGATGGCCACGTCCAGGGTCTCGGCCAGCACGCCGGCCTTGGCGTTCTTGAAGGCGTTGGCCACGTGCTCAAGGGAGGCACAGAAGGCGGAGAACTCGCCCAGGGAATCCCACCGGAGGTAGCCCTCCTTCTGGAACTGCTGAACGTGCTTGGGGGCGGAGCCGCCCGCACCGGTCTCGAAGAGGCCGCCGCCGCCCAGCAGGGGCACGATGGACAGCATCTTGGCGCTGGTGCCCAGCTCGATGATCGGGAACAGGTCCGTGAGGTAGTCGCGCAGGACGTTGCCGGTGACGGAGATGGTGTCCTTGCCCTCGCGGATGCGGGCGACGGAGACCTTCATGGCCTCCACCGGGTGCAGGATGCGGATGTCCAGGCCCGTGGTGTCGTGCTGCTTGAGGTAGGTCTGCACCTTGGCGATGACCTGGGCGTCATGGGCCCGGCCGGTGTCCAGCCAGAAGAGGGCGGGGGCGCCGGTGATGCGGGCGCGGCTGACGGCCAGCTTGACCCAGTCCTGGATCGGCGCGTCCTTGGCCTGGCACATGCGGAAGATGTCGTCGACCTCGACCTTCTGCGAGAGCAGGACCGTGCCGGCGGCGTCCACCACGCGGATGAGGCCCGGGGCGGTGGCGATGAAGGTCTTGTCGTGGGAGCCGTATTCCTCGGCCTTCTGCGCCATCAGGCCCACGTTGGGCACGCTGCCGATGGTGGCGGGGTTGAAGGCGCCGTGCTGCTGGCAGTCCTCGATGATGGTCTTGTACATCGTGGCGTAGCAGCGATCGGGAATCATGGCCAGAGTGTCGTGCAGCTTGCCGTCGGGGCCCCACATCCTGCCGGAGTCACGGACGACCACGGGCATGGAGGCGTCCACGATGATGTCGTTGGGCACGTGCAGGTTGGTGATGCCCTTGTCGGAGTCCACCATGGCCAGGGCCGGACGGGTCGGGTAGACGGCCTTGATGTCCGCCTCGATCTCGGCGCGCTGGGCCTCGGGCAGGGTCTGGATCTTGGCGTAGAGGTCACCCAGGCCGTTGCTGAGGTTCACGCCCAGGCTCTTGATGACGGCGGCGTGCTTCGCGAAGACGTCCTTGTAGAACACGGACACCGCGTGACCGAACATGACGGGATCCGAGATCTTCATCATGGTGGCCTTGAGGTGCAGGGACAGCAGCAGGCCCTCCTGCTTGGCGACCTCGATCTGCTCGGCGTAGAAGGCGCGCAGGGCCTTGGCGCTCATGACGGAGCTGTCGATGATCTCGCCGTCGGAGAGGGCGGTCTTGGCCTTCAGGACCTTCGCGGCGCCATCGGCGCCCACGAACTCGATGCAGACGTCGGTGGCCTTGGCCACGGTGGTGGAAGTCTCGGTGCCGTAGAAGTCACCCTGGGTCATGTGGGCCACGCGGGACTTGGACTCGGGGGTCCAGGCGCCCATCTTGTGCGGGTGCTGCTTGGCGAAGTTCTTCACGGACAGGGGGGCCCGGCGGTCGGAGTTGCCCTCACGCAGGACGGGGTTCACGGCGCTGCCCAGGCACTTGGCGTAGCGGGCCTGGATGGCCTTCTCGGCCTCGTCCTTGGGCTGCTCGGGGTAGTCCGGCACCTGGAAGCCCTGGCTCTGCAGCTCCTTGATGGCGGCGATGAGCTGGGGAATGGAGGCGCTGATGTTGGGGAGCTTGATGATGTTGGCTTCGGGGGTCAGGGCCAGGGCACCCAGGGCGCCCAGGTTGTCCTGGATCTTCTGGGCTTCGGTGAGCTGGTCGGGGAAGTTGGCGAGGATGCGACCCGCCAGGGAGATGTCGGAGGTCTCGACTTCCACGCCCGTGCCCTTGGTAAAGGCCTGGATGATGGGCAGGAGGGAGTAGGTCGCCAGGGCAGGCGCTTCGTCGATCTCGGTCCAGATGATCTTCTGGGTGGTCATGGGGTCTCCTTGGGTGGTTCCGGTCCCTGGCAGGGCCTTCGGCCGCGGGTGCGCACCCGAAGCCCGGCAATGGGTAATCAAGGCAGACTCCCACGGCGAAAGCCTTGTATCAAGCCGCTTTCCCGAGCTTTGGGGGAATTGGGACTTCGGTCACGACCGGGGGCCAGCGAGGGCCCCGCTTAGGCTGTTCCGGTGCCCTAAGCCAGCACCGGCATGGCAGCTCCCGAGGCGGCGCGGACCTGGCCCCGGGCCACGGCGAAGTCCAGGCGACCGAGGTTCACGCCCCCGAAGCCCACCTGGAAGACCAGGGTCTCGCCCTGGGCCTGGGGCACCCGGGTGGGCGTCTCCAGGAAGGTGTGGCTGTGGCCGCCGATGACGGCGTCGATGCCCGCCACCTGGCCCGGGAGATGCAGATCATCCGGCCCGGTGCCGTTCAGGTTGTAGCCCAGGTGGGAGAGCACCACCACCAGGTCCACCTTCTCGACCTCGCGCAGCCGCTTCACGACGGGCTTGAGGCTCTCGTAGGGATCCCGCCAGGTGATGCCCTCGTGGTTCTTGGGGGCCACCAGCCCGGCGAAGGCCACGCCGATGCCCGTGATGCCCACGCGAACGCCGGGGAAGTCCTTCACCAGGTAGGGGCGGATCCACTTCTGCAGCGCCGGGGCGCCCTTGCAGTCGAAGTTGCAGTTGAGGAAGGCGAAGGGGGCGTTGGCGTGCTGCAGCTGCTCCATGGCCTCCATGGCCTCGACCAGCATCCCCACGCCGTTGTCGAAGTCATGGTTGCCCAGGGTGCCGGCGTCGTAGCCCATCATGCGCATGAGCTGGTAGTCGAGGCGCCCCTTGTAGCGGTTGAAGTAGGGCGTGCCCTGGAAGGTGTCGCCGGCGTCCAGCAGCAGCACGGACCCCAGCTGCTGGCGGAGCTGGCGCACCAGGGTGGCCCGGCGGGAGACACCGCCCAGGCCGCTGATGGCGCCATTGCCGGGGCCGAAGGGCTCGATGCGGGAGTGCGTGTCGTTGGTATGCAGCAGGGTGATGCGGCCCGAGGCGGCGGCCGGTCCCTCCTGGGCCCGCAGGGGAACCTGGCTGGCGAGGGCGGCGGTGCCAAGCGAGGCGAGGAAGGCGCGGCGTTCCATGGTCTCGTCCTTCCTAGAGCTTCAGTTTCTTGTCGCGGATGGCTTCCAGGATCGGAACCGGCAGGGTATAGCGACCCGGGGCCGGGGGCAGCAGCTCCTGCTTAGCCTTGGCGAGGGCGGCGCACTGGTCCAGCAGCATCTGGCGCAGGGTGATGCCCGTGGTGAAGGGCTTGCGGCCCTTGCGCAGCGTGGGGATGGAGTCGCCGCCGCCGTAGAGGTAGTCCGTGGTGGCGACCCGCACGGTCTCGGCAGGATCGATGGCGCTGCCATCCTCCCAGGTCAGGACGAAGACCGGCTGCTCGGGGCTGCCATCCACCCGGGCCTTCACGCCGGAGCAGGGCTCACCGCCGCGGCGGACGATGCCCTCCTTGACCACCTGGATGACCTCGGCGCCCGTGAGCTCCACCACCACCAGCTCGTTCTCGAAGGGCATCATCTCGAAGATGTCCGCCACCTTCAGCAGGCCCGGCCGCAGGTTGGAGCGCAGCCCGCCGGCATTGGTGATGCCGAAGCGCACCGGCTTGCCCACGGTGCCCTGGGCGGCGGTCCGCATGACATCGGCGACCCAGTAGCCCAGCAGGTTCTCCTCGCCCCGGCGGCCGCGCAGGAGGCCCTGCGGCGCCTGGACCAGGGGCAGGTCGAAGCTGGCCTTGATCTCCGCCGCCAGGGGATCAATCACCTTTTGGATGGCGGGATCGTCCGGGATGGTAGGTCCCAGGGGCAGAACCTGGGCCTTGCCCGCCGGGGCCTGGGCGGCCAGGGACAGGGTCAGGAGGGCGCAGAGCAGGGCGCTAGAGGGCTTCAGCATCACGGACAGTTTCCTTGAGGTCGGCGCGGACATCCCGCACGACGGCGTCGTGGTTCCAGAAGTGCGCGGTGGTGCGCAGCAGCCAGCCCAGGAGCCAGCCGTTGAGAGTCGTGACGGAGAGCTGTAGCAGCAGGAACAGCCAGACCCGGAAAGTGGTGCCGCCGCCCATGCGCCAGGCCAGCAGCAGCAGCAGGAAGGGCAGCAGGGCGCGGAGGGCGGCGCCGCCCGCGGCGAGGAGGCCCCACTGGACCGGGTGGTTCCACAGGCGGGAAAAGGAGTCGGTCAGGTGGGCGCGATAGCCCCGGGCCAGGCCCGCGGCGCGGCCCAGGCGGCAGAGCCACCACTGGACGTTCAGGGTGCTGAGCAGGGCCATCCAGAGCAGGGGCCGGGCGATGAGGGCGGTCCAGCCGAGGCCGTCGAGTCCCAGCCCGCCCGCCCAGGCCAGGCCGCGGTCGATGACGTAGGCCGTGAGCCCCAGGGGCAGGAAGCCGATCAGGACCGTGTCCAGGGCCCCCAGCAGCCAGGAGCCCAGGCGGGCCTTGAGGCCCACGGCCTCGGCCTGCATGCGCCAGCCGCACCAGAGCACCACCACCAGACCAAGCCCGAACAGGTGGATCGTCGGCGAGTTCACCAGCTTGTTCTGGATGCCGCCGTTCTCCCAGAGTTCCCATAGGTCCCGGGCCGAGAGCTGCTCCCCCCAGTGGGAGGGCAGGGCGCTCCAGCCAGCGGCGCGGCGCAGGTGCCCGGCCCAGCCCACGGCGGGGCCGAGGAAGACCATGACCCAGCCGCCCATGAGACCCCAGCCCCAGGGGGTGAAGCCGCCTGGGAAGGCCAGCTTCAGGAAGGCCCAGGGTCCCCGTGGCGCGAGGGATTCCTCGGCAAGGATGGTGGTGGGGCGTTCCTCGAGGTCCATATCCGTCCGCGTGCAATCTCCCATCAAACCACACTTTCCAGGGACGCGTCGGGTGGGCGTTCCCGCGTGGACCCTTGACAGAACCTCGCTGGACCGGGTCTGATAGGGGCCATGAAGCCGTCTGCCGTGTCCCTCTACCAGGGCCTCCCTTCCGGGGGCAGCTGGTGGCGTACGGGCTCGGACGGCTCCCTGCGCGAGGCCTAGCGGCCGACGCCTCTCCGGAACCTCCGAGCCCGACCCCACGGTCGGGCTTTTTTGTATTTGGATGACCCCATGCCCCTCGCACCCCGACATCTGATCCGCCACCCGCTGCCCGCGGACCTGCTGACCCCGCTGGCCGCCTACCTGGCCCTGCGGCCCGCGGGCGCCAGCCTGCTGCTGGAGTCCTGCGACCAGGGCGAGCGCGTGGGGCGCCACAGCTTCGTGCTGCTGGCCGGAGCCGACGAGTGCCGCCTGGACGCCCCGGCCCGGGGCTGGGTGGAGGCCCTGAGGGACCTGTCCGGCTCCGCGCCCGAGTCCTGCCTGCACGATCCCGGCGCGGCCCTGCCGCCCCTGCGGGAGGTGCTGCCCGTGGGCGTGGGCTGCGCCGGCTACCTGGGTTTCGAGGCCATGGGGGCGGCCGAGCCTACCCTGCCGCTGCCCGCGAAGAACAGCCTCGGCCTGCCTGGCCTCTGGGTCCGCCGCTTCGACACGGCCCTGGTCTTCGACCACCTGCACCAGGTGGCAGAGCTGCAGACCCTCGACCCCGACCCCGAGGCGGGCTATGCGCGGCTCCGCGGCCTGCGGGCCCTGCTGCTGGCAGGGGTGAGCGACCCCGGTCCCTCCTCCGCCCAGCCCCGGGCCGTGCCCCTCATGGCCCGCGAGAAGTTTGAGGCCACGGTGCGGGAGGCCCAGGAGCTCATCCTGGATGGCGACGTCTACCAGCTGGTGCCCAGCCAGCGCTTCCGCGTGGAGCAACCGCCGCCGCCCCTGGAGGCCTACCGGCGCCTGCGCCGCCTCAACCCCAGCCCCTACGGCTACCTGCTCGAGTGGGACGACTTCGCCCTGGTGGGCGCCTCGCCGGAGATGCTGGTGCGCGTGCAGGGCGGCGAGGCCGAGACCCTGCCCATCGCCGGTACGGTGCCCCGCGGCGCCAGTCCCGAGGAGGACGTGGCCCGCTTCGAGGCCCTCAAGCGCGACCCCAAGGAGCTGGCCGAGCACCAGATGCTGGTGGACCTGGCCCGCAACGACCTGGGCCGGGTGGCGGTGCCCGGCGGCGTCCGGGTGGAGCTGCCCCTGGCCCTCCAGCGCACCAGTCACGTGCTGCACCTGACCACCACCGTGAAGGCCCACCTCAAGCCCGGCGTGGACGCCCTGGATGTGCTGGCGGCGGCCTTCCCGGCGGGCACCGTCAGCGGGGCGCCGAAGCTCCGGGCCTGCCAGCGCATCGCCGAGTTCGAGGGCGAGGCCCGCGGCCCCTACGGCGGCGTGCTGCTGCGCCTGGGCGCGGACGGCGTCCTTGACACGGCCCTGATCCTGCGCACGGCGGTCTACCAGGCTGGCGTGGCCTACATCCAGGCCGGCGCCGGTGTGGTGCGGGCCTCGAACCCCACCTCGGAATACTTCGAGACCCTGCACAAGCTGGGGGCGATCGCCCAGGCCCTTGGGGTGACGCTGTCCGGAGGTGCCCGATGATCCTCCTCCTGGACGCCCTGGACTCCTTCACCTACAACCTGGTGCAGGCCTTCGAGACCCTGGGCTCGGAGGTGCTCGTGGTGCGCCACGACGCCATCACCCTGGCCGAGGCCCAGGCCCTGCGCCCCGAGGCTGTGGTGCTGTCGCCCGGCCCGGGCCATCCCACCGAGAGCCCCGCCCACATGGCCCTGGCGCAGTGCGACTGGGCGGTGCCGCTGCTGGGCGTCTGCCTGGGCCACCAGGCCCTGGCCGCGGGCAGCGGCGGCCGGGTGATCCGGGCCCGGGAACCCCTGCACGGCGAGGCCACACCTCTCGAGCACGACGGCACCGGCCTCTTCCAGGGCCTGCCCCCGGGCCTGCCCGTGGGCCGCTACCACAGCCTCATCGCCGAACCCGACTCGCTGCCCGCCTGCTGGCGCGTGACCGGCCGCAGCCCCGGCGGCGAGATCATGGCCATGGCCCACCTCACGCTGCCCCGCTGGGGCGTGCAGTTCCACCCCGAGAGCATCCTCACGCCGGACGGTCCGGCCATGCTTGCCAACTTCCTCCGCCTCGCCAAGGACGCCCGCCCATGACGCTGCTCACGACCCACAACCCCAGCCGCCCGCTGCCCGAGGCCACCGCCTCGGAGCTCATGCACATCTTCATCGACCAGGACACGGACGCCCTCCTGGTGGGCGCCTGCCTGGCGCTGCTGGCCCAGCGCGTGCCGGAGGCCCACGAGCTGGCGGCTTTCGCCGACGCCCTCTCGGAGGTGGCCGTGCCCTTTCCGGCGGTGCCCGCAGGGGCGCTGGATACCTGCGGCACCGGCGGCGACGGCTCCTCCACCGCCAACCTCAGCACCCTGGCGGCCCTGCTGCTGGCCCACCTGGGCGTGCCCATCGTCAAGCACGGCAACCGCGCCGCCACCGGTGTCTGCGGCAGCGCGGACCTGCTCGAGGCCCTGGGCTACGACCTGGCCCGGCCCAGCGCCGACCTGGCCGAGGACCTGCGCACCCGGAACTTTGCCTTCTTGTTCGCGCCCGCCTACCACCCGCTGCTGGGCCGCCTGCGGGAGATCCGCAAGCGCCTGGGCATCCCCACGATCTTCAACCTGCTCGGCCCCCTGCTGAACCCTGGCAACCCGCCCCTGCAGCTGCTGGGCGTCGCCCGCGAGGACCTGGTCATCCCCATGGCCGGGGCCCTGGCCCGCCGACCCACCCTGCAGCGCGCCTTCGTGATCCACGGCAAGGACGCGGAGGGGAAGGGGCTGGACGAGGCCTCCATCGAGGGCCCCACCACCGTGGTGACCGCCATCGACGGCAAGGTCGCCGCGCCCCAGGTACTGGTGCCCCGGGAGCTGGGCCTGCAGCCGCCGGTGCGCCATGCCCTGCGCGTGGCGGACCGCGCCGAGGCCCTGGCCGTGGCCCGGGGCCTCTTCGCCGGGGCCACCCACGCGGACTTCCGGCCCGCCGTGGCAGACGCCGTGGCGCTGCAGGCCGCCCTGGGCCTGCACCTGCACCGCGACAGCAGCCTGGACGGTCTGGCCGAGACCTTGCGCGAGACCCGCGCCCAGCTGGACCGCGGCTTCCCGCTGCCCTTCGCCCCCGGCGGCGAGGTGCGCCAGTGATCACGCTGCCCGCGCCCGCAGCCTTCGTCCACGACTCGGGGCTGCCCGCAAAGTCCCTACTGCAGCAGGTGCTGGTGGCGGAGCTGGCCCGGGTGGAGGCGCTGCCGCCAGCCCCAGCGCCAGTCCGGGCTGCGCTCATTGGAAGCGGCCCCTTCGAGTCGGCGCTGCGCCGGGAGGCTGCCGCCCGGGGTGGCGCAGTCATCGCCGAATACAAGCAGGGCTCGCCTTCGCTCGGCCCCTTCGCTGTGGGGACGCCGCTGCTACCCCAGCTGCGGGCCTATGCGGAGGGCGGCGCCGCGGCCTTCTCGATCCTCACGGAGCCCGCCTACTTCCGGGGCTCCGCCTCGCACCTCCAGGCTGCGGCCGAGCTGGGCTTACCCCGGCTCTACAAGGGCTTCGTGATCGCCGAGACGCAGCTGGCCGAGGCGGAGGCCGCCGGGGCCGAGGCGGTGCTGCTCATTGCCCGGGTGCTCAAGGAACACACCGCGGCCTTCGCCGCCGCGGCCCGCCGCCGCGGCCTCGAGCCCCTCATCGAGCTGCACAACCTCACGGAAGTGGGCTTCGCCCAGGCCGCCGGGGCCCGCCTGGTGGGCATCAATGCCCGCAACCTCTCGACCTTCACCCTGGGTGCGCCCACGGCGGCCCCGCTGCGCGAGGCCTTCCCCGAGGCGGTGCTCATCCGCGAGTCAGGCCTGGCCACCCCCGAGGATGCCCAGGCGGCACTGCGGGCGGGCTTCGATGCGGTGCTCATCGGCGAGGCCCTCATGCGCAGCCCCGATCCCCGGGACTTCCTGGAGCGGCTCCTGACGGGGTTGCGGGCGGAGGCCCTGTGAGGCTGCTGGCGAAGGTCTGCGGCCTGGTGCAGGCGGGGGACGCGGGCCAGGCTGCCGCCATGGGCGCGGACCTGCTGGGCTTCGTCTACCACCCGCCCAGCCCCCGGCACTGCGCAGACCTGACCGTGGCGGCGCCCTACCTGAACCACGCAGTGCTGGTGATGGTGGCCGAGGATGCCGAAGCGATCCTGGCCCTGGCCCGCCGCCACGGTTTTCGCCGCGTGCAGCCCTACCTGCCGGAGGCCGGGTGCGCCGCGGGCGTGGCACTGCTCCGGGCCGCGGGTCTCTTCGTGCTGCTGCCCTGGGCCGACGAGCCGCACCAGGTGGCGCCCGCTGCTGATCTCTACTTGTGGGAGGCCAGCCCCGCCCAGACCGGCGTGCCCGGCGGCTCGGGGCAGGGCCACGCCATGGCCTTCCCGCCCCCCGGTCCGTTCCTGCTGGCCGGGGGTCTCGATGCCACCAACCTGGCAGGGCGCCTCGCCGCCCTGCCAGCGGCCTTGCTGACGCAGCTGCGCGGCGCCGACGCCGCCAGCCGCCTCGAGGCCGCCCCCGGCCGCAAGGACCCCGTCAAAGTCTCCGCCTTCATCTCCACCGTCCATGAACGGGAGTTCGCATGACCCTCGGCTTCACCCTTCCCGACCGCTTCGGCAGCCAGGCCCTGGGCGGCTGCTATGCCCCGGAGACCCTCGTCCAGCCGCTCCTGGATCTGGAGGCCGCCTTCCGGTCTGCCCTCATGGATCCGGCCTACATGGCGGAACTCAAGGCCGAGCTGCGGCACTTCGTGGGCCGCCCCACGCCGCTCACGCCCGCGCCACGCCTGGCCGCACAGCTGGGTCTGAAGGCCCTGTTCCTGAAGCGGGAGGACCTCACCCACACCGGCGCCCACAAGATCAACAACGCCCTGGCCCAGGCCCTCCTGGCCCGGCGCATGGGCAAGCACGAGATCATCGCCGAGACCGGCGCGGGCCAGCACGGCGTGGCCACGGCGGCGGCCTGCGCCCGGCTCGGGCTGTCCTGCACGGTCTACATGGGCGTCACCGACATGGCCCGGCAGGCTCCGAACGTGGCCCGCATGCGGCTCTTCGGCGCCAAGGTTGAGCCCGTGGAGGCGGGGCAGGGCACCCTCAAGGAGGCCGTGAACGAGGCCCTCCGCGCCTGGGCCGCCCGCTGTGACCGCGCCCACTACATCCTGGGCTCGGCCCTCGGCCCGCATCCCTTTCCGACCCTGGTGCGCACCTTCCAGACCGTCATCGGCGAGGAAGCCCGCGCCCAGATCCTGGAGCAGGCAGGCGGGCTGCCCGAGGTGGTCATCGCCTGCGCCGGCGGCGGCAGCAACGGCCTGGGCCTGCTGGTGCCGTTCCTGGGGGACCGCCTGCAGCGCATCGCCGTGGAGGCGGGCGGCCACGGCCCGGACCTGGGCGAGCATGCCGCCCGCCTCGACGGCGGCCGCATGGGTGTCCTGCACGGCTGCAAGACCCTCCTGCTGCAGGATGACCACGGCCACACCGCCGAGACCGCCAGCATCAGCGCAGGCCTGGACTACCCCGCCCTGGGGCCCGAGC
The DNA here is from genome assembly GCA_903857495.1 of uncultured Holophagaceae bacterium. Taxonomy (GTDB): domain Bacteria; phylum Acidobacteriota; class Holophagae; order Holophagales; family Holophagaceae; genus Geothrix. Next base: position 69,967 of record CAIOFF010000007.1, on the reverse strand, counting down.
TAGCGGCCCTGATCCTGGACGGCAAGGTCGAGGTGCGCCGCGCCTCGGATGAAGAAGCCCTCAGCGGCGCCCGGCTGCTCTGCCAGGCCGAAGGCATCCTGCCTGCCCTGGAGAGCAGCCACGCCCTGGCGCTGCTGCCCACCCTGGCCGCCGAAGGCGCCGCCACCGTCCTGCTCGGCCTCAGTGGCCGCGGGGACAAGGACCTGTCCACCTACCAGTCGCGCTCGGGGCTCTGACATGAATCCGCTGCTTCCCTTCCTCATGGCCGGTGATCCCTCCCTGGAGGCGCTGCCGGGGCTGCTCTCAGCTGCCAAGGCCCTTGGCCTCGAAGCCGTGGAGCTGGGCCTCCCGCACTCGGATCCCATCGCCGACGGACCGGTGCTCCAGGCCGCCGCCCACCGGGCCATCCAGCGGGGCGCCACGCCGCTGCGCGTGCTCCAGAGCCTCGCTGGCATCACCGACAGCCCGGATGTGGTGCTCTTCACCTACCTGAATCCCCTGCTCCAGCTCGGAGCTGCGGAGCTGAAGCGGCTGCTGGCACCCACGCCCGTGCGCGCCCTGCTGGTGGTGGACCTGCCCTTCGGCGAAGAGCCCGCCTTCGAGGCAGAGCTCCGGGCGGCGGGCTACCCCATGGTGCCGCTGCTGGCCCCCACCACCACCCTGGACCGGGCGCGCCAGCTCCTCGCCGAGCGGCCCGATCCCGGCGAGGAGGCGCCCTTCGCCCAGCGCTTCGCCTATGTGGTGGCCCGGCTTGGCGTCACGGGCACGGGGCAGGGCCTCGACCTGAAGCCGGTCGCGGCGCGGGTCGCGGACCTGCTGTCGCTGACCTCACGCCCCCTGGCGGTGGGCTTTGGCCTCTCGGATCCCCGCAGCCTCACCGCCGTCCGACGGCTTGGGGCGACCCCCGTCATCGGGTCCGCCCTGGTCCAGGAGCTGGCGAAGGGACTTGGCCTGCGCGAGGCGCTGGCCGCCCGGCTGGTTGACGATCTGTAGATAGAGAATGGCTGGCGCCCCGGATGGCCATCAGGAGTGGTTGCACCCTTGACGCGATTTGGTATCTTGGTCCATCACCATCCTTGCCAAATCGGCTGGAGACAGCCACTCACCCCGGTCACTCGGGACAGGAGTCATGCCCCTATGAGCCATCGTTCGCGTTTCACCCTCACGGCCCTGACGTTGGTCGCTGCTGCGGCCTTCGCCCCCCAGGCACAGGCCAGTGGTTTCCAGCTTCGGGAGCAGAGCCCGCTCTCCCTGGGCAACGCGTTCGGTGGCGTCAGCGCGGGCGGTGGCGACATCAGCTCGCTCTACTTCAACCCCGCGGTGATGACCCAGTATGACGGCATCCAGTTCTCCACCGGTGGCACCTACATCGGCCTGAGCGCGAGTTTCAAGGATGCCACTGCCTCCCGCACCCCCGTAATCACAGGGCTCGGCTTCCAGGTGTCGCCCATCACCGGCTCCGCGCTGAGCCCCATCTCGGGCCCCTCCGGCCATGGCAATGCGGCCATCTCGGCGGTGCTCCCTGAGTTCAACATCATGTACAGCGTGAGCGACGACCTGAAGATCGGCCTCTCGCTGAACGTGCCCTTCGGTCTCGCCACGGAATACGACGCCAACTGGATCGGCCGCTACCACGCCCTCAAGACCGACCTGAAGACCATCGACATCAGCCCCAGCATCGCCTACCGGCTGTCGAAGGAGTTCAGCTTCGGCGTGGCCCTGATCGCCCGTCGCGCGGATGCGGAGCTCTCCAACGGCGTGGACTTCGGCACCGCCCTGGCCCTGAAGGTGGCGCCAGCTCTGGCTGCCGCTGGCATGTCTCCGGTCTCGCCCGGTGTGGGCCAGAACAGCCCCGTGGCGACCGTGGCCATGGGCGCCCCCAGCGCCGTGCTGGGCACACCCGGCTACGCGATTCCCGGCGCCTGGGATGGCACCGCGGGCCTCAAGGGCGGCTGCTGGGCCTACGGCTACAAGCTGGGCCTGACCTACGAGCCCTCCAAGAACTTCCGCATGGGCCTGGCCTTCAATGCCTCCATGTCCATGACCCTCACGGGTGATGCCGAGTTCGCCTACCCCTCTGCCATTCCGGCCACGGACCTCGGGGCCCTCCAGGCTGCGGGCCTCCGGAACACGGGCGGCCAGGCTGAGCTCAACCTGCCGGCCACCACGTCCCTGGGCTTCGACTGGAAGGTGAGCCCCACTGTCTCGCTGCAGGGCGAACTGGCCCGCACGAACTGGTCCACCTTCAAGGAACTGCGCGTGCACTTCGCTTCTGGCGCACCGGACTCCGTCACGGACGAGAGCTGGAAGGACAGCACCTTCTCCTCCCTGGGCCTCACCTGGAAGAAGAGTGATGCCTTGACCCTCCGGGCAGGCCTGGCCCTCGACACCAGCGCTGTGGACGACAACCACCGCACGCCTCGCATCCCCGACAACGACCGCAAGTGGGCCTCTATCGGTGCCAGCTACAGGCTGACCAAGAAGATGACCGTCGACGTCGGCTACAGCCGCCTCTTCATCGCAGATGGCAAGACCCAGCTCACCGCCGCCAACGACAACATCACCCGCGGCAGCCTCAACGGCACCATTGTGGCCAACATCCACCTCATGGGCGCCGCGCTGCGCTACACCTTCTAGACAAACCTTTCAGTCACGAAAAAGGCCCGGCATGCCGGGCCTTTTCTTGTTCGGTTGAGTGGCTCGTCGGCTCAGACCCGCTCGACGGCCATGGCGATGGCGTTGCCGCCGCCCAGACAGAGGGCTGCAATCCCCCGCTGCTGGCCCCGGCGCTCCAGGGCGTTCAGGAGGGTCGCCATCACGCGGGCGCCGCTGGCGCCGATGGGGTGGCCCAGGGCCACGGCGCCGCCGTGGACGTTGATGCGGTCCGCCGGCAGCTGCAGCTCGTTCATGGTGGCCACCAGCTGCACGGCAAAGGCCTCGTTGATCTCCCAGAGGTCCACATCCTGGGTGGCCCAGCCCACCTTGGCCAGCAGCTTGCGGATGGCCTCCACGGGGGCCATGAGCACCCACTCCGGGGCCAGGCCCGCGGTGGCGGTGCCGAGGATTCGCGCCTGGATCTTCAGGCCGTGGGCCTTGGCGTAGTCCTCGGTGGTGACCAGGGCCGCGGCGGCGCCATCGTTCACGCTGGGAGCGTTGCCGGCGGTGACGGAGCCATTCTTCTGGAACGCCGGCCGCAGCTTGGCCAGGGACTCAGCGGTGGTGTCGGCGCGGGGGCTCTCGTCCTCGGTGACGATCAGGTCGCCCTTGCGGCCGGGCACGGCGATGGGCACGATCTCCGCCTGGAAGGCCCCGGACTGGATGGCGGCGATGGCTTTGCGGTGGCTCTCGGCGGCCCAGGCATCCTGGGTCTCGCGGCTGATGGCGTATTCCTCCGCCACGCGCTCACCCGTGAGCCCCATGTGCTGGTCGGTCATGGCGCACCAGAGCCCGTCGAGGATCATGGCGTCCTTGGCCTCGGTGTGGCCCATGCGGGCGCCGGCGCGGAGCTTGGGCATGAGGTAGGGGGCGTTGGACATGGACTCCATGCCACCCGCCAGCACCACCTCATGGTCGCCCAGGCGCACGCCGTTGGCGGCGAGCTGGATGGCCTTGAGGCCGCTGCCGCAGACCTTGTTGATGGTGAGGGCCGAGCAGGTCTCCGCCAGCCCGCCCCGGAGGGCCGCCTGGCGCGCCGGCGCCTGGCCCACGCCCGCGCCCACCACGTTGCCGAAGATGGCCTCGGTGGGGGTCACGCCCGGCACCGCGGCCAGGAGGGCCTTCACCACCTGGGCCGCCAGGTCGGGGGCGGCCAGGGGCGCCAGCGCGCCCTGGAACTTGCCGATGGGGCTGCGGAGGGTGTGCAGGATGACGGCCTGGGACATGGGGGCTCCTGGGTGGGGGGCTGTCAGCTGTCGGCTGTCAGCTATCAAGGGAAGGGGGAAGGGGCGGGTGGGCTGTCAGCTATCGGCTGTCAAAGGAAAGGGAAGGGAAGGCCGTGGCGGCTACTGGTCGGCAGGGTCGTCGAGGGCACTGATGTCGAGGTGCTCGAGGTTCAGGGTGGGCGAGGCGGCCACGTAGAGGTCCGGGGCCTCTTCCTGCAGGTGCCTTCGGGTGCGGTCCATGAGGGCCTCGACCTCCCGGAGGAACTGGAGGCGCTCCATCTTCAGGCTGCGCAGCTGCACCTGCAGCTCCACCACGTGCTGCTGGGCCTCACGGATGATCTCATCGGCCTTGAACTGGGCCTCGCGGATGATCAAGTCCCGCTCCCGGCTGGCGCCCTCCAGGACATCCTCCCGGGTGCGCTGGGCCTGCAGCAGGGTCTCCCGGAAGATCCGGTCCTGATCCTGGTATTGGCGGAGCCGCTCCCGGTTGTCGAGGATCTCTTCCTTGGCCTTCTGGTTCTCGGCAAGGAGCTCCTCCCACTCGCCCGCCACCTCGTGCAGGAAGGTGCGGACTTCAGACTCCTCCAGGCCCCGGAAGACCTTCTCGAATTCCCGACGCTGGATGTCGAGTGGGGTGAACTTCATGGCGCACCTCCAATCAGGAGAACATGGCCTGTTCCAGGACCCTCTGGACCAACCACAGCAGGATCAGCGCGATGAATATGTCCAGGCTGACCCCTCCGATGGCTGGGACGATGGCCCTGATGGGGTGCAGCACGGGATCCGTGATCTGGTGCAGCAGACGCACCCAGCGGTTCCTGGGATCGACGGGAAACCAGGAGATCAGAGCCGTGGCGATGAGCAGCCAGCTCAGGACGGTCAGGGCGTAGTGGGCGATGCGGAACAGCAGAGGCATGGGCAGGATCCCGGGAATCCGATCATGATAACGGGGAGTGAGGCTTCTACATGCGGATCGGTATTTCCTGCTACAGCACCTTTGGAGGCTCCGGCGTCGTCGCCACGGAGGTGGGCAAGGCCCTGGCGGCCCGGGGCCACGAGATCCACATCCTCAGCCCCAGCCTGCCACCCCGCCTGGTGGGCTTCGAGGACCGCATCAACTTCCACGAGGTCAGGGCTTCACCCTACCCCCTCTTCGAGGATGCCCCCTACTCCATCGCCCTGGGCTCCAAGATGGCCGACGTGGCCGACCACTACGGCCTGGACATCCTCCACGCCCACTACGCCATCCCCCACGCCATGGCCGCCCTGCTGGCCCGCATGGCCATCCCCCGCCTGAAGGTGGTGACCACCCTCCACGGCACGGACATCACCGTGGTCGGCAGCGACCCCAGCTACCTGCCCATGGTCCGCATGGCCATTCGGGAAAGTGATGGCGTCACGGCGGTCTCCGAATACCTGCGCCAGGAGACCCTCAGCACCTTCGGGGTGGACCGCGCCATCGATGTCATCGGCAACTTCGTGGAGCCCCCGGGCCCCGAGCACCCGGACTGCCGCGCCTGGCTGGCCCCCAAGGCCGCCTTCGTGCTCACCCACATCTCCAACTTCCGGCCGGTGAAGCGCGTCCTGGATGTGCTGAAGATCTTCGAACTCGTCCGCGCCGAAGTCCCGGTCCGCCTGGTGATGGTGGGAGACGGCCCGGACCGCCTGGAGGCCGAGGCCTACTGCCGCGACCACGGCTTCGCCAGCGAGGTGCGCTTCACGGGCAAGCAGCTGGACATCGGCACCGTGCTGAACTGCTCGGACCTCTTCCTGCTGCCCAGCGCCACCGAGAGCTTCGGCCTGGCGGCCCTGGAGGCCATGGGGCACCGCGTACCCGTCATCACCAGCCGGGTGGGCGGCCTCCCGGAAGTGGTCCGCCACGGCATCGACGGCTACCTGGAGCCCGTCGGCGATGTGGCGGCTATGGCGGCTGACGCGGTGATGCTGCTGCAGGACGAGGCGCTGCGCCTGCGCATGGGCGATTCCGCCCGGGAGCGCGCCCTGGACACCTTTGCCGAAGGCCCCATCGTGGATCAGTACGAGGCCCTGTATCGGCGGGTGCTGGGGCAGTAGCATCGGCTTTCCCGTGCCCGGGCGGAGTGGGGGTGCCGGTCCGCGCCCTGGACAGTCAATCTTCGGTCCCCGACCCTGCCGTGTCCGCACGCTGCTCGGCAGCCTGCCGCTGGCAGCTGGGGCAGTGGCCCCGGCAGTCCGGCCCACAGCCTACGCCGGGCTGGGTGGGATGGGGCGGGGCAGGGGGCTTCGCGCCGGGAGAGGCCATGCCAGATCATCCCACGGGCTTGCGGACGAGGCACCAGGCCTAGATCCTAAGCAATCAAGCGTATGGTGGGCGGGCCATGAAGGGCCGAGACTTGGGGCATAGGAGATGCCACGGTCATGACGACGCTCACGCTCACGGATGAACGCAAGCCTCAGGGATCTCTCCGGTATCTCTTCATGAACGTGGATGACCTGGCCCGCCTGGCCTGGGGCCGCGTCTTTGGTCAGGAGAAGTGTGCCGAGGAGGCCTTCGTCCCCTTCCAGGAGCGGACGCTGCAGCCCCCGCCCGAGATCTGGCTGCCGCGCTCCTGCAACAGCCGCCTGGATAGCTAGCCACTGCTTCTCGGCGGTTCGAGCCCGCCTCGTGGGCTTCGATGTGGTGGCGCTCAGCACCAGTCAGTGCCTCGAACCGGCGCGTGGCACCATCCGACTGCAGCGGAGCGGAAGGAGGATAGGACCGCATCGGCGAAGCCGATGGCGGCCCCGTAGGGGCGAGGGCCGGAGGCCCGAGTCAGGCCCCGGGGCCGCCACTGCTTCTCGGCGGTTCGAGCCCGCCTCCTCTTCAGTCCACCAACGAAAAGGGGCCCGGGGGCCCCTTTTCGTTGGTGGCTGGAGGCGGACTCGAACCGCCGACCTGCGGATTATGAGACCGCTGCTCTAACCAGCTGAGCTACCCAGCCACGAAGGGATAGTCTAGCGGGGGTGCGGGTCTTCGTCCACTTGTGAGTTTGCGATTGGACCTACTCGAAGCGGTCCTCGAGGCGCTCGGCGGTGTGCTCGACCTGGATGGGCGAGCCGTCCTTGTCGAGGCCGCCGCGGATCTGCATGACGCAGCCGGGGCAGTCCATGACCACCTTGTCGGCGCCGGTGTCCTTGATGTTCTTGAGCTTGCGCTCCAGGATCGGGGCCGAGATCTCGGGCAGCTTCAGGGAGTAGGAGCCTGCCATGCCGCAGCAGGTGTCGCACTCGTACATCTCGGCGATCTCGTGGCCGGCCTTCTGGAGCAGCTCGCGCGGCTCGTCGGTGGCCTTGAGGGTCCGCTTCAGGTGGCAGGAGTCGTGGTAGGTGATCTTGCCCAGGTGCTGGCCTTCCTTGAACGTGAGCCGGCCCTCGTCCACCAGCTTCTTGACCAGGCTGGAGAAGTCGATGGTGCGGTCGGAGAGTCGCTGGGCCTCAGCCTGGGCATCGGTGATGCCCAGGGTCTTGAAGGTGTCGAGGAAGTCGTGCTTCAGCGCCACGGTGCAGGTGGGGCAGGCCGAGACCACGTAGGTGGCGTCGGTCTCCAGCAGGGCCTTGATGTTGTCCCGGGCGTTCTGGGCGGCAACCTCGTAGGCGCCGCTGTAGCGCGCCGGGGCGCCGCAGCAGGTCTGGTCCTCGGGGAAGACGACCTCGATGCCGGCCTTGTTGAGGATCTTGACCAGGGCCGTGCCGGTCTCGGGATAGGCGAAGTCGATGAGGCAGCCGGCGTAGAAGACGACCTTCTCGGCCTGCTTGGGCTGGGCGATGGCCTTGATCTTGTCCCGGAAGGGCTCGGGAGCGATGGCGGGCAGGCTGCGGAAGTCCGTCATGTCCGACAGGAACAGGGGCAGGTGGCGGATGAAGCGACCCTGCTTGAAGGGCTTCTGGGTGACCGAGGCCATGCGCAGCATGGAGTGGAACAGGCGCCGGTTGTTCACCACGCCGAAGATGGCCTTCATGGCCAGGGACTGGCCCTGCTCGACCACCAGGCGCCGCCGCAGCTCCAGGATGAGCCCGGGAATATCGATCTTGCCCGGGCACACGGGGACGCAGCTGCCGCACTGGATGCAGAGGCCCTGGATGTCTTCGGACTTCTTAAGCTCGTCGAACCAGGCCGTGAGGATGGTGCCGATGCCGCCAGTGTAGGTCTTGCCGAAGACGTGGCCGCCCACCAGCCGGAACACGGGGCAGACGTTCAGGCAGGTGGCGCAGCGGATGCACTGGAGGGCCTCCTTGAACTTGGGGTCCTTCACCATGTCCGAGCGGTGGTTGTCCATGAGGATGATGTGCAGGTCCTTGGGCGACCCGTCGGTGTTGGGCACCTGGCCCGAGAGCATGGACACGTAGCTGGTGAGCAGCTGGCCCGTGGCGCTGCGGGGCAGGGCGGTGAGGATGGGGTCGATGTCGGCGACCTGGGCCACCAGCTTCTCGATGCCCACGATGGCCACGTGGATGCGGGGCAGGGTCGTCACCAGGCGGGCGTTGCCCTCGTTGGTGATGATGACCAGGCTGCCGGTCTCGGCCACGGCGATGTTCGCGCCGGTGATGCCCATGTCCGCGGCCAGGAACTTGGGGCGCAGCTTGCCCCGGGCGAACTTCACCAGCTTGGGGATGTCCGGCGCCTGACCAGCTTCCACTTCCTGGCTGAAGACTTCGGCGACCTCTTCCTTGGTCATGTGGATGGCGGGCATCACCATGTGCGACGGCGTCTGGTGGGCGAGCTGGATGATCCACTCGCCCAGGTCCGTCTCATCCACCTGGATGCCGGCCTGCTCGAAGGCCTTGTTCAGGTGGATCTCCTCCGAGGCCATGGACTTGGACTTCACCACCGTCTGGACGTTCTGGGCCTTGGCCAGGTCCAGGATGTAGCGCTTCACCTCAGCGGGGTCCGAGGTCCGGAACACCTTGGCGCCCCGGCGCTCGGCGTTGGCCTTGAACTGCTCGGCCAGCTCCTCGAAGCGGGACGAGGCATTGCCCTTGACCTCGGCGATGCGGTCCCGCACGGCCTCGAAGTCGATGCCTTCGTAGGCCTTGGCGCGGCTGATGCGGTAGGCCTCGGAGAAGCGGCCCAGGGCCCCGGTCAGGTTGGGGTTGTGCAGCGCGGTCTCGATGGAGTCCTTGAACTGGGTGCTCATGCGGTCACCTTCTCGAATTCGTCCACGACCACCACGATCAGCCGCTCGGGGCCATGGACCCCAATGGTGAGCACCCGCTCGATGTCCGCGGTGCGGCTCGGACCGGTGATGAAGGCGATGTAGTTGATCTGCTCAGGCTGGAGGCGCTGGAGGACGCTGTTGAAGTCCGCCAGGATGCGCTCGGTCCCCAGCACCGCCAAGTGGATGGGAGGCAGGGTGGAGACCAGCCGCTTCTCCACCGCCGTGGCGTCCTGGACCAGGGTGCCCGTCGCGGCAATGGCCCAGTCCAGCTGGCTGATGCCGACCTTGGCCGTGGCGGCGGCTTCCCGGGTGACCTCGAAGCTGACCCCCGGGACCTGGCTGCAAACGTGCGCCGGTCCGATGCCCTCCAGGAAGCTACCCTCGACCCAGACTGCGCCCGAGTCGGGGGCCTCGGAGACGCCCACTTCCCGGAGGAAGCCCTCGATGAAGGCCAGGCCCTCGTGTCGGGTGGCGAACCGGTGGACTTCCGCGCTGACGGCGGCGGCGCGGGTTTCGAAGGCTTCAAAGGTGGTGCTCATGGGCTCTCCCCTAACGGGTGGCGGATTCCAGCAGGTACAGGAAGCTCCGGTAGACCTGGCCCGTGGAGCGGGTCAGGCCCACCTCGCAGGTGCGGCTGCTGGCGAAGTGGCCGTCGAAGCTCTGGGTCCGCACTTCCCGGGCCTCGTGCTTGGTGGCCGAGGCGGTCAGCTCCGGGTGGGTGAAGCCGCGGTCGCCCGCGAAGCCGCAGCAGCCGGCATCCCGGGGTACCACCACCTTGTCGGCGCAGGCCTTGGCCACGCCTTCGAGGGCGGGCAGCAGGTTCATCTTGGTGACCGAGCAGACCGGGTGCAGCACCACGGAGCCGAGCTTGCGCTTCACCTCGAGCTTGGGCAGCAGCACCTCGTAGGCGAAGGCCGTGCTGTCAATGATCTTCAGCTGGTCGAACCTGGCCTGGTTCTCGGGCGTGAGGTAGGCCCGGCTGCTGAGTACCCCGTAGGTGCAGGGACTGGTGTCCATGACCACGGGCAGGCGACCCTGCTGGCTCCACTCCCAGAACTTCTCGATGGCGTGGTTGATGGTGTAGCGATGGGCCTCGTCGAAGCCCTTGGAGCTGAAGGGCACGCCGCAGCAGGTGCCTTCCACGTCGAAGGGGATGTGCACCGGGTGACCGGCACGGGCAGCGACGTTGACCAGGGCTTCCACCAGACTCAGGTCCTCGGGCTCCCCGGGCAGGTGGCCCATCATGCGGGAGATGCAGGCGGGGAAGTAGATGGCCGCGGCGCCCTCGAGGTTGGTGCTGGGCAGGGGGGCCTTGGCGGCCTTGGGCATCTCCGGGCTCCAGAGGTGCGAGGAGCCGAAGGACTTCATGACCCGGGTCAGGAAGGGCATGGCCCGGTCGCCGAAGAGGGACTGGACCGTGTGACCCGCCCGCAGGGCCACTCGCATGACCGGTTCCACCGTGGCGAAGTTGCGGGCCACGGAGAGGGCGATCTTCTGCGCGCGGCGGCTGTGGCTGGCCCGGCGGAAGCGCTTGGTCAGTTGGCCCGTGTCGATGCTGACGGGGCAGGCGGTGGCGCAGAGGCCATCAGCCGCGCAGGTCTCCAGGGCCATGTAGGGGAAGGCCTCCTGGAGCGAGGCCAGCAGCGCGGGGTTCTCCTTGTTGCCCTCCAGGCGGGCGATCTCGCGGCGCACCACGATGCGCTGGCGGGGCGTGAGCGTCAGTTCGCGGCTGGGGCACTTGGGCTCGCAGTAGCCGCACTCGATGCACTTGTCGACTTCCTCCTCCACGCCGGGCATGGGCTTGAGGTCGGCCAGGTGGCAGTGGGGATCGGCGTTGAGGATGACGCCCGGATTCAGCAGGCGGAGGGGGTCCACCAGGTTCTTCAGCTGCTCCATGACGGCCTTGGCCTCGGGGCCCCACTCGGCCTCCACGAAGGGCGCCATATTGCGGCCGGTGCCGTGCTCGGCCTTGAGGGCGCCGTCATACTTCTTCACCACCAGCTCCACCACATCGTCGATGAACCGCGCGTAGCGGTCCACCTCAGCCTGGTTGTTGAAGGACTGGGTGATCACGAAGTGGAGGTTGCCGTCCTTGGCGTGGCCGAAGAGGATGGCTTCGTCGTAGCCGTGCTTGGCGAAGAGCTTGGTGAGGTCCACAGAGGCGTCTGCCAGGCTGGCGATGGGAAAGGCCACGTCCTCGATGAGCACCGTGGTGCCGCGCTTGCGGACCGCGCCCACGGAGGGGAAGGTGCCCGAGCGGATCTTCCACATGAGGGCCTGCTCCACGGGATCGTGGGTGAAGCGGGCGGGCTCCAGCAGGTCCAGGCTGGCGGCGGAGGAGACCGCCAGGCGCTCCAGCTCGGCACGGACGGACTCGTCGGGGCCGTGGAACTCCACCAGCAGCGCCGCGGCGCCGCCGGGCAGGGTCTTGATGCTTGCGGGGCTGCCGGCCTGGTTCTCAACCGAGCGCAGGGAGGCGCGGTCCAGCAGCTCCAGGGCCGCGGCGCCGGCGTCGCGCAGGGGGATGATGGCGGCGCAGGCCGCGTGCAGGTCGGGGAAGATCAGGAAGCCGGTGACCTTCACGGGCAGGTCGGGCACGGAGTTCAGCACCGCCTCGGCGATGAAGGCCAGGGTGCCTTCGGAACCCACCAGGACGTTCCGGAAGATGTCCACGGGCCGGTCGAAGTCGATGAAGGCGTTCAGCGAGTAGCCGGTGGTGTTCTTGGTCAGATATTTGGACCGGATGCGCTGGGCCAGGACGGGATTGCCCAGCAGGTCCGCCTTCAGCTTGAGCAGGCCCTCGGTCAGGGCGGGCTCGGCGGCGCAGAAGCGCTCGTCGGCATCCGGCGCGCCGGTGTCGATGACCGTCCCGGAGGGCAGCACGAAGGTGAGGGACTCCAGGGTGTGGTAGGCGTTCTGGGCGACGCCGCAGCACATGCCGCTGCTGTTGTTGGAGAGGATGCCGCCCACGGTGCAGGTGTTGATGGACGCGGGATCGGGGCCCATCTTGGCGCGGTAGCCCTTGAGGGCGTGGTTCACGTGGGCGCCGATGACGCCGGGCTGCACCCTGACCTTGGCGCCGCCCTCCAGGACCTTGATACCCCGCCAGTTGCGGGCCACTTCCACCAGGATGCCGTCCGAGACGGACTGCCCCGAGAGGCTGGTGCCCGCGGCGCGGAAGGTCATCGGGATCTGGCGCTCGTGGCTCAATCGGAACAGCGCCTGCACATCCTCGATGCTGCCGGCGAAAGCCACGGCCTTGGGGATGAGCCGGTAGAAGCTGGCGTCCGAGGCGAAGGCGATGAGGTCCACGGGCCGGTCCAGGACGCGGTCCTGGCCCACGATGGCCGCGAGGGAATCCCGCAGGGAGATGGCTGTTTCGGTGCTCATGCGAGGCATCCTGGCCCCAGGCAGGGGCAGAAAAAAGTCCCGCCGACAGTGGTGACGTCGGCGGGACCCGGGTCTTGCTTCGGAATTCCGCCTGCTTACTTCTTGGCCGGGGCGGGGGCAGCCGGAGCCGCGGGAGCCGCCGGGGCGGTCACGGCAGGAGCAGGCACGGCGACGACGGGAGCCGCGGGCGGGAGCTGGGGCATCCAGTTGGCGGGGAGGACCCGCGCGTAGAGGAAGATGACCACGCCCACCATGGCGGCCAGCGCCAGGCTGTGCCAGAACACGTAGCGGAGGATGGTGCCTTCCTCGCCCTGCTGGTTGGTGGCCACGGAGGCGACCACGAGGCTCTGGGCGTCGATCATCTTGCCCATGACGCCGCCGGTGGTGTTGGCCGCGGCGGTGAGGATTGGGTTCAGGCCCAGCTGCTCAGCGGTGATCTTCTGCAGGCCGCCGAAGAGCACGTTCGAGGACGTATCACTGCCCGTGAGGGCCACACCCAACCAGCCCAGCATGGCGCTGAAGAAGGGGAAGAGCAGGCCGGTGCTGGCGAAGGCCAGACCCATGGTGGCGTCCAGGCCCGCGGCCTTGGACACGAAGCCCAGGGCCAGCATGGCGGCGATGGTGAGCAGGGAGATCTTCACCCGGCCCACGGTGCGGGCCCAGATCTTGACGATCTCCAGGGGGCCGAAGCCGGCCACGAGAGCGCTGAGGATACCCGCCAGCATGAGGCTGGTGCCGGTGAGGGAGAGCCAGTTGAAGGTCCAGACGGCGGCTTCCTTCGACTTCTTGGCGACGACGGGAGGGGCCTTCTCAACGCGGTTGTGGAGGCGGGGGATCTCGAAGGTCTTGACCGACTTGCCGTAGAGGAAGTTGGGCTGACCCTTGGGGCCGCCGTTCAGGAAGGTCTTGACCTGAGGGGTGCCCCAGGCGAACACGAAGATGGACAGGAAGACCCAGGGGAGCCAAGCCTTCATGACCTTGCTGCCACTCTGCTCGACCACGGCGCCTTCGGCTTCTTCACGCTCGTGCTCGTAGCGCCAGATGGTCTTGGGCTGCCAGACCTTCAGGAACAGGACCGTGGCCACCATGGAGACGATGGCGCCGATGATGTCCACCAGCCAGGGGCCGTGGAAGTTGCTGACCCCGAACTGGGCGATGGCGAAGCTGCCACCAGCCACGAGGCAGGCGGGCCAGACTTCCATCATGGCCTTGCGACCGGCCATGGTCCAAATGATCCAGAAGGGCACGATCAGGGAGAAGATGGGCAGGATGCGGCCAGCGGCGGCGCTGAGCATCTCAAGGGGGAGACCGGTGACACCGGCGAGGGCGATGAGCGGGCTGCCCAGGGCGCCGTAGGCCACCGGGGCGGTGTTGCCGATGAGGGCCAGACCCGCGGCCTGGAGGGGACGGAAGCCGAGGCCGATGAGCATCGCGGCGGAGATCGCCACGGGCGTGCCGAAGCCGGCGGCGCCCTCGATGAAGGCGCCGAAGCTGAAGGCGATGAGCAGGGCCTGGATGCGGCGATCGGCCGCGAGACCGGCGATGGAGTGCTTGACCACCTCAAAGTCACCTGACTTCACGGTGATGTCGTAGATGAAGATGGCGTTGAGGACGATCCAGCCGATGGGCAGGAGGCCATAGAGGGCGCCGTGGACAGCGGCCATGCCGGCCATGTCGGCGGGCATCTTGTAGACCAGGATGGCCACGGCCAGACAGGTCACCAGGCCCAGGATCGCCGAGTAGTGGGCCTTCACGTGCCGAGCCAGGAGGCCCAGCAGCACGAAGACCGGCAACGCGGCCACCAGGGCCGAGAGGAAGATATTCCCCATGACTGGGGAATAGACTTGGGTCCAAGGGGTCATGGAACCTCCGGAAAAAAGGGGGGAAGGGAAATGAAATGAGTTGGAATGAGTAAAAGACCTGGGCGAAGATTACAATAGGTCTAGTGGTCAGACCACTGTCCCGCCAGTGCTAACGATCACAGTTCCCTTTCCCCGGCCTTTCCCCCTAGAGAGTGAGCCATGGACCTTACGCCCATCCGCACGAAGCGCCTCTACGAGGAGATCGTCGAGCAGATCCGGCAGCTCATCTCCGATGGCAAGCTCAAGCCCGGGGACAAGCTGCTGGCCGAACGGGAACTGGCCGACCGTTTCCAGGTGAGCCGGGCCTCTGTCCGGGAGGCCATCCGCACCCTCGAGATGCTGGGCGTCATCGACATCCGCCCCGGCGAGGGTACCTTCATCCGCGAGACCGAGGCCGACGACATCATCCGCCCGCTGGCCATGTTCCTGGCCGTGGAGCGCAGCTCCGTCATCGACATGTTCGAGATGCGCCGGATCTTCGAGACGGCCACCGCCAGCCTGGCCGCCCAGCGGGCCACGGAGCAGGAGCTGGATGAGATCGAGGCCCTCCTGGAGAGCATGAAGGAGCGCTTGAACCTGCAGGATCCAGAGAAGGGTGAGGAGTTCGACGCGGCCTTCCACTTTGCCGTGGCCGAGGCCACGCACAACAACCTCCTGGCCAAGCTCTTCAAGACAGTCTCCGGCGACTTCGCCAAGGCCAACTCCGCCGCCCGTCGCCGCCTCTACCTGGACAACGGGCAGAACCCTCAGCGAATCATCGACCAGCACTCGAGCATCCTGGCCGCCATCCGCGCCCACTCGCCCGAGCAGGCCTCTGAGGCCATGCTGATCCACCTGCAGTTCGCCGAGGGGGAACTGAGGAAGTGGATCGTCTAAACCCAAACAATTTGGCACTTCGAGGAATAGCGAGTGCCAAAACAGGGACCCTGATGAAGGTGCTCCGGACCATGGGGTTCAGCACCCGGACGTGATCAGCCCTGGCACTGGGGCATCTCCGTTGGGGCCCATGGAGTCTGATGAAAAAAGCGGATGAACCAGTGAGGAACGGTGAGGGCCGGTGAGACGGTCCTTAGCTCCTGGCAGTCTCACCGCTCCTCACTGTTCCTCACCGATTTTCTTTAGTCTTATTGTCCTTGTGGCCCTGGCAGCGGGGTTCGCGCGGAAGATGAGGAGAACAGGGTTCCCAGGCTCGAACCTCCACACTAAAACGCGGTAAACCAAAAAATTGAATCAGTTTAAACAGCGGAATCGCCGCAGGCGATTCCGCTGAGTTGGTGGCCCCGCAGGGGTTCGAACCCTGGACCAAGCGGTTATGAGCCGCCAGCTCTGACCACTGAGCTACAGGGCCAGGAGCAGTGTAGCAAAGGCGGGAGGCTGGCCAGGATCACAGGCCGCGGAGAATACGCCCGCCGATGGCGAAGTCGAGCAGCTGCAGCAGGCGGTCGGCCAGGGTAGGGAGGTCGCGCGCCTCCAGCAGGAACTGCCGTTCCGTGGGCTCGAAGTCCAAAGCCATGGCCAGGGTGTTCAGGCGGCCCACATCCTCCAGGGGGAGATCGAGGAGTTCCTGCATCTGGGCCTCGATGCCCTCGGTTCGGGCGTAGAGCTGGAGGGTGTCCATCAGGCGGCGGCGGTGGGGACCGGGCCACAGGACCGCGGATCGGAAAGGCAGCACCTCGAGGTGGGCCTGGCGGAAGGGCTTGCCTGGAGGTTCCTCCAGGATGCGGACCGCCTCCTTCCCCTGCAGCAGCAGGTTCCAGCGGCCCCCGGTGAGCGGTTCGGCCCGCACCACCTCAGCCAGGCAGCCGACCTCGAAGATGGGTGCGGTTTCCCCCAGGGACCCAGGGTCGGGATTCTCGCGCATCATGGCGATCACCAGATGCTGATGCGAGTTGAGCACCTCGATCGTCAGCTCCTGGTATCTCGGCTCAAACACCTGCAGGGGCAGGAAGGTCTGCGGAAACAGCACGACCTGGGGCAGGGGAAAGAGAGGGAGAATGGCTGGTAGCATGAACACCTTGCTGGTAACTGCATCGGAGTAACCGCTGTGAAGGATGAGAACCAGGGCACAGAACATCTCACGGTCGGAAATGCCGTGCTGGCGGCGGCCCAGGCTGCTCTCGCAGAGCTGCGGGAGTCCTGGGATTCGCGCCAGGTCGAGGCCTGGACCCACATGGTCCTGGGGCGGTCCGGGCGGGTGGTCCTCACCGGCATGGGCAAGTCTGGTCTGGTGGCCCAGAAGATCGCCGCCACGCTGGCCTCCACCGGCTGTCCCAGCTTCTTCCTCCATCCCGCCGAGGCGCTGCACGGAGACCTGGGCATGGTCACGGCCCAGGATTCGGTGCTGGCCCTGTCGAACAGTGGGGAGAGCGAAGAGGTGGTCCGCCTGCTGCCCAGTCTCCTCCGCCTTGGCATACCCCTAGCTGCCATCACCGCCCGCCCCGACAGCAGCCTGGCCCAGGCCGCTGAGTGGTCCTTCACCTACCGGCTGCCGGAGGGGGAGGGCTGCCCCCTGGAGCTGGCCCCCATGGCCAGCACCACCCTTCAGCTGATCTGGGGTGACCTCCTCTCGGGCTGCCTGATGTCCCGCCGGGGGTTCACCAAGGATCACTTCGCCTTGAACCATCCCGCTGGAAGTCTGGGCGTGAAGCTCCTGAAGGTGAAAGCCTTGATGCACTCAGACTGGCCCCGGGTTACGTCCGGCGCCTCGCTCACCGAGGTGCTTCGGGCCATGACCGAGGGGCGCCTTGGCATGACCACGGTGATGGATGGCCCAAAACTGCGGGGCGTTGTCACCGACGGCGACCTCCGCCGAGCCCTTGAGCGCGCGGAGCGGGAAGCTGCCAATCCGTTGAGCCTGACCGCCGACCTGATCCTGACCCGCAGCCCCATCACCTTGGACGAAGACGCTCTGGCCCTGGAAGCCGCCGGCCTCATGGAGACCCGCAAGATCACTTTCCTCATTGTGACCCGGGCAGGGCTCCCCACCGGGGTGCTCCACATCCATGATCTCTTGGAAGCAAAGGTCTTGTGATATCTGATTTCGCTTCGTTCACCCAGGATCAAGGTTACATAATATACATTATCGAAAGCTAATTCAGGACCCCCCGTGCCCTCGATCTTGACCCGATACGTGCTCCGACGCTGGGCCACCCCCTTCCTTGGAGCACTCTTCTTTTATGGCTTCCTGCTCCTCTCCTGGGAGATGGTGACCATCTCGAAGCAGATCTTCTCCCAGGGGGCGCCGCTGCGCTGGCTGGTGCCGCTGCTGCTGACCTCGCTACCGGAGAACCTGGGCCTGGTGCTGCCGATGGCGGCGGTGCTGGGCGGTCTGCTGGGTACCCAGCAGCTTATGGAAGGCTCGGAGCTCGTGGCAGCGCAAGGCCTGGGCGCCGGCCGCCGAACCTGGACGGCCCCCTGGATTCGCATGGCTGTCTGGTTGATCCTCCTGGCCACGCTGAATGCCCACTTCCTCGTCCCCGCCGCCGCCCGGATTCAGCAGAGCATCCGGGTGAAGATGGCCGAGGAGGCCAAGGCCCGCTTCCTGCGCCCCGGCTCCCCCCCCTGGTTCCCTCCAAGTGCCCCCAACTCAGCCTTCTGGGTGTCCAAGGATGGGCAGATCCACATCATGGAAGCGACCCCCCAGGGCGTGCAGCACCTCACGGCCTCCTCCATGACCTATGCCCTGGAGGCCAAAACCGATGGGTCCTCGGAGTTGCAGCTGCATCTGGCCGGGCTGCAAGGCGCACTCTACCAGACCTCGGGAAGCGGGAGCGTCATCCACCTGAGCCAGGAGAAGCAGGTCCTGCGTTTCGGCATTCCAGCGGGGGCTCATCTTCTTCCACCTACACCACTTCGGTATGAAAGCTCAGCCGCCCTAATCAAGCTATTGGGGATGCCACTCGGGGTGCCCGGCCCTTCGCCTGAGGCTGCGGAGCTGCGTCTGCAGGCGGCCATGGAGATCTGCCGCCGCACTACCCTGCCCCTGGCCTCGGCCGCCCTGCTGCTGCTGGGCATCGCCCTGGGTTTCGGGCACCCCCGCTTCTACCGGGGCGGCGCCATCCTCAAGAGCCTGGGCGTCATCATCCTCTACTACCTGGTCATGAAGCACATTGAAAACATGTGGTTGAATGCGCAATTTAAACAGATCTACCCACTGCTCCTGGTCCCCTTCCCCTTCCTGATTGCCGGCTGGTGGCTCCTCAGGCAGCGCCTCAAGCCCCATCGCTCGGGCCGAGCCCTGCAGTTCCTGACTCCTCTGCTGCACCCCTTCCGGACGGTGCTCGACCCGCTCAGGAACCGGGTCCGCGCCTCCCGGGAGAGTGCCCTCCGCTGGCTGCACGGGAAAGGCACCCAGCATGGCATCCTGCGCCACTGGGCGACACTCTCCTGGTGGGAGAACTGGGCCTCGGCCCTGGGCAGCCTCCTGGTCCTGAACCTGCTGATCGAGTATGCAACCCTCGCAGGAGATCTCTCTAAGAATGGTGTTCATTTCAATGTTTTCATTAGGTATTGGTTCTGGAATCTTCCGCCCTTTCTGGTGGTCGCCCTGCCCATGGCCTTCCTCCTGGGCACCCTGCTGGCCCTGTCCGAAGCGGCCCTGAACCGGGAGTGGCTGGCCCTTCGGGCCGGCGGGGTCAGCCTGCTCCGCTGGCTCTGGAGCAGCCGCCTGAGCTGGGGTCTGGTCGCGGTGCTCACCCTGATCCTGCAGGTGGGGATCGCCCCCATGGCCATGACCCGTGCCAACCAGCTTTACCGGCAGATCCTCAACCGCTCCCAGACGTCCACGACCAGCCGGCCCTGGCTGTATCTGGGCTCTACCGGCGTGCTCTGGCACCTCCAGGCCGAGCAGCGCTGGGGCTTCCCGCTCAAGGCTCCCGGTGAAGCGCCCATCCTGCTGCACTGGAAGCTCGGCTCGGCCCACACGGAAGCCCTGGCCTGGGGCGGCCTCAATCTGGTCCAGGGGCCGCCGGCGGATCGGCTCTTCCCCGCCCGGGCCCTGCGCACCGCGGCCACGGCCGAGGAGGCCCGCACCCTGGATCTCTTCCACTGGCAGACCTGGGCACCGGATCCCGAGCGGGCCTACATGCTCTGGGGGCGCCTGCTGGGCTGGCTCGCGGGCCCCTGTCTGGTGCTGGCCATGCTCTCCTTCGCCTTCCCGGGTCCCCGCCAGGGCCGGGGCCAGGCCCTGGGGGCCGGGCTCGTGGCCGGGCTCGTCTTCCTGGGTCTCCAGACCCTCTTTGGGGGCGCTGCCAGGGCCGCGGAGTTCCCCGCCTACTGGGGGGTGCTGGCGCCCCTGCTGCTGCTGCTTGCCGTCTCACTGCTCCGGCTCCGCCGCCTGAGGACCTGATGACCGGGGGTCTGCTCGATCGCGCCCTGGCGCCCCTGCGGTGCCACCCCACCCTGCGTCCCGGGGACCGGGTCCTGGCGGCGATGTCCGGGGGCGTGGACAGCTCGGTCATGGCCGCCCTCCTGCAGCAGGCCGGGTTCGAGGTCATCGGCGTCTCCATGCAGCTGTTCGACAAGGGAGCTGCCGGAGGTTCCGCCGGAAAGTGCTGCACCCTGGATGATTTCCAGGACGCCCGGAGGGTTGCCCACCAGGGCGGGTTTCCCCACTACGTCATGGACTTCGAGGCCCCCTTCCGAGAGACCGTCATCGAGGGCTTCATCCAGAGCTACCTGGAGGGCGAAACCCCCAGTCCCTGCATCTGGTGCAACCAGCACCTGAAGTTCTCTGCCCTGCTGGAAAGGGCCACCTCCCTGGGGGCCGCCTTCGTCGCCACAGGCCACTACGCGGCGATCACCCTTGCCGGGAGCGCCTGGCACCTGCGGAAGGCGCATGACCCGGGCAAGGACCAGAGCTACTACCTGTTCCACCACACCCAGGCCACGCTAGCCCGGACGCTCTTCCCCCTGGCGCACCTCACCAAGCCCGAGGTCCGCGCCCTTGGGGCCGAGCTGGGCCTCCACCTGGCGGAGAAGGCGGAGAGCCAGGAGATCTGCTTCGTCACCCAGGACCGCTACGACACCTTCATCGAGGCCGAGGGCCGGGACCCGGGGCGGGGCGAGGGCGAGATCCGGCACCTGGATGGTCGGGTCCTGGGCTGCCACCGGGGCTACTGGCGGCACACCATCGGCCAGCGCCGGGGGCTGAGGATCGCGGCCTCGGAGCCCCTCTATGTGATTCGCACCGACCCTGCCACCAACACGGTCTGGGTGGGGGCCGAGCAAGACCTCTACCGCCGGGACCTGGTGGCCCGGGAGCTGAGCTGGGTTCAGGGTCCGCCTTCCGGCCCCCTCGCTTGCGAGGCCCGCATTCGCAGCCGAGCCCCCGAAGCGGAAGCCCTGGTGCTTCCCCTGGCAGATGGGCGCGTTCAGGTCACGTTCTCTGAACCTCAGCGGGCCATCGCCCCGGGTCAGGCCGTGGTCTTCTACCGGGAGGGCGAGGTCCTGGGCGGCGGCTGGATCGACCGTCGGCCGCTGTGACCCGGTGCCTGAGCAGCCTGAAGTAGCCTGACCGGATGGTTCCCTACCGCCTCTGGGTGCAGGCTCACCCGCTCCTGTCTGCCGCCTGCCAGTTTGCCGTTCTGGGCACCCTGGGCGAGCTGGTGGCCGCCAGCCTCAAGGCCCGGCGGCCCACCCTGCCCTGCACCCCCCTGCAGCTGGCCGCCAAGGTCCTGGCCTGGGCGCTGCTGGGACTGGTCATCAAGGCGGGCTTCACGGGTATGAAGGGCTTTACCCGGGCGCTCCTGGACCATCACCTCCTGCCCGCCACCCTGGGTTCAGGATGGGGCTGGGCTCTGGCGCTCTCCACCCTCACCAACGTGTTCTTCGGGCCCCAGATGATGCTGTTCCACCGACTGGAGGACAACCTCATCCTGGGCCGCCGGGGCTTCGACGGCATGGCCCCGGCCCTGCGGACGCTGCTCTGGTTCTGGATTCCCGCGCACACCCTGACCTTCAGCCTCCCCGCGGAACTCCAGGTGGGCCTGGCGGCAATCTGGTCCCTGGCCCTGGGCCTCATCCTGGGCCTGGCTGGCGCCCGCCGGGCGGCCTGAAAAGGCCCCGGCTGGGGGCCTACTTCCCCCCGAAAAGGATTCCCCACAGCTCACGGGCAGGTTGGAGGAGGAAGGCCAGCAGAAGAATCACGCCTGCAACCCGCACGGCCAGCTTCCAGCGTCGCTCCATCACCCAGCTCCTTCCACTCAGCCTACCAACCCCAGACCCAGGAGGCGAACCCCGGGGCGCCTGCTCTTGGTCGGCTGCCTGTCTGAGTGAAAACAGGTCCCCTGAACGGGGCGGGAGCCTTGGGCCGGATTCGGGCTTTGCGTCAGACAAAAGAGCACCACTCCGAGGAGTGGTGCCGGGTGTTGCGATCACTGGAGGCACCGATCGGATTCGAACCGATGGATACGGGATTTGCAGTCCCGGGCCTTACCACTTGGCGACGGTGCCTTGCGTTGCTGCTGTATGGCTTTCAAACAACCCGGGCCGCTTGCGCGGCCCGGGCGGTGGAGCGGGTGAAGGGATTTGAACCCTCGACTTCAACCTTGGCAAGGTTGCACTCTACCACTGAGTTACACCCGCATGAGAGATCAAGACTAGCAATGGCGCCCCCTTCGGTCAACGGAGAATTTGGGACCCCACCCGCCTCAGGCTCCGGCCCGGCAGGCACGGCAGAGGCCGAAGAGCAGCAGCTGGTGGCGGGTGATGGTGAAGCCCGAGAGCTCCTCCAGGTGGCGCAGGGAGGCCTCCAGGCCGCAGGCATCCACCTCGGCGGTGCGGCCGCAGCGCTCGCACTGGAGGTGGTGGTGGTGCCGAGAGTCGCAGCGGACGAAGCGCATGACCTGGTCCGAGCCAAGGATGCTCTCGGCCCAGCCCTCTTGGACGAACCGCTCCAGGTTCCGATAGACCGTGGGCAGGCCCGAGCGCCGCTCCGGCATGCGCTCCCAGATCTCCTCCACGGTGAGCGGCCGGTCGGAGTCCTGCAGGACCCGGAGGATGCCTTCCCGCTGGGGCGTCTGCCGCATGCCGGCGGCACGGAGGGACGGGGTGGCGGGAAAGGCTGAGTCGGCCATGGCCCTAGGATGGCAGATTCGGGCACCATGGTTGGCATGCTCCAGCGCACCTGGGACAGCATGAGCTCGGCCGAGGCCGGGTCCTCGTTCCTGCCCCTCTCCTTCCGGTTCTTCGCCAGCTTCGGCCTGCTGGCACTCCATGCGGCCCTGCCTGCGGACGTGCGGGCGGACGGCCCCGGAGAGCCGGTCTACCTCGGGATGCTCCTGGTCTTCTTCCTGGAGGCGGCCTGGGAGTCGGCCCAGGGGCTGCGCTCCAGGAACCAGCTCTTCCCCACGCCCGGGCCCGGCTGGATTCGCTGGAACCTCCTGCTGGACCTGGCCCTGGTCACCCTGGTCATCACGTTCCAGGGGGTCACCCAGGAGCGCTTCTCCTCGCTCTACATCTTCCCGGTGCTGGCCTCGGCCTTCTACCTGGGCACCCTGGAGATCGTGGGCGTGGGCGTGCTCTCGGCCATCACCCACGTGCTGGTGGTCCTGGGCTTCGCGAATGGCATCCTGCCCACCTTCGGCCTGTCCGGCGAGTTCGGCCCCCAGGATTCCGGGCGGGCGTCCTTCATTTTGGGGATCGCGTCGCTGCAGGTCTTCGCCACCGCGCTGGTGGCGGTGCTCATCCGGAGGAACCTCGACCGCCTCCGGACCGACCTCAGTGTCAGCGAAGCCGTGGTGGGCGAGCTCTCTGCCCTCCACGAACGGGTGGTGGAGTCCCTGAGTTCGGGGCTCATCACCCTCGACCTGGAAGGCCGGGTCACCTCCGCCAATCCCGCGGCCGAAGCCATCCTGGGGATGCATGTCGCCCCCGGGATCGCCATCCAGGAGCTGCTGCCCCTGAGCAGCCCCCTGCCCCTCTACCGGGGGCGCGAGCACCGCTTCGAGGTGGCGCTGCCCCGGCCAGAAGGGGGTCGGCAGATTCTGGGCGGGCACCTGGCCGGCCTCCGTGGCCTGAACCGGGAGGAGACCGGTCAGCTGTTGCTGTTCCAGGATCTGACCGATCTGAAGGCCCTGGAGGAGCGCACCCGCATCAGCGAGCGGCTCGCCGCCATCGGCCAGCTGGCGGCGGGTCTGGCCCACGAGCTCCGCAACCCCATGGCCTCCATCAGCGGCTGCGTGCAGCTGCTCCAGCGCGAAGATTCGCCCCAGGAGGTCGAGAAGCGGGTCCTGGGTATCCTGGACCGCGAGACCCAGCGGGTGGGGGCGATCCTCTCGGATTTCCTCGATTTCGCCCGCCCTGAAGTTCCCGGAGGGTCCCTGCTGTTCCTGCCCAAGGTCCTCGAAGAAGCCCGGGCCAGCTGGGAGATGGACCCCCGCACCAAGGGGCTGCCCCTGATCATGGAGGAGGTTGCGGCGGTGAGCTGCCTGTCCGACGCCACCGGCCTCCACCGCCTGCTCCTGAACCTCCTCGTGAATGCCCGCAAGGCCGTGGATGGGCAGCCTGCCCCCATGGTGCGTCTGGCCTGCACCCTCCACGAGGAGGGCATCCGTCTCTCGGTGGCGGACAACGGCTGTGGCATGACCCCCGAGCAGTTGGAGCAGCTCTTCGTCCCCTTCGTCGGCAGCTTTCGCGAAGGCACTGGCCTGGGGATGAGCCTGGTCTACCGGTTCGTCCAGGCCATGGGTTGGCGCATCGAAGTCGACAGTGAGCCTGGCCGGGGCACCCTCGTTCAGATCCTGATTCCCCCCGCTCCCCAAGAAGAGCCATTGGCATCCGGGCCTGTCTAGCCGTAGACTTCCGTCAGTCATCCACGACCAAAATTTCATAGCACACCTTGCAGGGTCCGCTTGGCACCTGCCAATGTGGTCTATCCCCTTCCAGTTCGCGCGGTCGATCCCTCGGGTACGGCGGTACAAATCTGAATGGGGGCAGCCCTTGGCTGATGCCTTTGACATCCCTGAACCGCCCGTTGGGCCAGGATCAAACATGAACCGAAAGCTCATTCGACCCAATCTCAGCGAACTGAAGGACAAGCTGGGTCTGCCCGCCAAGAGCGGCGGCACCGAGACCCTGACCGCCGTGCCTTCCGCCCTGACTGCCGCCGGTGAACCGAACCCCGCCGTGAACCCCGCGGCGCCCACCGCCCCGCAGGGCGTGGGCAGCCCCCGGCGCAAGATCGCCCCGCCCGAGCAGACCAACGCCGAGAGCTTCTACTACCTCAAGCAGATGCAGTCCAAGACCCCGATGGTGATCGTCCTCCAGGATGACGAGAAGGTCCGCGGGGTCATCGAGTGGTATGACAAGCACTGCCTGAAGATCAACCGCATCAAGGAACCCAACGTCCTGGTTCCCAAGCACAACATCAAATACATCTACAAGCAGGAGGAGGAGCCGCGCATCCGGCGGAGCCGCTCCACCAAGAAAGAAGAGCCCGTGCCCAGCGATGTGGAGATTCCGGTCTACGATTGACCCCTAGCACACCTCGCTGGGGTCTCCATGAGCCGTCGTCCTTGCATTGCCATCAGCCTGGGGGATCCCTGCGGCATCGGTCCCGAGCTGCTGCTAGGCGGCTTGGCCATCATCCAGACCTGGACGGACGTGACCGTCGTGGGCTGCAGGGCGGGCGCCGACCTGCTGGCGGCCCTGCCCGAACGTCAAGTTGACTGGCGGTGGATTGCCCCCATGCGGCCGGCCCCCGCCGGCTTCCTCGGCGAGGCTCACGGCCTGCAGGTGCTCTCCCGGGGCGCGCGTCCGGGCCAGGTGCTGGCCGAGGCGCTCTGGCTGGATCCCACGCCTGAGATCACCGCCGACCAGCTCCAGCTGGGCGTGGGCTCCGCCGCCTCGGGCCGGGCCACGGTGGAGGCGATCCGCGTGGCGGCCCTGATGACGCTCAGCGGGTTCAGCGACGCCCTGGTCACGCTCCCCATGGCCAAGGCCGCCGCCCACCTTGCGGGCTACAACCTGCCGGGCCACACGGAGTATCTGCAGGAGCTCTCCGGCGCCCCCATCACCCGCATGGCCTTCGTCAGCCCCAGCCTCAACGTGGTGCTGCACACCGTCCACCAGAGCCTCCGCTCCGTGGTCGAGACCCTCGACAAGGATGCCGTGGCTGAGACCCTGGCCTTCTCCGCTGACCAGTTCATCCACCTGACCGGGAAGCTGGACCTGCGGGTGGCGCTCTGTGCTTTGAACCCCCATGCGGGCGAGGAGGGCGCCTTCGGCGATGAGGAATACCTGCTGGATGAGGCCATCATCCAGGCCGAGGCGGCCTTCCTGTCCTTCCCCGCCGCTCCGGATGGCCCTTCCCCCGACGCCAGCTCCCCCTTTCATTTCGGAGTCCCCCCGGCGGGCTGGGCAGTGTTCCCGCACGAGCAGGCACCCCGCCACCTGCCCCCGGGCCAGCGCGGCCTGGAAGTGCTCGCCACCGGCCTGCCCCCGGCGCCGCTCCGGCCCGCGCCACTGTTCTTCGGGCCCCTGCCTTCGGACAGCGTGTTTCAGCGTGCGGCCAGGGGTGAGTTCGATCTGGTGGTGGCCCTCTACCATGATCAGGGGCTGATCCCCGTAAAGCTGCTGGAGCCGGAGCGCGCCGTCAACCTGACCCTGGGCCTGCCCTTCATCCGGACCAGTCCCGACCACGGCACGGCCTTCGACAAGGCGGGCAAGTGGATCGCGGATGGCCGCAACTTTCAGGAGGCCACGGGCCTGGCTGTTCGGCTGGCCGGGCGCGCCCGGCATCAGGGGCAGGCCCCGGTGGATCCGGAAGGCTGACTCGGCCTGATGTAGGCTGGTGGGGGAGGCAGCATGTCCACAGTGGCGGTGATTCTGGCGGCGGGACTCGGGACGCGCATGAAGTCGCGGCTGCCGAAGGTGCTCCACCCGATCCTGGGCGACCCCTCCCTGCTGTGGGTCCTGCGGGCCCTGCCCCCAGGCCTCGGCGCCGCCGTGCTCGTGGTCCACCACGGCAAGGAGGCCGTGCTCGCCGCGGTGGCGAGCTGGCAGGAGGCCGGCCTGCTGCCCTGCCCGGTCAGCGCCGTGGACCAGGGCGAGCCCCTGGGCACCGGCCACGCCCTGCAGGTCTGCATCCCCGAGCTCGACCGCCTGGGGGCCACCAAGGTCGCCATCCTCTGCGGCGATGTGCCACTCACCACTCCGGCCACCGTGGCCCGGCTCTGTGCCGCCGAGGCCCTGATGCTGGCCATGGACCTGCCGAATCCAGGCTCCTACGGCCGCGTGCTCCAGCAGCCGGACGGCCGCCTCGCGGGCATCGTGGAAGCCAAGGACGCCTCCCCCGAGCAGCTGGCGGTGGGCCGCGTGAACGGCGGCGCCTACGCCCTGCCCTGGCCCGCCCTCCGCACGGCCCTCCAGGGGCTGCGGAACGACAACGCCCAGAAGGAGTACTACCTCACGGACGCCGTCGCCGCCGTGGCCCAGCAGGTGTCCGTGGCGGTGGAGCTCTGCGCGCCGGAGGAGCTGGCGGGCATGAACTCCCGCCTGGACCAGGCCGAGTTGCAGGCCGCCGCCCAGCGGCGGATCCAGCAGCACTGGATGGCCGAGGGCGTCACCTATCTGCATCCGGACAGCACGCTGGTCGGTCCGCGCGTGGTCCTCAGCCAGGACGTCCTGCTGGAACCCGGCGTCCGGCTGGAAGGTTTCGTCACCATCGGCGAGGGCTGCCGCATCGGCCAGGGCACGGTGATTTCGGATGCCATCCTGGCCGCCGGGGTGCTGGTGCGGCCCTACTGCGTCATCGAGCACGCCGTGGTGGGCGCCGACGCCAAGATCGGCCCTTTCTCCCGCCTGCGCGAGGGCACCGACCTGGCCGAGGGCGTCCACGTGGGGAACTTCGTGGAGACCAAGAAGGCCCGCCTCCACCGCGGCGCCAAGGCCAACCACCTGGCCTACCTGGGTGATACGGAGATCGGCGAGGGCACCAACATCGGCGCCGGGGTCATCACCTGCAACTACGACGGGGTGAACAAGCACCGCACCACCATCGGGCGGAACGTCTTCGTCGGATCCGACACCCAGCTGGTAGCCCCGGTGGTGATCGGGGACGGCGTGCTCATTGGCGCCGGCAGCACCATCACCAAGGATGTACCCGCCGACGCCCTCACCCTCAGCCGCACCCCCCAGACCATCCGCGAGGGGGGCGCCACCAAGCTGAGGCTCCGCCAGAGGAAGGGGTCTGGAGTAAGCTAGTCCTTTACCTTCGGAGCCCCATGGTCCTGACTTTCTTCGACAAGGCCGGCGCTGGTGTGCTGAAGGGCCTGGACACGGCTGGCGATTTCGCGGTGCTCGCCGGGCGGACCTTTGCGGCCATCTTCAAGCGGCCCTTCGATGGGAAGAACCTGTTCCGCCAGTTCCAGGCGATCGGGATCAACTCCCTGCCCGTGGTGATCCTCACCAGCCTCGCCGTGAGCATGGTGTTCGCCGTGCAGCTGGCCTTTGGCTTCAAGCAGTTCCAGGCGGAAGGCCTGGCCTCCCAGGTCGAGGGTCTGGCGGTGATGCGCGAGCTGGCGCCGGTCATCACCGGGCTCATGCTCTCGGGCCGGGTGGGCAGCGCCATGGCCGCGGAGCTGGGCACCATGCAGGTCACGGAGCAGATCGACGCCCTGGAGTGCCTGGCCACGGATCCCATCCACTACCTCTTCGTGCCGCGTCTCCTGGCCGCGATGGTGATGCTGCCCATCCTCACGGCCGTCTCGGTCTACGTGGGCTACTGGGGCGGCTACCTCATCCTTGTCGGCGTGGAAGGCCAGAGCGCCTATGTCTTCGGCAACGAGTTCTACAAGCTGCTGGCCTTCCGGGATCTGCGCATCGCGCTCTACAAGGCCTTCGTGTTCGGGATGATCATCGCCCTGGTGGGCTGCTGGAAAGGCTACCGCACGCAGGGCGGCGCCGAGGGCGTGGGCAACGCCCCCACCAGCAGCGTGGTGACCAGCAGCCTCTGGATCCTCATCGCGGACTTCTTCCTGACCAAGCTGCTGCTGGTGTGACGACATGGCCCTGATCGATGTCGTCAACCTGTCCAAGGCCTTCGGGCCGAAGGTCGTCCTCTCGGATGTGAACCTCTCCGTGGAAGAAGGCGAGAGCCTCGTGGTCCTGGGCGGCTCTGGCACAGGCAAGACCGTGCTGCTGCGCAACATCATGGGCCTGCTCACCCCCGACTCGGGCCACGTGTCCATCGAGGGCAGGATCATCAGCCAGCTCAGCCGCGAGGAGCTCTTCCAGGTGCGGCAGAGCATCGGCATGTGCTTCCAGATGGCCGCGCTGTTCGACTCCATGACCGTCTTCGAGAACGTCGCCTTCGGTCTGCGGCGGCACCAGAAGATGACCGAGGGCCAGATCCAGGCCCGCGTGGAGGAGTGCCTCGGCCTGGTGGGCATGAGGGGCACCGACGCCCTCAAGCCGGCGGAACTCTCTGGCGGCATGAAGCGCCGCGTGGGCTTCGCCCGGGCCATCGCCCTGAAGCCCAAGATCCTCCTCTTCGATGAGCCCACGACAGGTCTTGATCCCGTCATGACCGATGTGATCGGCCGGGTCATCCTGGACCTGAAGCACGAGCTGGGCGTCACCACCATCACCATCACCCACGACCTGAAGTCGGCCTTCATCATTGCGGACCGCATTGCCCTGCTGTTCCGGGGTGAGTGCATCGCCTGCCAGCCCCCGGCCGAGTTCCGGGAGAATCCCCACCCCGTCGTGCAGCAGTTCCTCCGGGGCGACGCCGACGGCCCCTTCCTGCAGGACCCCCCACCCCCCAAGCGCAAGGAGGCCCACGCATGAAGCTGGAAACCCGCGTCGGCATGTTCTTCACCGCCGGCATCGTCGTCATCGCCTACCTGATCTTCCGCAGCGAGAAGCTGGAGTTCGTCGGCAAGTCCGACCAGACCGCGGTCTACACCTACTTCGACCAGGTGGCCGGCCTGAACCAGCAGAGCGCCGTGCGCGTGGCTGGTGTCAAGGTGGGCGAGGTCCGCAGCATCGTCCTCGACGGCGCCAAGGCCAAAGTGCTGCTGCACCTCTCGAACGCCATCCCCCTCTACGGTGATGCGGTGGTGTCCCTGGGCTCCATCGGCATCCTTGGCGAGAAGTTCATCGACCTGGATCCGGGCCACGCCGCCAAGGGCAGCTTTCCCCCGAACCAGCCCCTGCCCAGCAAGGCCGGCGTCAGCCTCGACAACCTCATGGAGACCATGGCGGACATCGGCAAGAACGTGAAGGGCATCACCCAGGCCCTGAACGAGTCCATCGGCGGCGAGCAGGGCCGGCAGAAGCTCGATGAGATCGTGGACAACATCCGCGCGCTGACCGCAGAGTTTCGCGGCATGGCCCAGGAGAACCATGGCGCCATCAACCACACCATGGCCAACGTGGAGGCCATCAGCGCCGACCTGCGCGACAAGCTGCCCAAGCTGGCCCAGCAGTTCGAGGCCGTGGGCAGAAACCTCAACGCGATCATGGAAGAGAACCGGCCCGAGCTGAAGGGCGCCATGAGCGACGTGCGCAAGCTGGCCCAGAGCTTCCAGGGCACGGCCGAGAACCTGAAGGTGCTCACCGCCCGCATGAACAACGGCGAAGGCACCATCGGCAAGCTGCTCAACGACGAGACCACCATCAAGAAGATCAACGAAGCCGTCGACAACGTGAACAGCATGCTGGGCGGCTTCAACAAGATGGACTTCCGCCTCGACATGAATGGCGCCCAGTGGGACAAGCGCAAGGACAGCCGCGTGGGCCTGGACATGGAGATCGCCCCCCGGCCCGACTACTGGTACGCCCTGGGCTTCGCGTCCACCCCGGATGGGAAGATCAGCCAGTCCACCCGCACCGTCACCAAGCTCGATCCCGTCACGGGCCTCCCGGTCCTCGTGGAGGAGAAGACCCAGTCCGTCACGGCCGACCAGGCCTTCACCGTCTCCGCCCAGTTCGCCAAGCGCATCGGCCCCATGGTGTTCTCCGCGGGCATCGTCGAGGGCAAGGGCGGCGGCGGCTTCGAGCTCCGCACCCTGGAGGGCGACCGCCTGCGCCTCGGCGTCCTGGCCTACGACTTCGTCAAGCGGGACGACAAGCCCAACCCCCGCTACCGCTTCACCAGCAGCTACCAGTTCTGGAAGGGCGCCTACGTCCA
This sequence comes from uncultured Holophagaceae bacterium, assembly GCA_903857495.1. Lineage (GTDB taxonomy): Bacteria > Acidobacteriota > Holophagae > Holophagales > Holophagaceae > Geothrix. Next base: position 39,525 of record CAIOFF010000007.1, on the reverse strand, counting down.
GGCCGGCGTCCAGGACATCGGCAACAAGGACCTCCGGTCCGTCTTCTTCGGCGGTGGCCTGCGCTGGAAGGATGATGACCTCAAGAAGATGATCGGCCTCGCCGGAGCCAGCAAGTGAAGCAACCCCGCGCCCTGCCTGCGTCCGGCCCCCTGCCGGACGAAGCGGGCGCGCTGTTCCAGGGCGTGCGCCGGGGCCTGCCCCTGGGCCTGGCGGCACTGGCATTCGTGTCCGCCGCGCTGCATGGCGCAGGTCGCGGCTGGTGGCTGCTGGCGGGCACCGGGGCGCTGGCCTCGGCCTGGTCGAGCTTTCTCGGTGGTGAGGCCTTCCTGCGCAAGCACCACGCCGTCATGCAACAGGACGCTCTCTGGGCCAATGCCCTCCGGCCCCTGGCGCGGCTGCTGGGCCGGGAGGAGGCCTGGATCCTCTCCTTCTGCGGTGCCAACAACCGGCGAGTCCGGGCGGCCTTTGCCAATCGGCGGGCCCGTCGGACGCTCATCCTTCTGCCCCACTGCATCCAGCTATCCCGCTGCAAGGCGGAGGTCCTCGACGACCTGAGCGCCTGCTACGACTGCGGGCTCTGTCCCGTGGGCGACTACATGAACGCCGCCCTGCTGAACCGCTGGGAGGGCCGCATCACCAACCGCAGCCACAAGGCCTACCGGGAGGCCCGGGAATACCGGCCGGACCTGGTCGTGGCCGTCAGCTGCCCGGACCGCCTGCTCAAGGGCCTGACCAAGCTCACCGATATTCCCGTCTACGTGATCCCCCTGAGCCTGCCCCACGCCATGTGCGTGGACACGGACTTCAGTGTTCCCCACCTCTTCGCGGCCATGGAGGCCCTGGTGGAACCCCGCCGGCCCCTCGGCGATGTCCAGACCCTCCGCCATGAAGGGATTGCATGAACGACCCCCGCTTCCCGGTGCGCCAGTTCTTCGAGGGGCTCGTCGGCCCCCGGCTCATGCCCTACCTGCTGCACCTGCGGCCCCTGGAGTGGCCCATCATGACCGCCCACTTCCTCCTGGGCACGCTGATGGCGGCGGGCTGGGGCCTCCGTCCCGGCCCCGCCCTGCTGGGCTGGCTGGTCTACGTGGCCCTGCTGAACGGCGGGACTCTGGCGATCAACAGCGCCTACGACCAGGACGAGGGGGACATCGGCTACCTCAAGGCGCCGCCCAAGCCCCCGACCTATTTGGCGCCCTTCGCCTCGGTGCTGCTGGTGGCCTCGGCCCTGCTGGGTTTCCTGCTGCCCCTGCCCTTCGCCCTCATCAACCTGGCCTGCGTGGTCATGAGCGTGCTCTATTCCGTCCCGCCCGCGCGGCTCAAGGCTCGGGCCGGCTGGGACCTGCTCATCAACTGCGTCGGTTTCGGCCTCCTCACCCCCCTGGGCGGCTGGGCGCTGACCGGCCGCGCGTTCACCCCCGGTGTCCTGCTCGCCTCCCTGGGTTTCGGCCTCCTCTTCGCCACGCTCTATCCCATGACCCAGATCTACCAGGTGGCCGAGGACAGCCGCCGTGGCGACCGCACCCTCGTGATCAAGGTGGGCGTTGGCCGCAGCCTGATGCTGGCGCTGCTGGCAGCCCTGCTGGCCCACGTCTGCTTTATCGCCGCCGTGAAGACCACGGGCCGCCCGCCGCTGGCGCTGGGCCTCTCCCTCTTCGGCTGGCTGGCGGTGCTGGTGCCCTGGCTGCGGGGCTGGCGCACGTGGACGGATCATCAGCACGAGCAGGGCATGTACTGGGGCCTGGGCGCCTGGGCCGTCACCGACCTCAGCCTGCTGGCGATGCTCTGGCCCTAGGCAAAGCCAAAAGACTCCTGAACACCGAAGTCGGCCCCAGCCTCGTCAGGCCATAATCAACCCGATTGATCCTAATGATGGGTGGGCTATTGCCGTTAAGGCTCAGAGCGAATCGTTGCAGGTTCCCAGGGATCTTTCAGCTCGAACGGCCCATTGGGTCACGGGCCAGCGATGAATTATTGCGCAAGCATTTCATTCTATTAGTCTTAAATTATCAGATTATCCATTATTACCCGCCTTGTACCAGCCTGTGGGGGAGCCTCCCTTGAGCCCGAAAAACAGCCTCTTCAAGCCCGGCATGAACCTCATGGAAAAGCTGCGGCTCCCGGGCAAGTTCGCCCTGATAGGGGTCGTTGTTGTGGCCAGCCTCGGCTGGCTCACCTTCGAGATGGTTCGCTCCCAGCAGGAAGTGATCACCTTCGCCGAACAGGAGCGCCTGGGGGTGGAGTATCTCCGCAGTGTCCGGAACCTGTTTGAGCAGGGGGGCCTGGCCCACGAGGCGACGGTCCTGCCAGAGACCGGAAATCTGGCCGAAATCCATCGCGCTGCTAGCCAGAGCTTCGACCAGTTGATCGCCATGGACACCCGACTGGGGGCAGGACTGCAGACGGCAGAGGCCTTCAAGCCTCTGCGGGAGCAGTGGCAAGCCGCCTCGGCCGCCGGGCCGGGGGGAAAAGGTGCCGCAGCCCTCCAAGCCTTCCTGGATGGCCTCTTGACCCTCAACAGCAAGGTCGGGGACACCAGCAACTTGATCCTGGACCCGGATATTGACAGCTACTACACCGTGGACCTCCTGCTGGGTAAGCTGCTCCAGATCCAATACCTGGTTAGCCAGTCTCGGCTCATCGCCGACAAGGCCTGTCGGGAGCGCAGCCTCGGACCCGCCGAGAAGACCCAGATCGTGGTGTTCTCGGGTCAGATCCAGGGGCTGCTTGATGGCCTGCGGGATGACGTACGGGACGTCAAGGCCTTCAGCACGCCCATGGTCAAGGAGCGGCTCGGCGCGCAGGTCAAGGCTTTTGGGGGGCAGCTGGATGACCTTCTCACCTACCTGCGCGATCACGTGGCCGGAGCCACCCTCAACGCGAACCAGGCGGAACTGAAGGGGCTCTGCGACCCGATCAGGAAAACCGGCTACCTGCTTTATGACAACGCCGCCAGCGTCCTGACCGATCTCCTGACCACCCGCATCCACACCCGACAGATGGTCGAGTATCGCGATCTGACCATCGCCATCCTCGGCGTGTTGCTCTGCGCCTACTTCTTCATGGCCTTCTACAAGAGCATGCAGCGGGCCTTCTCGAGTCTCATCGGGCTGGCCTCATCCATCGAGAAGGGGGACCTGACGGCGCGGGTGAAGGTGGAATCCCGGGATGAGGTTGCCGTGCTGGCTCTGGCCTTCAATGACATGGCTGGGCGGTTCCAGAGGGTATTCAGCAACTTCGTGGGTGTTTCGACGCAGCTGGCGGCGGCCTCAGAGGAGCTCTCGTCCTCCGCTGAGGAAGTGTCCCGGACAGCTCAGTCCATCTCCCAGACGGTGACAGAGCAGCAGACCTCCAACGAGTCGATGGCCCGCGGCGTGCAGGACCTGCGGGAATCCATAGGGTCCGTGGCAACGCTGGTGGAATCGGTGCAGCGGGAGGCCTCCACTTCGGTCGAGCTGGTGGCCAAAGGAGAGGCTGCGCGTGGCGAGATCCTCTCCTCGATGGTGGAGATCCGGAGGAATACCGAACAGATGCTCACGGCTGTCTCGGCCATTCAGGACATCGCCCGGCAGACCAACCTGCTGTCCCTGAACGCGGCCATCGAGGCTGCCAAGGCCGGGGCCCAGGGCAAGGGCTTTGCGGTGGTTGCCGATGAGGTCCGGAAACTCGCCGAGCGTTCAGCGACGGCCACCAAGGAGATCGGCCAGTTCATCGTCACCAGCCGCGAGGCCGTCAGCATGGGAGAAGGCACGGTGAGTTCCGTCACGGACGCCCTGGGAAGCATCCGGGACCAGACCCAGGCCACGGCCGAGCATGTCGGCAGGATCTTCTCCATTACCCAGTCCCAGACCATGACCAGCGTGGGGGTCGCGGCCCAGGTCGAACAGACCTCCCAGGCCGTCTCCTTCAACGCCTCCGCCTCCAAGGAACTGGCGGGAGCGGTCCTGGAGTTCGCACGCACAGCCACCGATCTGGCGAGGTTGGCAGATGAGCTTTCGAACGGGATGAAAGGCTACAAGATCCACGCCTGACGCTCCTGGGGGCGCCCCGAGGAGTCAGGCTTGAGGCGGAGATCACAAGACCCCTGTCCAAGGCGAAACCGAACGAGAGTTGTGGCCTTGCTAAGCGTTCATCATCCTCTCCGCACCTTGGCTAAAAGGCTGCGTGACGGCCCCGGCGTAGGTTTTCTACAGATCCCCTTGGGTTTTTTCCCATCAGCTCCGATAGACTGGGAAAGACAACAACCTGCTTTTTTTCCGGAGTCGGCATGACGTTCAACCTGGGAGTGCGGACCTGCGGTTTGGCCCTGGCGGGGATCAGTTTCCTCCAGGCCGCCTCTCCCCGCGCCCACGGGGGCCAGCTGCTGCTGAAGTCGGCCTCGGCCCTGGTCCTGGACCAGGCCACCGGCCAGACCCTGGTTGAGAAGCAGGCCGGCGCCGTGCTGCCCATCGCCTCCATCACCAAGCTCATGACCGCCATGGTGCTGCTGGATGCCCACCTGGATCCGCAGGAGACCCTCACCATCAGCAAGGATGACAAGGACGAGCTGCGGCACAGCAAGTCGCGGCTGCCCGTGGGCACGCGGCTGCCCCGGGAGCAGGTCCTCCTATTGGCGCTGCTGGCCTCCGAGAACCGCGCTGCCCACGCCCTCGGCCGCACCTTCCCTGGTGGTCTCTCGGCCTTCGTCCAGGCCATGAACGCCAAGGCCAAGGCCCTGGGTCTGGTGGGCGCCCGCTTCGTCGATCCGTCCGGCCTCTCCAGCGCCAACGTGGCCACGGCCCATGACCTGGCCCGCATCCTGGAAGCCGCCTACCACTACCCCGAGATCCGCGACTTCACCACCCGTCCGGACACCACCATCCAGGCCGGCCGACGCCAGATCCAGTTCCCCAACACCAACGCGCTGGTGCGCAACCCGCGCTGGACCATCGGGCTCTCCAAGACCGGCTACATCGAGGAGGCTGGCCGCTGCCTCGTCATGCAGGCCAGCCTGGCCAACCGCCCCGTGCTGATCATCCTGCTGGACTCCTGGGGCAAGTACACGCGCCTGGGGGATGCCAACCGCATCAAGCAGTGGCTGGAAGCCCGCCTCGGCCCCAAAGGCTGAATCCTGTGCTGACCCCCAGCATCGAGCCACCCTTCCCCCTGAGCTGGGGCTTCTCCACCCGCCTGGACGAAGGCGAGGAGCTGCCCCTTCGCCGCCTCAACCAGGTGCACCGCTGCGGCGTGGTGGAAGCGGGTGCCGCGGTGGTGGATGCCGATGGCCTCTGGTCCACCCGACCGGGCCAGCGCATCGGCGTGCGGGTGGCGGACTGTGTGCCCATCCTGCTGGCGGGTCCCCTGCCTGGCGGCACCCCCTGGGTGGCCGCCCTCCATGCAGGCTGGCGCGGCGCCACGGGCTTCGGCGATCCCGAACCCGGCGGCGGCATCCTCCGGCGCGGCGTGGCCCGCTTCCGCGCCCTGGGCGGCGCTCCGGCGACCCTGGCCTGGGCCTTCGGTCCCGCCATCCTGGCCTGCCACTTCGAGGTGGGCCCCGAGGTGATCGAGGCCGCGCGGCAGGATCCTGCCTGGCGGGAGGACCTCCAGTCCACCGGCCCTACTGGCAAGCCCCACCTAGACCTCCACGGCTTCCTGCGGGCCCAGGCCCTGGACCTGGGTCTGGACGCGACCCGGGACGGCAGCGTCCCCCTCTGCACCGTCTGCCGCCCCGACCTGCTCTACTCCTACCGCCGCGGCGACACCGAAGGTCGCCAGTGGGGCTGGGTCGAGATCAGGTGAGCGTCAGCGATGCCGGGTATCCTGATGGACTGCCACAGGGACTCACCATGCTCAACATCACCGACATCCGCATCACCAAGGTCGAGGGCGACGACAAGCTGCGGGCCTTCGCGGCCCTGGTCTTCGACGACTGCTTCCTGGTGGGCGACCTGCGCGTGGTGGAAGGCGAGGACGGGTTCTTCGTGGCCATGCCCAGCCGCCGCAAGCGGGACGGCAGCTTCAAGGATATCGCCTACCCCCTGAACAACCCCCTCCGCGAAGAGCTCGAGACCAAGGTCCTGCTGGCCTACGAGACCGCCACCGGCCGCCGCGCCATCAGCCGCATCGAGCGCGAGGAGGCCAACGAGGTGCGCCCCGACCTCCTCGGCGTCGCGGAGTTCGGCTTCACGCCCAAGTCCAGCAGCTGAGTCGGCCGGTGAACCCGCCGCCCTGCCCCTTGGGCCGAACCCGGACCCAGGCTATCCTTGCCTTTCCGCCTGGGGAGTAGCCAAGTGGTAAGGCAGCAGGTTTTGATCCTGCGTACCGAGGGTTCGAATCCTTCCTCCCCAACCAACAGGGCCACCGCAGGGTGGCCCTGTTGGTTGGGGAGCGCCTGAAGGATTCGAAGTCGCTGAATGGCTGGCAGGTAGCCGCAGGCGAGGCAGTCCGGGGACTGCCGCAGCCGTCAAGCGGCGTGCCAGCCATTCGCGCGGCCGGAGCGTCATGCGTCGCGTGACGCGGAGGGAATCCTTCCTCCCCAACCAGAAGGGCCGCCGCAGGGTGGCCCTTCTGGTTGGGGAGTGTATGTTGGAGGCTCTTCGGCGAGGTGCACCTGGCTAGTTGACTGCCGAAGGGGTGGATTCAGCCCTGCTTCTTTACGCCAATCGTATAACTCCCCGTGGCTGCCGGATTTTTGTGGCGAACCGAGAGCCAGTAGGAGCCTGGGGAGAGTTTTCGGACGATGCGGCCATTGAGACCCTTGCCGTGATCGTCATCCCACGCGAGAACCGCACCCGGATCGTTGGGACCATGCAGGGTCAGCACGGTATCGCTTGGGCCCTCGGTGGACATGATGTGGGTGGCAGCCGCCGCCACTTCGAAATGATACGTATCGATTTCACCGCCGGTGGACAGATCAGCATTGGTCCTCGCCCCACCGATGGTCAGTTCGAGCAGACCTGGCGATGCTTTGGGGTACTGGCGGCGCATGAACTCGATGTCGGTCGGCGAGAAGGTCGTGTTCCATCCAATTGAATAGGAACCCACGGTCAGAGCGTCCGGGATGGCGTATTCCATGATGGATGTCGGATCAAAGGTCGTGTGGTTGGTGCTGTCCTCGCTGTACACCTGGAAGATGTTGGAATCGGTATCATCCCGTGACCAGCCTTGCTGCGCATAGTAGGCGTACACCTTCTCCTTGTCCCAGGGGATCTGTCCAAGGGCGGCGGGGTTCTGGTGTTCGTGGATCATGCCCAGGGCGTGACCGAACTCGTGGCGAACCACCCGCTGATACTCGCGGAGGGAGGTGGTGGGTTCGAGCCAGCCATAGTTCATGGTTGCGGCATCCGCTGCCACCGTCAGCGCATCCGTTCCGACGGTCGACCAGCAAAAGCCCTGCTCGGCAAAGCTGATCCGAATCTCAGCTGGCCCGCTGGTGACAAAGTCCAGGGTGAGGTTGGCAACGGCCTCCCACTCCTTGGCGATGGCCGCGACCTTGCTCTGCACCTCGGGGATTCCATCGAGAAACTTCACCCGCAGATGCCGACCGTTTTCCCATAGCTTCATCCGCTCCACGGCGGCACGCTGCGAAATCGCGCCACCATGCGAACTGACATGGCTGGGCGACCTCAGTGGCAGGACGCGGATGTTGTCGATTCGTTCGTCCGTGGCCACCTGATCCGACGAACGAGCCGCCGGTGCCTCACGGCTCACCAGTCCAGGTAGGTAGGGTGAGCAGATCTTGGGGCTGCGGGGCATGGGTTCTCCTTGGTTGGGGAGGGGCTGATAGCCTGGCTTCAGGTCACGATCCGCACGGAACGGACCGCCACGTTGGGGCTGCTCATGGCCAGCTCCTCGAGCGTCGAGGCGGTGAGGGCAATGTCGTCGGCGGGGCTGGAGCCTGCCCGGATCACGGCGACCAGCAGCACGACAGTGTTCTTCTTCAGCCCGGTCAGGTTGAGGTCGAAGGTGGCGACGCCCGAATGCGAGGCATCGAGCGTCTGCCCCGCCAGGGTGCTCCGCCGCGTGGCTGGGGTGGTGCCGACATAGCTCCAGCCAGCTGCAAACGCTTTCGCGGTGGTGCCCGCAGCCGAATTGAGCACCTCGTTGACTGCACCGGTCCAGGGCACATTGCCGCTGAACCAGGTGGTGTGGTCATTCCACTTAGCCTTGTTCTTTGGTTTCGGATCGATCCACTTGAGCAGAGTCACCCGCACATCGGTGCCATCAAGGGCATCCAGGCCGCGGTGGTGCACGACAATATCCACCTTCGAGGGTCTGGGGGGCAGCGAACAGGATGTGTTGGCGAGGTCTCCTTCGACAAGCGAAGGGGTGAGCTCATACAGGTCAGCTTCGCTGGGAACGCCGAGGCCCCAGGGCTCAGCGATGGCGTCATCCCCTTGCATGTACAGTTCCCAGAAGTGCTTGTCGATCTGCACAAGGCTCTGGGCCGGGATCAGCGGCACCGCCGGGACCGCCACCGTGGGGGCGCCGTGGTCACGCAGCACTTCACTGAAATAGGCATCCCAGACACCGTTGGCGACGATGCGGGGATCCTTGGTGTTGGACCTGAGCGCAGCCTGGAAGCGCCGCAGCGACTCGGTGGCGCCAGGGAAGGTGCTCCGGCGCCAGGGCAGTGAGGTCGGCGCGGGCACCGCCTGCGGCGCCGTCCGCGGACGCACATCGGGGCTGCCGTGCCAGGAGCGGTCTGTGACCAGGTTGCGCTGCTTGGCGAAAGCCCTTGCCCGGTGGCGCAGATCGTCATCGTGGGCACGCACATAGGTGAGGTCCTGGACATCGGCGACATCCAACCGCAACTCCCACAAGCCCCGAGAGGCGATGGCGGCGCGCAGCAGGACCAGGCCATCGTCACTGAAGATCGCCAGATCCTCCACCGCGGCCTCGGGCAGGCCATTGACCTTCTGCTCCCAGGCCCAGGTCGGGGGAGTGGCCCCGTGGTCGGTCCGCACGCCACGCCAGACACCGACCGTCGTGCCGACCCAGACTTCGGCTGGAAAGGCTGGATTGCAGGCGATCGCGGTCACCGGTGCCGGGACGCCCTTCGGGTCTTTGCGGAGGCCGGTCGGATGCCACTGGTCGGTGCCGTCGAACCACCACAGCGTGTCCACATCCGCCTTGTCAGGGTCACCGACGGTGCCAATGTAGAGCGCCCCCAGGGCGCCATGTTGCGCGGGCGGCTGCCCTGCCCCGACCGGTGGGTCCAGATTGACGGCGATATCGGTCCAGACCTTGGCGTCGAGCATGGATGGCGGACTGGGCGGACGCTTCTTGACCTTGCCGGTGGGGGAGAAGCCCGCCGGCATCACGGGGGCGGACGTCCAGGCGCCGGGGCCGCCCGCGTTGTGCGAGTTGGGGACACGGGTATAGCGCAGGAGCTTCTGTTCACACAGCACCCAGGCCACATCGGGACTTTGCCAGCGGCAGACGGTGATGGCCTGACCCACACTGTCCTGCCCCAGGTCCCCGGGCAGTGGGTCGCCGCCGGAAGGAAGCGTCACCCAGCTGACCCCGAAGTCGTCGGAATACCACACCCGATAGGTGCCGATGAGGGTCTGGCTGAAGTTGGCCTGAGCCGCCGGCGGTGCGGCCCTGACATGGGCAATGCTGGCTGGCATGGAGTAGAAAGCCGCAAACTTGTTCTCAGCCTCCACCAGGGCGCCGGCACGCACCAGGGGCCCGGTCCCGCCCGGGGTCGTGCAATTCCAGCTGCCCTGGACGTACTGCGCCAGGCAGCGATCGGGGCTGGCGGGATCCATGACCACGCCACCGCCGTCGCCCTGGAACAGCATCTTCCACACCCCGCTGGACAGCCTCACGACCACACCGTTGTCCTGCAGCCCGGCGATCAGGTGGCCTTCACAGCGCGGGTGGGTCGCCACGAAATTGGACTCGCTGATCGACAGTCCGTTGTTGCGGGCGTAGAAGCCAGCTGGCCGCGTGGGGGCATCGGAGCGGAAGATGCCGCCGTCACAGCCGGTCCACAGGCTGGCGCCGCCGTTGCTGTAGGCCAGGGCATGCACGTCCGGGTGCACCCCCAGGCCGATCAGGGTGTAAGGGGCCGGAATGCCGTAGGTCAGCGCGCCCGCATGGGCCGGATCGGGCGCGACATCCGCCACCACGATGGAGGCGTTGTACTGGACCTGCGCGCCATCCAGGGTCCGGTCCTCCAGGTAGCTTCCGGCCAGAGCAACCCGATCGGGATGCGCCGGATCGACGGCGATGGCGATGTTGTAGAAACCGGAATCGCGCAGGATGTTGGGCACCCCCACCACGCCATAGGCCTTCGGGCGATTCGGCCCGGCGGCCGGATTGGTGACGCGGAACAACCCCGGGTTGTGGCCATTGCCGCGGTCATTGAGCACCCACACCTGGGTGGGCGGCGTGGATCCAGCCAGGCAGGCCCGGCGTGGCGAGTAGCCAAAGGGCGAGGCGCTGTCCACTGCCACCTTCGTGAAGTCCGCCGCCCCGGCATCGCGCACCCACAGGCCGGCATTGGCACCTTCCTTGATCCACACCCACAGCCGCGCGGGGCTCGTGCCCTGGACCGGAGTCCAGAGCAGGTCGGTGCAGTCCGCGGACAGCGAGTCGAAGGGCTTGGACGTCGGGCGCTCCCAGTTCTTGTCGGCACCCGGCACCGCAGGGCGCTGGTACAACCCCGTGCGGGTCGCAGCCATGACGGTGCCGCCGCCAGGCTCGCGTACGATGCGATAGACACCGTTGTTGACCAGGTTGGGAGCCTCGCGCACCCAGGGATCGGGCGCGACCGACTTCATGGGCTTGTCGGCCACCAGGATGCCAATGCCGCCCTCGGAGTTCCCTGGTTCACCCGTCATCGGGTGGGTGATTTCGCCCGTGCCCAGGAACACCAGATCATCGCCCTCAGCGGGACCAAACTCGACGTACAGCGCGCCACAGGCATTGCGCTGGGCCGGCCGCAGAATCCCCACAGTATTGGTCGAGGCCAAGCCAGCCACCGACACCCAGTTGGCACCCCCGTCCTTGGAATACCAGACGCCCCCATTGGCCGAGGCTGCATACATGCGCTGGCCACCGTCATGCACGCAGAGCGCGTTGACGCGCCCACTGACACGTGGATTGCCCTCGGCCTGCCCACCCAGCAGACTGACCGGGCCCAGCGCCTGCCACAGGTGTTGGCGGCCATTGGCCGGTGCGAAGGGGCCAGGCGCGGCACCGGGGCGACGGACCGGTTGGGCCGGGGCACGACTGACACGCAGCGCCCCTTCGATATCGAAGCCATTGCGTCGGCGCGCAATGAAGCGGCCGCGACCGGCTGGGTCGTCCCCCTCCCCCTCCTGTCCAGGTGGGGCAAGGGGCCAGTTGTAGCGACTCATGCCTTGCCTCCTTGCGGTGCGTCGGGTGCGACGCGAATCCAGCCCTCGCGGAGTTCGGCCGGGGTATCGGGCAGCAGGGCCGTCTGGGTGGCGGCGAGGATGGCATCCGTGCGCCAGGTGGCCGGCGTATCGCGCCACAGGAAGTTCTGGTCCTTGCCGAAGACCGACACCTTCGGTAGGCGGACCTGCCCTTCCTTCGCGAGGTCGGTCTCCACCAGCACGGGGCCCGTGCGAAGGGAGGGGGCGATGGCGGCGAGCCCGGGCCCGACCCAGTCACGCGCGAGGGCCAGCGCCTTCCGCGGCAGCAACCCGGAGGTCAGCGACGCCTTCCCGGCTGGGTGCATGAAGATGGTCAGCGTCACGGTCTGACCGATGTGCAAGAGGAGCGTGTCGGCGTCGTCCGTGCCCGCAATGAAGGGATGATCGATCGGCACCGCGTTCGGCATGCCGGAGGCACGGGCATAGAGACCGAGCAGGCCCCGGCTGCGCCCAGCATCAGGGGCACTGCCGGCGATAGCCTTGTCGACCAGGCGGAAACGGGAATAGTCATCATCCAGGAAGAAGCCGAGCACGCCATCGTCACTGCGGGTCAGCTCGCCGATGCGCACCGGGAAGGCGTGGCGCGCTGCCGCCACTTCGGCCTGGGCCCACTCCTGGGCCCGTACCGGATCTGAAAGGTCGACATCTTCCGGCGGCCGGAGCTCCAATCGGAGCTGAGCCCGGACCACGGCGACCGGACGCCCCACCAGGCCGGCCACGTGCTCGCTGCCGAGGGTGGCAAAGGTATCGACAGTCCAGAGCGTGGTGTCGATGGCCCGTAGCAGCGAGGTGAGGGCGGACTCACGCTTGCCATCAGGATCGAGCGGTGCCCCTTGCCGGGCTGCGGCATCCGCGGCGAGGAGGCCCGCGGCGAAGCTCCCGAGGGGAAGTTGCGCAGGGTTCAAACCGTAGTGGGGGCCAGCGTCAGCCGGACCCTCTCGGCCGGGCGCGATCTCCCACATGACACCGCCGCTCACGGGCTCGTGGAGCAGTTCGCCGAGGACGCTGCCATCGGCACCGAACACCTCAAGGCTCTCATCCAGGTGGTCGGGCAGCACGAAGCCAGCTACCGGGTTGACCTGCAGGGACGTCTCGATCTGGTCGACGCGCGCCTCCCTGCCCTGCGTCCCAGAAACTGTCGCAGCGTCCACCAGACGGAATTGCCATCTCGACGGCCGGAGCAGGCGTGGGGGAACCGCCAGCACACCGGGCCTGGCCGGCAGGGTCGAGCGGGTCGGGATGGCCACCTGGGTGAGGGGCACCTCGAGCGTGCGCCCGAAGACGTCCAGCAAGCGGGCGCGTGTCAGCGTCAGGCACCCTGCCAGCAGCAAGTGGGGCGCCTGCGCCGGCGCCGGGTTGGCCACGCCGGACTCGCCCAGGGGACGGCGCAGGCCATCCCTCACCTGGAAGCCAAGCAGCTGGGTGCGCACCCCGTCGAGTGCTGCAGTCACCACATCCAGGTGGCCCACCGCTTCGTCAAGGACCGTGAACGCAGCCTGGGTATCCTTGTCCACCAGGCCCGAATCAAGCGAGTCGAGCGCGTCCTCCCGCTTCAACCAATCACTGATGGCATCGTGGAGAGTACTGGCTGCGCCCGCAGTCAGGTGCGCCCTGCCCCTGAGGGTCGTGCTACCCCCCTCGAAAACCGCGTTGGCTTGCTCCAGGTCGATCGACCCGAGCCGCCATGCAGCAAGGGTCGGCGGGTCAAGCCCCTCGACCTGCACTTCCCACTCCAGCCACATCGGGATCCAGGGCTGCGCCCAGGTCGTGACCCCGACCAAGTCCGGGTCAACCCCCTTGTAGAGCGAGAGCTTCCGCATCTCATCGGCAAGGAGCGTCTGCTGCTGCCTTCGCCCTGGTTCGACGCGCGTCGCCGCCTTGGCGGCCTGCGCTCTCCGTGCTTTAGGCGTCTTGGCCAGGGTGGGATGGAAGGCGACGGTGGCGCCATCATAGGTGCCATCGTGACCGAAGCGCAGCAGTGACTCCGCTTTCAGGCGGTTGAGGATGGCCGAGCCATTGCCGCCACCCGGCGAGACTGCCCGGGCGATCCACTCATCGTGATAGGGATCGTGCAGCAGCACCTCGCGGGCGAGGGCCAGCACCTCGGGAGGCACCGAGCCGCTCCCAAGCGAACGGATGAAACGGTCATTCGCGACGATGCCGCTGATCTCACTGATCACGTGGGTCGGCCAGCGGCAGGTCAGCTTGCCGTCAGCGGAGCCGCGCCCATCGTTGCCGTGGCGCAGACTGCGCGAGGTTCCGCGAATGGCCACCATGGGTTCGTCCGGGAACGCGAACCGTGGTGCCGGGCGGTCGACGACCCGCGCCTCCGTCGGGGCGAGCACTTCCCCCACACGGGAACGGGCGATGTCGTTGATCAGCATTTGCGAGGCTTTGAACAGCGTCGGCTTGCCCGAGGTGGCGAAGTGCATCACGCCGGAAGCTGTTGACGCGGACGCCTGCGGTGCCGCCAGGCCGGTGGGTCGGGCGTGCTGAGGTGCACTGGAGAAGGCGGCCTTGGCCTGCATCCTTTCCATTGCTACCGCCTTGCTTTGGCGACCCAGGTCGAGTCCCCCTGTGCCACCCGTCTGCACCCGCTGGAGGAATCGGTCGGTCCCGGCCGATCCACCCGGCAGCGACGAGAAGGCCGCCGCATGCTCATGCTCCTCTATCTCGACGAGACCATTGGGCGAGGCCAGTGCATCCACTTTCTGGGCAGTGAACGCTGCCAGAAGGCGCTCGCTGGCCCGACGCTGGTCCACCGTCGCCTGGGGGGCTGAAGCCAAGGCTGCGATCAGGTCGTCGTCATGCTGTCCCAGGGCCACGCTCAAGTCCGCGGCATCCGGTCGACGATCGACGGGGGGGGTGCCGGCTACGGGCACGCCATAGATCGCACCGTGCAACAGGGAGGACCGCAGCTGCCACGGCGGGGCGACATAGCGCTGACTTGCCTCGGTGGCAAAAGCCGAGGTGGCCATGAGGACCTGCTTCTCCATGAACTTCGTTTCGACCGGGGCATAAGCAGCATCGGCTCCGCCTTGGGCACGAAGCCCGCTGGCAGCTTCGGCCGGTCGAGGACTCGACCATCGATCAGAAGTGCCAAGTCCCAGGGCCTTGCGGAGGTCGGCCTGGGCCTTGGCCTGCTGCACCGCCCACTGCGCATCACCCCACTCGTACATCAGCCGCCAGCGCAGACGCTCCAGCAGCTCATGCAGGCTGTCGTTGCTGCGGGCCTTGTCCAGGGGATCCTGCGAGGGGTCGCTCCACCACCCCGAGATGAGATAGGCGGCACAGTCTTCATCGACGCCTTCGGGAGCGAGCTTGCCGAGATCCGCGAGCGGATCATAGAACGCGAACCGATTGAGCACGGCATCGTACACCGCCGACCAGCTGACGGCCCCGCCCACGGTGCCGGTGAGCTGTCCAGGGTCCAGTGGCACACCAGCAGCCTTGATACCTTGCGGGGTGCTCCCACTTTCGGTCCAGGACCCCAGCGGAACGGCCAGGGCTCGATCCGCTTCAAGCACCCAGCCGGTCACCACCGCCTGGGTTGTGTTGCGGGGAAGAACGAGGCGCAGCACGACCCAGCGATTGGGAAGCACGGGGAGCGCTAGCCGGTTTTCGGTGCCATCGGCACGTTTGTCGAGGGTGCCGCGCAACAGGGCATCGGGCATCGCCCAGTGCAGGTGGACGCCAGCGGGCCTTGGCGTGCCTTCGGCGAACGGTTCCGGCATGCCATCCTCGACCTGGCTCGCGCCGACTCCATCGTCCCCCGCAAGCAGCAGAGGCAAGCGCACCATGTTTTCCTTGTCGCCGACTTGCACGTAGAGCGCCTGCACGTCGATTGGCACCAACAGCCTCTGTTCCCGCAGCAGATGGGCATCCCAGGTGGCGATCTCACCGAGGTCGAGCTGGGCCCGGTCCGCAGCCAGGAAACGCTTGCCGCGTGTGATTTCACGGATGGCTTCCGGGCTGATCTGGATCCGCTCAGTCATGGTTTCACCTTGTTGAGATTCGAGGCCACCGTGGCTTGCCACTTCTCCATCGAGACGCTCACCTTGAACTGGTCGAGCTGGAAGTATCTCGCCCCAGCCGCCCCGTTGGGGTCGCCGAACACCTGACGGAAGGGGAAGCACAGCATCTGCAGTGCGTACTCGTTGGGCTCCAGCGTCCCGCCGGAATTGGGCGCCTTGGCAGCCAGGCGCTTGCGCAGCTCCGTCACATTGATCACTCCAGGTGCATTCCTCCGGAAAGGCACATCGACCGAATTCGTCGTCGTGAACGTCGTTTCCGGCGGCACCGGGTTGCCGTTCTGGTTGTCCCGCACCTTGACCTTGGCGCTTCGCGCTGTAGCTGGAGCATTCTTGTCCAGGCGAACACCGAACTGGATGCCCTGGCGGGGTTCTTCGATGTGCACGACAGCAGGCACCCCATCGAATAACACGAGCAGCACGGCAGGGGCCAGGCGCTCCATGCGCAGCACCTTGAGTCGGTCCGGGTTGGATTCCGCTGCGGTGGTCAGCGCATCATCGGGCTGCAAGTCGCGCAAGTAGCCGCGCACATGAAGGTTGGGCCAACCCGATACCAAGCGCGACCGAATCAGAAACCCTGTGATTGTGCCTCCAGACCCCTGCAGCAATGACTGATCATCGGTTTCGCGGATGCTCCGCTCGGTCTCGTCGACCTCGCTGCGAATAGCCGGGTAGACGGCTTCGAGCTGGACACGGTCCGCGGAAGAGATGGTGCCCACGCTGAGGGCTCCCTGGACGAGGGCATCGGTCCAGGCGCGGTCGATATAGAAGAAGCGAATTGATTCGACCGGCAGCAGGGCGGCATCGGGAATCAGGTAGCTGAAAGGCACGCCATGCAGAAGGCGCAGCCGCGCCAGAAACCGGCGCAGCTCACCAGGGACCACGTGATTGCCATCGTCGGGATCATGATCGCTTACAAAACCCGCGTAGTCCTTGGCCGCAGAAACAGCGGCTTCGAGCATGATCTCCGAGCTGATATGTCCTCTCATGCGCCACCCTCCTCATCGCTGGGGGACCGCTCCGCTGTTTGCGCGATCAGTTCATCAAGCGCATCGATCGGGGGTATGGCAGCGGCGGACCGGCCGGCCCGGGTGGTCCGCCGGACCAGCGGTGGCGCGGCCACCTGGAGCGCTCTGCTGAGGTCACTGTTCAGCGCACTGCGCAGGGCGGCCACAGCCGGTTGGTCGATTCCCAGGATGCCGCTCCTGTTGGCCATCGGCACCTCGGCATTGGCAAGGGCCGCCAGCAGGCCGACCTGGTCACTCTGCTTGCGCAGCAGGGCCAGATCAAGCCCCAGTCCGTTGGCGATGACCGCGTCCAGGTCGCCCCGCAGCTTGAGCTCTCGCCCCGGATCGGCGATGGGCCGGCGGGGACCGAGCATTTGGGCCTGGTTCTGAACCAGGTCGCCGATCACCTGCAAGGCGACGAACCGGCCGAGGTCCACGCGGGTGTCGACGATTTCGGGGATGACGTACGGCGAAAGGCGCGCCAGCAATTCGCGTATCCGGCCGATGCCGAACTGTTCGCTGCGGAAGCGTATCAGGGCGGAAACTACGGATAGCTGCGAGAGCGCCAGCAGCCGGCCGATCTCGAAGGCCGAGGCCAGCGACAGATCCTCCCGTCCATCCGGCACCACCCGCCGAAGCTGGTCGGCCGCATGGGCCAAGGGCAGAAGCCCACCTGGCAAGACCTTGTCCCGGGTGGTCGGAAAGGGCACGCAGGGGCCACGGTACCAGGCCTCCATCGGATCGCCGCGACGGGAGTGGTGATGGAGACCAATATGCCCAGTCTGCACCACCTCCGGACCTGGGCCCCCGATGGTTGCGTCGGCATGCTGCTCGGCCGTCCCGACGAGGCTGACGTCCAGCTTCTGCATCAAGGTCTCAAAACTCGTGTTGTCCGTGGTGGTGAACGACCAGTGCGCCAGAACCGGAAAACGCAGCACCTTCTCCATGGCGAACTTCTCGATCGGATACCGGAACCCGGACGCCATGGTGTCGCGCACGAGTCGCTTCGCATCCGGATCCAGGGCTGCTGCGGAGACCTTCTCGGTCACGTTCCGCCACTGTTGTCCGACGGGTGCTTCCGCCATCGTTGCCGAACCGTCCAGCGGGCGACCCACCGCCGGCGAAGGGTGCGTGGCCTTGCTGGCGACCGGTGGAGCTTTCAGCGCGCCGTGTCCGGGGGCGGCGTCGAGGAGCAGGCCGGCACCGGGTAGAGCTACGCCAGCAAGGTTGATCCCGCCCATGATCCGGCTATCCGGTCCCACCTTCGGATCGATCGCGGCCAGCACGGACCAGTCCTGAACGAGCTCAAACCGGAAGTGATCCTCCGGCGGTTCGGGCGGCGGCAGCGCCGCAAGCTGACCCTCGACGTTCACCAGACAGGCCATGTAGCGCACCGGCTTGCCATTGGCCGTATCAAACACCGGCAACCGGTTGGCCAGCACCACGGCCAGCCAGCCGTCATCGTCTCCATTGGCCAGTTCGGTGTCATGGATGTCCACCTCACGAACGTGCACCAGCAGAGCGAGATCCTCCTTGCAGGGGAAGACCCTCTTCACGACGGTCTCCGTGACCGCCAGGTAGAGACCCTTCTGGACGTCCTTGTCCTGGACCGCATCCAGCAGGTTCGTACCAGGGGTCACGCAATCCGCCACCGGGACGGTGACAGAGAGCTCGGCCTCACCTTCGGCCACCACCACCAGAGCCAACCAGGGTGTGGCAGAGGGCTGGACCAACCCCTCTGGATTGCGCTCCCAGGGCAGGGTGCGCCGCTTGAGCACGATCTGGGGCAGGCGGTCGCTGAAGGCCCCCTCGGCATTGGCGGGGGGGAACGTCGACAGGATCTGATCGGTCGGCATGGTGTAGCGCGGGGCAGCGACCGTGACATGGGTGTGCTCAGGCGCCACGTCGAACGGCAGCCCTGTCTGTTCAGAGACCAGCTCGTATTCCCCCGCCGTCAGCTGGGGAATGAAGTTGGAATGAAGCACGAACGTTCCGATCGCGGGCATCAGCGCCGCCCTCCCTTCTTCAAAGTCGGTGGTGCCACCGATCGGGCGACGGACGGGGGCCGCCCGCTGGCAAGCCGCTTGGCCTGCTGGCGCTGTTTGGCCGTGCGGGTCGGGCCCAGCCACTCCAGTCGGCTCAGCGCACCCGAACCGGTCGAGGCCGCAGCGCTGGGGTGAAGGGCCGCATCCAGGCCCTGCGCGGAGATCATGGCGATCGTAGCGGTCGCATCAAGCTGGATGGCGGCCATCACGCCCACCAGAGACCAGCCCTGTTCGCTGGCAATCGTCACCACCACTGGGCGGCCGGGTTCAGGGCTGATGTCGTAGGCGAGGACGCTGCGATTCTCCATCACCAGCAACACCGGTGGCCGTTCCTGGCCCGAAACATCCCGGGCTCGATCCGCACCGTCGAGACCAAGCAGCAGCTGGCGCTGGCTGATCATGTCACCAAACGCGGCCGGATCATCAAGCACCACGACCACCGTCGAGGGAGCCTGAGCAAAGGTCGTGGTCACGGTGCTCACCCCACCGGCAAGTTCGGCACCGCTGACCCACCCCGCATCGAGCCGCTCGCGATGCCTTCGCAAGGAAGCGCCGGTGGAGTTGACCACGCATCCGGGAGCCACGGCTGTGGACCAGCCAGCATAGTGCAGCTGCGTGCCGGCATGCCATCCGGACAGACCGGCGTCGGTGCCCCAGGCCTCCATGGCACCCTGCCCTATGGCCACGATGCGTTCAGTCCCAAGGACGATTTCAATGCCTGATGCGCCGTCAGCGACCGCAGATCCCACGATCTGGTCGGCCAGAACCTTGCCCCCATGACCCAGGAGGACCACCCGGGCAGGGGCACCGGCCACCCCAAGGCGCGGACGCTCCGCCTCAGGCACTGCGTCAGCGTGGGCATTCGGCAACTTAAGCACCACGCCCTGACCCGCCGCCAGCGTGGCACCTGAATTACCACGAGCCACTCGCCGCCCGGCCACCAACGCCGCCGTGAAGCCTTCAAGTTGATCCGCCCCAGGTGCACCACTCCGCGCCACCACCGCAGGCGCCGCATGAGCGATGGCGGTTGGCGGGACCTCGACGGAAGCGATCACTGTTCCGCGTGAGCCCGTGCTCACGGCCGCCGGTTCCAGCAGAACCAGGCGTGCGGCAATGGAACGGCTGCGTTCAGCCTCCACCGAGGCAAGGGTTGGTGGCGCGATTCGCCATGCTCGGGCAGACCCCTTCACGGTCGTGCGGGCCTTCGACGCAACCTGCAGGTCCACAGTCGCTCCGGCAAGGAGTCCGACGGCCACGGGCGGATCGATGAAGTGGTCGTAGGTCTTTCCAGCCGGGCGTCCCTGGATCACGGGAATCACGGTCTCAGCTGGCGATTCCAGCCCTTCGGTGAGGGTACCGAGCAGGGGCGGCGATTGCCGTTCGCCCCGCAGGGCTGCCAACGAGGTGGGGGTCGCCTTGACCCCGAGGAACCCCTTCGCCAGCTGGAAGGCCTCCGCAACAGAAGCAGGTTCACTGATCAAGGCGGTAACGGCCTGCGCCTGGCTCTTCAAGGTGGCGATGTCGACATTGCGGCGCGTGAACGGGAGGGGCAGGCGTGGGCCATTATCGACCTGATAGTACGGAATCGCTGGCCCGCCGGCTGATTCGGTGGCCTTGGCCACCAGGTCGAGTTCATTGAGCGCCTCGACCATCTCGGCCTTGGGCACCTTGCGGTTGTCATCATCCTGGGGCAACCCCCAGATTCCCACCGGGAAACTGCCGAAGACCCGCGGCGTGGCGACAAAGGGGAAGGTCTGCAAGGTCCCGCCGCGCCACCAGGAGAGGGTGACTTCCGGCTGCATGTCCAGAGCCTTCATGGGCGCGACTCCGAGCGACCGGCTCGGTGGGTGCACGGTCGTGGGATCGGCCAGGCCGCTGCGCGTCACGCGAGTGGCGGGCACAGTGCTGGTGAAAGTCAGGCCGAATTCCACCACCACCACGAACGGCCTGGTCGAGGAGCCATCGGGCGTCGCGTCCTCGCCCTTGGAAGGTTGCGCCCCGAACGAGGTCATCAGCGCATGCGCCTGGGCCGCGCCGCCGTCACCAGCCTCCAGATACTTGGTGATGAACGCCTGGGCACTGATCGGCTGCGTCTGCGCCCGATCCGACCCGCCAAACGCGACGGTCAGCTCGATCGGCCCCACCTCGAACGTCGCACTGCCATGGAAATCCGGGCCCGTCACGTCGATCCGCGCCCCAAGGCTGACGGAGATGGTGACCTCGCCGAAGATGTACGTATCGACCGTGACCCCGGCTGAAATCCGGGAATAGGCATTGACGTGGTACTGGAACGGATCGAAGTAGACGATCCCGTGCGCGCCAAACTTGACTTCCGCCCAGGCCGGGCCGAAATGGGCCGAGGCCTCGAAGTCGCCCCCGGCCATCAGGGCCTCGGAGGTCAGCGCGAAGTAGCTGCCGGCCTTGACGACGATGGAATCTCCGATGCTCCAGCGCAGCCCAAGGCGGGGCACCTGCGGGTAGCCATCCCGGTGGAAATCAGGGTGGTAGCCACCCATGGTGAGCACGAACTCGCCGCGATGCTCCCCCTTGAACCAGATCACATAGGCGAAGCCGCCCGTCAGCTTGACATCCTGGTACAGCAGCCACGAGTTGTCGGTGAGCTGTCCCTGCACCCACAGCACGCCCTCGGAGCTGGAGAACCGGACCATCAGGGCGAGCTCGATCGACACCAGGGCCACCTGGGGGCGAGGCAGGGCCATGCGGGCCAGACCCAGCAGGCTGATGTCAAGGCCGTCCCCGATCTTGACCGCCACCACGGCGATGCCATCGACCAGCGCGAAGCTGTTGAAGGACAGGCCGGCCGCGAACCAGAACGTGCCCTTGTCCATCGGGAAGTAGTCGCCAAGCTTCCGCAGCTGGACCATCGGTTCCTGCGGCTGCGCCGCGATGTCCAGGGCCTGGATAAGCGGGTAGTCGGCGAATTTGGAGAGGTCCTCCGGCATCCTCAGCTGGCGGTTGATCCCAAAACCGCCACCGATGCCCGTGAGGAAGAAGGCCGGCGGACCGCCGATGGGACCGTTCACCGCTCCGACCGCGAAGAAGGCCGTGAACTTCTTGTGGTCCTGCTCGCCTTCGCCGTAGCCGCCGTAGATGGTGATGCCGTAGACCCCGAAGCGACCGAGCAACATGCCCAGGTACTCGGTGCCCTTCTCGGTGGTCTGCTTGAGCAGGCCACCGGCGATCGACACACCGGCGATGTCCGCCGTGACGGCAAGGCCGGCGAGGTCCACGGCCCAGGCATCCGGGCTGAAGAAATCGTTGGTGTGGCCCCCACTCTGCACGATGTAGGTGATCTGGAGGTCATCGACTGCGCAGGTCAGCCCGAACATCGAGACAGAGCCGTCCATCAGCAGCGAGATGCGCTCCAGGCGCCCCTGGGGCATGGTCGCACCGAAGCCGATCTGCTCCAGATAGAGCGGTCCAAAGCCCTTCTGGATGGCGATCCACCAGGGTCCGTCGCCGTCGCCCGCTCGCAGCGTGACGGAAACCGGGTCCGTGCCGTGTTGCTGGATGGCCAGTGCCGGGGAGAAGGACGGCTTGGGGGGGGTCGGCCCGGAATCGCGCATCACGCCCTGGGCGATGCCATTGTCGCCCTTGGCTCCTCCGGTGGGAACGGCCAGGTTGGTAAACTGCAGCTGCACCCCGCCGCCGCGCACCCCGCCGCCATCGATGGCCGCATAGGCGTGCAGGGCGATGGACTCCAGCGTAAGGCCGACATCCAGCAACGGGCCGGAGGTCTTGCCGATGCGCAGGCCGACTCCGTTCACCACCAGGCTGGGGGTGAACTGCAGGGGCAGCGTGTCCGGCAGGAAACCGATGAACAGGCCGCCGTCCCCGGCGGGATTGTCCTTGATCCAGGAGTCGTCATTCTCCAGCCACAAGGAGACGTCCCCGGTGACCAGCGGGAAGCGGCCACTCAGGCCCGCCTGCAGGCCGATGATGCCATCCACCTTGGTGAATGCGATGACCAGCGGGTCGACCGGGATCAGGATGGTGGCTTCGGCGATGTTGCTGAACAATTTGTGGATGCGGGGCAGAACGGTGGCGGGGTCGAACAGACCTGTGACCAGCGCAGCTGGATTGACTTCGTCCCGCAGCACCACGCCGCGCATCAGGTTGCGCACGTCGGTCGCGCCGACGTCAAGATTGAGCAGGTCCTGCACCGCTGGTTGCGCCATGGCCACGCCAGCCACCAGGTCGGCCATCACCTCCACGAGGCGCAGCGCCACCTGAGTCGGGTCGACGGAATCCGCTGCTGTGGCGATGGTTCCATCGCTGGCGAGCAGGTCCAGGTGATGGCTGTCCAGCAGCCAGCGCACGGCGAACCGGTGCAGATCGTCCACGGCCATGCCGAGGGCGACCCGCCGTCCTCCGAGAGGACTCAACCCGGCCGCGACCGTGACGAAGGGGCGCAAGGTGACGCCACCCGCATCGATGGCCGCTGGTCCGGCCGTGACGCTGAGCTCGTCCAGCCCGGCGGCACTGAGGGCGACGGTGAAGCTGACCTCGTTGACCCCGGGAACGGCTATTCCTGCGCCAACAAGCTTGACCACCCCACTGACCAGATCCCAGGCAAGCGACACCCCGCTGAGGGCGACTTTCAGGACACTGCCATCGACACTGACAGCCACCGCCGGGGGAACGAAGGCATCCAGCAGCGGGGCAATCGCGGTGAGGCCGGTCGAGGCGATGGTGGGCACGGCGGCCGTCAGCGCCCCAACCGGATTGTTGGCCCAGTTGCGCAGGGCTGTGCCGTCGAACTGCTTCGGGGCGCCGGTGCGCAGGGCCATAGCATCGCCCACCGTCTGGACCAGGTCACCCACCGTGCCTGGTATCTCAGCCAGCCGGTCCAGCAGGAAGGGCAAGGCCGCTTCCGCAGCCGCTGCCAGCGAGCCCAGCCCGGCAAAGGGGATGAGCGGAATATCCGCCCCACTGGTCGGCCGGAGGAAGAGCTCAAGGCCCCCTGCCCCGAGCCGGGCATAGACCGCCTGCCGGCCCGAGGCCGCCCCGGTGAGCCCCAGGTGCATCTCGATGCCGAGGCTGGGGGGACCAGAGGCCGCCACCGTCAGGCTGGCACCCAGCCCGGCCGCGAGTCGTCCCGGCACACCGCCGGGAGCGGTCCACACCGTCGGATCGACCCCAAGGCTGAGGCGGGCCCCACCGCCAGCCGTGGTGACTGTGAGCGCCACGCCACTGGCCAGCAGCAGCGGGGAGCCGGGTGCCCCTGCAAGGCCCAACAAGGGACGCAAGGCATCGAACAACCCCTGGATCTTGGCCGGGTCGTTGGCGAGCGAATCGGCACTGCGGAACCAGCCTGCAGGGTCGGCCAGAAGGCCCGCCAAGGGACGAAGCGAACGGTCCAGATCACCGGCCTTTCCGCTCAGCATTCCGAAGGCGTCAAGGACAGCATCGATGACGGGGCGCGCGGAATCGTCGGCGCGGCGCATCAGCTCGAGCGCGGCGTGGCCACCCAGACTCGGAGCGGCCTTGGCCACGGTGCGGGCCACGGCCAGCGGATCCGGACTCGGCCACAGGGCCACCGTATCCGTAGAGCCGCCCGGCTGATGCCACTGCAACGAGGCCTGCAGCGGGTTCAGCGCCACGGTCAGGTTGAGACCGCCCGCGGGAGTCGATGGCAGGTCCGCGCCAAAACGCACCTGGCCGCTGAGCCCAGCGGCCGAGGCGGTGACGTCGGCATGCCAGCCGAAGCGACCACTGGTGTTGTTCCCCCCCTGTATCCGTATGGAATCGGCACGGAGGTCGACACCCACGGCGACCGGCCCGAGCAGGGCAGTGACGGCGTTCGAGATCTCCGTACCGGCCAGCCCAAGACGCTGGCGCAGCAGACCGGCTGGGTCGTGCACCAGCTGATCCACCGCGTCGCCGGCCACCCCGCCGGTGGGCGCAATCAGACCGAGGGCCTTGAGGAGCTGGCTCAGCTGGAGGGAGGCACTGCCGGCCACGTCCGAAGTGAGTCGCTGGATAGCCGCAGCCAGCAGGATGCGGGCCTCGGGCAGGACCGGCACGGCCTCCGGCCCCGTGCCGAGCACCAGGCGCTCCCAGGACTGGCCACCGACCCGGGCATCGTGGAGGGTGATCGCGGCCTCGCCAGGCGAAACGCCATCCAGCGGCAGCAGCAGGTCTGCCGTCAGCAGGCGCAGGTCCAGGTCGGGCGTGGCCGTCAACCAGCCGAGCCGATCGCCGAGGCGCAGCTGCAGGCGCAGCTTTCGGCCGGTGCCGATCCCGGTCGCAAGGTCATAGGAGAACAGGGACAGGAGGGCACTGCCACCGACCGTCAGACTCCCGGTGGTGGTGGGTGGCAGGACGAACCGCAGGCCAGCCTGGACGCCGGTCGTCGGCGGCAGGGGCGACGCGGCCCGAGCGCGGGCCCGGAGCGCGAGCCCAGCTGCGACAATGGCCGTGAGGGCGCGCTTGATCTGGCTCTCGGAGACCGCACCGAAGACCGCGGTCACGGCCAGGCCGAGGCGTGGCGCCTCGGGCAGCACGGCCGGGGGCCGCAACTCGGCCGCTGGATCAAGACGATCAACCAGCTCCATCATCGACCCGACCAAGGCGCGTCCGAGGGAGAGGTCCTCGTCCTCTCCGGCGGCATCCGGGTCAACACTGCCCGGCACAGGCGCGGGTGGGAGCAGTCGATGCAGGAGCCGGATGGCGTCGGCAGTGGGCTGGGTGCTCAGGGCCGTGAGGGCGATCGGACCAAGGGGCGTCCCGAGCGTGATCAGGTCGGTCACTTTGGTCTGGGTCTGGGCTGCCAGCCGGGCGGCGTGTCCCGCCCCTGCCACCGCCACCACCACCATGTCGCTGCTCACGGCCCCGAGGGCGTCGAGCACACGAGCCAGGCGAGCCGCCTGTTCCGGGGTGCCGTCCGTGCTGCTGCCCGCCAGCAGGCAGTCGCTGCGACCTCCCAGCGCAATGAACCAGTCCCCCACCGCTGGGGCCGGGACCGTGAACATCGTTGCAGCCAGCCCCGGTGCGCTGAGGTCGATCCGCCGATGGGCCGGAGCCTCGGGCCACATTCCAGAACCCAGCCCGACGTAGACGGTCGTGGTTGGGGTTCGTCCGGTGAGATCCTCAAGATCAAGCTGTTCGAGCAGCTGGCCGGCCGCCACACCGGCACGATCCAGCGTCACGCCTGGCACGGCGCTCGCTGGGGGCACGATGCGACCATCCCCACCGGTCCAGCGCAGGGCGATGCCTTCAAGACCGCCAGCCAGGTTCCGCCCGTCAATCAGGGCACGTATATCAGGCGCAACGGCGGCCTCGGCCTGCAGGCAGGCCTCCAGGGCCGAGAACGGTAACCCGGGATCCCCCGGGCGCCAGCGCCGGATGGCCTCGGGTGCGGCCACCAGGCGAGGCTCGAGCCCCGCGGGCGGGAACCAGACCGCCAAATTCGGAAGGTCATCAGCCAAGGCCAATCGATAAGGATCATCCGGGTGCCCCGATCCCCTGAGCAGGCCGCTAACGGCCCCCGAACCGGAGAACAGATCGGCCAGCAGGGCCAGCGCCCGTGGCCCGGCTTCGCTCATGGCCACCCTTGGAAGCCATTCGCCCAGAGCCTTGGCTGGATCGCCGACCATATCGGCCAGCCGCAACCGAAGGAGGGGATCAGCCAGGCTGCCAGTTCCAGACGCAGTTGCGGTCCAGCCAAGCGTTTCGACCACGTCCCGAAGAAACCCGCCACTGAGGCTCCCAAGGGTGCCGACCAGAGCTTCCACCCCATCCCAGCCAGCGGCAGGCAAGCTGACGCTGCCGTCAGCCGCGATCACCGGCAGCGTGATGGGTATCGTCACGGCCCCCGTGCTGAGCTGCAGATTGGGCGCGCTGATGCCCGCACCGAGACCGCTTCCGGGCGTCCAGCCAAGGCGGAGTCCCACCCCGCTGGCGGTCAATGCCATGCCTTCGCCAAGGGCCAAAGTGACCCGGGGAGGACTGATTCCGCGTTCGCGGGCCGAGATGCTCCCCTCGACCCCCGGGAGAAGGCTTGCCGTCTTCGCCTGCAAATCCATTTCCACCAGGGTCGCGGCGATGCGGGATTCAACCACGGTGCACCGTTGACCGAGCGTGTCGACGCTGGTGGCCACGGCTACCCCCAGGGTCAGCACTGACCCATGGGCGGCGACCTCCAGGACCAGGGGCCTGATCAGGGGGACGCACCACGGATCAAGGGGGGTGCCGGTGCCCTGGATGGGGGAAGCGGCTTCGCTGGTGTCAGCCAGTGCCGTGCGTAACGACGCCAGCACGGCAGTGGCCGCGCCTGGCGCCGCTGTCATCAGGTCGTGCCAGTAACCGCCACAAGCCCCGACCGGGTCGGCCATCAGGGCGGTGAGCGTGATGGGCGTGACCCCGGCAGGCGCATCCAGGCCTATCAGCAGTCGGACCACCGGGAGCACCGCGCCCAGGCTGCCGAGCAATTGGGTCGCGACATCGCTGACCGTATTGCCGACCGCATCCATGACGGCGCCCGGCGAGGTCAGATCGAGGCTCGGGTAGTCATGGAGCCCCAGAACCACGCCGTCCGCGGCCAGCACGAAGGTCAGCCGGCGTTCCGAATCCAGGGCGAAACCCACCCGCAAGGTATCGGCCCGCGCCACGGTGGGGAGCGCCGTATCGAGCACCCGCTTGCCCACACCAGGGCTGCCCGAAGCAGCCCAGATGCCGAACTGGGGCAAGGCCACGGCCGAGCCCGTGACCAGGTCGATCTGGAACAGGTCCGCCCGAGCCTCGACCCGCGCGGCATCGTTGCCAAGCTTGAGGCCGAGGGAGGGCGTGAGCCGGTCATTGCCGGTAGGGCCGGTATCGACACGCAACTCGATAGCCAGTTCCGCAGAGCCGCCCAGGTTGAAGGACACGCCAGCGCCACTCGGGGTCCCACCAAGGAGATCCGCAAGATAGCCCATCCAGTCGCTCCGACTGCTGGGGGTGGTGATGAGCGCATGCAACCAGGCCGCAATGGCGCCAAGGCCCTGCGCTGGCAAGGCGGTGATCGGAAAGTCCGGGATCTGGTCGCCGCTTTTCAGGCCGAGCAACCCGCCGATGGAAGCAATGGCAGAACCTGCGGGTGCCGAGTCGGCCTGGGCCTTCACCAGCGAGAGCACCAGATCCAGCAGGGCATCATCAATCTCGTCGAGACCGTCGGCCGAGATGCGGATATCCCGCGGAGTGGTCGCTCCGGGCAGCTGGAATCTGTTCAGGCTGAGCCCGAACACCGGCTCTTGGTCACCCAGCGCTGTGGGCAGATCGACGTCAATGCCGATGGCGCCGAGGCTGGCCCTCCCGGGTACAGGTGCGCTGCCGTCGACCACGATCGAGGTGGCGATGCGGATGCGTCCACCCGGGGAACCAAGCAGGAGCGGCAACCCGGCTGAGGACACGCCACCCACCACCTTGGTCGCCCGGAACAGCGGCACGGCCAACGTGGTGGTCGATTCGGGGGCGGTGGTGCGAATCGATAGACCAAGACCGATATGCAACCCATCCGGTTGATGCTCGTCGACAGTCAGGGAGATGGTGAGGTCTGGATCTCCGAGGTTGACGATGGGAAGCCAGATCACGCCGCGAGGATCGGTCGTGCGATCGGCACCTCCCATGGCTTCGTCGACAAAGGCCAGCAGCGCTTCCCTCTGGCCCTCCTTGGCCAGGATGTTCTTGAGGAAGGCCTCGGGGTTGCCGAACCAGTCCGGATTCGGGCCACCGCCAGGTCCAGACTCGAAGATGCCCAACGCCACCGCAAGGTTGCCCAGGACGCCCAGGTCGTTGGCGGCGAAGGTCACTTCGCACCTCCCTTGGCACTCGCTATTCGGAGACCACTCGACCCGGCAAAGTGGTGCCGGGCCATCGGCACGATCTGCAGGGCCCGCTCCGAAGCCACCAGCTCCACCGGAACCAGTATGTTGCCACGGTCATCCTTGCCGGTTGCCCCAGCGATGCCGCTCACCATCCCGAGCACGCATTGCCAGGCAAAGGCCACGAGGTGCTCCCCCCAGACGCTGACAACAGCAGCGGGGCCATTCGGCCGGCGGTAGGTGGAGGCATAGAGGCCTGAGGGTTGGCGAGCAGAGCCGACCGCAAACACGACTTCGACCTGCGCGTTGCCGCTCTGGTCGCAGCGAACAGGGATAATGACCCGGATCAGACCATCGGCCAGCTTGACCTGCAGGTCCACCAGGTTGACGACAAGTTCGCTGTCGCCGTTGACCCAGACCACTTCTTTGCGCTTGGTTGGCCGAAAGAACCCTGCTGCTCGCCTGGCGGCGACGCGCAACAGCTCCGAGGCCTGGCCGCCTTCGACCGTTACGGTGTGAAACACCTCACCAGCAGCCCTGGGATCAAGGGCGGCGGGGAGTCGCCCAGCCCGACGCTCGCCAGTGATGAAATGGGTGAACTCTGGTGCAACAGCCTCGGACATGATTCGACGTTCCTCTCAAGGCATCCATCGGCTAGCGATGATGAATGAAGGCCGAAAATCGAGCGGGAAGTTCCTTCCATCTGTATTGGAGGTTCAGTTCATTCACCACCTTGCCAAGAGCCCTCACACGGGGTCGGGAGCCGTAACAGCGCTGCCTCCCTCCTGCATCAGCACCCCCTTCGCCCAGACTGACTGGCGTATACCTCAGCCGGCCCCTGTGGAAACAGACGTTGTTGGCTGGGGAGGGATGCGCTTCGGGTTGACATCAATGAAGGCCTCTCATGTTCAATGCATTCAAGATAACTGTCAAAGGAGGTCAGTCACCTTGAGAGACGCTTAGAATTGGCTGGCTTGGCGTCGCAACCCGCCATCCCCTTGCTGTAGGACATTTTCAATTAACAAAGTGGGGTGATTATGCCCATACGCAAGGGGCGAAAGAATTTAATTTTTGAATGAATGTGTATTTAATGATTTGATTATTTTTATATCTTCTTGGAAATCTCGTTCGATTTGGTATTTTTCAGGCTCTATAGTCATTTTTAGCTATTTGAACCTAGCCCTGTTTTACGTGTTACCCGTTTCTGCCAGACATTTTTCCTGCCGTCATGGTTTCATTTTCACCATTCCAAATTTGGTTTCATCTGTATACCATCCACGATTAGTCTAGACTGCTGATCCCTTCTGGTTCCCACCTCGAAAACCACCGTTTACTCGAGTGGGCCAACAACGATTCATGCCTACAGAGGAGATCGCATGGAGGTATTCGTAGATTTCGGTCTTTTTGAAATAATTGGTTTATTGGGTTTAGCTGTTGCCGCCAGAAGCATCTATGCTCGAAAATCGCTGGGCATCCTTGTTCTGATATTGAGCATCATGGCACCCCTGGTTCTGATCTTCATCGTTCCAGAAGGGGCAGCCAAGTGGTTGGCAGTCATCACCCTCGGGCTGGGGCTGGTGAATGCCTTGGTGGTGCTCGGAGCCTTGCTGTCTGTCAGAGGAGTGCCCGTGTTGCTGGAGCGCTTCCGACTGACAAATCGAGAACAGAATCCCAAGAATGTGGGTAGCAGGACACCTTGAGGTTCTCCGAAGTATCTAAACCAGAGAACTGGAAGTGGGAACTCATTCCGACGTCACTCGCGATGAAGTCCGTCGGATTGGACTGCCAGCACGCGACCGCCGATCTTCTAGGGAAGCACGTCTTTCGGCACCGCCATCCCACCTTCCTCAGAACCTCACGGAGCCAGGTATTGTTTTTAACCTAATGCTCGTTGAATCAATGTCTGGTCGTACAAGCCAAACGCCTGGCATTGGGCCAGGCGCTGTTGGTTTCAGAACAGAGGATTGAGCTTGGGGCGTGACCCGTCAGGCCGGTCCCACAGCCCTTCAGGGCATCCCGATCAGGTTGTGGGCCACGCAGTGGGGCTTGGCCTGGGCCATGGTGTTCACGTAGTTGAGGACGTTCACGCGATAGGCGGCGGGGGTGTCCGTGAACTGGAGCTCGGCCTGCACCAGCCCTGACTGGGCCACCTCGGCGCTATCCACCCGGACGACCTTGGCGCCGGTGGAGCCCATGGAGAGGGCCTGACTGATCAGCTCCAGGCCCTCAAGCTGGGAGTCATTCACCATGCCGCCCACGAAGGCCAGGGGGACCTGGATGCGGCAGCCGTCGGGGCCCAGGTTCAGCACCGGGACGTTGTCGTAGGACTGCCCCCCGAACTGGAAGCGGGCGCTGCACTCGCGCTTGACGAAAACTCGGGTCTTGCTCGTGTTGCTCATCTTAGACTCCTAGGGTTGGCGATCAGCCAGTGGTGGGAAGGGTTCTTGGCGTGTCGGGTGTGCCGACAGGAGTTAGTTTCAGTCGCCCGAACCACCTGAGCCAACGGAATGATCTGATACTAAAGATCGAGAGACCCGATGGGAGCCCTGTGGACACTCGCACGCTACTGACCTTCAGCACGGCGGCCCGCACCTTGAGCTTCACCAAGGCCGCCGCCACCCTTGGCTACGCCCAGTCGAGCGTCACCTCTCAGATGAAGACGCTGGAGGAGCTGCTGGGCTACCCGCTCTTCAACCGCGTCGGGAACCACCTGCAGCTCACGGAGCCGGGGCACCGGTTCCTGGTCTACGCCGAGCGGATCCTCGCGCTAACGGAGGAAGCCATGGCCGCCACCGAAGGCGAGTCCGAGGTGGGCACCGTGCGCTTCACGGCGCCGGAGTCCATCTGCACCTACCTGCTGCCGCCGGTGCTCAAGGCCTTCAACGCCGAGTTCCCCAAGGTGCGGATGCAGTTCGTTCCCGGCTACGCCCGGGACTTCAAGCGCCTGGTGCTGGAGGGCGCCATCGACTGTGCCGTGGTCCTGGAGGAGCCCTTCCCTTCCAAGACCCTGGCGGTGGAGAAGCTGCGGGACGAAGAGATCCTCATCCTGGCTGCCCCGACTCACCGCCTGGCCTCAACCTCGGGCATCACGGCCCAGGACCTGGTGGGCGAGGCAGTGCTGCTCAAGGCCCTCGGCTGCAGCTACCGCAACCACTTCGAGCGGCAGCTCTTCGCGGCGGGGGCCCACGCGGGCAGCGGCCTGGAGTTCCAGACCGTCGAGACCATCAAGCGCTGTGTGGAAGTGGGTCTTGGCGTCGCCCCCCTGCCCCGCATGGCCGTGGAAGAGGACCTGCGGGCGGGCCGCATCGTGTCCCTGCCCTGGAAGGGCGAGCCCATCCGGATATCGACGTTCCTGGTGTGGAACCCCCAGCGCCACCTCGGCTCCGCCGAGAGCGCGTTCCTGCAGCATGTCCGGAGGATGCTCAGCACTAGCCTCTAGAGCGCCCCCGTTTTTCCGCAGGCAACCAGGACCCACTCAGTTGTAGGCGACCTTGACCTCGGTGGCCTCGTCCAGCAGGGGTTGGATCAGCTCGTGGAGGTTCTCATCCTTCCAGAAGCTAAGGGTCTCGTGGCGGTCCTGGTATTTCTGGGGGATGGGATGGGTGCCGATCACCACGGGCAGCCCATAGGCGGACTCGATGTAGGCCTTGAACTGCCGGATGCTAGGGCAGGGCGGATAGCCCACCACCAGGCACGTGGCCAGGTGCAGGACCTCGGCCCCGTTCCGCTTCATCTCCTCGGGCACGTATTCGACGTTGCCCCCGGGGCAGCCCCCGCAGGTGGCGTAGCCGACGACCTCCACGGTCTCCTCCGCGGCATAGCGGGCGAAAGAGCCGCGCCGCTCCCGCACGGCCCGGAAGCACTTGCCCCCGCCGCACCCCTGATAGCGCCCGCAGATGATGATGCCGACCTTGGTCATGGCTGCCTCCCCTTCCCTGCTTGGATGAGCTGCTGCTTCCTGGGGAAGCTCCAACGGAAGGTGCGGGTTTGACGGCACCCCGACGAAGATTGGCCCCGGTCCCACCATAGGCCTTCGGCCGCAGGTGGGAAGCGGAATAGTCTGTGCCAGCCGACTGGAACCCCCCTGGAGGGGACCTTTCCGCCCGAATTAGCTGCTGGCGCCGAAGCTCGGGGGCATCTGGGCGGCCACCACCTCGCCGCGGGCCGTGGGCTTGCCACCGGACAGCACGGTGACCTCCACCACCACCTTGCGGCCCCGGATCTCCTTCACCCGGCCCCGGAGCTCGATCTCGGTGTCGATGGGGGTCGGTGCCAGGTAGTCCACATGCAGGGACGCGGTGACGAACCGGAAGGGCGGCAGGCTGTCCAGGGGGCGGTCCTCGTGGCGATACATGGCGGCGGCGGCCGTGCCGGTGCTGTGGCAGTCCACCAGGGAGGCGATGAGGCCGCCATAGACGTAGCCGGGGATGGCGGTGTGCTCCGGCCGGGGCATGTAGCGGGTCACGGACTCCTCGCCCTCCCACACCGTGCGGATCTGGTGGCCCAGCTCATTCAGGCGCCCGCACCCGTAGCAGTGGGCGACGTTTTCGGGATAGTGATCCTGGAAAACCGGGCTGGTCATGAGACCTCCGAGGGGTTAATTGTGGTTGATTACATTAAGTTTAACTGCAATTGACCGAGAGAGCCACCGGGTCTATTCGCCCTCTTCTTGCTGGAGCGCGGCCTCGCAGGCCAGGGGCACGGTGTGGGTGCCCTTCCACATGGCATAGCGGCGGTACCCACCCGAGAGGTTGCGGACCCGGTAGCCATGCTGCGTCAGCAGGCGCGCCGCGATGTAGGCCCGCACCCCCACCTGGCAGAACACGAGGTACTCGTTCTCCAGCGGCAGCTCCGATAGGCGCTCCCGCAGCTGATCCACGGGCAGGCAGCGCGAGCCGGGGATGGTGCCCTGGGCGTGTTCCTGGGGGTTCCGGACATCCAGCAGGATCTGGTTTTCGCCCAGACCGACGAGCTCCTCCGGCTCCCACAGGCCCATGTCGCCCCGGACCACATTCGACGCCACAAAGCCGGCCATGTTCACCGCATCCTTGGCGCTGCCAAAGGGCGGCGCGTAGCAGAGCTCCAGGTCCTCCAGGTCGAAGACCGTGAGCCCTGCCCGCTGGGCCACCGCAAGCACGTCGATCCGCTTGTCGACGCCAGCCATGCCCACGGCCTGGGCCCCGAGGATCCGCCCGTCCCCGGGTGCGAAGAGCAGCTTCAGGGTGATGGGATGGGCCCCCGGGTAGTAGGTGGCGTGGTCGGCGGGGT
This sequence comes from uncultured Holophagaceae bacterium, assembly GCA_903857495.1. GTDB lineage: Bacteria > Acidobacteriota > Holophagae > Holophagales > Holophagaceae > Geothrix. The sequence goes on along the minus strand of CAIOFF010000007.1, from coordinate 5,962 downwards.
GCACGTAGATGCGCTGATAGGCGATCCCCTTGCGCTGCAGCGCGGCCTCTGAGAGCCCGGTCATGGCGAAGCTCAGGTCGAAGACCTTGCAGATGGCCGTGCCCTGGGTGGCCTTGTAGCGGCTGTCCCGGCCCAGGACCACCTCGGCGGCGATGCGCCCCTGACGGTTGGCCGGTCCCGCCAGCGGGATCAGCGCCGGCTCGCCGCTGACGAGCTCGCGAACCTCCACCGCGTCCCCCACCGCGTGGATGTGGGGCTGGCTGGTGCGCATCTGGTCATCCACCTGGATGCCGCCCGCGGGTCCGAGGGCCAGCCCCGCCTGGCGTGCCAGGCTGGCTTCCGGCCGCACGCCCACGCACAGCACGACCAGGTCGCAGGCGATCGAGTCGCCGTTGTCCAGGACGGCCACGAGGCCTTCCACTTCGGCCGTGAATCGCGCGACGGCCCGCCCGAGCCGCAGGTCCACCTGCTGGCGCCGCAGCTCCTCATGCAGGGGAAAGGTCATCTCGGTGTCGGCCACCCCCAGGACGTGCGGCAGCCGCTCCACCAGGGCCACCGCCATGCCCCGGTGCCGGAACTGCTCCGCCAGCTCCAGCCCGATGTAGCCCGCCCCGACGATCAGGGCCTTGCGGGCCGTCGGCTTCGAGGCGACCGCCAGGATGGCGTCCATGTCCCCCATGTTCCGCAGCGTGAAGATGCCCGGCAGCTCGACCCCGGGCACCGGGGGACGGATGGCCTCGGCCCCGGGACTCAGGATCAGCGCATCGTAGGGTTCGCGGACCTCTTCTCCCGTCACCAGGTTGCGGGCGACCACGACCTGGGCTGCGGGATCGATGGCGATCACCTCCGTCTGCACCCGCACGTCGATCTCGAAGCGCGCCTTGAGGCTGGCCGGGGTCTGCAGCAGCAGCCGCGCGCGGTCGGTGATGACCCCGCCGATGTGGTAGGGCAGGCCGCAGTTCGCGAAGGAGACATAGGGCCCCCGCTCGAAGACCACGATGCTGGCGGTCTCGGACAGCCGCCGGGCCCGGGCGGCCGCGCTGGCGCCACCGGCGACGCCGCCGACGATCACGATTCGAGGGGCACGGGTCATGAGGTTCCTTTGCAGGTGTGGCGCTGGGTCTTCAGGAGGCGGGAGGAGGCACCGCCCCGGTCACTTCTTCGCGAGCCAGTCACTCAGCTGCGCGCCGGTGCTGAAGGCGCCCACGTGGCGCTTGACCTCCTGGCCCTTGGCATTGAGCACCAGCAGCGTCGGGTAGGCCTCCACCTTGAAGCGCATCGCGACCTTCATGTTGTCGGCCATCTGGCGGCGGTCCCGGGTCTCGGTCATCAGGGAGACCGGGATGACCTTGCCGAGGGCCTGCTGGGCCTCGACCGTCGGGAACACGCTGGCCTTGAGGTGCTGGCAAGGCGGGCACCACTCGGCCCAGACATCCACGAAGATCAGCTTGCCTTCCTTGGCGGCCCGCTTCTGCGCCACAGCAAGGTCATACTCCCAGCCCACCGGAGCCGCAGCCACCAGGTTCACCGTGCAGAGCAGACGGGCAGGAAGCAGTCGCATGGATCCTCCACTGCCGGGAGCAACTCACGCCGGCCTCCCCCGATTCTAATGTATTCCTGTATAGTTAATAATTATTTTCTTCACAGGGTCCCTGTCCTGATCGGGCAACCCGAGCCCATCGCCGAGGAACACCCGCCATGCAGCCGACCCCCTCCCCCTCCGACTTCTGGGACCAGCGCTACACCGAGTCAGGCTGGGCCTACGGCACCGCCCCCAATGACTTCCTCCGGGCCGAGGCCAGCCGCATCCCCCCGGGTGCGGTGTTAAGCCTGGCGGAGGGCGAGGGGCGCAATGCAGTCTTCCTGGCGGGCCGAGGTCATCGGGTCGAGGCCGTGGACCAGTCCTCAGCAGGCCTCGCCAAGACCCGGCTGCTGGCCGCCGAGCATGGGGTCGCGGTGCACACCACCCAGGCCGACCTCGCATCGTTCGACCTGGGCCAAGGCAGCTGGCAGGGCATTGTGTCGATCTTCGTGCACCTGCCTTCGCCCCTCCGCCGGCGGGTGCATGCAGCGGTGGTGGCGGCCCTGGCACCAGGGGGTGTCCTGGTCTTCGAAGCCTATGCCCCCGCTCAGCTGACCCTGGGAACGGGCGGGCCCCGGGAGCTGGCCCTTCTCGGGTCCCTGGCTGAGCTGACCGGGGAGTTCACCGGCCTGGAGCTGCTGGTCGCCCGCGAGGTGCAGCGGGAGGTCCAGGAGGGGAAATACCACCGAGGGACCAGCGCCGTCGTCCAGATCGTCGCGCGGAAGCCTGCCCTGGCCCCCAAGGGCTGAGAGACCTACCGCAGCGTGCGGCGCAGCTCTGCGGCGATGGCCTCCGGCGGGACGCCCTGGGGCAGCCTGGCCACCAGCCGGCCATCCGGGGCGATGACGTAGATCTCAGCGCTGTGATCCACCGCGTACTGCCCCGCGGCATCCGGCGCCTGCTTGGCATAGAGGACACCGTAGCGGCGAGCCAGGGTCTGCAGCTCGGCAGGTGATCCCGTCACACCGTAGAGCTGCGGGTGGATGGCGGCCACGTAGGTCTTGAGCAGGGCCGGGGTGTCGCGCTCGGGGTCCACGGAGATGAGGATCCCGGCCACGCGCTCCCGCTCCTCGGGCTTGAGCATCTGGAAGGCGGCGGCCTCGTCCAGCAGCGCCGTGGGGCAGATCCCCGGGCAGGCGGTGTAGCCAAAGAAGAGCAGCACCACCCTGCCCCCCAGGTCGTGGAGGGCCAGCGGCCCGTCTGCGGACTGGAGGGTGAAGTCACCGCCGGGGGGCAGCCCCGCGGCACCCGTGGTGCGGCTCAGCGAGAAGAGCCCGAGCAGGACCAACCCCGCCACGAAGGCGAGGGCGAGCAGGCTGCGGCGAGAGGCTGGCATGACCATTCAGGTGGTCCGCGCGGGCCGGACCAGGGCCTCGCGGATGGGCAGGTTGACCACCGCCGCCGCCGTGGCGAGGGCGATGTCGGCGTACCACATGAGCTGGTAGCTGCCCAGGCCGGTGATGGCCAGGCCGCCCAGGTAGGCACCGAAGAAGGCGCCAGTCTGGTGGCTGAGCAGGGTCAGCCCGAACAGCGTGGCGAGGTAGCGGATGCCGAACAGCTTGCTGACAAGCCCCGCCGTCGGCGGCACCGTGGCCAGCCAGGTAAAGCCCAGTGCCATGGCGAAGAGGTAGAAGGTCAGGGCGCCCTTGGGGGCCACCAGGTAGATGGCGATCATGACGGCGCGGAGGCCATACATCCAGAACAGGATGAACTTGCTGCGGTAGCGCTGGACGCACCAGCCCGCGAAGAGGCTGCCGGCGATGTTGGCGAGGCCGATGATGGCCAGGGACCAGCTCGCCACCTGGGGCGGCAGGCCGCAGAGCGTGACCTCGCCTGGCAGGTGGGTGACCAGGAAAGCGATGTGGAAGCCGCAGGTGAAGAAGCCCGCATGCAGCAGCAGGTAGCTGCGATCGCCCATCGCATCCACCACCGCCGGCCAGACGCCCTTGTCCTCGGGGCCGTAGTGCACGGGCGCCAGGCCCGGCTTCTTGCGCAGCAGCGCCGTCAGCGGCAGCGCGGACAGGGTCAGCGCCGCCAGAGACAGCATCGCGCCCACCCAGCCGAAGACCAGGAGCAGCTTCTGGATCAGCGGCGCGAACAGGAACTGGCCGAAGGAGCCGCCCGCGTTGATGATGCCCGAGGCCATGCCCCGCTTCTCCGCCGGCACCCGCTGGGCCGAGGCGCCGATGAGTACCGAGAAGCTGCCTGCCCCGGAGCCCGCCGCGGAGAGGAGGCCCAGGGTGAGGATCAGCCCCCAGGACTGCTTCATGAAGGGCGTCAGGGCACTGCCCAGGGCCAGGAGCAGGATGCCCCCCGCCAGCACCCGCGCGGGCCCGTGGCGGTCCGCCACCGCCCCCGCAAGGGGCTGCACCGCGCCCCAGACGAACTGCCCGATGGCCATGGCCAGGGAGATGCTGGCGATGCCCAGCCCCGTCGAGGCGTTCAGCGGCGCCACGAAGAGCCCCTGGGACTGCCGCGCCCCCATGGTCACCATGAGAATCGCCGCCGCCACCAGCGTCACCAGCCAATAGGCTCGGGGATTCTGGGAATCAGTGGCAGTCATGGGCGGGCCTTGGGGAGCAGCGGTCGACGTTGGGACAGGGATGCCTCCAGGGGAGCCCAGCGCCGCGGCCTGGTCAAGCAAACATCCATGGCATTTGATAGCGCCAAACAGAAAGGACGAAGATGGATCCCTGCTTCAAGTGCTTGCCCTTATCCCCGTCCATCCCATTTATCCCCGTCATGCTTTTGCTTTCTGTGACGGAATGCCAGGCCGAAGGTTCAAAGACCAGTGCCTTTGGACGGGGATAAAAACGGATAAACGGGGATAACTGCAAAATGGATTCTGGGTGTGGGCCGGCATCCATCCGTGTCATCTGCGTCATCTGTGGTTCTTGAATACCCGAGGCTGAGTCTGGCCGCCAACCAAGTAGGCTCATAGGCGGTCCCAGTGCCTCTGGAGGGTCTCCCGATGAAGATGGTCCAGCACCAGCCCCTGCGCCTCGCCGCCGCCCGTCTGCTCGAGGCCACGGGTGCCTCGGAAGAAGACGCCCGCATCGTGGCGGATCACCTGGTGGACTCGAACCTCTCGGGCCACGACAGCCACGGGGTGGGCATGCTGCCGCACTATGTCCGGGCCATCGCCGCCGGGCTGCTGGATCCCAAGGCCCAGGCCATCGTGGAGGACGCCGGGGGGGCGATCCTCTCGGTGGATGGCCGCAATGGCTACGGGCAGGTCGTCGCCCGCCGCGGCACCGCCGCCGGCATGGCGCGAGCCAAGGCCACGGGGATCGCCCTGGTGGCACTCCGGGGCGCCTTCCACATCGGGCGCATCGGCACCTACGCGGAGCAGGCGGCGGCGGAGGGCCTCGCCTCCATCCACTTCGTCAACGTCGTGGGCCACGCCCCCCTGGTGGCCCCCTTCCGGGGCAGCGACGCGCGCTTCGCCACCAACCCCTTCTGCGTGGCGGTCCCGGCCGCGGCGGACCACCCGGCCGTGGTGCTGGACTTTGCCACCAGCCTGGTGGCGCTGGGCAAGGTGCGGGTGGCCCTCAATAAGGGCGAGACCCTGCCCGAGGGCACCCTCATCGACTCAACCGGGCAAGGCACCACGAATCCCGCCGTGATGTACTCGGAGCCCCGGGGCGCCATCCTGCCCTTCGGCCTGCACAAGGGCTACGGCATGGCCTTCCTGTGCGAGCTGCTGGCCGGGGCCTTCACCGGCGGCGGCACGGTGTCCACGGTGCCCTACGAGAAAGACCGGATCACCAACAACATGCTGTCGATCTTCATCGACCCCGCCCAGCTGCCGGGCGCAGGCGGACTCGAGACCCAGGTGGCCGCCGCCATCGAGCACGTCAAGGCCTCGCCCCCCGCCGACCCGGACCTGCCCGTGCTGGTAGCCGGCGAGCCCGAGCTGGCCCACCGCGCCCAGCGCCGGGCCGAGGGCATCCCCATCGACGCGACCACCTGGGACCAGCTGGTGGAGGCGGGCCGCTCCCTGGGTGTGGACTTCGCCCCCTGAGTTGCAGGGATGGGAAGTCCGTTCCTCACCTGGAAATCAGAAAAGAGGGACCACCGATGAACACCGATAAATGCTGATCAAGAGCTGATAAAGAAAACCTGATTATCGGCCAGACTCCGCTAAAAAGACGCTCCACGAAGGACACGAAGACGCCCTGCGGGCGCAGGAAGCACACGAATGCGCCCGGACTCACCCCGGGCATCCCCAAGGGGGCGGCGGCTGGCTGCGGCCCCAAAAAGCCGTCCCAGCCGCCGCCCCCTTGGCCGGTCGCACGCGACCGGGGGCCCCAGGCCCGGATGCCCTGTCGGCGCGATGACTGCGCCTTCGTGCCCTTTGGGCCAGCTCTTCGTGTCCTT
>CAIOFF010000006.1 GCA_903857495.1 uncultured Holophagaceae bacterium | reverse complement strand
GGAGGCGGAGCCTCCCAACTGAGCTACGGGTACGGATCACCGTGGCAAGCACGGCCCTCCATCATGGCTTCGAATGGGCTTTCGTTCAAGGTCGGGCCTCCGGCCAGCGCTCCTCCGCCTGACGGACAGCGCCCCGCGCTGTCCTCCCGCTCCTCGCTCCGCTCGCTCGCGGAGGCGGAGCCTCCCAACTGAGCTACGGGTACGGATCACCGTGGCAAGCACGGCCCTCCATCATGGCTTCGAATGGGCTTTCGTTCAAGGTCGGGCCTGATTCAGCGCTCAGCTGCGCCCACCGACCATCCGCCGCCGGACGCCGCCATTGGTGCCGGCGAAGTAGCGGCGGACGCCCTGGGTGATGGCGTCGGCCACCGTGGCGCGGAAGGCGGCGTCCTGGAGCTTCTTCTCTTCTTTGGGGTTGGAGATGAAGGCAACCTCGACCAGCACTGCGGGCATGGCGGCGCCCCGCAGCACGATGAAGGGGGCCTGCTTCACGCCACGCTCCTTGATGCCGGCCAGGTGGTTGAGCTGGCCCTGGAGGGCCACGGCCAGCCGCTCGGAGTCCTGCAGGTAGGCCTTCTGGGCCAGATCGTCGAGGATGCTGGCCACCACGCTGTCGGGGCTGCCCGCCGGGGCATCGGCCCCGGCATTCTCCGCCGCGGCGACGTCGTCATTCTTGCCCTTGGCCAGGCTCAGGAAATAGACCTCCGACCCCCGAGCCGCCTTGGCCCGGGCGGCGTTCAGGTGGAGGCTGATGAAGAGGTCCGCGCCCTGCTCATTGGCGGCCTTCGCCCGATCCCAGAGCGGCACCAGGGTGTCGTCCTCGCGGGTGCAGACGGCCTCGAAGCCCGCCGCTTCAAGCTTGGCCGAGACCGCCCGGGCCAAGGCGAGGGCGGCGGTCTTCTCCTTCAGCCCCTTCGGCCCCCGGGCGCCGCCGTCCTCGCCTCCGTGACCTGGGTCCAGCATCACCTTCAGGCGGGTCGCCGGTCCCTCGGGTTTGGGAACCTGGGCCCAAGACAGTAGGCTGAAGGTGGCGAGCAGAAGGCTCGGGAGTCGGATCATGGCCCAGTCAGTAAAAGGTATGCGGGATCTCTTCGGGGCGGAGCTGCGTTGGTTCCAGCATATCGAGGAAACAGCCCGGCGCGTATTCGGGCGCCACGGCTACGGCGAGATCCGCACCCCGATCCTGGAGGAGCTGGACGTCTTCAAGCGCAGCGTGGGCGAGAGCTCGGACATCGTGAACAAGGAGATGTACCAGTTCACGGACAAGGGCGGGCGCGAGGTGGTGATGCGCCCCGAGAACACCGCGGGCGTGGTGCGGGCCGCCATCCAGCACAAGCTGCTGAGCTCCAACGACCCGGTGCTGTTCTACTACATCGGCCAGCAGTTCCGCTACGAGCGCATGCAGACGGGCCGGTACCGGCAGTTCTGGCAGATCGGAGCCGAGAGCTTCGGCGTGGCCAGCCCCGAGAGCGAGGCCGAGAGCCTGCTCATGCTCCACAGCTTCCTCACGGAGCTGGGCCTCAAGCGGCTGAGCTTCTCCATCAACAGCGTCGGCACCCCGGAGTCCCGCCCCGCCTTTCACGCGGCCATCCGGGTCTTTTTCGGTGAGCGGCAGGAGCAGTTCTGCGGGGACTGCCACCGCCGCATCGAGACCAACCCCTTGCGCGTTCTGGACTGCAAGAATGAGGGCTGCCAGGCCGCCCTGGCCGGGCACCCGGTCATCACGGACTTCCTGGATGAGGGCTCCGCCAAGCACCATGCGCGGCTCAAGGAGCTGCTGACGGTCCTGGACATCCCCTTCGTGGAGGACCCCCGGCTGGTGCGCGGGCTGGACTACTACACCCGCACGGCCTTCGAGCTGCTCAGCTCCGACCTGGGCGCCCAGAGCGCCCTGCTGGGCGGCGGCCGCTACGACGGCCTGGTGAAGCAGCTCGGCGGCCCCGAGGTTCCGGCCTTCGGCTGGGCCATCGGCCTGGACCGCCTGGCCCTGATCCTCCAGCAGGTGCGCGGCGAGGCCCCGGCCACGCCCCCGGTCCTGCTGATCCCCCTGGGCGAGCGGGCCGCCACTGCGGCCCTCCAGCTGGCCCGCCGCCTCTGGGACGCGGGCCTCGCCCTGCAGCTGGAGACCCGCGGCGGCGCCCTGAAGAAGGCCATGGCCAGCGCCAACCGCATGGGCATCCAGACGGTGCTCATCCTGGGCGACGGCGAGCTGGACGCCGGCACGGTCACGGTCAAGCACATGGCCACCGGAGAGCAGGAAGTCGTCCAATTGGATAATTTAGAAGCATTGTTAGGATATTCCTGACCAATCTGCTAGGCTAATGACTTCGTGATCACAGGCGACCCCCGGTCTCCGCCTCTTTACCAATCCGAATACCCCCACTTTCGCCCTGACCGGGCCCCCGGAAACCTTCCGCGGGCGGGCCCTCTCAGGAGAAAGACATGTCCTTCGAAACCCTCGGGCTGCTGCCCGAGCTTCTGCGCGCGGTTCGCGAGCAGGGCTACGAGACCCCCACCCCCATCCAGCTCCAGGCCATTCCCCTGGTGCTCGAGGGCCGCGACCTCATGGCCCGGGCTCAGACCGGCACCGGCAAGACCGCCGGCTTCACCCTGCCCCTGCTGCAGAAGCTGGCGCCGCACGCGAACAGCTCGGCCTCCCCGGCCCGCCACGCCATCCGCGCCCTCATCCTCACCCCCACCCGCGAGCTGGCCCTCCAGGTCGAGGAGAGCGTCCGCACCTACGGCAAGCACATCCCCCTGCGCTCCACCACCATCTTTGGCGGCGTGAACATCAACCCCCAGACCAAGGCCCTGCGCGCCGGCTGCGAGATCGTGGTGGCCACGCCCGGCCGCCTGCTGGACCACCAGGGCCAGGGCAACCTCAACTTCAGCCAGCTGGAAGTGCTGATCCTGGACGAAGCGGACCGCATGCTCGACATGGGCTTCATCCGCGACATCCAGAAGATCCTGGCCCTGCTACCCGCCAGCCGCCAGACCCTGCTCTTCTCGGCCACCTTCACGGACGAGATCAAGCAGCTGGCCTCCAAGTTCCTCAAGAATCCCGCCCTGGTGGAGATCACCGCCCAGAACACGGCCGCCGAGCTCGTGAAGCAGATCGTCCACCCCGTGGACCGGGAGCGCAAGCGCGCCCTGCTGGCCCACATCATCCAGAGCCGCAACCTGGAGCAGGTGCTGGTGTTCACCCGCACGAAGCACGGCGCCAACCGCCTCTCCGAGCAGCTGGACCGGGACGGCATCAACTCGATGGCCATCCACGGCAACAAGAGCCAGCCCCAGCGCATCAAGGCCCTGGAAGACTTCAAGAAAGGCTCCATCCGCGTGCTCGTGGCCACGGACATCGCCGCCCGCGGCCTGGACATTGACCAGCTGCCCCACGTGGTGAACTACGAGCTGCCCCAGGTCCCCGAGGACTACATCCACCGCATCGGCCGCACGGGCCGGGCCGGCACCGAGGGCGAGGCGCTCTCCCTGGTTTGTGTGGATGAGCACCGGCTTCTCAAGGACATCGAGAAGCTCCTGCGCCGGGAACTCCCCAAGGATGTCGTGACGGGCTACGCGCCGGATCCCAGCATCCCGGCCGAACCCATCCAGACGGGTCGCCAGAGTGGCGGTGGCGGCGGCCGGAGCCGCGGTCCTGTCCGCAGCAGCCGGCCTTCCTCCGGCTCGGCCCCCCAGGGCGAGCGCGGACGGCATCCCTCCCGCCCGGGCTTCCGGGGCAAGTGACCCCGAGTCATACCCACGCCTGACCGAGCCCAAGTACAGGGGTTCCGTCAGGCGTTGTTATACCCCTTGACGCGAGGGTCGTTCTTGCCCAGGATTCTTGCTTATGCAAGAACCCATGCCTGACACCCTCACCGATGCCGGCGCCGGCACCCTGGCTGCGGCCGTCCGCCGACGCCTGAAGCATGCCGTCGCGGCCCAGCTGGCGCCCTACGACCTCACCTTGCAGCAGTTCTGGGTCATCCTGGTCCTGCTGGAGCAGGGGGCCACCTCGCTGCATCCCCTGGCCCAGCAGGTCTGGATGGACGATCCCACTGCCAGCCGCGTGGTCAAGGGCATGGTGGCTCGCGGCCTGCTCACCACCCGGCCGGACCCGAAGCACGGCCGGCGGATCCTCATCAACCTGAGTCCCGACGCGCTCCCCCTGGCCCGGGAGCTGCAGGCCCTGGCCGGCGAGATGAAGGCCGGCCTCGTCGCCGGCCTGGACCCGGAGCAGCAGGCGGCTCTGAAGCACGGACTGCGGACCATGATCGCCAACCTCGATGCCATGCTCGTCGGGCTGCCGGCATCAGCCGGGGAGCGCGACGAAGTCGCCTCCTGAGGCCTGGCCCCGGAAGCTCCAGCAGCGTTCCTTGAAGAGCCCTTAGTCCCTGACTGTCCCCCCGCCGGACTTCCCCCACCGGAATTCAAAGAAGGCAGCATCTCTCATGAGCGACACCAACCTCCCCTCCCTCGACTCCAGCACCGACCGCCCCGCCCTCCTCCGTGGCTGGCGCCCCTGGGCCATCCTCGGCGGTGCCGCGGTCCTCGGCCTGGTGCTCTTCGCCCGCGGGGGCAAGAAGGACGCCGCCGTGAACCCGGCAGGCCGACCGGTACCCGTGAGCGTGGCCCTGGCCCGCAAGGGCGACATGGCGGTCCGCCTCACGGGCCTGGGCACCGTGGTCTCCCTGGAGAGCGTCACCGTCAAGAGTCGCGTGGACGGCCAGCTGCTCCGCGTCGCCTTCACCGAAGGACAGATGGTCCGCGCCGGTGATCTCCTGGCCGAGATCGATCCGCGCCCCTTCCAGGTGCAGCTCATGCAGGCCGAAGGCCAGCTCGCCAAGGACCAGGCCGCCCGCGACAACGCGCTGGCCGACCTGCGGCGCTTCCAGTCCCTGGTGCAGCAGGGCATCCTGTCGCGCCAGCAGGTGGACACCCAGAGTTCCTCCGTCATCCAGTACGAAGCAGCCATGAAGGCCGACCAGGCCGCCGTGGAGAGCGCCAAGCTGAACCTGACCTACAGCCGCATCACCGCCCCGACCTCCGGCCGGGTGGGCCTCCGGCTCGTGGACGCCGGCAACATGGTGCGCGCCACCGATGCCACGGGACTGGCCACCATCGCCCCGATCCAGCCCATCAATGTGGTGTTCTCCGTCCCCGCCGACAACATCCAGCAGGTGCTGGCCCAGACCGCCAAGAACGGCCGGCTGCCGGTGGAGGCCTGGGACCGGGATCTCAAGTCCCGGCTTGGCTCCGGCGCCCTCGCAGCCATCGACAACCAGGTAGATCCCGCCACGGGCACGGTGAAGCTGAAGGCCCTCTTCACCAACGAGGACCGCGCCCTGTTCCCCAACCAGTTCGTCAACGCGCGGCTGCTGGTGGACACCCTGCGCGAGGTTGTCATCGTGCCCACCGCCGCCGTGCAGCGCGGGCCCCAGGGCTCCTTTGTCTACATCGTCAAGCCGGACAGCACCACGGAGCTGCGCGTGATCGAGATCCAGGGTACCGATGGCGACGAGACGGCCCTGCGGAAGGGGCTCTCCGGTGGCGAGACGGTCGTCACAGACGGCCTCGAGAAGCTGCGGCCCGGCAGCAAGGTAGCCCTCCCCAAGCCCGCCGGCGCGAAGGGCTGAGCGAATGAATCCCTCCAGGCCGTTCATCCTCCGGCCCATCGCGACCTCCCTGCTCATGGTGGGGCTCCTGCTGGTGGGCCTGCTGGCCTTCCGCCAGCTGCCGGTCTCGGCCCTGCCCCAGGTGGACTACCCCACCATCCAGGTGGTCACCTTCTACCCCGGCGCCAGCCCGGACGTCATGGCCTCGGCCATCACCGCGCCCCTGGAGCGCCAGTTCGGCCAGCTGCCGGGCCTGAACCGCATGTCCTCCACCAGCTCTGGCAGCAGCTCGGTGATCACACTCCAGTTCGTGCTGGACCTGAACATCGACGTGGCCGAGCAGCAGGTCCAGGCGGCCGTGAACGCCGCCGGCACCTACCTGCCGGCCAACCTGCCCAGCCCCCCGATCTACAGCAAGATCAACCCCGCCGACTCCCCGATCCTGACCCTGGCCCTGACCTCGAAGACCCTGCCCCTCTCCAAGGTCGAGGACTTTGCCGACACCCGGCTCGCCCAGAAGATCTCGCAGCTGCCCGGTGTGGGCCTCGTCAGCATCAGCGGTGGCCAGAAGCCCGCCGTGCGCATCCAGGCCAATCCCGTGGACCTGGCCGCCAAGGGCCTCACGTTGGGTGACGTGCGCACCGCCGTGGCCCTGAGCAACGTGAACCAGGCCAAGGGCAGCTTCGATGGGCTCCGCCAGGCCTATGCCATTGGCGCCAACGACCAGCTGCTCTCCAGCGAGGACTATCGCCCCCTGGTGGTGGCCTACCGCAACGGCGCCCCGGTGCTGCTCTCCGAGGTCGCCACGGTCACCGACGACGTGGAGAACAGCCGCCTCGCCGCCTGGCAGAACACCACGCCCGCCGTCATCCTCAACATCCAGCGGCAGCCCGGCGCCAACATCATCGCCGTGGTGGACCGGGTCAAGGCCCTGCTGCCCCAGCTGCGGGCCTCCCTGCCCGCTTCTGTGGAGCTGAACACCCTCACGGACCGCACCATCACCATCCGCGCCTCGGTAGAGGACGTGGAGTTCGAGCTGATGCTCACCATCGCCCTGGTCGTGATGGTGATCTTCCTGTTCCTGCGCACCCTGGCCGCCACCATCATCCCCAGCGTGGCCGTGCCTCTTTCCCTGGTGGGCACCTTCGGGGTGATGTATCTGCTGGGCTACAGCCTGAACAACCTGACCTTGATGGCCCTCACGATCTCCACGGGCTTCGTGGTGGACGACGCCATCGTGATGATCGAGAACATCATGCGCTACATCGAGGAGGGCGAGCCGCCCCTCCAGGCGGCGCTGAAGGGCTCGGGCCAGATCGGCTTCACCATCCTGTCCCTGACCGTCTCGCTCATCGCCGTGCTGATCCCCCTGCTCTTCATGGGGGACATCGTGGGCCGGCTCTTCCGGGAGTTCGCGGTCACCCTCAGCGTCACCATCCTGGTGTCCGCCGTGGTGTCCCTGACGCTCACGCCCATGATGTGCGCCAAGCTGCTCAAGCACACGCCCCCCGAGGAACAGGGGCGGTTCTACCAGTCCTCCGAGCGCGTCTTCCAGCGGATCATCGCCTTCTATGGCCGCACCCTGGCCGTGGTGCTCCAGCACCAGACCGCCACCCTGGTCGTGGCCGTGACCACCCTCGCCGCCACGGTGCTGCTCTACATCGCCATCCCGAAGGGCTTCTTCCCGGTGCAGGACACCGGCGTGCTGCTGGGCATCTCCGAGGCCCCCCAGACCGTGTCCTTCCCCGCCATGGCCGAGCGGCAGCAGGTGCTCTGCGCCGAGATCCTCAAGGATCCGGCGGTGGAGAGCCTCTCGTCCTTCATCGGCATCGACGGCACCAACACCACCCTCAACAGTGGTCGCATCCAGATCAACCTCAAGCCCCTGGAGGAGCGTCACCTCAACGCCAGCGACATCATCCGCCGGCTCCAGCCCCAGCTGGCCAAGGTGGAGGGCATCCGCCTCTACCTCCAGCCGGTGCAGGACCTGACCGTGGAGGACCGGGTCAGCCGCACGCAGTACCAGTACACCCTGGAAGACGCCGACCCCAAGGAGCTGGGCGAGTGGGTGGGCCGCTTCGTGGACCGCTTCTCGGCCCTTCCCGAGCTGCGGGACGTGGCCAGCGACCAGCAGAACGCCGGGCTCCAGATCCGCCTCACCCTGGACCGGACCAGCGCCTCCCGCCTCGGCATCACCCCGCAGATGCTGGATGACGCCCTCTACGACGCCTTTGGCCAGCGGCAGGTCTCCACCATGTTCACCCAGCTGAACCAGTATCGCGTGGTGCTGGAGGCCCCGCCCCGGCAGTACCAGCGGCCCGAGGACCTGCAGAATATCTACGTCCGCAGCGCTTCCGGCGGCTCCGTGCCCATCAGCGCCTTCACCCGCGTGGAGACCCTGACCGCGCCCCTGGCGGTGAACCACCAGGGGCAGTTCCCCACGGCCACGGTGTCCTTCAACCTGGCGCCCGGCGTCTCCCTGGGCGACGCAGTGAAGGCCGTCCAGAACGCGCGCAAGGACATGGAGGTGCCCCCGAGCCTCAAGACCGGCTTCCAGGGCACCGCCCAGGCCTTCGGGGCCTCGCTCACCAACACCCCACTGCTGATCCTGGCCGCGGTCCTGACCGTCTACATCCTGCTCGGCGTGCTCTACGAGAGCTACATCCACCCCATCACGATCCTGTCCACGCTGCCCTCCGCGGGCGTGGGCGCCCTGCTGTCGCTCATGCTCTGCCGCACGGACTTCAGCGTCATCGCCCTCATCGGCATCATCCTGCTCATCGGCATCGTGGAGAAGAACGCGATCATGATGATCGACTTCGCGCTGGAGGCTGAGCGCAAGGAGGGCCTGCCCCCCGAGCAGGCCATCTACCAGGCCTCCCTGCTGCGCTTCCGCCCCATCATCATGACCACCCTGGCGGCCATGCTGGGCGGCGTGCCCCTGGCCCTGGGCAGCGGCGTGGGCGCCGAGCTGCGGCGGCCCCTGGGCATCGTCATCGTCGGGGGGCTCATCTTCAGTCAGGTGCTGACCCTCTACACGACACCCGTGATCTATTTAGCCTTTGACCGTCTTGCGCGCCGCTTGCGCGGTGCGCACCGGGCTTCGCCCAAAAGCGAAAAAGCATGATCCTGCTGTCCCACCCCAAGCCCCGCTGCCGCCTCGGCGGCAGCAATCTCCAGGCGGCACGCCTGGAGCAGGCGCGACGATGAGCATCTCGGCCCCCTTCATCCACCGGCCCGTCGCCACCACGCTGTTGACGGTCGCGCTGGCGCTGCTGGGCGGCATCGCCTACCAGTTCCTGCCGGTGTCGCCCCTGCCCCAGGTGGAGTTCCCCACCATCCAGGTCTCGGCGGGCCTGCCCGGCGCGAGCCCCGAGACCATGGCCTCCTCCGTGGCCACGCCCCTGGAGCGCCAGTTCGGCCGCATCGCTGGCATCACCGAGATGACCTCGGCCAGCAGCCTGGGCTCCACCAACATCACCCTGCAGTTCGACCTGGGCCGCAACATCGACGCCGCAGGCCGGGATGTGCAGGCCGCCATCAACGCCGCCCGGGGTGACCTGCCCGCCAATCTGCCGAACAACCCCAACTACCGCAAGGTGAATCCCGCGGATTCACCCATCATGCTGCTGGCTCTCACCTCGAAGCTGATCCCCCGGGAGCGAATGTACGACATCGCCTCCTCGGTGCTGCAGCAAAAGCTCTCCCAGATCGAGGGCGTGGGCCAGGTCTTTGTCTGGGGCGGCGCCCTGCCGGCGGTGCGGGTGGATGTGAACCCGGCCCTGCTCAATGCCCAGGGCCTCGCCCTGGAGGATGTCCGGCTGGCCATCGCCGCGGCCAACCTGAACCTGCCCAAGGGCGAGCTGGCCAGCCGCACCACCACCTGGTCCCTCGACACCACCGACCAGCTCAAGGGCGCCGCCGACTACCAGCCCCTCATCCTCCGCTACCGGAACGGCAATGCCGTGCGGCTCTCGGACGTGGCCCGGGTCGCGGATTCCGTGGAGAACGTCCGCAACGCCGGACTCTCCAACGGCGTCCCCGCCATCATGGTGCCCATCTTCCGCCAGCCCGACGCCAACATCATCGAGACCGTGGACCGGGTGCGGGCCATCCTGCCCCAGATGCAGGCCAGCCTGCCGCCCACCATCGAGCTCAAGGTGCTCATCGATGCCACACGCACCATCCGGGCCTCGGTCCGGGATGTGCAGATCGCCATGCTCATCTCCATCCTGCTGGTCATCCTGGTGGTCTTCCTGTTCCTGCGGAGCTGGCGCTCGACCCTCATCCCCAGCGTCGCCGTGCCCATCTCGCTGATCGGCACCTTCGGGGTGATGTACCTGCTGGGCTACACCATCGACAACCTCTCCCTGATGGCACTCACGGTGGCCACGGGCTTCGTGGTGGACGACGCCATCGTGGTGGTGGAAAACATCACCCGGCACCTCGAAGAGGGCATGACCCCCATGGAGGCCTCCCTCCACGGCGCCAAGGAGATCGGCTTCACCGTGATCTCCATCAGCATCTCCCTCATCGCCGTCTTCATCCCCATCCTGCTCATGGGCGGCATCGTGGGGCGTCTGTTCCGCGAGTTTGCCGTGACCCTGTCCGTGGCCATCGTCATCTCCATGGTGGTGTCCCTCACCACCACGCCCATGATGTGCTCCCGGATCCTGCGGCCCCCCAGCGAGGAGAAGCATGGGCGGATCTTCCAGGCCAGCGACCGGTTCCTGAAGTGGATCATGGGCAAGTACGAGCGGTCCCTGGGCTGGGTGCTGCGCCACCAGGGCCTCACCCTGGGCGTGGCCATTGCCACCATGGTCGCCACCGTGGCGCTCTACATCGTCATCCCCAAGGGCTTCTTCCCCCAGCAGGACACGGGCCGCCTCACGGGTTCCATCCAGGCCGCCCAGGACATCTCCTTCAACGGCATGGAGAAGCTGATGACTCAATATGTGGCCATCGTCCAGGCGGATCCAGCCATCGAGAATGTCACGGCCTTCGTCGGCAGCGGCAACACGGGCCGCCTGTTCACCTCGCTCAAGCCCAACAACGAGCGCAAGGACACCGCGGATCAGATCATCGCCCGGCTGCGCGGCAAGACCGCTCACATCGCGGGGGGCACCCTCTTCATGCAGCCCGTGCAGGATCTTCGGCTGGGCGGCCGGGCCTCCAGCTCCCAATACCAGTACACCCTCCAGGGCGATGACGCCCGGGAGCTCTTCGACTGGGCCCCCCGGGTGCTCCAGAAGCTGCGGACCGTGCCCCAGATCACCGACGTCAACACGGACCTGCAGAACAAGGGCCTCGAGGCCTCCCTGGTCATCGACCGCACCACCGCCTCCCGCCTGGGGGTCTCGCCCAAGGCCATCGACAACGCGCTCTACGACGCCTTCGGCCAGCGCTTCGTGTCCACCATCTACACGCCCCTGAACCAGTATCACGTGGTCATGGAGGTGGACACCCCCTTCATGCAGACCCCAGAGGGACTGCGCCACACCTACGTCCGCTCCACCACGGGCGACCTGGTCCCCCTGAGTGCCTTCACCAAGCTGGAGCGCCGGAACACGCCCCTCTCCGTGAACCACCAGGGGCAGCTGCCCTCGGTGACCATCTCCTTCAACCTGCCCGTGGGCGTGGCTCTGGGGGATGCGGTGACCGCCATCGACAAGGCCCAACAGGAGATCCGCATGCCCGGCACCCTGCGGGGCACCTTCATGGGCACGGCCCAGGCCTTCCGCGCCTCCCTGTCCAACCAGCCCCTCCTGGTCGTGGCCGCCCTGCTGGTGGTCTACATCGTGCTGGGCATGCTCTACGAGAGCCTCATCCACCCGCTGACCATCCTCTCCACCCTGCCCTCGGCCGGGGTGGGCGCCCTCCTGGCCCTGCTGGCCTGGCACACGGAGCTGAGTGTCATCGCCTTCATCGGCATCATCCTGCTCATCGGCATCGTGAAAAAGAATGCCATCCTGATGATCGACTTCGCCATCGAGGTGGAGCGCCGGCAGGGCACCACGCCCGAGGCGGCCATCTTCCAGGCCTGCCTGCTCCGCTTCCGCCCCATCACCATGACCACCATGGCGGCCCTGCTGGGTGGCCTGCCCCTGGCCATCGGCATGGGCACCGGCTCCGAGTTGCGCCAGCCCCTGGGCATCGCCATCGTGGGCGGCCTGCTCTTCAGCCAGATGCTCACCCTCTACACCACCCCGGTGATCTACCTCTACATGGACCGCCTCCGCCTCCGCTGGGAGCGCCTGCGCAGCCGCCAGAAGCCCGTCCCCGCGCTGCCCGCTTGAGCCCAACCCCGGCGGATGCGATCCTGTAAGGCTATGAGACTCGACCAGCTCGGCGACTTCCAACGCACCCACCGCAACGGCGACCTGCGCCTCGACCACGCCGGCCAGACTGTGCGCCTGCTCGGCTGGTGCCGGCGCGTCCGGAACCTGGGCTCCCTGGTGTTCCTGGACCTGCGGGACCGCTGGGGGCTGGTGCAGCTGGTGGCCAATGAGGAGACCGCGGACCCGGCCCTGCTGGCCAAGCTCAAGGCCGTCCGCAGCGAGTTCGTCCTGGCGGTCGAAGGCGTGGTGGCCGAGCGCCAGAGCAAGAACCCCAACATGGCCACGGGTGACGTCGAGATCCGGCTGACCGGCCTGAAGATCCTGAACACCGCCGCGCCCCTGCCCTTCCCCCTGGACGACGAGAACGTGGGCGAGGACCTGCGCCTCACCTACCGCTTCCTGGACCTGCGCCGCGAGCAGCTCCAGCGCAACCTGCGGCTGCGCAGCGATGTCGCCAACCTCACCCGTGAGCACTTCCGCGACCTGGACTTCATCGAGGTCGAGACCCCCATCCTCACCAAGTCCACCCCCGAGGGGGCCCGGGACTACCTGGTACCCAGCCGCGTCCACGCGGGCCAGTTCTTCGCCCTGCCCCAGAGCCCCCAGCTGTTCAAGCAGCTCCTGCAGGTCAGCGGCTTCGAGCGCTACATCCAGATCTGCCGCTGCTTCCGCGACGAGGACCTGCGCGCGGACCGCCAGCCGGAGTTCACCCAGGTGGACATCGAGATGAGCTTCGTGCGGCAGGAGGACGTCCAGGGCGTCATCGAGCCGCTCATGGTCAGGCTGGCCAAGGTAGTCGGCAAGGACGTCACCGCCCCCTTCCCGCGCCTGCCCTACCGGGACGCCATGGCGTGGTACGGCTCGGACAAGCCCGACCTCCGCTGCGGCCTGAAGATCCAGGACGCCACGGCCCTCTTCGCCGAGAGCGGCTTCAACCTCTTCCGCGCCGCCGCCGAGAGCCAGGGGCAGCGCCGGGTGCGGGCCCTGTTCTTCCCCGGCGAGGCCGCGGGCTCCCTCAGCCGGAAGGTCCTCGACGGCTACCAGGAGCAGGCGCGGCAGCTGGGCGCTGGCGGCCTGCCCTACGCCAAGTGGGGCAAGGACGGCCTCGCCAGCAGCTTCAAGAAATTCCTCGAGCCCGCCGACGAGGCCGCCCTGCGCGCCAGCCTGGGCATCACCGGCGAGGGCCTGGCCATCTTCGCCGTAGGCACCGACGCCCAGACCAGCCGAGTCCTAGGTGACCTCCGGGTGAAGGTCGCAGCGGAGCTTGCGACCATCGAGTCCGACCCAGCCCTTTCCCGTCTCTTGATGGATAAAAACGCGTACGCGTTTTTATGGGTCGTGGACTTCCCCCTCCTCGACTGGAGCGAAGAGCACCAGCGCTTCATCGCCTGCCACCATCCCTTCACCAGCCCCCACCCGGACGACCTGGAGCTGCTGGAGACCAACCCCGGCGCCTGCCGCGCCGTGGCCTACGACTTGGTGCTCAATGGCTTCGAGGTGGGCGGCGGCAGCATCCGCATCCACGACGCCGAGACCCAGAGCCGCATGTTCCGAACCATCGGCATCGGCGAGGCCGAGGCCCGCGAGAAGTTCGGCTTCCTGCTGGACGCCCTGAGCTACGGCGCTCCGCCCCACGGCGGCCTGGCCCTGGGCCTGGACCGCCTGGTGATGCTGCTGGCGGGCGTGGACAACATCCGCGAGGTCATCGCCTTCCCCAAGACCGCCCAGGCCCGCTGCCTCATGACGGATGCACCCAACTCCGTGGACGAGCGCCAGCTCCGCGAGCTGCACCTGAGCCAGGAGGCCAAGCAGACCTACCGGGTGGGGGCGGTGTTCTTCGAGAGCGCCGAGGGTGGCAGCCCCGAGCTGCGCGGCCAGGCCCTCCAGCAGATCAGCCAGCTGACGCCCCGCCAGGCCCAGGGCCTCGTGACCCTGGATGCCCAGGGCCAGCTCCTCGACGCCCAGACCCTCAGCGGACCCACCTTCGACTTCTGACCAGGGTCACCGCTGGAGTCCGGGGCAGCCCCCTTCCCCTTGTGCGACAATGAGTCTGGCCACGCCGAGCACCGAGGAACCCCATGACTGCGACTCCGGGTAAAGCCCCTAAAAAAGTGAAAGACAAGCGGCAGACCCCCCAGGAGCGTGCCGAGGCTCTGCGCTACAACCACATGATGTACGGCCCCACGGCCAAGGAAGTGCCCCGCGTCCAGAAGAAGGTGAACCTGGGCTCGGCCTACCTGCAGCACCCCAAGTTCCAGGCCCTCATGCTGGCCTTCAAGAAGGGCACCGCCTTCCAGTTCGATGTGACGGACAAGGGCAAGGTCTTCACCGTCGCCACGGACGGCACCCAGATCCTCTTCGACGGGAAGAGCCTCTTCTACTCCCGGCCCTCGAACCGCTATGAAGACCACCTGCTCCTGGACCGGAGCATCCTCCTCCAGTACCAGTCCTCGGATGCGCTGGTGCACCTGGCCTCGGCCGTGCTCCGCAGCCTCCCGGAGCTGGGCGCGCCGCAGCTCAGCTTCATCAACCAGCAGTTCTACTACGGCGCCGAGACCCTGGAGGCGGGCATCGAGGAGCACGGCCCCAACCTGATGGTGGGTTCCTACAAGCACCTCAAGGCCGCCGAGAGGGCCCGGAAGTAGGGCATGGCGTCGGCGCCGGGACAGCTCACCCTCCGCCAGCGCGCCCAGGCCATCCTCCGCGAGGCGGGGTGGGACATGGCGCCGCCGCCAGTGGTCTGGTCGCCGCGCATGGTGCGCTGCGCGGGGCTCTTCGTGATCGAGAAGGACGCCCGGGGCAAGTGGCATCCGGAGATCCGCCTCAGCATCCCGCTGCTGCGCCGCCGGGACTGGCCCTGGCCCCAGCAGGTGTGCGGCATGAACTGCCATGATCCCGCCGCCGTGCAGGCCCGGATCCTCGAGCACGAGCTCATCCACTACAAGCTCTGGATGGACCGGGAGAAGGACTGGGGCCACAGCGAGCGCTTCCGGCAGCTGGCCTGGGAGGTGTTCGGGCACCAGAGCATCACACATGGAATCGGCACCGAAGAAGGCTGAGGCCCTTCAGGACTGGACCAACCCCGTGGTTCTGCCGAGTACACTCCTGCCATGACTTCCCGGGATCAGGCCCTCCTCGCTGCGCCTCCGCTGACGGAGGAAGTCGACCGTCTGCCCCCGGCCCACAAGCTCTATGCCCTGCGGACGCTGCCGCTGGGGGACATCAAGGCGATCGGCTTCGACATGGACCACACGCTGGCCCGTTACCGCTCCCCAGAGATCGATGAGCTGGCCTTCAAGAAGGCGGCCCGGCTGCTGGTGCGGGAGCGCGGCTACTCCCCCTGGCTGCTCGAGGTCGCCTACAACCCCACCTTCGCCGTGCGCGGCCTGGTGCTGGACGGGATCCGGGGCAACCTTCTCAAGCTCAACCGCGAGCGCCAGGTGGTGCGGGCCTGCCATGGCAGCCGGGCCATGCCCCGGCCCGCCCTGGACCTGGTCTACAGCCGGCGTCGCCTGGCCACCTCCGCCAAGGGGTTCCGCAGCATCGACACCCTGTTCGAGATCCCCGAGAGCTTCCTCTACGCCCAGCTGGTGGACGGGCTGGACCAGGGCATCCTGAAGGCCGAGAACTACCTCCAGCTTTTCCTGGATGCCCGGTGGGCCATCGACACCGCCCACCGCAACGGAGAGATGAAGACCGAGATCCTCGCCCACCGGGACTTCTTCATCGCCCAGGATCCCCAGCTGGCCCTGGCCCTGGACCGCCTGAAGCGCGAGGGCAAGAAGCTGTTCCTGCTCACCAACAGCGAGTGGAGCTTCACCAACGGCGTGCTGAGCCACCTGCTTGACGGGCAGGACGAGGCCCGGCCTCACTGGGTCGACTACTTCGACCTCGTGGTGGTGAGCAGCCGCAAGCCGGCCTTCTTCCTCGAGACACCCGAGGCCAAGGCGCTGGAGGGGCACCCCCGCTGCTTCACCGGCGGGCACACCGCCTGGCTGGAAGCCCTGCTGGGCGCCCAGGGGGAGCAGGTGCTTTACGTGGGCGATCACATCTACGGCGACGTATTGCGCTCGAAGAAGAATGCCTCCTGGCGCACCCTGCTGTTGGTGCCCGAGCTGGAGCGCGAGCTGAAGCTGCTGGAGGCCAAGGCGGATGACCTCCGCACCCTCCTGCGGCTGGAGACCGCGCGGCGGCGGACCCTGCGCCGCGCCTCGGTACTCCTGGATCAGTGGAAGCGGAATCGCGTGCGCCGCCATGTGCTGGGCCCCCGCCTCAGCCCGGATGCCACCGTGGCCCTGGACCACGAGGCGGCCCACCTGGCGGCCAGCACCGAGGCGCTGCAGCGCCGGGCAGAGCTGCAGAGCCTGGAGCTGGATCGGCTCATGGCCGCAGTGGAAGCCGCCTTCAATCCCATGTGGGGCCCCATGTTCCGGGACCGGGACGAGCAGACCCGCTTCGCCGACCAGATCCAGCAGTTCGCCTGCGCCTACACGGGCAAGGTCGGGAACCTCTACATGGTGGACTCCCACAGCACGCTCTACGCCCCGGTGCCCGCCCTGCCCCACGAGCGGCTGGGCTAGGCGGGGGTCGTCCGCCGGCCCATGACCCGGTTGAGCATGACCTCCAGCTCCACGCTGCTGAAGGGCTTCTTCAGGAAGTCGGCGAAGCCCTGGGTGATGGCCTCGTCCCGGGAGGCCGGCAGGGCGTAGCCGCTGCAGAGGATCCCCGGCAGCCCCGGCCGGACGGCCCGCATGGCCTTGAAGGCTTCGACGCCCCCCAGACGGGGCATGGTGGCATCCAGGATCACCAGGTCAAAGACCTCGGGCCGCTGGTTGAAGGCGTCGAGGGCCTCCTGCCCGTCGGCGACCGGCACCACCTCCAGGCCGAACCAGGTCTCCAGCATCTCGGCCATGACCTCGCGCAGCTCCACCTCGTCATCGGCCAGGAGCACGAGGTTCCGGGCGCGAGGTCCCTCCACCGGCGCGACCGGCACACTCTCCTGCGCCTCCGGCGAGGGGAAGTGCACCCGGAACACGCTGCCGACGCCGGGGATGCTCTCGACCTGCAGACCTCCCCGGTGGCTCCGCACGATGCCCAGGGCCGCGGGCAGTCCCAGGCCCCGGCCCAGGTCCCGGGTGGAATAGAAGGGGTCGAAGATGTCAGGCAGGCTCGCCGCGTCGATGCCGTGGCCCTGGTCCGAGACTTCGAGCACCGCATAGGAGCCAGGCTCCACCGGCTCGGGCCAGTAACCGGTGCCCAGGTCCAGGGGCGTAACCGCCCGCAGGTAGGTACGGACGCGGACGACGCCCTGGGAGGAATTGGCCTCCTGGGCGTTGGTGACCAGGCCTTCCACCACGCGACCCGCCAGGAGGGGATCCACCATGACCCGGGGCAGGTTCAGGGAGAAGTCCCGGAGCACCGGCAGCCGCAGACGGTCCAGCACCTCCGCGATGAGGGGGGTGAGTTCCAGGGACTCCGGGCGCCGGAGGTCTCCTCCAGAGCTGTGCAGGATGTCGCGGCTGAGGCGGCTGGCGCGATCCAGGGCGGTCTTCAGCCGCTGCAGGTAGAGGTGCCCGCGGGAGTCCTCGGGCAAGGCGGCCTCGGCCATCTCCAGGTTGGCCACCATGGCCTGGAAGATGTTGTTGAAGTCATGGGCGATGCCGCCGGAGAGCAGGCCCAGGCTCTCCATCTTCCGCGCCTTGGCCAGAGCCTCCTCGGCCTTGCGGCGCTCGACGATGCTCCACAGCCCGTTCATGAAGAGAGTCAGCTGCTCGATGTCCTGCTCTTCGTAGGGGGCCGGCTTGTTCCCGACGCCCACCACCGCCACGATCTGGCTGCCGCTGAAGAGGGGCACGCTCATGAACCGGGAGAGAGGCGCATGGCCTTCGGGCCGGCCCTTCATCAGGGGGTCCGGCACCGAGAAGTCGTTGCGCAGGACCGGCCGCCGCTGGCGCACCACCTCCCCCCAGAGGCCCGTGTTCTCCAGCTTGTAGGTCGTCATCGGATTCAGGACGGCACAGACCGGCATGACATCCTTCGACCAGGAGTGGAGCGTGAACTCCTCCGTGCTCTCATCGTAGAAGTAGATGTAGCCAATGGCGCTGTCCGTGAGGGCCACCGCCTCGTCCAGGCCGTAGTCGAGGATCTCCCGGATGCTGGCGCCTTCCACCTGGTTCAGGCGGACCAGGGCGCCAAGCCGATCCGCGTTCTGCTGGACCTTGGCCTCGCTGGCCCGCAGGGCCTCCTCGACCCGCCGCAGGTCCGTGACATCGACCATGCAGCACACCGCGCCCTGGATGTGTCCCTCGGGATCCCGGAGTGGGGTGGCGTAGGCCATGAGCTGTCGGACCTGACCATCCGTGAAGGCCAGATCCAGGGATAGGCCCTGGACCCGCTCCCCGAGCAAGGCGGCCTGCTGCATGGGCATCTCCTCCGGCAGCAGCTCCCGGCCCTCGCGGAGCAGGCTGAAGTGCCCGGGCTGCTCCCCGGGAGAGGCGGACTTCGAGTGGTTCGCCCCGGGGGCCATGCGGAGGAGGGTCTCGGCAGCGGGGTTGCCGCGGATGACGGCGCACAGGGGATCTTCGGCGATCCAGAGGGGCACCGGCGTGGCGGCCATCACGGCCTTCAGCTTGTCCGCCTCAGCCATGGCGCGGGTGGTGGCCGCCCGCTGCCCAGCGACCTGCTCGGCCTTGGACCGGAAGAGGCCCCCGATGAGGAGCACCCCCGTCAGCATCAGCCCCGAGATGAGCAGGCCCATGACCTCGTTGGGCAGCAGCCGAGCGGGCATGCCGGTCCCGGCCAGCTCCGCCAGCGCATACAGGCGGCGGGCCGCCATGAGCACCAGCGCCAGGGAGAGCAGGATCCAGGCGAGCGGCTTCCGGGCGGTCCGATTGATGCGGATGGCAAAGCCCGCCGCGGCGATCTGCAGCGTCACCGACATCAGGATGATCGCGAGGTTCAACAAGGGAGCCTTCCCTCAGTCACCTATCGGCAACCCGGGCGCCCTGAGTGAATTCAGCTCAAGCCTGGGGGCGATGCCCGGACCTGGCCCAGGCGATGACCTGCCGGATGGCCGCCACCACCTGATCCTGGTCGGCCTCGGTCAGCCCCGGCCAGAGCGGCAGGCTGAGCAGGCGCTCCCCGCTCCACTCGCTGTGGGGCAGGCCGTCCTTGGGCAGGTGCTGGGGGTGGGCGGCATAGAAGTCCCGGTACCAGGGATGGACATGCGCCGGCCGGTAGTGGATGCCGGTGCCGATGTTCTCCTCCTTGAGCGCCGCGACAAAGGCATCCCGGTCCAGGCCCAGCTTCTCCGGATGGATGCGCAGCACGAAGAGGTGGAAGCAGTGGCCGTGGTCCGCGTCCCCGGGCCAGGGCAGCAGCACCTCGTCCAGATCGGCCAGCAGCTCCAGGTAGCGGCGGAAGAGGTGCCCGCGGCGGGCATTGAAGCCGTCCAGCTTCTGGATCTGATGCAGCCCCATGGCGGCCTGCAGGTCCATGAAGTTGGCCTTGCGGCCGGGCTCGAAGACCTCGGTGTGGGGGCTGCCCTCCTTGGCAAAGCGCTTCCAGGCATCGCGGTCGATCCCGTGGAAGCGCAGGCGCTTGATGCGGCCTTCGTAGTCGTCGTTGAAGAAGGCGATGGCGCCGCCCTCTCCGGTGGTCATGTTCTTGTTGGGGTGGAAGCTGTAGACACTCATGACCGAGCGCGGGTTGCCGCCGATCTTGGTGCCGCGGTAGTGGGCGCCCATGGCCTGGGCCGCGTCCTCCACCACCCACAGCCCATGCTTCTCCGCCACGGCCCAGATGGCCTCCATGGGGCAGGGCAGGCCCGTGAGGTGCACGGGAATGATGCCCACGGTGCGGGGCGTGATGGCCGCCTCCAGCTTTGCGGGATCGAGGTTCAGGGTCACGGGGTCGATGTCCACCAGCACCGGCACGCCCCCCTGCAGCACGACCGTGCTGAGGGTGCTCACCCAGGTCAGCGAGGTGGTGATGACCTCATCACCGGGCTGGAGCCCCAGCACCTGCATCGTGATCTCCTGGGCCGTGGTGGCGCTGTTCATGGCCAGGCAGTGAGGCACCCCGTTGTAGGCCTGCAGGGCCTCCTCGAACTTGGCGGACTTGGGCCCCGTGGTGATCCAGCCGCTGTGGATCGTGTCGATGATCTCAGCGATCTCCTCCTCCCCCACCATCGGGCGGGTGAACGGCAGGAACTCGGGGCGGCGGACGTACGTCACGGGGACTCCAGGCTGGCAGTCCATTGTTCCATATCGCGGAGCGCCGCTCCGCGATCAGGCAATCTGCATCGTGATCCGCAGGGTGCTGCCATGACCGAGGCCTTCGCTGCTCAGGCTGATGGTGCCGCCCATCATCTCCATGAGGTGCTTGCAGATCACCAGGCCCAGGCCCGTGCCGCCGTACTCACGGCTGTGGCCGCCTTCCGCCTGGGCGAACTTCTGGAAGAGCCGGGCCTGGGACTCGAGGCTGACCCCAATCCCCGTATCCACCACGGAGAGGCTGACCACGCCGGGATGCCGCTCCACCCGGATGGACACCCAGCCCTCCTTGGTGAACTTGAGGGCGTTGGAGAGCAGGTTCAGCAGCACCTGCTTGAGCCGGTTCGGGTCCACCATGACCTCGGGGATGTCACTCGGCTCCGGCCAGACCAGCTCGACCCCCGGCTTGCGCGGGTAGGCCTCGGCGATGGGCCGGACCTCATCCAGCAGAACCCCGAGGCTGAAGGGCTCGGGATGGGTCTCCAGCTTGCCGGACTCGATCTTGGCCAGGTCCAGGATGTCGTTCAGGAGGCCCAGCAGGTGCTGGCCCGAGATGTAGCTGTCCTGCAGCATCGAGCGCATCTCGTCGGCGTCGTCGTAGAGGCCGTCCATGACGAGGCGGGTGAAGCCGAGGATACCCGTCAGGGGCGTGCGCAGCTCGTGGCTGGTCAGGGCCAGGAACTCGCTCTTGAGCTGGTCGGCCTCGCGCAGGGCGTCGTTGACGCGCTCCAGCTCCATGGCCTGGCGCTGGAGCGCGTCGCGCTGCTCGGAGAGATCCCTGAACAGCCAGGCGTTGTAGAGCGAGATGGCCGCCTGCCGCTGGAGGATGGTGATGGAGTCGAGGTCCTCCTCCTCCCAGCGCCGGTCCGCGGGCATGGCCAGGATGGCGAACCCCAGGAGCAGCAACTGGTGCTCGAAGGGGATGAAGTAGAGTGGTGACCCGTCCCCGCTGCGGAGGTCATCCAGGATGCCGTGGTCGCCGGGGGCGTCCAGCCACTGGCTCTGGAACAGCACCAGCGGCGTCTCGGGAAACGGGTTCGGGGCCGGCAGCCGCATGGCGGACCACTGGGCCTTGGCCAGGCCCGTGCCCTCTTTGGGGACGTAGCCGGCCCCGCCATCCTCCAGGGTCCAGACCACCGCGCGCCGACAGTGGAACTCCTGGGCCAGCACATCCAGCACCACGCTGACCACCTGCCCACCCTTGGACGTGGCGGCCAGGATCTCCGACACATGCTGCAGCACCTGCATCTGGTGGGAGCGGCGCCCCAGCTTGGCGCGCAGGTCCCTGATCTCCTGCATGGACTGGGTCAGCTGCCGCTGGGTCTGCATGAGCTCGGCCAGCAGCTCGGCACCCTGGGGCCGCACCGTCGGCACGGTGGGCAGCTGCCGAGGACCCGAACTGGTCTTGACGGGGGGCTGCATAGGTTTGGGACCCGAAGAGTCGTTCGAGCTGGACATGGTCCCCAAGCATGGCCCCCCACAGCAGTGCTGCCAAGGGGTGCAGAATGCGTCCAAGATGGAGGCATGGCGAACCGCGCCCCCACCTTCTCCCTCCAACGGATCATTTTCCTGGCCGTCTCGCTGGTGCTCTGCGTCCAGGTGGGCTGGTGGATCAGCGTCCAGATCCGGGAGTCCCGGCGGCTGCTGGAGGCCCGCTCCCAGGCCCTGCAGGCCAGCCGGGCCGAGGCCTGGCAGCTGGACAGCCTCAGCATCCTCAACGCCATCCACGCCCGGCCCGACCGCTCCTCCCGCACCGGCGCCGTCGAGGGCCAGTTGCCGACCCTGCCCAGCTTCGAGGAGCGCCGGCAGGCCATCCAGCGGAAATACCCCCACGTCGCCCTGGTGCCGACGCCGCACTCGCCCGACGACCTCGCCCTGCTGGACGGCGCGGCCTTCCTGTCCCTGCGGCCTGAACCCCTGGCCGAGCTGCGCAATCAGCGCTGGCACTCCGTCTTCCGGGCCGCCACCGAAGGCGCCTTCATGGTGGTGGTGGTGCTCTCGGGCCTGGTCCTCCTCTACCGGAAGCTCTCCGAGGAGCTGGACCTGCGGCTGCGGCAGCGCAACTTCACCTCCGCAGTCACCCATGAGCTGAAGACGCCCATCGCCTCCCTGCGCGTCTGGACCGAGACTCTGTTCACCCGCACCCTGCCGGAAGAGCAGCGGACCCGCATCCGGACCCTCATGGAGAAGGATCTGGAGCGGCTCAATGAGCTGGTGGGCAACCTGCTGGATGTGGCCCGGGCCGAGTCCGGCAGCCTGGTGCTGCATCTGGTGCCCCTGGAGCTGGGGCCCTGGCTCCGCGGCGTCTGCGAAGCCATGGACCAGCGGCTGGGCGCCGGCGAGCTCGGGCTGAAGCTGGAGTTCACCTCGGAGCCCCTCTGGATCGAGGCGGACCCCAAGGCCCTGGGCACCGTGGTGGAGAACCTGCTCTCGAACGCCTACAAATACGCAGCGGAGCCCCGGGAGACCACGGTCACCCTTGACGGGGACGGCGAGGAGGTCCTGCTGGTGGTCAGCGACCTGGGCCATGGCCTCGCCCCCAAGGACCTGCCCCGGGTGTTCCACCGGTTCTTCCGGGTGGGGGACGAGATGACCCGCCAGGTGGCCGGCACGGGCCTGGGCCTCTTCCTGGTGAAGGAGATCACCACGCGCCACGGGGGCAAGGTGCAGGCCTTCAGCCGGGGTCCCGGCCTGGGCTCGGCCTTCACCCTGCGCCTGCCCCGCGGCCCCAGGCCCGCCGATGTCTGAGCCCGGCCTGCCGATCCGCCCGGAGGCGGCCCTCGTCCAGGCCGCCGCCCAGGGGGATCCTGAGGCCTTCGAGGCCCTCGTGCGCCCCCACCTGGGCATGCTTTTCCGGGTCATCGACCGGATCCTGGGCAACGAGGCCGAGAGCCAGGACGCGCTCCAGGACGCCCTGCTGACCCTCCACCGGGAGCTGCCGGGCTTCCAGGGGGCCAGCAAGTTCAGCACCTGGGCCTATCGGATCTGCGTGAACCAGGCCCTGATGGCCCGCCGGAAGCGGGTCCGGCGCCGGGAGGATGCCATCGAGGATCTGATGCCACGTTTCGGTGACGACGGGCATCACATGAACGTCGACACCCTGATCGATTGGAGTGAGGACGCGGAGGCCCTGATGAATGTCGAGCAGGACGAGCTCAAGGCCAAGGTGCGCCAGGGCCTGGACCGCCTCTCCGACGACCAGCGCGCCGTGTTCGTGCTGCGCGACCTGGAGGGCTGGAACACCGAGGAGATCGCCCAGCACCTCGGCATCACCCGCGAGCTGGTGCGCCAGCGCGTCCACCGGGCCCGACTGGCCCTGCGCGCCCTGCTGCCGGAGTTTGCCCCGGCCCCGGAGGGGAAATGACCATCCTCGTCCCCACCTGTGAGCAGTTCACGAGCCTCCTGACCGACTACGAGGAAGGGGCCCTCGGCCCTCTGGACTGGCTGGGCATGAAGCTCCACCTGGCCCTCTGCCCCCCCTGCCAGACCTTTCTCCGCAGCTTCGAACGCACCCCTGCCCTCCTCCGCCAGGCCTGGGACGGCACCGCAGAGGCCCCGGCGGAGCGCGCCCTGGCCAGCGCCCTGGCAGCGCTGCGCGAGGGACGGCAGCCCCGCGGCCCCCAGCACCACCCGGAACCCGAGGCCTGGACCGCCCTCCACGGCAGCGGCGACCTGTTCACCAGCCTGCTCCTCCGGCTCCACCTCGGCCACTGCCCCTCCTGCCGGGCGGCGCAGGGCGAGGAGCTCGCCTTGACCCCGACGGCGGCGGATCCCCTGGAAGCCCTCCGGCCCCACCTGCCCGCCGAGGCCCGCTGGCGCTGGTCCCGCATCGGGGACGGCCGCATCGCCCGGGTCCTGGCGGACGCCCAGAGCGGCGCCACCCTGAGCCTGGCCCGGCTCCAGGGGGGCGGCACCGTCCCCCGGCACGACCACGTGGGCGAGGAAGTCTCGGTGCTGCTTTGCGGCGGCCTCCAGGATGGCCCGGCCCACCTGGGTCCCGGCGACTGGATCGCCCACGGCCCCGGCTACCTGCACGCCCCTGAGGCCGATCCCCAGGGCGAGTGCTGGGCCCTGGTGCGCCTGGAGTCCGGCCTCCGCTTCGAGGGCTGGCGCGGGCTGTTCGGCGTGGTCCGCTAGCAGATCCGGGGCAGTTGCTCCCCACTCAGGAGATCCAGGAGCCGGGAGGTGCCGAGGGCCGTGCGCAGCCCCACCCGCCCCGCGGGTCCCGCCACCGCGCGGCCGATGAGGGCGGCCCCGGCGCCGC
This sequence comes from uncultured Holophagaceae bacterium, assembly GCA_903857495.1. Lineage (GTDB taxonomy): Bacteria > Acidobacteriota > Holophagae > Holophagales > Holophagaceae > Geothrix. The sequence goes on along the minus strand of CAIOFF010000006.1, from coordinate 18,168 downwards.
CCGGGGTGGCCTGAAGGACAGCCAGGGCGCGCTGGGCCTGGGCCTCGGGCAGGAAGGCCACCAGCCGACCCTCGCAGGCCACGTAGAGCGGGTCGAGGCCCAGGATCTCGCAGGCGGCGGCGACATCCTCCGCCACGGGGATCGCAGCCTCCTCGGCTTCGATGGCGAGCCCCGCCGCGGCAGCGATCTCGTTGAGCACCGAGGCCAGGCCACCCCGGGTGGGGTCCCGCAGGCAGTGGACGTCCAGCCCGGCGTCCAGCAGTGCTGCCGCCAGCTGGTGGACCGGCCCGCAGTCGCTGGTGACCGGGGTCTCGAACGCGATCCCCGCCCGCACGGACATCACCGCGATGCCGTGGCGACCCAGGTCGCCGCTGACGAGGACCGCATCCCCCGGCTGCACGCGGCGCGGGTGGATGTCCACCCCGGCGGGAATGAGGCCGATGCCGGCGGTGGTGATGAAGATCCCGTCGGCCTTGCCCCGGTCCACCACCTTGGTGTCGCCGGTGGCGAGGCGCACGCCGCAGCGGTCCGCCGCGGCCTTCATGGAGGCCACCAGCGGGGCCAGCTCCGCGAAGGGCAGGCCCTCCTCCAGGATGAAGGCCGTGGACAGGGCCAGGGGCTTCGCGCCGGCCATGGCCAAGTCATTGACGGTCCCGTAGACCGCCAGCTCGCCCAGGTCGCCGCCGGGAAAGACCCGGGGATGCACCACGAAGCCGTCCGTGGTGAAGGCCAGCCGGGCGCCGCCGGCCTCGACCACCGCGCTGTCATGGAGCCCGGCCGGATCGGCACCCAGGGCGGGCAGGAAGAGCCCCTCGATGAGCTCCTTCATGAGCCGGCCGCCGCCGCCGTGGGCCATCTGCACCGTCTCGTGGCGAAGCGGGCGGGGACAGGCGAGGGCGAAGGGATCGGCAGTCATGGGGCGTCCGGGGGGGTGTTCCAGCTTCGCATGAAAGCCGCTCAGGCCCGGAGGCACTCCGCGCGGACGGCGGCTGCGATCCCCGGCATGGCGGCCTCCACCTCGGGGCTCAGACCCCAGCGCATGTCCTGCGGCCAGTCGATGGACACGGCGAAGAGCACCACCTGCGGCACCTCGTCGCCCAGCATGTAGAAGCTGTCCAGCAGGTCCCGCAGCCCGATGTCGTGGGCCGTGAGGCTGGCGGGATACTCCGAGGAGAACCGGGGCTCCAGACGCCGCACCGTGCCCGGCGGCTGGCCGTCGGCGGTGGCGTCCACCAGGATCATGCGCCCGGCCTCGCGCATGGGCTCCAGCAGCACGAGGCTGCCAGTGCCGCCGTCCAGGAGGTCCACGTGGCCGGGCAGGCCGCCCTCCCGGGTCAGCTGATCGACCACGGCAACCCCCACCCCTTCGTCGCCGAGGAGGGTGTTGCCGATGCCGAGGACCAGGGTGCGGCCGTCAGTCATCAAGCCGGTCTTCCCGCTCGAACTTCCAGCCGCCGACCATGGAGGAGGTGGTGCCGCGGCCCTCCACATAGTCGTGGTAGAAGACCAGGTAGACGTGTACCAGGGTGAACAGCACGTAGAACCAGAGCATCGCGTGGTGCCACTGGCGCACCACCGCCTCGCTGCCCATGAGGGGCACCACCCAGGCGGCCAGGTTGCCGAAGACCGAGTGGCTCATGGGTCCGTAGAGCGCGAAGCCCGTAAGGCCCTGGAACATGAAGATGAAGAAGGTGACGAAGTAGATGAGCCCCGCCAGGCGGTTGTGGCCGATGTGGATGGGCCCCGTGCCCCGGGTCTGGAGGATGTCGATGCGCAGCACCTCCACGATGTCCCGCCAGGCCTGGCGGTTCAGGGGGATGAACTTGTCCCAGGAGGCGAAGCGGTTGCCCACGAAGCCCCAGTAGGTCCGGACCAGCATGTTGAAGAGGAATACGTAGCCGGCCATGAAGTGCAGGAAGCGCACCGTGCCGAACCAGTACTGGAACGAGGCCTCCTGGGCATAGCCCACGGTGAACGGCCGCCCGATGAGGTAGCCGGTCACCGCCAGCACGGCGATGGCCAGGGCGTTCAGCCAGTGGTAGAGCCGCACCGGCATTTCCCAGACATAGAGCCTGCGGTAGGTCTGTGTTGAGGGCATGAGGGCCTCCGCTCAGTTGAACTGCACCTGGTGGATGTGCTTTCCGGAGGGATCGTAGAGGTGCACCGCGCAGGCGAGGCAGGGATCGAAGGAGTGGATGGTCCGGAGGATCTCCACGGGCTGCTCGAGGTTGGCGACGGGGGTGCCGATGAGGGCCTCCTCGTAGGAGGAGCGCTGGCCCTTGGCATCCCGGGGCGAGGCGTTCCAGGTGCTCGGGACCACCAGCTGGTAGTTGTCGATGACCCGGTCCTTGATGCTGATCCAGTGGGCCAGGGCGCCGCGGGGCGCCTCGGTCATGCCCACGCCCTCGGCGGTGGCGGGCCAGGTGTCGGGCTCCCAGTGGTAGGGGTTGAAGGTCTTGCGCTCGCCGTTCTTGAGGTTGGTCACCAGGTCATCGTAGAAGCCCTTCATCCAGTGGGCCACGACCTGGGTCTCCACGCCGCGGGCGGCGGTGCGGCCCAGGGTCGAGAAGAGCGCCGTAATCGGCACGTTGAGCTGCTTCAGCACGCCACCCACCAGCTCCTTCACGTCGGTGTTGCCCTTGGCATAGGCCACCAGCATGCGGGAGAGGGGACCCACTTCCATGGCATGGTCCTTCCACCGCGGCGTCTTCAGCCAGGAGTACTTGCCGTCGGTGTTGAGGTGCTCGAAGGGCGGCTTGGGGCCGGTGTAGTTGAACTCGGTCTCGCCCTTGAAGGGGTGCAGGCCCACGCCGTCGCCGCCGCCGTACTGATACCAGGAGTGGCTGATGTATTCCTTGATCTCGTTGGCGTCCTTCCCGTTGACCTCGTGGATCTCGTTGAGGTTGCGGTCGAGGATGGCGCCCCGGGGCAGCAGGTACGAGCTCGGGTCGTTGTAGCCCTTCGTGGGCAGATCGCCGTAGGCCAGGTAGTTCTTCAGGCCGCCACCGATGGCGCCCCAGTCCTTGTAGAAGCTGGCGATGGCCAGGAGGTCCGGGACGTAGACCTGCTCGACGAAGGTGATGGCGTCCTTGATGAGGCTGCCCACATGGTTCAGCCGCTCGGTGTTGATGGCGTTCACTTCCTCGAGGTTGAAGGAGCAGGGCACCCCGCCGACCAGGTAGTTCGGGTGGGGGTTCTTGCCGCCGAAGATGGCGTGGATCTTGACGAGCTCCTTCTGCCACTCCAGGGCGTCCAGGTAGTGGGACACGGCCAGGAGGTTCACTTCCGGCGGCAGCTTGTAGGCCTTGTGGCCCCAGTAGCCGTTGGCGAAGATGCCCAGCTGGCCGCTCTCCACGAACTTCTTCATGCGGCTCTGCACCGCGGCGAAGTGGCCGGGGTTGGACTTGGGCCAGGGGCTCAGCGACTGGGCCAGCTTCGAGGTGGCCACGGGGTCGGCCTTGAGCATGCTGACCACGTCCACCCAGTCCAGGGCGTGCAGGTGGTAGAAGTGCACCACGTGGTCCTGGACGAACTGGGCGCAGAACATGAGGTTGCGCACCAGCTCCGCGTTCTTGGGGACGGTGATGCCCAGGGCGTCCTCCACAGACCGCACGCTGGCGAGGGCATGCACGGTGGTGCACACGCCGCAGACGCGCTCGGTGAAGGCCCAGGCATCGCGGGGGTCGCGCCCCTTGAGGATCTTCTCGATGCCGCGGACCATGGTGCCGGCGCTGAAGGCGTCCGTCACCACGCCATTCTCGACCACCGCCTCGATGCGAAGATGACCCTCGATGCGGGTGACGGGGTCAATGACGATGCGGTTGCTCATTACTCCACCTCTTTGCTGTCAGGCGTGTCTTTGACGGCCTCGACCACCTGGTCGTGGATCAGCTTCCGCTTGCGGATGTTCGTGGAGACGGCGTGGGCCGCCACCCCGACGGCGGCGGCGGCACCCAGGGTCAGGCCCACGGTGTCCGCCGTGGACTCGATGCCGAAGCCCGGGAAGGAGGGCAGGTGCCGGTAGAAGGGTCCGTTGTCCCAGAAGCCGTTCTCGCTGCAGCCCAGGCAGCCGTGACCGGACTGGATGGGATAGCTGGTGCCCCCGTTCCACTTGGTGACTGCGCAGGCGTTGTAGGTGAGCGGCCCGCGGCAGCCCATCTTGTAGAGGCAGTAGCCCTTGCGGGCGTTGTCGTCGTCGAAGACTTCCACGAAGAGGCCAGCGTCGTAGTAGGGGCGGCGGTAGCAGGTGTCGTGGACGCGCCGGGAGTAGAACTCCTTGGGGCGCCCCTGGGAGTCCAGCTCCGGCATGCGGCCGAACATGAGGATGTGGGTGACGATGGCCACCATCACATCGGCAATGGGCGGACATCCGGGCACGTTGATGACTGGCTTGTTCACCAGCTTCTGGATGGCCGTGGCCCCGGTGGGATTGGGCTTCGCGGCCTGCACGCAGCCGTAGGAGGCGCAGTTGCCCCAGGCCACGATGGCGGCGGCGCCGGCGGCGGCCTCCTTCAGGATGTCCTCGGCGGTGCGGCCCCCGATCATACAGAAGACTCCGTTCTCCTTGGTGGGCACGGAGCCTTCCACCAGAAGGATGTACTTCCCGGCGTAGGCCTTCATGACGTCGGCCTTGCACTTCTCGGCCTGGTGGCCCGCAGCGGCCTGGAGGGTCTCGTCATAGTCCAGGGAGATGGCATCCAGCAGGACGTCCGCCACCATGGGGTGCGAGGCGCGGATGAAAGACTCACTGCAGCAGGTGCACTCCTGGAAGTGGAGCCACAGCACCGGCGGCCGGTCCTTCTTCTCGAAGGCCTTGGCCACGGCGGCCGAAGCGTTGGTCCCGAGGCCCGCGGCGGTGGCGGCGAAGGTGCAGAACTGCATGAAGTCCCGCCGGCTGTAGCCCTTCTCCCGCATCACCTCCCACAGGGAGTTTCCTGCTCGTGGCATGCTGCCTCCTCGGCCATGGGCCCAAGAATTGAGACTGCGTCTAAAGATATATAATTGGGGGAACAGTTAGAGTTAACCTAGGAGCAGACCGAGGGCTGTCAAGCCGTGTCCTGCAATTTCCCGGAACAAATGCGCAAATAGCCCCGTCTTGCCTGGTGTGACTTTTGTCACAACAAGTATTTCGCCGGCCAGGCGAGTCCGCTGTTCAGTGCGCCGGGTCGAAGCGCCGGTAGCGGTAGTAGGCCGCGCAGGCCCCCTCGGAGGAGACCATGGTGGCCCCCAGGGGGTGGTCCGGGGTGCAGAGGGTGCCAAAAGCGGGGCACTGGGGGGGCTTCAGCAGGCCCTGGAGGACCAGACCGCTCTGGCAGTCCGGGGACTCGGCGCCACCGACGTCCTGCACCCCGAAGCGGAGGGCCGCATCGAAGGCCGCAAGCTCCGGCCGGAGGCCGAAGCCGCTGGCCGGGATGGGGCCGATGCCGCGCCAGGTGCGGTCCACCACCTGAAAGACCCGCTGGATCAGCGCCTGGGCGGGCCGGTTGCCGCCGGCCTTCACCAGCCGCGAATACTGGTTCTCCACTTCCGCACGGCCCTCTTCCAGCTGAGTCACCGCCATGAGGATGCCCTGCAGCAGGTCCAGCGGCTCGAAGGCCGTCACCACGATGGGCACCCGGAATCGGGCGGCCAGGGGATGGTATTCCTCGGTGCCCATGACGCTGCAGACGTGGCCCGCGGCCAGGAAGGCGTCCACGCGGCACTGGGGCGAGGCCATGAGCGCCTCGATGGCGGGCGGCACCCGCACGTGGCTCACCAGGATCGAGAAGTTCGCCAGACCCTCGTCCGCGGCCTGGGCCACGGCCAGGGCGTTGCCGGGGGCGGTGGTCTCGAAGCCCACCGCGAAGAAGACTATCTGCCGCTCCGGCAGCTGCCGGGCCAGGGCCACGGCATCCAGAGGCGAGTAGACCACCCGCACGTCCCCGCCGCGGCTCTTCACGGAGAACAGGTCCTCGGCGCTGCCCGGCACCCGCAGCATGTCCCCGAAGGAGCAGAAGGTGACCTCAGGGCGGGCGGCGATGGCCAGGGCCTGGTCGATGATGGCCACGGGCGTCACGCAGACGGGGCAGCCGGGGCCGTGCACCAGGGTCAGCTCCCTGGGCAGCAGCTCATCGAGGCCAAAGCGGACGATGGCGTGGGTCTGGCCGCCACAGACTTCCATCAGCGTCCAGGGGCGCGTCACCCTGCGGCGGACGGCCTCGCCCAGGGCCTGGGCCTTGCGCCCATCGCGGAACTCCTCGACGAACCTCAAGCCTCCTCCTGCTCCCCGGCCTCCGCCAGCGCGTTCAGGCACGCCAGCATGTGCATGGCCTCGGCCTCATCCAGCTGATCCAGGGCCAGGCCCGCGTGGACCACGACCCAGGCCCCCGGCCCCGCATCCGGCACGCAGGCGAGGCTGATCTCCTTGACGGTGGAGCCGAAGGCGACGCGCCCCAGGCGCAGGGGCGATTCCACCACGTCGAGGATCTGGCCGGGAACGCCAAGGCACATGCGGGACTCCTGGGGGGGGTGGGGATCAGGGTAGCCCTATCCAGCCCCGTGCTCCAATAGATCCATGACAGGCCACCGGGAACATCTGCGGGGCGCGGCCCTGGTGGCCGCGGCGGCCCTCCTCTGGAGCTCCAGCGGGCTCTTCATCAAGGCCCTGCCCCTGGGCCCTCTCCAGATCGCTGGCGTCCGCAGCCTGGTGGCGGCCCTCACCATGGCCGTCGTGGTGCGCCTGCGGGGCGGCCGCCCCTTCCCGCGGCCGGACGGCCTCTCCCTGGCCTGCGCCGCCTCCTACGCCGGCGTCCTGATCCTCTTCGTGGCCGCCACCAAGCTCACCACCGCCGCGAACGCGATCTTCCTGCAGTTCTCCGCGCCCATCTACCTGGTGTTCCTGGAGCCGTGGGTCACGAAGCGGTCGCTCCAGGGCCGCGACCTGGTGGCCGTGGCGCTCTGCCTGGGCGCCATGGGGCTGTTCTTCGTGGGCCGCTTCGAGGCAGGCAGCTTCACCGGGAATGCGCTGGCGGTCATCTCCGGCGTCTGCCTGGCCCTCTTCGCCCTGACGCTCAAGCTCAAGCGGGAGCGGCAGCCGGAGGCCGATCCCATCAGCGCCATCATCCTCGGCAACCTGCTGGTGGCGGCCCTCTGCCTCCCCTTCGCGCTGCCGGGACTGCGGCCCACGCCCCTCCAGTCCGGGATGCTGCTCTACCTCGGCGTCTTCCAGATCGGCCTGGCCTACCTGCTGTTCAACGCGGGCATGAAGCGGCTCTCGGCCACCGCCGCGGTGGTGACGGGCACCCTGGAGGCGGTGCTGAACCCCGTGTGGGTGTTCCTGGGCGTGGGCGAGCGGCCTTCCCCCTACGCCCTGGCGGGCGGCGTGCTGATCCTCGCCACCATCGCCTGGTACACCCTCAGGCCTTCGCCGCGGCGGCCCGCCGCTCCATGAACCCGGTGCCCAGGGGCACCAGCAGCGCCGCGGCGCAGAGCCCCACCACCCCGTGCCAGCCCCGGGCGTGGTAGCCGTGGCCGCTGAGGGTGATGCCCGCGGCCCCGCCCAGGTAGTAGAACAGCACGTAGAAGGCGTTGGCGCGGCCCCGGCCCGCCTGCAGCTTGCGGTTGAGGGCCCCGGCCGCCGCGGCGTGGACCGTGAAGAAGCCCGCGCACACCAGCGTCAGCGCCGCGGCCATGGCCCAGCCCCGGGGCACCAGCGTGAGCGCCACGCCCCCGCCGAGCACCAGGGTTCCCGCCACCATGGCCGTGCCGTTGCCGATGGCATTGCTCAGGCGCCCCGCGAGAGGCCCCGCCACCACGCCCATGACGTAGGACAGGTAGAGCAGCGTCACGGCCCGGGTGGACCAGTGGAACGGCGCGCCGTAGAGGTAGAAGGGCAGGTAGTTGAAGATCGAGGAGAAGACGAAGTAGGCGCCGGCCCCCACCGCGTAGAGGCGGATCAGGTCGTGGCGCAGCAGCACGTCCCGGAAGCGGGTGGTGTCCCGGGCCACGGGACCCTCGTCCGGCTCCACAGGCAGGCCCGCGTAGGCCGCCAGGGCCGCGGCGATCAGCAGGGCCGAGGCCAGGAAGAAGGCCCAGCGCCAGTGCGCGGCGGGCATGAGGACCCCCGCCAGCAGGCGGCCGGAGAGGCCCCCCAGCACCGTGGCCGACACGTAGGTGCCCATCACCACGTTCAGGCGGCCCACCGGCATCACGCGGGCCAGGTAGGCCGCGAGGCAGGTGGTCAGCGCGGGTATGAACAGCCCCTGGACGAAGCGCGCTGCCACCAGCAGCTCCAGGCTGGGCGCCAGGGCCGAGGCCAGCCCGCAGACCGCCACCACCAGGCCGCCCGTGAGCAGGATGCGGCGGATGGGCAGCCGGTCTGCCAGGGCGCCGAAGGGCAGGTTCGCCAGGGCCATGCCCAGCACCACCGCGGACACCGTGCGGGAGGCCACGCCCTCCGCCACACCGAACTCCAGCCGCAGCACCGGCAGCACCGGCTGGGGGATGTAGACCGTGGTGAACACCGCCGCCACCAGCGCGAACACCAGCAGCTGGATGCGCAGGAAGGGATCCTTCCCGCCCTGCCCCTCCGCGCTGCTGGCCTGGCCTGGAAGGACGTTCATCAGCGGCTCCGAATCCTGTCCGAGTATGAACGGGCAGGAGCTTGTCCGTGAATGAGGCTGCCCGCAGTCCTCAGTACCGCCAGCTCTTGAGGTCCGCCCCGGCGGGGGCCGTCTTCTCCATGCGGGCCAGCATCTTCGCCAGGTAGAGGGTGCTGTAGTGCAGGCGGGAGATGTGGTTGGGGTGCTCGGGATCGCCGTTCCAGCAGTGCTCGGCGCGGTCCCCGTACCTCACCTCGCCCTCGTAGGGCGGGTTGCGGGTCTGCTTCAGGAAGTCCTCCAGCAGGTAGACCGCATCGTTGAGGAAGAAGGTGTCGGCGCTGCCGCAGTAGATGTGCAGCTTGCCCCGCAGCTTGGGACCCAGGACCGGCCACTGCTTCTCCAGGATGGCCCGCAGGTCGTAGTGCTCTTTCCAGTAGGCGGCCACCTTGGGGTCGATGAGGCCCGTCCGCTTGTCGAAGATGGGCTGGGGATAGCCGTCCGCGCCCTGGGGCGAGAACACCGCCTGCCAGATGTCGAACTGCTCACCGGAGCGGCCGTGGCTGCCCAGGGCCAGCTCGTAGGCGTTGACCTCCTCCAGGGTCTGGAAGGTGCGGCCCAGGTAGTCCCGGGCTGCGGGCTGGGCCACGCGCTTGTGGGCGCCCTCCAGGTAGAAGGCGTTCTTGTCCTTGTAGAGGTCGATGATCGTGTAGGCCCGGAAGTCCACGGGATCCGGGCAGGAGCCGAAGGCGCCGTTGTAGTGGTCCGGGTAGAAGATCTGCGCCGCCAGGGCCTCCCAGCCCCCGGTGGAGCCGCCGCAGAGGAAGCGGGCCCAGCTGGGCAGGACCCGGAAGGCCTTCTCGATGGCCGGCATCAGCTCGGTCTCGATCGCGTCGCCGTAGGGGCCCAGATTGGCCGAGTTCACGGCGTAGGAGTCGTCGTAGTAGGGGTTGGCGTGCTGCAGCTTCACGAAGAGGTAGCGGGGGAAGTCCGGGGCGGTCCACTGCTGGAAGTTGCGGTAGGCCTCCTCCTGCTGGATGCGGTTGTAGCCCGAGAGGCGGAAGCGCTCGCTGTAGTCAGGTTTCAGGTCCGGATCCGGCGGCACCGTGCGGAAGGAGTCGTCAAAGTCCCGCACGAAGTGGTCGTGCATGAGCAGCATGGGAAAGCGGGCCTCGGGATGCGCATCGAAGCCCTCGGGCACCAGCACGAGGGCCGACAAGAACATGGGCCGCCCCCAGAACTTCGTGAGGAGCTGGCTCTGGATGCGCAGGTGGCGGACGTACTTGGAATCAGGAACCTCCGCCAGGGGCGGGATCACCTGGTCCAGAAGCACCTGGATGGGGGTCTGGCCCGGCCCCACCCGGACCTTCCGGGGGCGGCTGTAGAGGTTCCCCGGGGCCAGGTTCCAGTGCTGGCCCTCGCCCCGGTCCATGGGCAGCTTCAGCGTGTGGCCGTCCGCCCGGTGGAAGGTCTCGTAGCGGTGCAGCAGGGCCTGCACGGTGTACTCGCCCGGCGGGAGGTCCTTCAGCGAGCGGATGGGATAGCCGTCCGCCCGGGCGTCCACCAGGGCCCGCTGGCCCGGCGCGAGGCCCTCCACGTCCGTGCCGAAGATGAGCTGCGAGTCCGGGGAATCCCCGATCTGCATGCGCGGCTCGGCGCTGGGGTCCGTGGAGAGCAGCAGGAAGAGCCGACCATCCAGGGGCTGCGCACTCAAGCTGGGCGCGAAGCGCACCGCAAAGCGGACCGGCGCCCCGGGACCGGGCTTCGGCGGGGCGGCCAGCGCCGGGAGGGCCAGGGCGAGAAACACACCGAGTCGGAGCAGGGCTGAGAGTTTGGGCATGGGCTACTGTAAGGCATTTGAACGGGTTGCATAGCCGCTGGCCCGTCCTGCCGGGGGGTTCCACGCTGCACGCCCACCCCTGCACTCGCCTCGCGCGGGGGCTGCTTAACGATCTGGAGCAGCAATGGATCGCGGAATTTGTCGATGCCTGGTTCTCGATGGGTCAGGTCGATTCCTGGGCCGGGGCTTTCGTGGTGGCGAGTTCCAGGAAGGTTCGCGCAGTACGCCCCTGACTCTGCGCAGAGGGCTGCCTCAACCACTTCTGCTTGGCCTTACTGCGACACCCGAGCGAGCCGATGGGGTCAGCTTCTCCCCCTATTTCCACATGCGGATTGACGGTTCCCCCGCCGTGGAACTGCGTCTCTGGAAGGCACTGGACGAGCAACTGCTTTCGCCCTTTGAGTACTATGGCGTGACCGACGACACCGACTTCTCAATTGTGAGGTGGAGCCAGGGACCGGAAGTGGCCGATCTGGACAAGATTCTGACGGGGGACCACATCCGGGCGCGGAGGATCGCCCAGGCCTTTCAGAAATACTCATCCATGCCAGAACAGGCGCGGACCCTGGGCTTTTGCGTGAGTGTCCGCCATGCCGAATTAATGGCCGAACAGTTTCGGCAAGCTGGCTACAAGGCGCTCGCCGTGACAGGAGCCACGGACCGAACCTTGCGCGAGCGAATTCCCGGGATGTTGGCGCGGCAGGAGGTCACCGTCGTTTTTACGTGCGACCTGTACAACGAGGGCATCGATCTTCCGGAGGTGGAGTGCCTGTTGTTGCTTCGACCCACACAGAGCCCTGTCTTGTTTCAACAACAGATCGGCCGAGGCCTTCGTTTGGCCAGAGGCAAAACCAGCTGCTTGATCCTTGATTTTGTCGGGAGGCACAGGGTTGAGTTCCGATTTGACAGGCTTCTTCAGTGTTTGACTGGCCTGTCCAAGCGAACATTAATCGCCGAAGTCGAGGCGGGCTTTCCCACACTACCTCCGGCCTGTCACATCCAATTCGAACGCGTGGCAAGGGAACGCGTCTTGGAGAATCTCAGGGCGGCGACCACCCAAAACTGGCGGCGGCTGACCCAGGAGTTCCTGGCCTATCGAGCCCTTCCCGGGCATCGATCACCTCGAATGGGCGAATTTCTTGTAGATCAGGGATTGACGCTCGCGGAGCTCTGTCGGAGCCAGGAACCAAGTGGATGGACCGGGCTTCGGAGGGCTTCCGGCATGAACCTGGGAATCTGCGGCCCCAAGGAGGGTTGGCTTGGGAAGAGGTTTGGCAGTCTGCTTCATGCCAATGACCCTGACTGCCTCAACCTGTGGAGCCGTGTCGCAGAAGAAGCCTTTTGATTACAGCACCCTGACCAAGCTGGATCGGCAACGGGTGCAGATGCTGGCCTACCAACTTTTCCCCGACACAAAGGACACCTTCGACGGACCGGAATTCCTGCGCCGACTTCGTGCCCACCCACCAATGTTTGAAGAGCTCACCGAAGTCGCTGATTGGTTGGCGGGGACCAGCGGGCTTGAAGCACGTGATCTACCGGGTGCGCCGTCGGACTGGCCGCTACGCTTACATGGCGCCTACGACGTCAGAGAAATACTTACTGGAGTTGGGTGGCTCGGCGCGACAAGGCGCGTCCCGTTCCAGGCAGGATTACTCGCCCTCACGGAGGAGCAAGTTGAGCTCCTGTTTGTCACGCTCGACAAGCGTGAAGGATTCCACTCAGGGATTACTTATCACGACTACGCCATCAGCCCAGAACGCTTCCATTGGCAGACACAGAACTCGGCGGGGCCCAAAACAATGGCGGGGAAGCGATACCTGGAAAGTCGCACCAATGGCTGGAGGTTTCAGCTGTTTGTGCGGGAAGCCAAAGGGTCCCCATATGTGGCTTTGGGGGGGGGTCGAGCTTGAGGGGGTTGAAAGCGATCGACCCATGTCTATAACCTGGAAGCTCCAATGCCCCATTCCCCAAGAGCTGTTCCGTAGGTTCAGCGTCCTCCGCGCCTGATCCCGAGGGTCGCAGAAGCCTGCATCGAGTACTCAAACGTAAATTCGGGAGTCTGCATGTCTGTCACGCCGCTTCGTCGCTTATTGACCCTGCCGCTGGCCCTGCTGGCTGGCCTATCCCTGCCCGCCCAGCAGCCCACCCTGCCCCGCGAGATGCCCGCAGAGTTCAAGGTCGCTACGGGGACCTGGGACCACGAGCGGCGGGTGGTGATGATCCCCATGCGGGACGGGGTGAAGCTGAAGACCATCATCCTGGTGCCCAAGGGTGCGCAGGGGGCGCCGATCCTGCTCACGCGCACGCCCTACAATGCGGCGGAGCTCACCGCTCACGCCGCCAGCGCCCACCTGGGGCCGGTGCTGCAGGGCTACGACAACGTCACCGACCTCACCCTGGAGGGCGGCTACATCCGGGTGGTCCAAGACATCCGCGGGAAGTATGGCAGCGAGGGCGACTACGCCATGACCCTGCCCCTGCGGGGGCCCCTCAATGCCTCAGCGGTGGATCACGCCACCGACACCTGGGACACCCTGGACTGGCTGGTGAAGAACCTGCCGGAGAGCAACGGCCGGGCGGCCATCCTGGGCATCTCCTACGACGGGTTCCTGGCTCTGATGGCCCTGGTGGACCCCCACCCGGCCCTCAAGGCCGCCGTGCCCATGAACCCCATGGTGGACGGCTGGCGCGGGGATGACTGGTTTCACAATGGAGCCTTCTCGCCGTCGTCCCTGGTCTACTTCTACGAGCAGCAGGCCTCCCGCGGCAACGAGCACAAGTGGTGGACCAGCCACTTCGACGACTACAACCTCTACCTGCAGGCGGGGTCCACGGGTGATCTGGCCCGGAGCCGGGGCATGGAGCAGCTGGGCTTCTGGCGCAAGGTCGTCGAACATCCCGCCTACGATGCCTTCTGGCAGCAGCAGGCCATGGACCGCGTCCTGGCGGCGCGGCCCATGGTGGTACCCACCCTGCTGGTACACAGCCTCTTTGACGCGGAGGACATCTACGGTGCGGTGGCGGTGTGGAAGGCCCTCAAGCCCAAGGACCGCAAGGGGGATCTGCTCTACCTCGCCATGGGGCCCTGGAACCACGGTGGCATGATCAAGGAGGGCAGCAGCCTGGGGCCCCTCCGCTTCAGCCAGGACACGGCTCTGCAGTTTCGCCGCGAGGTGCTGAAGCCGTTCCTCGATCAGCACCTCAAGGGCGGCCCGCCCTCTGGCCTGCCCCCGGTCAGCGCCTTCGAGACCGGCACCAACGCCTGGCGCAAGCTGCCCGGCTGGCCCCTGGCGGGGGAGGGCACCCCGCACCCCGCCACCCGCTATCACCTGGGGGCGGGCCTGACGGTGTCGGCCGAGGCACCCAAGGCCGGGGTGGCACCCTTCGAAGAGTTCGTGTCGGATCCCGCGAAGCCTGTGCCTTTCCGCGCCCGGCCCATCCAGCCCGTGGGCTACGACAATGGCCTCACCTGGCCCCAGTGGCACACGGACGATCAGCGCGAGGCCTCGGGCCGGACCGATGTACTGGCCTTCGTCTCCGAGCCCATGAAGGCCCCCCTGCGCATCAGCGGTGAGCCCGTGGCCAACCTCGTGGCCTCCACCACGGGGACGGATGCGGACTGGGTGGTGAAGGTGATCGATGTGTACCCGGACGAGGTCCCGGCCCAGCCTGGCCTGGGTGGCTACCAGCAGATGGTCTCCGCTGACATCTTCCGGGGCCGCTACCGGGAGAGCCTGGAGCAGGCTGTGCCCATCAAGCCCGGGGAGGCGCTGCCCTACCGCTTCGCCCTGCCCACGGCCAACCATGTCTTCTTGCCGGGCCACCGGATCATGGTGCAGGTGCAGTCCAGCTGGTTCCCCCTCTACGAGCGGAACCCCCAGACCTTCGTGCCCAACATCTTCCTGGCCAAGCCCGCCGACTACCGCCCCGCCGCCCACCGCATCTGGCACGCCCCCGGCAAAGACAGCTTCGTCGAACTGCCGGTGGTACCGCTGGCGGTTTCTGGGAAGTAATCCGAGTCAGAAAAACAGGTTCATCCGGGAATCCCGGGGGAAAAGAACTGCCAACCACAGAGAACGCGGTGTATATCGGCTCTGGCTCAAGTGGGGTCAACCGGACCCAGGAGCAGCGGCCAAACTGGGTCATTTTCGCGCCGGCCAGGGCCCGTTCTCCCAGCACCCGCCAGCAAGATTCTGCTAGGCCCCAGAAGGCGATTCACGGTGAGGGCAGCGGAGGAATTTCCCGGGTAGCTGGAGGTTCGACTTCCTAGACTCCTGCGACTCCCCTAGGATCGAGTCCCACCCCGTACCAAGCAGGCAAGCCAGCGGAGGTCCCTCCCATGAAGCTCTTCCCAGTGATCGCTCACGCACTCCTGATCACCCTCCCGGCGCTAGCCCAGTGGACCTATCCACCATCCAAGCAGGTGGAAGCTGCCGACACCTACTTCGGGGCCACCTACCGGGACCCTTACCGCTGGCTTGAGGAACTGAAGGGTGCGGATGCCACCGCCTGGTTCAAGGCCCAGGCGACCTTGACCGATGACGTGCTCGCCAAGCTCCCCGGTCGGGAGGCCCTGGTGCAGGAATGGATGGCCCTGGACCGGCTCAAGCCGGCGGCCTATCGGGACATCAGCTGCCGGAACGGGCGGGTGTTCTACCGCAAGACCCTGGCGGGGGAAGATGTCGGGAAGTTGTTCTTCCGCAAGGGCTGGCAGGGCAAGGAGGAGCTGCTCTTCGACCCTTCCACCTATAAGCCGGGCGTGACCTCAACCCTGCAGGCCATCCTGCCGTCCTTCGACGGCAGGTTTGTGGCCATGGGGATCTCCGCCGCAGGGGCCGAGGTGGGGGATGTCCGGGTGCTGGAGGTGGCCACCGCCAAACTGCGCCCGGACCTCATCGAGGCCAGCTACGGGCCCTCCAGCTGGGCTCCCGACAGCAGGTCCTTTTGCTATGACTTTGGGAGTCATGGCGACCCGCAGAGCGTGGCCTTCCACCTCGATCGAAGCTCCAAGCGGCACGTGCTTGGAACGCCGCCTGCCCAGGATTTGAATGTCCTCAGCAAGGAGGGTTTCCCAGGACTGGGCCTCACCCCCGAGGAGCTGCCGACCACCTGGGTCGATCCCTCAGCACCTGGCTACGTGCTGGGGGGGGCCTTCACCGCCCAGAGCGAGCAACGGCTGTTCGTGGCATCGGCCTCGTCGATGAAGGCCGGGGGCCCCGCCTGGAGGGTGCTCTGCCAGCGCACAGACAATCTGGTAGACACTGCCCTGCATGGAGACCAGGTCTTCGCCATCTCCCACTCCGGCGCCCCAAGGTTCAAGGTCATCCAGACAAGCCTCGAGCACCCGGACTGGAGCCGGGCCAAGACGGTCATCCCAGAGGGCCAGGACGTCATCCAGTCCATCACCACCTGCAAGGACTACCTCCTCGTGGTCTCCTCGAATGGCATTGTGGGCCGGGTCACCAGGTACGCCCTCAAGACCGGAAGGCTCACCGAGGTCCGGCTACCCATGACAGGCAGTGTGGGCCTCACCTGCCCCGACCCGACCTCGAACCGGTGCCTGGTGGCAGTCTCCTCCTGGACCGCTCCGACCACCCTCTTCGAGCTGGATGCGGCCCGGCAGACCGTGGCCAAGAGCACCTTCAACACGGCCATCCCCTATCCCGCCTTCGAAGGCCTGGTGGCCGAGGAAGTAGAGGTGCCAGGAGAAGACGGAACCATGATCCCGCTGTCCATCGTTCACCCCCGAAACCTTCCGCTGGATGGTTCCTCCAGTTGCATCCTGGAGGGCTACGGCTGCTATGGCATGAGCATCTCCCCCAGCTTCCGCACCCTCCACTCCGTGGCCAACCGGGGTGTGGTCCTGGCCTTCGCCCACGTGCGGGGCGGCGGCGAGAAGGGTGAAGCCTGGCACAAGGCCGGCTTCAAGGCCACGAAGCCGAACACCTGGAAGGACTTCAATGCCTGCGCAGGGTACCTCATCAGGAAGGGCTACACCTCGGCCCAGCGGCTTGGTGGGATAGGCACAAGTGCGGGCGGCATTCTTATCAGCAGGGCCATCACCGAGCGACCCGACCTCTTTGCGGCCGTGGTCTGCAATGTGGGGGACGCCAACGCCATGCGCTCCGAGTTCGGCACCGATGGCCCCGCCAATGCCAAGGAGTACGGGTCCGTGCAGGATCCCGTCGAGTGCCAGGCCCTCTACGAGATGGATGGTGTCCAGCATGTCCGTCAGGGGGTCAGCTATCCAGCGGTTCTGGGAGTCGGTGGCTGGAATGACCCCCGCGTGGCCCCCTGGCAGCCCGGGAAGTTTATTGCGGCGCTCCAGAACGCCACCACCTCGCAGCGGCCCGTACTCATGAAGGTGAACTACGACAACGGGCACTTCACCGAGGACAAGACAGTCACCTTCCGGAACTTCGCCGGACAGTACGCCTTCCTGCTCTGGCAGACCGGGCACAAGGACTTCCAGCTCACCCGTTAGGATCGTTCCCATTCAGGTCCACGGGCTTGGGAGGTTCGGTCTGGACCGGTCGGCCCCAGGGGCGGTTCTCCACAGGCTGGGCGTTGGCCTTCTCCCGGGCTTCCCGGATCTTCCGGATGGCCTCGGCATCGCTGCCAGAGCGGGGGGTGGTGCCGGGCTTGAAGGCCAGGCGCAGCACCTTGTCCGTGGTGGCGGAGGTGGCCAGCAGGCCGGTGAAGCGATCCACATCCGCCCACTCCATGCCCTCCGGCGCCTTGAAGTCTTCCTTGTCGCCGGTGGTGGGCAGGGCGGCCTTCATGAAGTCGATCCAGATGGGCAGTGCCACCTTGGCGCCATCGGCGCCCTTGAAGATCATCTTCTTCTCATCGAGCCCCACCCAGACGCCGCAGACCACCTTGGTGGAGAAGCCGATGAACCAGCCGTCCGTGTGCTCGTCCGTGGTGCCGGTGTATAGGGAATTCAAAAGCCCCATTTTGACGCGTCCCGACTCCGCTATTGAGGTCAAACGCGAATCCGAAGGTCCTGCTCGTTCTTCCAGGGCGCCGAGCTGGGCCTGGTGGCGCTTTCGTGGCCTTGCCTTCGACTGTTAAAGAGGTTTGGGCCCACGATGGGCCAAGGCTTCGCCCGGGTCAAGATCAACTCATCCCATATATTAGGCGTCTGACTACGCAGAGGCAGCACAGCATCAAGGCGGCTGTTCTTTCTGGCTGAGGCAGTAGAGGATTGCGGCGATGACGCTGGGCTGCTGGATGACGGCGATGCGCTGCATGCGGCTGTCGCAGCGCGAAGCGGTGGCAACAGGCCGTTATCACCGTTCATCGCTGTTCATCACCGGTTCCAAAAGATCTTTCCCGGTTATCGGCCAAGCTCAGCCCCAGCCATTCAAGATCAAAAGCGGAACCACAGATGACGCAGATTCCGCAGATCGGCGCCGACCCACCTGCCTGGTGCCGGGTACGCTTCGGGGCAGTGACGCGAAACCAGAGCCATTGCCAGTGAGGTCCCTGACTGCAGGGAGAGGGCCGCAGCGTCAGCATGGGGCTCCATCTGTGCAATCGCCTTGATCACCGGCAGGGACCGGGTGCCCAGGGCAGCAAGGCCTAGGGTGGAGGCGCGGCATCTGCGTCATCTGTGGACCGCTTTTCAGGGGCGCGCTCAATTCCCAAGTGCAACATTCCTCAGAAAGAATGGATGCATGGGAAACCACTACACACATCTGAGTTGCGAGGAACGAGCAATGATCCAGGCGAAGCTGGAGTTGGGGT
>CAIOFF010000005.1 GCA_903857495.1 uncultured Holophagaceae bacterium | reverse complement strand
CGCGCCGACAGGGCCTCCGGGCCTGCGGCCCCCGGTCGCGTGCGACCGGCCAAGGGGGCGGCGGCTGGAACGGCTTTTTGGGGCCGCAGCCAGCCGCCGCCCCCTTGGGGATGCCCGGGTGAGCCAGGGCGCATTCGTGTGCTTCCTGCGCCCGCAGGGCGTCTTTGTGAACTTCGTGGATAGCCTTTACAGCGGAGGCTGGCCGACAACTCCTTTGCGCGCTGTTTTCCTCTGCGCCCTCCGCGTTCTCTGCGGTGAGATCTCTTTTCCAAAAATCTCGGGAGATGCAACAGCTAGGGCTGCTGCGCCTCCAGCTCCAGCAGCCGCCAGCTCCCCGAGACCCGGCGCCAGCGCAGGCGGAAGCTCCGGCGGGAGGCCTCCTGGGGGAGCAGGCCGCCCCCGCGGGAGGTGAGGAGCAGGACCACATCCTGCCCGGCCTCGTTGCCCCGGACCTTGATCTGGTCGTGCAGGACGGTGATACCGACCTGCTCCTGCCGGAGGGTGCCCTCCAGGAAGAGGCGGGCCGTGGCCTTGTTCATGCCCTCCGGTCCGATAAACATGGTGTCCAGGGGGCCGGTCGCCCCGGCGGCATCACCCGCCTCCACGGCGGCGCGGCAGGCTTCGAAGGCCGCGTGGACCTGCGCCTCGGGCGAGCGGGAGCCGCAGGCGAGCAGGCCCGCCAGCAGGACCAGCACGAGGCCTGGGGCGCGGGTCACGGGACCTCCCCGCTCAGGCCGTGGGCGACATAGAGCTCGGGATAGCTGCGGGTCTCGGCGGACGCCGGGCTGAGGTCCAGGCTCAAAAGGGCCGCATGGATGGCCCCGGCCTCGCCTTCCAGCTCCACGAAGCAGCCGAACGGCGCTTCATCCAGGCAGACCTCCAGGCCCGCCCCCTCCCAGACCGCGCGGACCTTCTCCATGCGCAGGATGGGTTCGAAGCCCAGGGCGCGGAGGATGGCCTCCAGAGCTTCGCTGCTCTCGACGCCGGTCTCCAGCTCCGGGCGGATCTTCAGCAGGGCATCGGGGACCTTGGGCCCCTTCCAGGTCAGCCGGGTCCGACCCGCGTAGCGCCGGGTGCGCAGGGCCGAGCCCTGCGCGCGCAGGGTGCCCTCGCGGTCCCAGAGGACGCTCTGTTCTGCCTGAGCCGGGAGGACCTCGCGAAAGCCCTGGGCCGCCAGCCGGGCAGCCAGGGGCGCCGTGGCCGGGATGCGCAGCTTGAGCTCGGTCTCCAGGGCGGATTTCTGCTTCATCGGGAACCGGCCTCCAGCATGGGATGGGGCATCATGGAAACAACCGTCCCGGGCGCCCCGTGATTCCCCAACGCTACATCATCGCCTCTCTTTTCATCGCCGCCATGCTGCTGCTCTTCGCGGTGGTGCAGGCGCCGCGTCCGGTCAGCGCCGGGGGCGTGGGAGCCGAGACCGCGCCGGCGGTCATGAGCCTGGGCGGCTTTGAGTCCCTGGCCGAGCTCCGCATGGAGGAGGGCTGGTCCCCGCGCTTCCAGGACGCGCAGGACCCGGACCAGCAGGAGGCCTGGCCCTTTGAAGGTGGCTTCGGCACGCCCTGGGAGCCGGCCTCACCCTACCTGGCAGACCAGGGGCTGGCCCTCAATGGCCCCCGAGGCCACAGCGAGGTGGTGCTCTGGCGGGGGCTGGAGTGGCGGCACTACCGCTTCGACGCGCCGCTCTGCTCCGCGCGGCTCTCCCCGGGCAAGGGCAGCCGCCTCCTGGTGACGCTGCTGATGGGCCCGGGACGCTTCGAGACCCGCCTCCTGGAGGTGCCAGAGGGCCGGGTGCTCTGGTCCACCCAGTCCGGCCCCTGGAGCCGCTTCAGCTGGGACGGCAAGGCGGTCCTCCTGGGCTTCTTCGAGGGGGGTGAGGGCAAGGTGGACTCCCGCCTGCTGCTGAGCCAGCTGCCCCTGGAGGGTGACCCCGCCGAGGCCACCCTGGCCGCCTGGAACGAGCCGGGGCTGCCGCCCGCCCCCCGGGGCCTGGCCACCAAGGAGGCCGCCCTGTCGGAGGATGGTCAGGACCTGCCGGGGGCACGGCTTGAGATCTCCTGGCACCCCGGCGACCGGCTCTGGTTTCCCCGGGTCGACCGGCTCTGGCACGGCGGCCTGCAGGGCTGGACCGCCTGGTCGCTGGAGGCTGGCCAGTGGGTCCGCCAGGCCGCGGGGATGGGCCTGCTCACGGCCCATCCTCCCGAGCGGATGGGTCTGGCGGAGCCGCTCCCCCAGGACGGGATGCTGCGCAAGACCAGCCCCCCGGACCGGGCCACCTGGACGCCGGTGGGGGCCGACGCGCCGCCCTGGCCCGCCTGGGACGCGGCCTGGGTCTGGCGGGAGAACGCCGCCTTCGATGCCTGGGACCAGCGGTGGAACGAGAGCGCCCTGCCTCCGGAGCGCCAGCGGCAGGCGCTCTCCCAGTCCTACCGCCCCGAGTGGCGCGCCGCCCTGGGCCTGCGCGCTTCCGTGAAGGGGTGGCTGCCCAAGGGCCCGGAGGTGGCCCTGCGGGAGCCCCTGGGGGTTGCCTGGATCTGGGTGGGGGACCGGGTCCTGCTGGTCCGGCTCGTGGAGGTGGAACGCCTGAGGACCCTCCGGAAGCTGCTGCACTGAAGGATTACTTAGGAAATAGATATTTCTGGTAGCGTTGTGCAGCACTCTTTCTTCCTCCTGGCTTCCCGAGGTACCCGCATGTCCCGTCTCCTCCTCGTGGACGACAATCCCAGCATCCACCGCATCGCGGAGTCTCTGCTCGCGCCTACGGACATCGAGCTGGTGTGTGTGGATTCGGCGGCGGAGGCCCTGGACCGCATCGCGCGTGGCGAGCGGTTCGATGTGGCCCTGGTGGACACGGCCATGCCGGGCATGGATGGCTGGACCCTGCTCCAGCGCCTGCGGGCCATGGAAGAGACGGCGCTCATGCCCATCGCCCTGATGGCCGGGGTGCTGGATCCGGTGGATCCGGCCAAGCTGACCAAGGCCCCGATCCAGGGCTTCCTCAAGAAACCCATTGAGCTGCGGGAACTCGGCGACCGGGTGAAGGCCCTGCTGGCCACCCCGGTGATTCCCCCGCCCTCACCCTTCAGCACGATGCCCGCGACCCCCGCCCGGGACCTCCTCAGTCGGGCCGAGATCCCCCTGCCCGAGTTCCGGTCCGAGGCCCTGACCGAGTCCCCGGTGGAGGACGACCTCCTGCTCCTCACTGCGGAGGATCTGTGGCCCGAAGAGGCCCCGATCGTCACCGTGCCCGAAGTCCCGGAGGAGGTGGCCACCTATCCCACCTCGGCTTCGGAAGTCCAACTGGAGCTGGAGGAACTGGATCTGGAGAGCTTGCAGGATCTCTCGGAGGTGTTCCTCGCAGAGCCTGAGTTGGAACCTGAGCCTGAAGCTGAGCCCGAGCCCGAGCCTGAACCCGAGCTGAAGCTGGACCTGGAACTGGGACCCGTGGCCGACTCAGGGCCCGCGCCCGAGCTGGAGCTTGACCCGGAGCCTGTCTCCGAAGCGGCCCCGCCGCTGGAGGCTGCCGAGGCCTTCCTGGAGGAGTCCTTCGCGGCCTTCCCGGACCTGGACGTCCTGGACAGCCTGCCCGCGGACTGGTCCCTGCCCGAGGGCCCCGGCGACAGCCTGGCGGCCGACCTGGGCGAGCCGGTGGTGCCTGAGCAGGCCGAGCCCGGGTCTGAGCCGGCGCCCACTGCAGACATTCTGCCTGACGCAGAGGGGCAGGCTGCTGCCGCCCCCAGTCCGGTCCCGGCGGTGTCCCCCGAGCTGGTCCAGGCTCTGCTGCAGGCGCTGCAGTCCGATCCCGCGCTGATGGACGCGCTGGCCAAGGCCGTGGTGACGCGCCTGGGGGATCAGGTGCTTCGAGAGATCGCCTGGGAGATCATGCCGGAACTGGCGGGAAGATTGCAAAGCCAGGCGCATGACCCTTCCTGAGTTCCTGTCCGCGGGGCGGCGCCCATGATCACCGGCTACAACACCGACGTCCGCCATGGCAATCGGGTGTTCCATGTCCAGACCGAGGACAAGGGCCTTGCCAATCCCAAGATCGAGACCCTGATCTATGTGGGCGGCGAAATCCTGGACAACTACCGGTCCTCCTACGAGGACCTGCTGGCGGCGGCGGTGACTTCGGAGCCGATCATCCAGGAGCGCATGGACGAGCAGCACCGGGCGGTCATTCGGGACATCAAGAACGGAAAATACGACCTGACCCCCCCGGATCTATTGGAACAGCAGGCTTTCAATGACCGCCCCCTGGACCAGGCCATCCTTGAGTTCCTGCAGCAGGAAGGCGATGTCGACACCCTGGAGATGGTCCTGGACCAGCCCATGAGGCCGGTCTTCGGCACCCCTTTCCGGGTGCAGTTCCAGGCGCGGCTCTGCCAGAGCCAGGCCCCCGTGGCTGGCGCCGAGGTGGCCGTGAAGCTGGTATCCAGCCTCAAGAAGGCCACGGGGCTCCTGGCGGGCCGGACGGATCCCAGCGGTCGCTTCGTCGGGGAAGTGCCCATCCCCCCCAGTCAGCCCGGGCAGTGCGCGGTGGTGGTGAGCTGCACCAGTGACCAGGGATTTGACGAGGTAAAAGCGGTCGTAGTCGTTTAAGAAGACGACAAAGTCTAGATTAAAGCCCGAGCGAGGCTTTCGTCCGAGTCCTACATTAAATGCCTTAGGTAAGGCGGGAATGCATGACTAGAGATGAAACCAAGCTCTTGAGCATTGGCGATGTGCGTGCGGAAACGGGGCTCACGGCGGATGTGGTCCGGGTCTGGGAGCGCCGGTACGGTTTCCCTATCCCCGTGCGCATGCCCTCGGGCCACCGGCGCTACCACCTCGATGACCTCCGCCGCCTGAAGCTCATGGCCGAGGCTGTGGCCCAGGGCCACCGGCCCGCGCTGGTGGTGCGCTCCGACGATGCTTCGCTCAAGCAGATGATCCTTCCCGACGGCAACCAGCGGGTGGATGAGCTCTTCGAGGCCGTGCTGGCCATGGACACCGATCAGATCCGGGCGCTCCTGCACAAGTATCTGGGTCAGCTGGGCTGGCGGCTGTTCCTGGTGCAGGTGGTCTCACCCCTCCTCGACCGGGTGGGCATCGCCTGGGCCGACAACACCATCGGCGCCCACCACGAGCACCTGCTCTCGGAGGTGCTGGAGGACTTCCTGCGCAAGCTGCGCCAGGAGTTCCACATCCTGCCCGGCCGGGGCAAGGTGCTGCTCTGCACCCTTCCTGGCGAGCGCCACCGGCTCGGCCTGCTCATGGCGGCCCTGGCCTACGCGGCCTACGGAGCCCGCACCGAGCTGCTGGGCGTGGACCTGCCGCTCAACAGCATCGCCCAGGCCGCCAAGATCTTGAAGGTGGACCGGGTGGCCGTGAACCTCTCGGTCCAGTTCACCGGCGAGCCAGTGCGGCGGATGCTCATGGAGCTCAAGAACCGCCTGCCCCCGGACTGCAAGCTGCTGATTGGCGGCAAGGGCGCCGCCCGCACCCGCCGGGTGGAGGGCGTCGGCCGGATGATCGAGCTGGAGCTGAACTGAGACGCTAAGAGTGCCTAATAAAACCCCCTCGCGACACCGCGGGGTTTTTTTAGGCACTCTAGGGCCCTTCCGGGGTCCACTGCCGCTTCAGCCGGTGCAGCAGGAGCCGCAGCTCCAGGAGCAGGGGGCGGGCCGCAAGGAAGCAGAGGAACCCGGCCAGGGGCACGGTGACCTTGAAGCCGATGTGCTTGAACCCCAGGGCCCCCGCCACTCCGCCAGCCAGGAACGAGGCGAGGATCAGCAGCAGCAGCGAAAGCTTCTGGCGGTTGGCGACAATGCGCTCCCGGCCATGGCGGTGGTGGACATTCACATAGGCGAGCTTGCTCAGCTCGATGCCGATGTCCGTGACCGTCCCCGTCAGGTGGGTCGTGCGGACGGCCGCGCCGGAGATGATGGAGGTTACGGCGTTGTGCAGGCCCATGATGAAGCAGAGCAGCATGACAGTCATGGGCAGCGTGAACTGGACCTCTTCCTGGAGGCGGTTCCCCATGAAGCCGAACACCAGCATCAGTGCCGCCTCCAGCACCAAAGTGATGGCGTAGCGGCTGCGCATCCGGCGCCGCTGGCCGAAGCTGATGAGCGTGGTGCACACAAAGGCCCCGGCGAAGAAGCTGAGCATCATGGCCAGGGCGGCAAGCACGGTCGTCAGATCGCCTTCGGCCGCCTCGTCCGCCATGGCGGAGACCACACCCGTCATGTGCGAGGTGTAGTGGCCCACGGCCAGGAACCCGCCGGCGTTCACGGCGCCGGCCACGAAGGCCATGGCCCAGGCCAGCTGGCGGTTGAGGGACTCGGAGCGCAAGGCCCCCTCCCGCACCAGCAGCTTCTCCTGGATGGGCAGCGTGGCCAGGGCCGACTCGATGGCGGACTGCAGCTGCTGGCCGTCCAGACGGTTCCTCAGCAGCCTCCGGAGATACCGGGCCACGATCAGCTGAATCGCTCTGGGAATGCGGCGCATCTCTTCCAGTCTACCGGCCTGAGGCGGAAGCCTGCAGGTCCCGGCCCTCAGCCGCTAGACTAGCGGCTATGCGAAAGATCATCCTCCTCCACACCGGTGGCACCCTCGGCATGGCCCCCAGCGGCGACCCTGTGGCCCTCGCGCCGGGGCCCTTCCTGGATCACCTGCTGGAGCAGGTCCCGGAGCTGGGGCAGCTGGCGCAGCTGGCCGTGGAGGTGCCCTTCAACCAGGACTCCGCCTGCCTCGAGCCCGCCGACATCCTGGAGCTGGCCCGCCGGGTGCGCAGCGCCGGCAGCGACTTCGATGGCTTCGTCATCATCCACGGCACGGACACCATGGCCTTCACAGCCTCGGTGCTGGGCTTCCTGCTGGCGGACCTGGGCAAGCCCGTGGTGCTCACGGGCAGCCAGCGGCCCCTGGCCTTCGTGCGCAGCGATGCCCGGAGCAACCTGGTCAACGCCGTGGACCTGGCCTGCCGGGCCATCCCCGAAACCGGCATCTGCTTCGGCACCCACTGGCTGCGCGGCGTGGCCACGGACAAGCTGAGCGTCAGCCTCTTCGAGGCCTTCCAGAGCCCGAACCTGGCCCCCCTGGCGGAGATCGGCGCCGAGATCCGCCTCCATCCTGACGCGGGCCACTTCGAGCGCCGGGTGCCAGCGGGCCTGGGCGCGGCCCTGGAGCTGGGCATCCACACCCTGACCCCCCACCCGGGCATGCCCTGGAGCCCCGTGCCCGCGGGCGCCAGGGCCGTGCTCATCCAGGCCTTCGGCGCGGGCAACCTGCCCATGGACCGCCCTGACCTGAGGGGCCTGGTGGAGGACTGCGCCCGGCGCCGGATCCCCGTGGTGGTGACCTCTCAGTGCCCGCACGGGGGGGTGGACCTCTCGGCCTACGAGATGGGCCGCAAGATCGAGGGTCTGGGCGCCATCTCCGGCGGCCTGCACACCCGCTGGACCGCCCTGGCCAAGCTGGGCCTGGTGCTGGGTGCCGGAGGCGGGATCGAAGACGTCCGCGCAGCCTTCGGGGTCGCTTGGGCGGGCGAGCCCATGCCGGACGGAGCCTGGCCGCTGAGCTAGAATGGAAGTTTCCGGGATTCCCAGATGCTCGACGCCAACCTCCTGCGCAACGACCTCGACGCCGTGGCGGCCCGCCTTGCCGAGCGGGGCTACACGCTGGACCGGGCGCGCTACCTGGAGCTGGACCAGCGCCGCCGCGCCGCCCTGCAGGAGGCCGAGGCCCTGAAGGCCGAGCGCAACCGCGTCAGCGAAGAGGTGGGCCGGCTGAAGCGGGCCAAGGAGAACGCGGACGCCCTCATCGCCCAGCAGCGGGAGGTGGGTGACAAGCTCAAGGAGCTGGAGGCCGCCGAGCGGGAGATCGAGGCCGCCTTCAAGGAGTTCCTCGCGGGCATCCCGAACCCGCCCCACACCAGCGTGCCCTCGGGTCGGGACGAGCACGCCAACGTGGAGATCAAGCGCTGGGGGCAGCTGCCCGTGATTGCCGCGCCGAAGGATCACGTGGAGCTGGGCACGGCCCTGGGCATCCTGGACCTGGACCGCGCAGCCAAGCTGAGCGGCGCCCGCTTCGCGGTGCTCAAGGGGCTCGGCGCCAAGCTGGAGCGCGCCCTCATCACCTTCATGCTCGACCGCCAGACCGGTGCGGGCTACACCGAGATCATCCCGCCCTACCTGGTGAACCCTGAGAGCATGTACGGCACGGGCCAGCTGCCGAAGTTCGAGCAGGACCTGTTCAAGGTGGCCCACGGCGACGGCGCGCTGTATCTCATCCCCACGGCCGAGGTGCCGGTCACAAACCTCTACCGGGACGAGATCCTGCCCGCGGAAGCCCTGCCCATGCGCCACTGCGCCTTCACCCCCTGCTTCCGCAGCGAGGCCGGCAGCTACGGCCGGGACACCAAGGGCATCATCCGCCAGCACCAGTTCCACAAGGTGGAGCTCGTCACCTTCGCCGCCGCCGACCAGGCCGAGGCCGAGCTGGAGCGCCTCACCGCGGATGCCGAGGCCATCCTCGAGGCCCTGGAGCTGCCCTACCGCCGGGTGCTGCTGTGCACGGGCGACATGGGCTTCAGCAGCCAGAAGACCTATGACCTCGAGGTCTGGCTGCCGTCCCAGAACACCTACCGCGAGATCAGCTCCTGCAGCTGGTTCGGGGACTTCCAGGCCCGCCGTGCCAACATCCGCCAGCGCGGCAAGGAGGGCAAGCCCGCCTTCGCCCACACCCTCAACGGCAGCGGTCTGGCCGTGGGCCGCACCTGGGTGGCGGTACTGGAGAACTACCAGCAGCCGGACGGCAGCATCCGCGTGCCCAAGGCGCTGCAGCCCTACGTCGGCGCCGAGGTGATCCGCTGACGACGGCGCCTCTCCTGACCGTCGAGGGCCTGGGCCTTCAGCGGACCGGGCGCTGGATCTTGCGCGACCTGAGCTTCGACGTGGCCCCGGGCGAGGCCCTGGGGCTGGTGGGACCCAGCGGGGCCGGGAAGACCACCCTGCTGGAGCTGGTGCTGGGCCTGCGGGAGCCCACGGAAGGCCGCATCAGCCTGGCGGGCGAGCCCTGGTCGCCCCTGCCGGAGCCCCAGCGCCGCCCCCGCCGGCCCCTGCTGCAGGCAGTCTTCCAGGACGCTGCGGGCAGCCTACCGCCCCACCGCACCGGCTGGGAGATCCTGCAGGAGCCCCTGGCCATCTGGCGGCGCGGCACGGCCGCTGAGCAGCGTCAGGCCGCGGCGCGCATGGCCGCGCAGGTCAAGTTCCCGGAGGCGGCGCTGACGCAGCGCCCGGCGGCCTGGTCCGGCGGGCTGGCCCAGCGCCTCTGCCTCGGGCGGGCCCTCATGCTGCAGCCACGGCTGCTGGTGCTGGACGAGCCCTTCTCGGCCCTGGATCCGACCCTGGCGGTCGCCCTGCTGGCCCTGCTGCAGGACCTGAAAGCCCAGGGTACCGCCCTGCTCCTCGCCAGCCACGACGAGGCCTTTGTGGCTGAGCTGTGCGATCGGGCGCTGCGGCTCGGGGCAGCCTCAGCCTGCGGCTGAGGGCTGTCGGCTATCGGCTGTCAGCTATCGGCTATCAGCTATCAGCAAAGCGTGAGGCGCCGATAGTTTTTAGGCGGCACCACCCAGCTGTCCGAGCCGCGCTTCAAGCCGACAGCTGACAGCTGACAGCCGATAGCTAACAAGAGCTACTCCTCCACCGGCATCTGCGTGGCGTCGGTGTTGATGTAGATGCCCCCGAAGTGGCCCCAGAGGCTGCTGAGGCCCGGGCGCAGGCGGCCCTGTTGGTCCATGGCCTGCAGCTCGGCGGAGAGCAGCTTCTGGGCTTCGGCGCCCTGGATCTCCTGGATGAGCTTGCGTCTTGCTTCGAAGGTGAGGGCGGGCGCCGGCTCGCGGGAGGTCACGCGGGCCGCCCAGAGCTTGCCATCCTGGGCCCAGAGCAGGGGCGTCGTCTGGCCGATGGGCGTGTCGAGCAGGGCCTTGCGGATGCCGGGGTGGGCGACCAGGTCGCGCAGGCCAGCCAGAGGGGCCGCTGCCTGGTCCGTGACGGGACCCACAGCCTGGAGGCCGCTGGCCTTCAGCGTCTGCTGGGCCCGGGTCAGGGCCTGCTTGCGGGACTCTTCCAGGCGGTAGGCGGCCAGCACCTTGGCGCGGATCTCCTTGAAGGGCGGGACGGCTTCCGGCAGCTGCTCCTGTACCCGGAAGAGCAGGTGGCGGTCGGCGAAGGGCAGGGGCTTCGAGACCTCGCCCACCTTCAGGCGGAAGACCTCACCCAGGATCTGGGACAGCTCGGGCAGGCCCTCGACCTGGGCCGTGGGCTCATTGCTGAAGGGCAGGCTGAGCTGGGCGGGACTGCCAAGGCTCTTGGCGGCGGCAGCGAGGTCGCCACCATTCGCGCGCTTGCGGATCTGCTCGAGGCGCTCCTGGGCGCGGCTGGTGAAGCGCGTGTCGGCGAGCTCCTTGGCCAGCTGGGTCTTCAGGTCCTCGAAGGACTTCTCGCGGCGCCCTTCCAGCTTGATGAGGTGGATGCCGAAGTTGGTGCGCACGGGCTGGCTGAGCTCGCCGGGCTTCAGGGCGGCGGCGGCCTCGGTGAAAGGCTTCACCATCTTGGCTGCGTTGAACCAGCCGAGGTCGCCGCCGTTGCCCTTGGCGCTGGGATCTTCGCTCAGCTCCTCGGCGGCCTTGGCGAAGTCCTGGCCCTTCACGAGGCGGGCGCGGAGCAGCTGGGCCTTGGCGGTGGCTTCGGCCATCTGGGCCTCACCCTCGGCCTTGAACAGGATGTGGCGGGCCTTGAACTCGGTGGAGTCGGCCTTGCGGGCCTGGTAGGCGGCCTTCAGGGCGGCGTCATCGGCCTGCAGGTCCTTGCCGAACGCGGCGCGGTCCACGGCCACGAACTGGATGACGCGACGGGGCGGCTGCAGGAATCGCTCGCCGCCAGCCTTGCAGAAAGGTTCCAGGATGGCGTCGCCGGGGTCGGCCACGGTGGCGGGAAGGACGGCCAGGGTGGCCTGCTGGAAGGACACCTTCTCGTTCTTGAGGCGGTTCTCCTGGGCCAGCCAGGGCTCGTCCACGGGAACCTGGAGGGCGGCTTGCTGGACCAGCTTGGTGCGCAGGAGCTCCTCGCGCAGGGCGCGCTCCTGGGTGGCGGGATTGAAGCCCGTGTCCTGGAAGATCTGCTTGAGCTCGGCCGTGGACTTCAGGTTGCCCTTGGCATCCAGCAGCATGGGGTACTGGCGCAGGAAGGCCCGCAGGCGGGCGCCGACCTCGTCGTCGGTGACCACCACGTGGTGCCGCTCGGCCAGCTCCTCCATGAGTTTCTGGTTGATCAGGTCCCGCAGAGCCTGGGACTGCACGAAGGGGCGGAGGGCTTCGGGGCTGGCCTGCTTGCCGTAGCGCTGGTAGAGCTCCTGCATGTGCTCAGCCATGTCCCGCATCAACACCTCGCGGCCGAAGACCCGGGCCACCACGGTGTCGGGCGTGTCCACCCGGCCGGAGGGCGCCAGGTAGGCCACAAGCCCCAGGAGCACGACGATCATGACCGCTGCCATGGGCGTACGGTTGGATTTGAAGACTTGGCGGAAGGAACGCAGCATGCGGGGCTCCGGAAGGCGGACCTCACAGATTACCGCGAGAGGCTCCCTGGTTTACACTGGAATGCTGGAGAGGTTGAATGGCCGTCTTGCCCGTGCTCACCTGGGGGGATCCCCGGCTCAAATTGAACAGCCAGGACATCGGGGACTGGACCCCCGAGCTGGAACAGCTCGTGGCGGACATGTTCGAGACCTCGCTGTTCGAGGAAGGGGTGGGTCTGGCCGCGCCCCAGGTCGGCGTGAACCTCAACCTGGCCGTCATCGACTGCTCCTGCGGCGAGGACCCGGATCAGCGGATCATCCTCATCAACCCCGAGATCATCCGGGAAGAGGGGGTTCAGAGCGGCCCCGAGGGTTGCCTCTCCATCCCCGGCATCCGCGAGGAGCTGGAGCGCCCCCAGAAGGTGACCATCCGGAACCGGACCAAGGACGGCGCCTGGCAGGAGCTGACAGGCGAGGACCTGATGGCCCGGGCCTTCTGCCACGAGATCGACCACCTGCGGGGCCGGCTCTTCGTCGAGTATTACGGACCGGTGAAACGCCAGTTCCTGCAGCGGAAGTACCAGAAGCAGACCAAGGGATAGGAGCCTCGCCATGACGCGCATCGCGTTCCTCGGCACTCCCCGGGCGGCCGTTCCGGCCCTCCGGTCGCTGGCTGACGAAGGCATCGAGGCGGTGTTCTGCAATCCGGACCGGCCCGCGGGCCGGGGCCGCCACCTGGAAGCTCCTCCGGTGAAAGTGGTCGCCCTGGAGCTGGGTCTGGCCGTACACCAGCCCCAGAGCTGGAAGGTGCCCGAGACCCGCGGGCTCTGGGAGAGCCTGGGCATCGAGCTGGCCGTGGTGGTCGCCTACGGCCACCTGCTGCCGCGCTGGATGCTGGACTCCTGCCCGCTGGGAGTCTGGAACCTGCACTTCTCCCTGCTGCCCCGCTGGCGCGGCGCTGCGCCCGTGAACCACGCCCTCCTGGCCGGGGACGAGGAGACGGGTGTCAGCCTCATGAAGCTCACCGCGGGACTGGACGAGGGGCCGGTGCTGGCCCAGAGCCGCCGGGACATCAGCCTGCAGGCCACCGCCGAGAGCCTGCTCACGGAGCTCTCCCGGGATGCCGCCGACCTGCTCATGGACCAGCTGCCCCTGCTGCTGTGCGGCTGCGCCCTGCCCATTGAGCAGCGCCACGAGTTGGCCTCCTTCGCCCCCAAGCTCCGGAAGGACATGGGACGGCTGGACTGGCGCCACCCTGCCGCGGACCTGCACCGGCAGGTGCGGGCCCTCTGGCCCTGGCCCGGCTCGGACCTCCAGGTCGATGAACAGGTCCTCAAGGTCTGTGGCGTGGGCGCCCTGCGCACCTGCTACCGCGAACCCGGCCAGCTGCTCTGGGGCAAAGAGGGGGCCTGGCTGACCACCCCCGAGGGCGCGCTGGAGCTCACCCAGCTCCAGCGCCCCGGCAAGCCCGTGCAGCCCGCCCTGCAGGCCCTGCAGCCCTGGGGCACCACCGGCACCCGCAGCCTGGGCTGATCTCCGCACGCTTAGGTAAAAGAGCAACCACTCTCGCGGAGAAATGACGAGGGGAGCGGAGGGACGCTGATGGCTTCGGGTTTGCCGCTGTTCTCTGCGAACCTCTGCCCTCTCCGCATCCTCTGCGAGGGTTGTTGCCCTTCCCCCACGAGCTGGATGAGTCCAAGGGGAGTTGGTATTCCCGGGAATTCCGGAAGAACCAAATTTAATAGTTGTTTAGGTCGCAACTTGACCAGGGACGGCTCTACGCCAAACGCGCGGCCACGTCGCGGTAGTCGGGGTCGAGGTTGTTGACGACCCGGAACTCCTGGGCGGCCATGTCCGGGTGGCCCTGCTGGAGGTAGATCTCGGCCAGGTCGTAGCGCAGGCCGATGCTGTCCTCCGGCGGGAAGCCCGGGGCCAGGATGCCCTTGCGGAGCCACTCCACGGCGGCGTCCAGGTCGCCTCGGGCCTGCTCGCAGATGCTCAGCATCGAGCAGCACTCCAGGGTGCGCTCGGGGTCGCCCATGGCGATCCTGAACTCCTCGATGGACGGCTCGATGAGCTGCATCTCCTTGTAGGCGATGCCCAGGTTGTAGTGGGTGTCGTAGTCGTCCCCCTGGACCTGCTTCTCGACGCCCTGCCGGAAGGCGCTGAAGAGCTCGTCGACGGTCTGGACCTTTTCCACCAGGTTGGTGGTGTCGTGCATCTCCTCACCCTCGCCCGAGTCCATGAGCGCGGTGCCCAGGACGTCGGTGAGGTCGAAGAAGGAGTTGGCGAAGTCGCTCTCCTCGAGGGCGCTGGCCTTGGCGTGTCCCAGCTTCTGAAGCGCCAGCTCGGCGCGCTGGATGCGGACCTCCAGCTCCGGGTGGCCCGGAAACAGGCGGAGGGCGGCTTCGAGCTCGATCTTGGCTTCTTCGGGGCTGCCGTAGTCCAGCTGGAAGTCGATGTCGCCCAGCAGGCTCTCCAGCTCCTCGGGGAGGGCGGCGGGCACGGTGGGCGCTTCGGTCTCCGGCTCCGGCAGCGCGGAGAGGGCTGCGACGACCTCGGGCTCCAGCTGGATGGTGGGCATGGGCGGCAGGGGCGCCGTGGGGGAAGCGGGCAGGTCGTAGGCAATACCAGGCGCGGTGTCCTCGCTGAGGGACGCCCCCATCCAGTCCAGGTCCGGGATCTCGATCGCGGCGGGCTCGGGCGGGTCGACCGCTTCCGGAAGCTCCAGGACGGAGAAGGGATCAGGCGGCAGGACCCCCAGGTCGGGAAGGGTCGCGTGGCCATCTCCCAGGGCGATGGCTTCGGGTGGGGCAAAGGGGTCCACGGTCTCGCGGACCGGCAGGTCCAGCTTGAGGGGGGCTCCCCCCTCGTCGGGGAGTGGCTGCACAGCGGGTCGCGGCGCGGCGTGGTGGGGCACCGCCTCTGGCAGGCCCAGGGACCGGCGGTGGATGCGGGTCGAACCTGGGAAGAGCTGCTCCGCCAGGTCCAGCAGGTGCGCGGCCTCACGCTTCTTGCCGACGCCAGCGAGGGCCTGGGCGCTCTGCACATATTGCATCTGCACCTGGGTCAGGCGACCTGTGCCGCGGTGCACCGAGGCAATGGCCTCGATGAGGGTGAGGTCCTCGGGATCGAGCTCCAGGGCCTTCTTGTAGGTCTCGATGGCCCGCTCGGGACTTCCGCTGCGGAGCATGGCCTCCGCTTCGCGCGAGAACTGCTCGATGCGCAGGCGCAGAAGTGGATCCACTTCGGGCTCATGCCCGCGGCGGGTGATCTCCCGGCGGGGCCACCCGTCGGAGCCCAGTGCCGGGGTCCCGAAGCCCTCTTGGGCGGGGGGCTGCCGCACGGCTTCGGGCACCACCCCGAGGGCCTGCAGCTGGGTGGAGACGCTGGCGGCCAGGGAGGGGTCGTTGTCCTGCAGGGCCAGGGCGTAGGCACTCTGGAGGGCCTGGACCTGTTCCGTCCGGTTGCCGCTCTGGTGGGCGATTTCGGCCAGGAGCAGCCAGGCCTCACTGCCGAGGTGGTCCTGCAGCGCGGCGTGCAGACAGCGGCTCACGGGGTCGCCCGAACCGCGGCGGGCGAGCTCCCGGGCGATGGGGGCGAACAGCCGGAGGCCCTCCTCGGAGCGGTCGGCGTTCACCAGGTTGCGCAGCGCCCGTTCACAGAGGGGCAGGGACTTCTCGGGCAGCTGGGCCACCTCCCCCAGGGCTTCTAGGGCCCGCTCCGGGTGGCCGCTGCGCAGCTCGATCTCGGCCAGGGCCTCCAGCAGCTCGGGGTTCCGGGGGTTCGTCCCCAGTCCCTCGCGCAGGTGCTCGGCGGCGGTGCTGTAGTCACCCTGGATCACGCCCAGGCGGCTCTGGGTCAGATAGACCTGAGGCGTAGAGATCATCGCCTTGGCGCGGTCGAGGATCTGGCTGGCCTCCGCGTGCATCTGCTCCATGGCGAGGGACTCGGCCACCTCCAGGTAGATGCCCGCGGCCCGGTCCTTCAGGCCCTCCTTGTTGTAGAGGTCGGCCAGGCGAACCTTCATCTTGAGGTTCTTGGGGTCGAGATCCACGACCTTGTTGAACTCCTCCAGGGCCCGCTTGATGAGGCCCTTCTTCTGGAAGGACTCGGCCACCGTCAGGTGGATCCGCACCGCGTCCGCGGGCCGGTTCATCTGGCGGTAGAGATCCGCCAGGCGCTGGGCCGCATCGATGTCCTCGGGCGCGTTGCGCACGACCTTCTGGAAGATGGCCGCGGCGCGGGCATGGAAGCCGTCCCGCTCGTAGGCGGCGCCCAGCCGCTTGTGGATCTCCACCCCTTCCTTGATCCGGCCGACCTGCACGCTGAGGTCGCCGATCTGGTTCAGGGTGTTGTAGTCCTTGGGGTTGTCCTCGATGAGCTTCTGGAACTCGTCGATGGCCCGCTCTACCCGGCCCGCAGTCAGGTACTTGTCGGCCTCTTTTTTTACTTTGATGCGGTCGATGGCCATGCGGCTGCCTCGGGATCTCTGGCGGGGTTCAAAGAGTGTAGGCGGGGCGGCCGGGAATGGATAGGACTACTGAAAATGGCTACCCGTGAAACTGTGTGGTAGCAGATTTTCCAAGCGATGGAGATGTCGGCTGGTCCGGTTGGCCAGCAGCACCGGCAGGGTGGCCGCGAACTCGATGAGGGCCTGACGGCAGGCGCCGCAGGGCGGGGTCAGCTCGGCCACATCCGTGACCACCACTGCGGCCACCAGCCCGCCCGGTCGGAGACCGGCGGCCACGGCGGCGCTCAGGGCGCCCCGCTCGGCGCAGAGGGTGACGGGATAGGCGGCATTCTCCACGTTGCACCCCGCCACCACCTCGCCGGTGGCGGTGAGGAGGGCGGCGCCCACCTGAAAGTGGGAATACGGGGCATGGGCGTGCTCCCGGGCTTGCCAGGCCGCCTCCAGCAGCGGGGTCCAGGACGGGGAGAGCGGATCATCAAACACCAGAGCCTCCAGGAGCTCTCAGCTTAGCGGAGCTGCCACCGCGTGGCTGATTGTGTCCTCGCCGGTTCCGGTCGCCTGGGCCAGGGCCAGGGCGTGCCAGCAGGGCGTGTGGCCCCGGACTTCCCGGACGCCATCGGGGTCATGCAGTTCCAGGCTGATGGCCCGCTTCTGGAGCCGTGCCTGCAGGACCGCGCCCGAGAGGCGCTCCAGCTCGCGCTCGAAGGGCCGACCGGGGCCCCAGGCCCGCAGGTCGAGCCGCAGGTGCATGCCCAGGGGCCGGTCCTCCTCGAAGGTCCGCACCCAGGGCTGTCCGCGCTGGGCGGTGCGCTTCCAGTGGACCCGGCCCGGTGCGTCGCCCTGCCGCAGGGGCCGGGTGCCTTCGGGGCTGCTGGTCCCTTCCTTCAGGAGGCTGTGGCGGCCCTCGCCCCGCCAGCTGGCGGGCGCGGCCGGGGGGGTGCGGGGGTGCGGCAGGACCAGCAGGGACTCCTCCAGCGCCAGGATCCGGGCCTTCTCCATGAGGCCGAAGGGGAAGCAGGTTCGCAGCTCCAGGGCGCGGACCCGGGTCCAGCCCCGGTGGCCCGCCCGGGCATGCAGGACCACTACCGACTCGCCGGTCAGGCTGTCCCGCTCCAGGAAGCCCGGCTGTACGGTGGCATCGTCCAGGGTGAGGTGCAGCTCGAGGCCCCGGAGGCGTCCGCGCCCGGTGGCCCGCAGCCGCAGCCGGAGGCCGCCGCGCACCCGGGCGAAGAGGCTGCCCGCCTCCAGGCCCGTCACCTGCAGCCCCTGGAGGACGCGGCGGCTGAGGATGCCCGAGACGAGGAACAGCCCCAGCATCAGGGCGAACACCAGGTGGAGCAGGTTGTTGCCGGTGTTTACCGAGAAGGCCCCCACCGCCAGCAGGACCAGGAGGTACTGGACCCCCAGCCGCGTGAGCGACAGGCGCAGGCGGCGATCGTTCCAGAGCTGCATGGCTCCAGACTAAGCTCGGAAGGCCCCTGATAGCATGGGTCTTCTCCCAAGGCCCCCATGCTGAACCGACTCTTCCGAACCAAGACCCTCGAGCAGCTCCGGGCCAGCGCGGAGGAACCCGAGCACCAGCTGAGCAAGACCCTCGGCACCTTCGAGCTCACCATGTTCGGCATCGGCGCCATCATCGGCGCGGGGATCTTCAGCTCCATCGGCACCGCCGCCGCGGGCAACCTCGCCGACGGCCGCCTGCCCGCGGGCCCCGCCCTGGTCATCAGCATCCTGGTGGTGGCGCTCATCTGCGGCTTCACGGCCCTGGCCTACGCCGAGATGGCCTCCATGATCCCCGTGTCCGGCAGCGCCTACACCTATGCCTACGCCACCCTGGGCGAGCTCATGGCCTGGATCATCGGCTGGGACCTGCTGCTGGAATACGCCATCTCCAACGTGGCCGTGGCCATCTCCTGGGGCGACTACGCCCGGAGCTTCCTCTCCACCGTGTTCCACCTCGAGATCCCGGGCTGGCTGGGTATGGATCCGCGCAGCGCCCTGAAGCTGGTGCAGGGGGTTCCATCCATGGACCTCGGGGCCAAGCTGCAGGCCCTGGCCCAGGCCAAGGCCGGGCTCGTGAACGGCGCCGCCACCTTCGCCAACTGGGAGACCCTCAAGGCCGCGCCCCTCATCGGAAGCTATCCCGTCACCATCAACCTGCTGGCGGTGGTCATCACGGCCCTCATCACCTGGCTCTGCTACATCGGCATCAAGGAGAGCGCCCGGGTCAACAGCGTCATGGTGGTGGTCAAGGTGCTGATCCTCCTGGCGGTGGTGGGCCTGGGCATCCGCTTCATCCAGCCCGCCAACTGGCACCCCTTCGTGCCCCACGGCTGGCCCGGCATCCAGTCCGGCGCGGCCATCATCTTCTTCGCCTTCATCGGCTTCGACGCCGTCAGCACCACGGCGGAAGAGTGCCGGAACCCCGGCCACGACCTGCCCCGGGGGATCCTGTATTCCCTGGTGATCTGCACGGTGATCTACGCAGCCGTGGCCCTGGTGGTCACGGGCATGATCCACTACACCCGCCTGGGCGGCATCGCCGATCCGCTGGCCTACATCTTCACCGAGCACAAGATGGGCGGCATCGCCGCGGTCATCAGCTTCGGCGCGGTCATCGCCACCACGGCGGCGCTCCTGGTCTACCAGGTGGGCCAGCCCCGCATCTTCATGAGCATGAGCCGCGATGGCCTCCTCAGCCCCTGG
The DNA here is from genome assembly GCA_903857495.1 of uncultured Holophagaceae bacterium. Taxonomy (GTDB): domain Bacteria; phylum Acidobacteriota; class Holophagae; order Holophagales; family Holophagaceae; genus Geothrix. The sequence continues at coordinate 161,243 of CAIOFF010000005.1, read as the reverse complement.
TTCGGCAAAGTCCACGAGCGCTTCAAGACGCCCTCCCACGCAACCCTGCTGACGGGCCTCCTGGTGGCCATTCCTGCAGCCCTGCTCAACATCGACGAGGTGGTGGAGCTGGCGAACATCGGCACCCTGTTCGCTTTCGTCATCGTCTGCGGCGCGGTCCTGATCCTGCGCTACCGCCGGCCCGAGGCTCCCCGGAAATTCACCATGCCCTTCGCCTGGGTCATCGCCCCCCTGGGCATCCTCGGCTGCTTCTGGATCGCCAAGGGCCTGCCCGCCTTGACCTGGTACCGGTTCTTCGCGTGGCTGGGCATCGGCCTGGTGATCTACGCCTTCTACGGCTCGCGGAAGAGCCGCCTGCAGGCGCCAGTCGCGCCATGATGGAGGGGGAGCCCGCCATGTTCACCGGCCTCATCCGACAACTCGGCACCCTGGATGCCCGGTCCTCCCGGTCTGGCGGCGCGCGCCTGCGGATCGCGGCCCCGGCGGCGCTGCTGGGCCGGGCGGAGCTGGGCGCCAGCATCGCAGTGAACGGCGTCTGCCTCACCAGCGTGAGGGTGGATGCCCGTGGCTGGGAGACCGAGCTGAGCGAAGAGACCCTGGCCAAGAGCACCCTGGGCGGCCTGCCCCTGGGCGCCACCCTGCACCTGGAGCCGGCCCTCCGCGTGGGGGATCCGCTCGACGGCCACCTGGTCTCGGGCCATGTGGACGGCGTCGGCCAGCTGCTGGCGCGGCCTGCGGGTGAGGGCGTCTGGCGCTTCGCCATGCCCCCGGAGCTGGCGCCCATGACCGCGCCCAAGGGCTCCGTGGCCCTGGACGGCATCTCGCTCACGGTGGTGGACTGTGGTCTGGACTGGTTCTCGGTGGCCCTCATCCCCGAGACCGTGAAGCACACGGCCCTCGACGGCCTGCGCCCCGGCGACCCCGTGAACCTGGAAGTGGATCCCATCGGCCGCTACGTCGCCCGCGCCCTGGCCCTGCGAGGCAGCGAGGAGAAACTCACCAGGTTCGCCCAGAGCGGCTGGGGCGGCTGAGGGGGCTCCTGCCTGGGAGAAGCAGTGACCCCCTGCTGACGGTAGGAAGGGTTGTTTTTGGATTTAAAAGAAATATAATCCATTAAAGGAGGTGGTCATGGCCTTGGGGCGTCCAAAGTCGTTTGAGGGCCCGACCACGAAGGTTTCCGTCCTGGTGCCAGAGGAGACCGCGAGGCTGATGCGGGTCATGGCTGCCGAGCAGGGCGTGAGCATGGCCCAACTGGTGGACGACTGGGCGCGGCGGGCCCGGGTGACCGAGTCCGTCGACCGCGGGCGGAGGGCCTTCAAAGAAGGCGACTTTGTCACCCATGAGGAGGCTGGCGTCCGCCTCAAGAAACGGGCCCATTGATGCGGATCCTGTGGGCAGGCCCAGCGCTGAGAGAGCTCGAGGAGGCCCTGGACTACATCGCCAGAGACGACCGCGGAGCTTCCGACCGCCTGGGCCACAAGCTCCACGCCGCGGTCGGGCGCCTCGCCCGATTCCCCGACCTGGGCCGAATGGTGCCCGAGGTCGAAGACCCGACCCTCAGGGAGATCGTCGAGCCCGCGTTCCGGGTCATGTACGAACGGCACGAGGAGGTCGTCCGAATCCTGGCCGTTCTTCGCGCCGAGCGGGATCCCGACCTCGGTGAGATTCAGGGCCGCTGAGGCGAAGCAGGACTGAACACCCGAGGGAAGGCCCGCCCCTACTCCCGCGCGCCCTTGCGGATGCGGTCCATCTCGCGCTTCTGCTCGCGCTGCTTGAGGGCCTCGCGCTTGTCGCCCACGGCCTTGCCCTCGGCCAGGGCCACCTTCACCTTGATCAGGCCCTTGGCGTTCAGGTAGATGGCCAGGGGGATGACGGTGAGGCCCTTGCGCACGACCTTGGCAGTGATCTTGACGATCTCGGCCTTGTGCAGCAGCAGCTTCCGGGGCCGCAGGGGGTCGTGGTTGGCATCGGTGCCGAACTTGTAGGGCGAGATGTGGGCCTGCTTGAGCCAGAGCTCGCCATTGGCGGTGTCCACGTAGGCGTCCTGGAGCTGCCCCAGGCCCGCACGCAGGGACTTCACTTCGGTGCCATGGAGGGCGATCCCCGCCTCCCACGTATCGAGGACGTGGTAGTCGTGGAAGGCCTTGCGGTTGCGGACGAGATCCTCGCTCATCCCAACAGTCTACTCCCCCGGTAGACTCATCTTTTCTGGATCCCTCATGCTGCAGAAGCTCCTCGCCCCCATCGTCGCCTGGATGGTGGCCGTCATGGCCGCCGCGGGCCCCCTGGGCGTCATGCTGCTGATGGCCATCGAGAGCGCCTGTATCCCGCTGCCCAGCGAGGTGATCATGCCCTTCGCGGGCTACCTGGCCTTCAAGGGCCAACTCACGTTCTTCGGGCTCGGCGCGGGCAATCCCGTGGCGCAGATCTGGATCGCGGGCATCTTCGGGGCCCTGGGCTGCAACCTGGGCAGCATCCCCGCCTACGAGGTGGGCGCCTGGGGCGGACGGCGCGCCGTGGAGAAGTACGGCCGCTACATCTGGCTGCACACGGGCCACCTGGACCAGGCCCACCGGTTCTTCGAGCGCTTTGGCACCTGGGCCATCTTCATCGGCCGCCTGCTGCCGGTGGTCCGCACCTTCATCGCCCTGCCCGCGGGCATCGCCCGCATGGACCGCACCCGCTTCCACCTCTACACTTTCGCCGGCAGCCTGCCCTGGTGCCTGGCCCTGGCCTGGGTCGGCTTCAAACTGGGCGAGAAGTGGAACACTCTCGGCGCCTATTTCCACAAGCTGGATGCGGTTATCGGCGTGGTGCTCCTGGCGGGCGTGGCGTGGTTCGTCTACGACCACTTCAAGCACCGCGCCAAGGGCTGAAAAGGCAGAACGAGAAAAAGGGAGCACGCTGTCCCGGCTTTCTGCCTGAATTTCCTCATTGGATCTCCTCCCGGCCTGAATCAGGCGCATGATCGGCACAGGTGGGTGCCGCCATGACCAGCAAGAATCGGTCTCTCGTTCGCACGGCGAAGCTGTGGCGACTTGTCGCCAGGCGGGCTGGCGGCGCAAGTAGTGCCGTTCTATTGATAAATGCCAACAGGGAGCTCACCCTCCTGCGGACAGAGAAGGCCCACCGGGCCTGTGAGCTGGCCGTGGCAAACAAGGAGCTGGTTTTCCAGAACAACGAAAAGACCAAGCGGGCCTACGAGTTGTATATCGCAAACGAGGAGCTTGACCTACAGACCCGAGAAAAGGCGAAGCGCGCCTCGGAATTGATCGTCGCGAAGAAGGAGCTCGTCTTTCAGCAGGAAGAGAAGGGCAAGCGGGCGGCCGAGCTGGTGTTCGCGAGGAAGGAGCTGGCTTTCCAGGAGGAAAGGAGCCTGCTCCAGGCTCAGCTACAGAAGTCTCAAAAGCTCGAAAGTCTGGGGACCCTGGCCGGAGGCGTCGCCCACGACATGAACAACGTGCTGGCCGCCATCCTCGGTCTGGCCTCGGCCCACCTGGAACTCCAGCCGAAGGACAGCAGTGCCTACCGAGCCTTCGAAACCATCACCAAGGCAGCGGTCCGTGGGGGGAAGCTGGTGAAGACCCTGCTGACCTTCGCCCGCCAGAGTCCCGCCGAGAGCCTTCCGATCGACTTGAACACGATCCTCCAGGAGGAGATCCGCTTGCTGGAGTGCACGGTCCTCTCCAAGGTCCGTCTGGAGGTGATCCTGGAACCGGAGCTGCTGCCCATCTGTGGGGATGCGGGTGCCCTGACGCACGCCTTGATGAACCTCTGCGTCAACGCCGTGGATGCCATGCCCGAATTGGGGACCCTCACCCTCCGGACGCGCAATGTGGACAAGGACTGGATCGAGGTTGCGGTGGAGGACACAGGCACCGGCATGACAAAGGACGTCCAGGAGCGGGCGCTGGATCCCTTCTTCTCCACGAAGGGTGTCGGGAAGGGCACGGGGCTGGGCCTCTCCACGGTGTACGCCACGGTGAAGGCCCACCACGGGCTCCTGGAGATCCAGAGCGAGCTCGACCGGGGCACGTGCGTCTGCCTCCGCTTCCCGACCTGCGGGCCCCAGTTCCTGGTGACCCAGCCAGAGGCGGAACCTCTCCCTGCCACTCTGCCTCGCTCCCTGACCGTGCTGGTGGTGGATGACGACGAGCTGATCCAGAGCTCCATGCAGGCGCTCCTCGATCTCCTGGGCCACACGGTCATCACGGCCAGAAGCGGCCTGGAGGCCGTGGCCAAGCTGGAAGCCCGCTTCGAGCCGGATCTCATCATCCTGGACATGAACATGCCCGGGCTGGGCGGGGGCGCCACCCTGCCGCTCCTGCGCAGCCTGCGGCCCAGCGTGCCGGTCCTGCTCGCCACCGGGCGCACCGACCAGGCGGCCCTTGATCTCATCGCGGCCAATACGGATGTCACTCTGCTTGCCAAGCCCTTCAGCGCCACTGAGCTCAACCAGTACCTCGGCTCCCTGGGGCAGGACCGGCACGGGGGACCGCCCTCGGTGTGAGGCCCTGTTCCCGACCTCCGAGGTCGCTGTTCTGTCTTCTGAGTTCTTGAGGCTCAGCCTGCGAACCGGTCCGTCGCGGCCACCAGGGCCCTGGAGATCCCGGGCTCGTAGGCGCTGTGGCCAGCATCCGGCACGATGACGAGCTCGGCCCCGGGCCAGGCCCTGGAGAGGGCCCAGGCGCTCTCGAGGGGGCAGACCATGTCGTAGCGGCCCTGGATGATGGCGCCGGGAATGGTCGAGAGCGCGGAGGCGTCGCGCAGCAACTGGCCCTCGTCCATCCACCCCTTGTTCAGGAAGTAGTGGCACTCGATGCGGGCGAAGGCCAGGGTGGTCGCCTCGTCGCCGTACGAGGCGATGAAGTCGGGGTCGGGAATGAGCTTGCTGGTGGCGCCCTCCCAGATGCTCCAGGCCTTGGCGGCGGGCAGGTTCAGGGCCGGGTCGTCGCTCAGCAGCCGGGCGGCGTAGGCCTTGAGGAAGTCACCGCGCTCGGCCTCGGGGATGGCGTCGCGGTAGGGCTCCCAGGCATCGGGGAAGACACGGCTGGCGCCCTCCTGGTAGAGCCAGTCCACCTCCCGCTGGCGCAGGAGGAAGATGCCCCGGAGGAGCAGCTCCGTGACGCGCCGCGAGTGGGCCTCCGCGTAGGCGAGACCCAGGGTGGCGCCCCAGGAGCCGCCGAACACCATCCACCGATCGATGTGGAGGAACTCGCGGATGCGCTCGATGTCGGCCACCAGCTCCCAGGTGCTGTTCTCCCGCACCTCGGCGTAGGGGGTGCTCTGGCCGCAGCCGCGCTGGTCGAAGAGGATGATGCGGTAGCGCTCGGGATCGAAGTAGCGGCGGTGCTTGGGGCTGGTGCCGCCGCCGGGCCCGCCGTGGAGGAACACCACGGGCTTGCCGTTCGGGTTGCCGCTCTCCTCCACATGCAGCTCGTGCAGCCCGGAGACCTTCAGGCGGTGGACCTGGTACGGCTCCACAGGCGGGTAGAGCCAGCTGACGGGATCCTTGCGGAGGGACATGGGAAACTCCTGGGTAATGCCGGGGGGGCTAGACGAAGAACAGAGCGGCAGCCCCGGCGAGCGCCAGCAGGGTGCCGAGGACCGCGTGGCCGCCGACCTTCTCCTTGAAGACGAAGTGGGACACGGGCATCAGCAGGATGGGCGACAAGGACATGAGCGTGGCCGCCACGCCCATGGGGGCTTTGGCGATGGCAATGAGGGAGAGCACCACGCCCAGCACCGGGCCGGTGACGGCGCCGAGGCCGATGAAGGCCGTGGCCCGGCCGTCCCGCAGGCTGGCTAGGCTGGGGCGCAGGCGACCTGTGGCGGCGAAATAGAGCAGCAGGGCCGCGACGCCGGCAGTCACGCGGATGAGGTTCGCGGAGACGGGCGGGAATCCGCCCGCCAGGCCGAACTTGCTGCAGACCAGGCCGATGGACTGCCCCAGGGCGCCGCCCACGCCCAGCAGGATGCCCCGGGCCAGGTGCGGATGCGCCTCGCGGTCGCCGTCGCCCCAGACCACCCAGGCGATGCCGCCCAGAGTGACGACCATGGCCGCCAGCTTGGCGAGGCTCAGGCTCTGGCCCAGGAACAGCCAGGCCAGCAGGGCGCTGAAGACCGGGGACAGCGTCATCAGCAGCATCGCCAGGCGCGCCCCGAGGAGCACGAAGGCCTCGAAGAGCACGGCGTCGCCGAGGGCGAAGCCGATGAGGCCCGACACACCCAGCCAGCCCAGGCGCACGCCTCCGGCCTGCAGGGGGAAGGCGCTGCCGTAGAGGGTGAGGTGCACCAGGACCAGCGCCACCCAGGCCATGAGCAGGCGCCCGATGTTCACGGCGGCGGAGCCGACCCGCCGCCCGGCCACGGTGAAGCAGACCGAGTTCAGGGACCAGCACAGCGCGGTCAGGAGTGCGGCGCCCTCGCCGAGGTAGGTCATACGAACATTCCGAAGATGCCGTTGCTGAGCAGCATGCCCCGGGGACTCAGGTGGACGCGGTCGCCCTCCCACACCGTGAGCCCCTCGGTGGCCAGGGCCCGGAGGCGGGTCTCCCAGGTCTCCGCCAGGGGCCGCAGGTTCAGGGCTTCGGCCTGGGTGCGCAAGGCCGCCCAGTCCACGCCCCGGTGGAGGCGCAGGCCCAGGAGGGGGATCTCTGCCAGGGCCTCGGCGGCGTCCAGCTCCTGCAGGTCCAGCTCGCCGCGCCCCTCGGCCCAGGCCGGGATGACGCTGGTCTCGGTCCAGCGGCAGTCGCCCAGCTGCGAGGCGGCGCTGGGGCCGAGGCCCAGGTAGGGCCGGCGCTCCCAGTAGCGCGTGTTGTGGATGGAGGCGCCGCCGGGGCGGGCGTAGTTGCTGATCTCGTAGGGGGCGAGGCCCTGGCGCGGCAGCTCCGCCTGAAGGGCCTCGAAGACATCCGCCACCTCGTCTTCGGAGGGCAGGGCGAGGCGGCCCGCGTCGATGTCCGCGCGCAGGGGGCAGGCCTTGTCCAGGTCCAGCAGGTAGACGCTGAGGTGGTCGATGCCGGTGTCCGCGAGGGTGCGGGCGTCGGCCAGCACGTTGGCCAGCGACTGCCCGGGGATGCCCACCATTAGGTCGGCGCTGCGGCGGCGGAACCCGGCCTGCTCGGCGAGGCGCAGGGACTCCAGGGCCTGGGCCGCGCCGTGGATGCGCCCCAGCCGGGCCAGCAGGGCATCATCCAGAGCCTGCACGCCGAGGCTGATGCGGTCCCAGCCCAGGGCGCGGGCCCGCTGCAGCCAGGCCAGGTCCACGGTGCCCGGATTGGCCTCCAGGGTGGCCTCCACCAGCGGGCTCAGGTCGAAGGCCCGGCGCGCGGCCAGGGTCAGGCCTTCGAGCTCGGCGGCGCTGAGCAAGGAGGGCGTGCCGCCGCCCAGGTAGAGGGTGTCCACGGCGGGCCGGGCCAGGGCCGCGCCCCAGGCCTCGACCTCGGCCATGAGCCGCGCCGTGGTCGCGGGCTGCAGGCTCCGGTCCCGGGTGGTGGCGAAGGAGCAGTAGGTGCAGCGGTCCACGCAGAAGGGCACGTGGAGGTAGAGCCCCAGGGGCTCAGCTTCGGCGCTCCGGCGCAGCGCAGGCAGCCTGCCCAGCAGCTCAGGGTTCAACCATCACCTGCTTCAGCGACGCCCGCAGCGCCCGGACCTCGCCCGGGAAGCGCCAGGGAGGCTGGCTGAGCGTGGCGGCCGCCTCGAGGGCGCGGTAGTGTCCCCGCAGCAGGGCCCGCTGGGTGGGGCCCGGGCCCCGGCCGGTGCCCAGGTGCAGCTCGAGCAGCTCCAGGTTCCGCTGGAGCCGCACGGCCTGGGGCTGATAGAGGAACACGGTGAGGAGCAGGTGGCCGAAGGCGAGCCCGAGCAGCAGGGCGGCGCCGACCACGGGCACCCGCAGGCTGGTCGGCAGACCCAGCGCGAACCACCAGCCCAGGAGCCCCAGGAGGGCCAGGGTCACCACGGGCACCAGGGGCATGAGCCAGAGGCCATGGCCCCAGAGGGAGTCCTGGAGCAGGGAGTCGGCCACGGCCACGAGGGTGCGCTGGTCCTGCCCTGCTCGGGCGCGGGCGAGGTGCTGGTCCAGCGAGGTCCAGGCCTGCTGCTGGGCCGGGCTGAGCGGCTCCCGGGCCGGGCTCTCCAGGCCGGAAGCCTCCTGCCGGGGCAGGGGCGGGGCGGGGCGGCCGGGTTCGACCGCGGGTGGCGGAGGCGGCTCCAGGAGCTCTGCGCCTGCGGGGGGCGGCGTGCTGGTGATGTGGGTCTGTCCCGCAGCGTCCCGCCAGGTGTAGGTCCGGGCTGGCGGCGGTCCCAGGAGGACCAGCACCAGGAGGCCTGCGGCGGCGTTCACCGGCCGGCCTCAGAAGTGGGCATCGAGCGCCTCACACCAGAAGTGGTAGATCATCTGGTGCACTTCCTGGATGCGGGCCGTGACGGTGGAGGGCACCACCATGGCGTCGTCCATGAGCCCGGCGAGCTGGCCGCCGTCCCGGCCCAGCAGGCCGAGGGTGCGGACCCCCAAGGTTTTGGCCGAGGCCACGGCCCTGATCACGTTGGGGCTGTTGCCGCTGGTGCTGATGCCGATGAGCAGGTCGCCGGGCCGCCCGAGGGCTTCGAGCTGCCGGGAAAAGACCTGGTCGAAGCCGTAGTCGTTGCCGATGGCCGTCAGGGCAGAGGTGTCCGTGGTGAGGGCGATGCCTGCCAGGGCCCGGCGCTCCTTGACGTAGCGCCCGCTGAGCTCGGCGGCCAGGTGCTGAGCATCGGCAGCGCTGCCCCCGTTGCCGCAGACGAAGATCCGGCCACCCCGGCGGAGCCGCTCGGCCATGTCATCGGCCTGGGCTAGGAGGCGGTCCATCTCCCGCTCGAAAAACAGCTGCTTGAGCTGCACCGAGGCCTGGACGTGCTGGAGAAGGGTCTGTTTCATGGCCTGGATTGTGACAGGAATTCCCCCCCGGGTTCCGGCCAGGAGTGCCAGACTGCGGGGAGTTTCCGCCCTGGAAAAGGTGTTCTTCCCATGGACTGGTTTGCCGCACCCCATGCCCTGCTGTCCCATCTTCCGGTGGCGACAGGACTGCTGCTGCCCTGGGCCCTCCTCGCGGCCCAGCGCCCCGGCCGCGGCATCCGCGCCTGGTGGACGGTCAGCCGCTACCTGGGCTGGCTTGGCCTCGGCGGCCTGCTGGCCTCCCTGCTGAGCGGGTTCCTGTCGCTGTCGGGCCTCGGGCTCGTGCCGGTGCACCGGATCCCCCTCCGGCTGCTGGGGGGATCGGGTCCCGAGAGCCTGCTGCTCCGCCATGTCCTGCTGGGGAGCGGCGCACTGCTCTTGGGCGGTGCCGCTCTCTGGGCCATGACCCGGCCCCGCAAGGAACACCAGAGCCTCGGCCTGCTCGCGCTGGGGCTGGGCCTGCTCTGGTCCCTTCTCCTGGTGCTGACCGGCGACAACGGCCACGGCCTGGCTCACTTGCAGAGACGCGCCGCCACCCCCCCGGTCCCAGCCACCGTGGCTGTGCAGGCGGCCCCACCGGTGCGGGTGCCCACAGTCGTCCGGGATCCCGAGGCCCAGGCGCCTCTGCGCGCCCTCGACTATGCCGCCCTGCAGCCAGTCCATCCAGACCCGGTCAAGTCCCTGGCCCACGGCGGGCGCTGGATCCGTGCCTGGGTGAGTCCCGAGGCCGCGGAGGTCTACCGGGTCGGCGGCACGCTGCCCCCGGGGACCCTGGTGGTGCTCAGCTCCCAGGAGGACCGCTGGGGCCGGCCCGGCCCCGAGGTGGGTCCCCTCTATGCGCTGGAGATCCAGGCTGCTGGACCCTCGCTGACCTTCTACTGGCCCCGAGTGCCCGCCGAGCGCAGCCGTGAGGTCGGCGGCGCCGCCCGCGTCTACTGGCGCGGCGGTGACGCCCAGCTGGAAGCCTGCCGCACCTGCCACGCCGCAGGCCTCGCCGATCCCGCCAAGCGCAGCCGCTGGCGCCCCGCCCGGCGCAACGACTAGGAACTCAGGCCGTGGGCTCAAATGGGTGCTTTTCTTTGTGCCCTTTGTGTTCTTTGTGGTTCATTTTTCTGCTTTTCTCGGGGCCATCGATCGTTGAAGCCTGCCCCCTGAGGCCAGTGCAGCCTATCCTCTTCCCACCTGTGGTTACTGCAAAAAACCATGAGAAACCGCGAGTGGTGGCGAGAGCGACCATCGCTTTCCTGCGCAGCGAACGGCGCGCTAGGCGAAGACCACGGAGAAAGCCCCTGTGGCCTCCTTCGTGGTCTTCGTGGTCTTCGTGGTTAAGGCTCTTCCCGGTGCCTAGTCGAGCGTGAACTCTCCGGTGTCGATGACGGTGATCTCGTTCGGCAGGAACCGGACGTTGTAGCCCTTCTCCTTCAGCAGGTGGTAGGCCAGCTCCGAGCGCGTGCCGGTGGAGCAGTGGCAGACGACCGGCTTGTCCTTCGGGATCTCCGCCAGCCGCGCCACCAGCTGGGGCTCGGGGATCAGCAGCGCGCCCTTGATGGCGCCGTTCTTGGTCTCCTCGAGGTTTCGTACGTCTAGGATCACCACGCCGCGCACGGCGGGGGCGGCCTCGGCCAGCTTGGTGAACTCGGACGCTGAGATGGAACCCGGGCGGGGCTTCGGCACGAAGGTGGCCTGGGTGGCCAGGGCGCCAGTCTCCACGGGGAGGCCCGCGGCCTGCCAGGCCTTGAAGCCACCGCTCAACACATTCACGCCGGCATAGCCCGCCTGCACCAGCCCCGCGGCCACGGCCTTGGCGGCCGCGCCACCGGTCTCATCCACCACCACCACGGGGGGCTTCAGCTTGGCCGAAGGGAAAGTCTTCAGCAGGTCGGCGACCTTCGCGGGATCCACGGCCACGGCGCCCTTCATGAAGCCCTTGGCGGTCTCGGCGGTGGGGCGGGTGTCCAGGATGACGAGGGGGGTCTGGGTATCCCCGAAGGCGGCCTTCAGGGAGGTGGGACTCAGCACGCCAGCGGCTTTCTTGGCCCAGGCGGGCATGCCGTCGATGAAGACCTTCACGTTGGTGTAGCCCAGCTTGCGGGCCTTGGCCAGGGAGCCGGGGCTCATGTTGCAGGTCTTCCCGCTGCAGTAGAAGATCACCAGCGCGGCCTTGTCCGCGGGCAGCTTGTCCACGTTCTTGTCGAAGGCGGGGAAGGGCAGGTTCACGGCGGTGGGGATGGCGCCTTCCATGAAGCGCGGAGCTGGACGGGAATCGAACAGGAAGTATTTCCCCTTCTCGGGGCCCATGGCCACCAGCTTCTGGACGTCCTCGAGGGTTGCCGTCTCGTGGGCCGCCAGCTTCACCGGAGGCTTCACGGCCACGAGGGTGGCGGTCTTGACGCCGTCCTTTTCGCTGTATTCGATGCGCACCTCGTGGCCCTTGGCGATGGCCTTGAGGGTGGCTTCGGTCGTGGCGGCGGGCTCCGGGCTGATGACCTTCAGCGTGGCCTTGTCGAAGCGCAGGACCTCCGTGCGGTCATCCAGCCGCAGCTGCAGCGAGTTGTTGAGCGTCACCAGGGTGTCGAAGTAGCCCCGGAGCTGGTTGGCGTCCGTGGTGTGGCAGGTGGTGCAGATCTTTGCGGCCGGGGGCTTGGCGGGGGCATCGGCGGCACTCAGGGTAGAGCCGGCGGCGGCCAGGAGCAGGGCAGTCAGGTGCAGGGGCTTCATGGGTCCTCCCAGGGGAACATTCCGCTAGGAGTCTATGGTTGATTACCTATAAGTCGAGAAAGATGTGATGCAGGTCTACGGCCACTGGAATGGAGACTTTAGGCTCCATCGAGGACCGCATTGGTCGAAGTCGAACAGGCCGTGACTTTCGGGCTCACTCGGCTTGGGCGAAGACTTCCCTGGGCTTGCCGGCCCCCCGGTCGGGGCCGATGATGCCCTCCTCTCCAGGTATCGCACCCTCCCCCGGAGGGTGCTCCCGCGCGCTGCGCTTGCGGACCTGGAGCCTCCCATCCGACGGATGGAGGCTCACTCGGCCTGGGCGAAGACTTCCCTGGGCTTGCCGGCCCCCCGGTCGGGGCCGATGATGCCCTCCTCCTCCATCCGATCGATGATCCGGGCGGCGCGGCCGTAGCCCAGGTTCAGCTTGCGCTGGAGGAGGCTGGTGCTGGCCTTCCGCTCGCGCTTCACCACGGCCACCGCGCGCTGGTAGATGTCGTCGCTGCCCAGGTCCGCATCGTCGAAGAGGGCGGTCTCCTCCTCGGTCTCCATGGCGCTGATGAGGGCCTGGTTGTAGTCGGGGCGGCCGCGCTCCCGCAGCCAGGTGACGAGGCGCAGCGTCTCCACCTCGCTGAGGAAGGGTGCGTGGATGCGGTGGGGATGGCTGGCCCCGTTGGGCAGGAACAGCGCATCGCCGGCGCCCAGCAGCTGCTCGCCGCCACTGCAGTCCAGGATGGTGCGGCTGTCGATCTTGGTGCGCACCCGGTAGCTGAGGCGGCTCGGCAGGTTGGCCTTGATCACGCCCGTCACCACGTCCACGCTGGGGCGCTGGGTGGCCAGGATCAGGTGGATGCCCACGGCGCGGGCCTTCTGGGCGATGCGCGCGATGCTGTCCTCCACCTCGCTGCGGGCCACCATCATGAGGTCGGCCAGCTCGTCGATGACCACCAGCACGTGGGGCAGGGGCTCCAGCAGGGCGGGACGGTCAGGCCAGCGCGGGTTGGGCGTGCGGTCCGTGAGGTCCATGGAGCCGCCGGCGTCCATGATCTTGGCGTTGAAGCCCTTCAGGTCGCGGACGCTGAGCAGCGCGAGGCGGCGGTAGCGGTCCTCCATCTGGGCCACCACCCACTTGAGGACGCGGCCCGCCTCCTTCATGTCGGTCACGACGGGTGCCCACAGGTGGGGGATGTCCTCGTAGACGCCGAGCTCCACCATCTTGGGATCCACGAGGATGAGCTTCACCTCGTCGGGCATGGCGCGCACCAGGCAGGAGCAGATCATGGCGTTCACGCCCACGCTCTTGCCGCTGCCGGTGCTGCCGCCGATGAGCAGGTGCGGCATCTTGTTGAGGTCCGCCACCACCGGTCGGCCGGCGATGTCCTTGCCAAGGGCGAGGTGGAGCAGGCCGCCAGCCTCTCGGAAGGCGGGGCTATCGATGATCTCGCGGAAGGTGATGATCTCCCGCTTGGGGTTGGGCACCTCGATGCCCACCAGGTTCTTGCCCGGGATGCGATCCATGCGCACGGCCTCGGCCTGCAGGGCCAGGGCCAGATCCTCCTCCATGCCGAGGATGCGCGAGAGGGGGATGCCCGGGTCCGGCTGGAACTCGAACACCGTGACCACGGGGCCGGGCTGCATGCCCGTGACGATGCCCTTGATCTTGAACTCGGACAGCTTCTGTCCAATCTTCTCCTTGATGATCTCGAGCTGAGCCAGGTCCACCTTGGCGTGCTCGCCGGGGGGATCGAAGAGCCGGCGGGGCGGCAGCGTCTCCCGGTCGGCCAGGGAGGGGCGCGACGGCTCGGGCGGCAGCGGGGGCAGCGGCTTGATCGGGGTGGGCTCGGTGAGGGGCAGGGGCGACTGGATGCTCTCCCGGCCGAAGCGGTCCTTGGCGATCTGGGCGCGGACCAGGGGCGGCTTGGGGGTGGGTGCCGGCGGGGCGTTGGCGAGCACCTTCGTGCGGAAGGGGGCGGTGGGCTCCGTGCCCCTGAGCACCGGTCCGGTGGCGGGCAGCGGCTGGGCCTCGATCACTGCCGAGGCCGCGTCCAGGTTCAGGGAGTGGATGGGTGGGAGCAGCTCCTCGGCCCGCACGGTGGGCTGGTTCCGCTTCGCTTCAGCCGTCTCCATCTCGGCCTTCAGCAGGGCCTCCCGCTGGGCCTCCAGGGCCTGCTGGCGCCCCTCCAGGGCCAGGAGCGCTGCGGCGTCGCCGGCGTCGAGGTCGGGCTGCTCGGGGTTTCGGCTCCGCAGGAAGGGGCGCTTCACCATGCCGATGAAGTGCTGGAGACCGCGTCCCGGCATGGGCTTCACCCAGGGCCAGGCCTTCTCGCCAAGCCACCGGGTCAGCAGCCGACCCAGGGCGCGCGTGAGGGCGGGGGCCAGCACCAGGGCGCAGAGCACCACCAGGATGAGCAGGAGCAGCGGCAGGCCCACGGGGCCCAGGAAGCGGCGCTGCACGGGCCAGAGGACGCTGCCCAGCCAGCCGCCCCAGCGCAGCGACAGGGTGCCGGCCTCGGGCAGGCCCGTCCAGAGGCGGGGCCCGAAGGCGCCCAGGGCCGTCCAGGTGGCCAGGCCCAGCCCCAGCCAGGCCAGGCGCTCGATCCAGCGGCGCTTGGCGGCGCTGGGCCAGGCCTCCCACAGCAGGTAGGGCGGCACCAGCCAGCCGCCGATGCCCAGGAGCGTCTGCAGCAGCCCCGCGAGGTTCGCGCCCACGGTGCCGCAGAGGTTCTGCACCGGCGCGATGGCAGAACCCTGCGTGAAGAGATGGGGATCCAGGGGGTGGAAGCTGCCCAGGGAGAGCAGCAGCACCAGGGCGAGAACACCCAGCCCTGCTCGCAGTACCCAGCGGCCGACTCCCTGCAACACGCCTCCCCGGTGGTCTGGGTCCAGTGTAGCCCAGCGGAGCCGGTTCAGCGGGCCTGGGCGCCGGGGCTGCGCAGAAGCGCGAGCCGCTGGCGGGGATCCCAGTCCGGCTTGCCCAGGTCGTGAAGCAGCGCGCCGACGGGGACGAAGCTCCAGCCCTCCTGCCGGGCGCGGTCCATGAAGGCCCCGAGTCCCTCCGTGGGGCGGTCGCTGCTGCGGCGGGCCGAGCCGAGGTGCATGAGCACGATGATGCCGTCGCCGTCCCGGTTCAGCCGCTGCTGCAGCCGCTGCACGATGGCCTCGCCGGTGCGGTAGAGGCGGCGCTCGTTGGGCGTGGCCCAGTCCAGGGTGTCGGCGCCCTCGCTCCAGCCCACGTGCCGGTAGCCCAGCTCCTCGGCCCAGCGCCGGATCTCGGCCGTGTGCTCGCCGTAGGGCGCTCGCCAGAGGGGGTCCATGGGTCTTCCGGCGACGCGGAGCAGGGCGGCGTCGGCCTCCAGGAGCTCATGCTGCACCCGCTCGCGGGTCCACTTCGGGTCGCGCTTCATGCCCGGCGCGAAGTGGGGGTGGTTCATGGTGTGGTTGCCGAGCTCGTGGCCCTCGGCCGCCATGCGCTTCACCAGGGCGGGGAAGCGCTGGATGAAGGCGCCCGTGAGGAAGAGGGTGGTGCGCAGCCCCCGGGCCTTCAGGAGGTCCAGCACTTCAACGGCCACCTCCGCGCTGGAGCCGCCGTCGAAGCTGAGGACCAGGCGCTTGCGGCCGCCGGGTCCGCGGGTCAGGTTCAGTGCCTCGCCCATGCCTGGCCAGATGATGGCCGTGCCAGCCTGGCCCGGCGGGAAGACCGGCTGCGGCGGCCGGGTCGGCGCGGTCTCCAGGAGGATGGGCGTGGGGGTGGCGGCGTGGCTCGAGAGGGTCGCAGTCTCCGAGGGCCCGGGCAGGGTCAGAATCCTTCGGCTGGGCAGGGGCAACACGGGCGTGCTGCGCAGGGAGGCTTCGGCGCGGGCCTGCGCCGGGGGCAGGTCCGGGGCGGGCCGGACAGCGGGGCCTTCGGTGGTGCTGGGCAGGGTGAATGGTTTCCGCCCCGGGAGCGGCGTCCCGGGTGTGTTCGGGACCCAGGTCTCGGCGCGCGCTCGGGCCGGAGGCGGTTGAGGGGCGGGCCGGACAGCGGGGCCTTCGGTGGTGCTGGGCAGGGTAAAGGGCTTGCGTCCGGGAAGCGGCGTCCCGGGGGTGCTTGGGACCCAGGTCTCGGCGCGGGCCCGGGCCGGAGGCAGCTGCGGGGCGGGCCGGACAGCGGGGCCTTCGGTGGTGCTGGGCAGGGTGAAAGGCTTGCGTCCGGGGAGCGGCGTCCCAGGGGCGATCGGAATCCAGGTCTCGGTGCGGGCGTGGGCCGGCGGCAGCTCGGGGGTGGGTCGGGCAGCAGGGCCTTCGGTGGTGCTGGGCAGGGTGAAGGGCTTGCGGCCGGGCAGGGGGTCCAGCGTCGAGCTCTGATGCCAGGTCTCGGCGCGGGCCCGGGCCGGGGGCAGCTCCGGCAGGGGCCTCGGGGGAGGCCCCTCGTTGGTGCTGGGCAGGGCAAAGGGCTTCCGGCCGATGAGGGGGGTGACGGGACTGGTCTGGTAGCGTGTCTCCACGCGGGCCTGGGCCGGGGGTAGTGAGGGGGCGGGCGGGGTCGGCGGGGCCTCGGTGGTGCTTGGCATGGCAAAGGGTCGGCGTCCCGCGAGGGGCGTCAGGGGGGCGCTGGGGGCGCGGGTCTCAGCTCGGGCCGTAGGGGGTGGCGGCAGTGGCGCGGGCTGGGGGATCCGGGCCGCAGGAGCGGGCGGGGGCTCGGCTCGGAAGGGCGCGCCCCCCTGGGCCTGCTTCGGCCGTGCGGCCGACTCCGGGTCGGAGAACTCGAAGTGGGCGAGCACCCGGCCGTCCTCGGTGCGCAGTACGGCGGTCTCCCCGGCGGGGGGCCGGAAGAACTCCCAGCGCAGGGGGCCGGGCTCCGCAAAGCGGCGCTCCCGGATCGACTTGCCTTCCAGGACGAGGTCTGTGCCCTCGCCGACCTCGCCTTCGATCACGGCCAGGGGGCCGATGGGATGCCAGGTCCAGGCCATGGTCACGGGAAACGCCGGCGCCGAGGCCGGCGGGGACGGCGGTGGCGGCTTGCGCCCGCAGGCCGTCAGCGCCAGCAGCAGGACCAGGGCGCGGCGGAGCCTCAACGGCCCGCCCCGGCGCGGCAGAGGGCCCAGTAGTTGTTCTTCTCGCGGACCTTCACCCAGCAGGGCCGAAGCGCCGCCGCCTGCAGGTAGAGGAACGCGTTCTCGGCCAGCAGCTCCGCCGTGGGGTTGCGGCCGGCCAGGGCCGGCAGGTCATTGAGCAGCCGGTAGTCCAAACCGCCCACCCAGGCGTCCAGCGCCTCGGCGAAGGCCCCCTCTTCAGGCTCCAGAGTGAGCTCCACCGCAGCTTCCACTTCCCAGTTGTGGCCGTGGCGGTCTTCCTGGAAGCCCGGCAGGTCATGGAAGTGGTCCGCCACAAAGGGGCGGCGCAGAGAGAGGGTGAAGGCCATCGGGAGAGTATAGCGGTCGGTTATGTGCTAGCGGCTAGCAGCTGTCAGCTATCAGCTGTCAGCTGTCAAAAACAGATGGGGCCAGGCAACTGGGTGGGCCGGGACTTTGCCTGGGCTGATTTCGGAGGGCCGATGGCAATCCCCTTGCGCCCCGCCCAGGCGCTCGGGTGAGAGCGGCCCTGCTCGACCGACAGCCGACAGCCAACACGGACAGCCGACCCCCCTGCCCCTGGATTCCCCCTACCGCCCCGATGGGTCGGCACCTTCTTGACCGACAGCTGACAGCTGACAGCCGACAGCTAGGAGGGCCCCAGCTCCGCCCGCAGGGCCTCCAGGTAGGCCAGCATCGCCTGCTGGCGGGCCCCGGCCTGGCGCTGGCCCGCGGCGGTCTTCATGCCTTCGGCCAGCTTCAGGAGCTTCCGCTCGAAGTGGTCCAGGCTCCAGGCCTTGTCGTCGAGCTCGCGGGCCTCGCCCCAGGGATCCTCCGGGTGCCAGAGCCCCGCGCCGAAGCTGGCGCCCGTGGCGAAGACCCGGGCGATGCCGATGGCGCCCAGAGCCTCCAGGCGGTCCGCGTCCTGCACCACCTCGGCCTCGAGGCTGGCGGGGGTGCCGCCGCCGCTCCAGCTGTGGCTGGCCACCGCCGAGGCGACCTCCTCGGCCCGGCTCTCCAGGCCCGGCGTCTCCCGGCACCAGAGGGGCACCTGCTCCGCGGCCAGCTGGGCCGTGAGCGGGGACTCCGGGTGGTTCTTGGGCCGGTAGATCAGGTCGTGGAGCAGGGCGCCCGCCACGCAAACCTCCGGGTCCGCGCCCTCCTCCTCCGCCAGCCGCTGGGCCAGGCGGGCCACCCGCAGGATGTGCCCCAGATCGTGGGCCGCATCCCGCTGGAAGGACTCCGCGGCCAGGTGCGCGCGGAGCCGCGCCAGCAGCGGGTCGGACCAGGAGAAGGGGAAGGGTTGGGCCATCTCTCCAGCCTAGCCTTCCCCCAGGGCCCGGCGGAAGGCGCGGATCGTCGTAGCATGGAAGGTTCCGGCCCGGAGGCCCCATGCGTGTGCTGACCACCCTTGTCCTGAGCCTCGGCCTCGCGGTGGTGGCCTGGGCCCAGCGGGCGGATCCCGGCTTCGATCCGGTCAAGGACGTGAGCCTCCGCTTTGAGAAGGGCGCCGTGGTCGTGGCAGTGCCCGAGGGGGCCCACCTGAAGGCCTCCTTCATGGAGGTGGTGAAGAAGGCGGGCCCCGGCACCCTGAAGCTGGGCAAGCTGCCGCCGACCACCGCCAAGGACGAGCTGGGCGACGGCATCTGGCACGGCCAGGTGAAGCTGCCCGTGAGCGGCGCGGGCCTCAGCGGCACCGTGACCCTCGCGGTGACCTACCAGCCCTGCACCGAGGGTGAGGGTGGTGTCTGCTATCCCCCTACGACGCGGGCGCTCTCGGTGAAGGCGGAGGCGATCCCTGCTGAAATACCGGCGGAAAGTGCGCCGGTATTTCAGGTAGAAAAAGCTGAGGGGGGCGTGAAGGTCGAGGTGGCTCCGGTGGTGATGGCTCCGCCCAGTCCCGCTCCAGCACCGGAGCACTCGGGGCTGCTGCTGTCCCTGCTGCTGGTCTTCCTGGCGGGCATGGGCGCCTCGCTGACGCCCTGTGTGTTCCCGATGATCCCCATCACCATGGCCATCATCGGCGCCAAAAGTCAGTCCGTCTCGCGTAACGGCGCAGCCGGTACCGAGAAGGGCGGCGGCAAGGCCAAGGGCTTCGCGCTCTCCGCCACGCTGGTGCTGGGCATGGCCGTGACCTACACCACGCTGGGCGTGCTCGCCGCCAAGAGCGGGGCGGCCTTCGGCGCCTTCGCGCAGCGGCCGGGCTTCCTGATCCCGGTGTCCCTGCTGTTCGCGGTCTTCGCGGTGTCCCTCTTCGGCGCCTTCGAGATCGCCCTGCCCGCAGGGCTGGCGGCGAAGCTGCAGGGCGATGGCTCCCGCAAGGGCTTCGGGGGGGCCTTCCTCATGGGCCTGGTGCTCGGGCCGCTGTCGGCACCCTGCGTGGGACCGGTGATCGGGGCCGTGCTGGTGGCCATCGCCCAGCAGGGCGACGTGTGGCTGGGCGGGCTCCAGCTCTTCGTGTTCGCCCTGGGCATGGGGGTGCTGTTCCTGGTGGTCGGCACCTTCTCCGCGGCCCTGCCGCGCAGCGGCGACTGGCTCACTCGCTTCAAGCAGGGCATGGGCCTGGTGGTGCTGGGCTTCGCCGCCTGGAACGTGCGCCTGGTGGTGCCGGAGTGGACCAACTTCGCCCTGTGGACCGTTGTCCTCATGACGGGCGCGGCTGTCCTTGGCGCCTTCGAGGCCGCCGAGGGCTTGGTGGCCCAGCTCCGCCGCGGGTGCGCCGTCCTGCTGCTGGCCCTGGCAGTTCTGCTGGGCATCCGCGCCACAGAAGCAGGTCTCAACCTCACCCTCCTGGGCAGTTTCAAGAGCCAAATCGCCGCAGGCGATTCGGCTAAGGGCTGGCTGGAACAGGACCTCGAAGCCGCCCTCGCCAAGGCCAAGGCCGAGCACAAGGTCGTGCTGGTGGACATCTACGCGGACTGGTGCGCCCAGTGCAAAGAGCTGGACGAGAAGACCTGGCCGGACGCCGCCGTGCAGGCCTGGATCAAGGCCAACGCCGTGCCCATCCGCATCGACACCGACGCCAAGCGCAAGGACCTCGCGACGAAGCTGCAGATCCGCAGCTACCCCACCGTGCTCCTACTCGACGCCGATGGCCGCGAGCTGAGACGCCTCCTGGGCTACCAGAAACCCCAGAACATGCTGGCGTGGCTCGAAGCCAAGTAGTCCTCGATCGGGATCACCCTGACCTGCTCTTTTCCCCTCTGAATTCGCTGCGCGAATTCAGTTTCCCAAAAACTTCGCCAAGGTCTTCTCGAGATTGGCGCCGCGCACCTGGGCGCCACTCGCCAGGATGGTGCCGTCGGGGCCGATGAGCAGGGCCTTGGGGATGCCCTTCACGCCGTAGGCTTCGCTGACGGGGTGCTGGAACCCGCCCTCGATGAAGGCGTGCTTCCAGGGCATGGGGGTGGCGGCGAGCTCGCGGTAGGGGGCGATGTGCTTGATGTCTCGGTCAAAGGAGAGCGAGAGCACGTCCAGGGGCTTGCCCTTGAACTTGGCCCAGGCCGCGTGCAGGGCGGGCATCTCGGCCCGGCAGGAGGGGCACCAGGTGGCCCAGAAGTCCACGAGGAGGTAGCGGCCCTTGAAGCTGGCCAGGGTGTAGGTGGTCTTGGGATCCCCCAGGGCCTGGAGGCTGAAGGCGGGGGCGGGCCGCCCCAGGCCGGTCTTCCGCTCACCTTCCAGGATGCCCTGGGCGGACTTGGCTTCCCGGCTGCCGGCGAACTCGCTCTGGAGCTGGCCGAATGCGGCCTTCCAGGCGGCCTCGTCCTTGGCGTCCAGGCGCTCCCAGAAGTGCTCGAACACCAGCTTGCGCCGCAGGTCCGCATCGGGGTGCCCGGCGCGCGCCGCGGCCACGTAGGCGGTCCAGCCCTCGGGGGCGAACTCGGCGCGGTCCGAGAGCAGTCCGGGACTCAGGCTCCAGGCCGGGGCCACCGGGGGCACCTCCAGGCGCACCTGGGTCTGGAAGGCCTCGGTGGGTTCGAGCTTGGCCAGCTGCAGGTGGAAGAGGCGGCTCACGAGGAGGGCCTGGCGGACCTCGGGACGCTTCTCCGTGCCGAGCCGGGCCTCCAAGGCGGCCAACTCCTTCGCGCAGTCGCCCTTGAAGTCCTTGGTGTTCCCTCCGGCCTTTACGTGGGCGGCCCGGGCCTCGCTGACGCCCTTCTGCTTGGCCCTGGCGGCGTCCAGCACGGCCTGGGCCTCGCTGACCGGCGCCGGGGCCTGCAGGGCGGGCACGACCATCATCAGGCTGAGCAGCGGCAGGGCCATGGAACCTCCGGCGGCCTCCGGGGCCGCGCCCTCCAGTTTACCTCGGGAGCTGAGGCTTGTCCGAGGTCACGACTTCCCAGGGCGCCCCGGGTTTGAAAGGTGGGAATTTCGCCGGGTTGTGGCATTGTTTTTAATACCCACCCTGGTCATCCACAGTCCCAAACCCCGGCATCGCCCCCGCAGGAGGACCCCCCATGAAGCCTTCGAAAACCCCAGCCCCGGCCGCGTCTGCTGAGCCGAGAGTCTACCGGCAGGAACTCAGCCCCATCCACTTCATGGAGCGGGCCGGCGAGGTCTATGCGGACCGGACCTCGGTGACCGACGGGGACCGCCGCTACACCTGGCGCGAGACCCGCGCCCGGACCCGGCGGCTGGCCTCCGCCCTGCGGGCCGATGACCTGAAGAAGGGCGACCGGATCGCCTTCCTCGCCTTCAACTCCGAGCCGCTGCTCATCGCGCACACCGCCATCCCCCTCGCCGGGGGCGTGCTGGTGGCCATCAACACCCGCCTCAACCAGGACGAGGTGGCCTACATCATCGACCACTGCGGTGCCACCAAGGTCTTCGTGTCCCCGGAGCTGCTGCCCACCCTGGCCAGCGTGCCCCCGACCATCCAGCGAGTGGTGCTGGGACCCGACTTCGAGGCCCTGCTGGCCCGGGGTTCCGAGGAGCCCGTCGAGCTGGTGCTGGAGAGCGAGGACGAGCCCATCACCATCAACTACACCTCGGGCACCACCGGCCGGCCCAAGGGCGTGGTCTACCACCACCGGGGCGCCTACCTGAACGCCCTGGCCATGGTGCTCGACCACCGCCTCCAGCTCGAGTCCCGCTACCTGTGGACCCTGCCCATGTTCCACTGCAACGGCTGGTGCTTCACCTGGGGCGTCGTGGCCGTGGGCGCGGAGAGCGTCTGCATCCCCAAGATCGAGCCCGGCCCCACCTGGGAGCTGTTCGACACGGGTGTGACGCACTTCTGCGCCGCTCCCACGGTCTGCACCATGCTCATGAACGACCCCGCCGCCCACCAGCTGCTCAAGCCCGTGCGGCTCTTCGCGGCGGGCGCCCCGCCCTCCCCGATGCTCATCACGCGCATGTCCGAGCTGAACTTCCACCTGGACCACGTCTATGGTCTGACCGAGGTCTACGGACCCTTCACCATCAACGTGCCCCCCCCGGGCCTGGCGACCATGTCCCCCGCGGACCAGGCTGACTTCCGCGCCCGCCAGGGCATGGCCAACGTCTGCGCCGGCGAAGTCCGGATCGTCGATGACGAGATGCGGGACGTCCCCGCGGACAGCGCCACCATGGGCGAAGTGGTCATGCGCGGCAACGTGGTGATGATGGGCTACTACAACGACCCGGTCTCCACGGCCAAGGCCTTCAAGGGGGGCTGGTTCCACTCCGGCGATCTGGGTGTGAGCCATCCGGACGGCTCCATCGAGCTGCGGGACCGCATGAAGGACATCATCATCAGCGGCGGCGAGAACATCTCCACCATCGAGGTGGAGCAGGCCGTGGTCTCCCACCCGGCCGTCATGGAGTGCGCCGTCATCGCGGTGCCCGATGAGAAGTGGGGCGAGGTGCCCAAGGCCTTCGTGACCCTCAAGCCCGGCGCGACACTGACCGCCGAGGAGCTCGTGGCCCACTGCCGCACCCGCCTGGCGAACTTCAAGCTGCCCCGGCACATCGAGTTCGGTGGGCTGCCCAAGACCTCCACCGGCAAGATCCAGAAGTTCCTCCTCCGCGACAAGGAGTGGAAGGGCCGCGAGCGGCGCATCAACTAGCGCCCGTAAAGATAAAAGCAACTGATCCACCACGAAGACACGAAGACACGAAGAAGAGCAAAAGGAAAAGCCCTTCTGTCTTCGTGTCTTCGTGGTGATCCTTTTCTCTTTTCCTATGCCCGTTCCGAGAGCCCCTGGACGAGGTCGAGGCCTTGTTCGGTGCGGCTCAGGTACCAGGTGAGGGCCTGGCCATCGACGAGCTCCACGCGGGCGTCGGGGAAGCGCTTCTGCAGGGCAGCCTGGTGGCGGCGGTTGAATTTGTAGGGTTCGGTGGGGAGGAGGATCACCTCGGGAGCCAGGGCCTCCAGGGTCTCTTCCGACAAGACGGGATAGCGGTCGGGGCCGATGGGTGTCAGGCCGCCCCGCTTCAGCAGGTCGCCCACGTAGGTGTCGGGTCCGGAGCTCATCCAGGGCGAGGCCCAGATCAAGGCCAGGGCGCGGGGTCCCTTGCGGCGGCGGCCCTTCAGGCGGGCCTCCAGGGCGGCGGCCCGGGCTTCTGCGGCCTCCGGCACGCCCAGGCGCGCGCCCAGCAGGCGCAGGGCCGCGGCGCAGTCCTGGACCGTGTGGATCTCCAGGGCCAGCCGGGGGATGCCGAGGGCGTCCAGGGCGTCCGCCACGGCCTTGGGGTTCTCGTCCCGCTCGAGGATCACCAGATCCGGCGCCAGGTCCCGGATGCGCCCGAGATCCGGATCCTTGGTGCCCCCCACGGCGGGCACGGTGTTGCGGATCCAGCGGGGCTCGATGCAGTAGCGGGATCTCCCCGCCAGCCGCGCGGCGAGACCCCACTGCACCAGCAGCTCCGTCACCGAGGGCACGAGGCTGATGATGCGCTGGGGGACCTGCTGGCCCGGCGCCACGGCCTCGGCCGCCGAAGGCGCGGGCCGGGGCGCGGCCGTCACGGCAGCCAGCTTCACGCCCAGGTGGGGGTCCTTGATCGTGCCGAGGCCCGTGGGACAGAGGTCCAGCACCGGGCACCCGGCGCAGTCCGGGCGGCGGGCGTCGCAGGTGCGGCGGCCGTGGAAGATGAGCTGGTGGTGCAGCTCGATCCAGTCCTCGCGGGGGAAGGCGCGGCAGAGATCGGCCTCGACCTTCTCGGGGGTGGGGGCCTTGGACAGGCCCAGGCGGCGGGCCACCCGGAAGATGTGGGTGTCCACGGCCAGGGCCGGCACACCGAAGGCGTTGGCCAGCACCACGTTGGCGGTCTTCTGCCCCACGCCGGGCAGGGCGCCCAAGGCTGCCGGATCCGCGGGGACCTCGCCGCCGTGGCGGGCGATCAGCGCCTGCCCCAAGCCGATAAGGTTCCGGGCCTTGTTGTGGTAGAAGCCCGTGGAGCGGATGAGGGCCTCGACATCTTCAATGTGGGCCGCCGCCAGGCTGACCGCATCCGGGAAGCGGGCGAAGAGGGCGGGGGTGGTGAGGTTCACCCGGGCGTCCGTGCACTGGGCGCTGAGGATGGTGGCCACCACCAGCTGGAAGGGATCCGCATGGTCCAGGGCGCACTTTGCGTCGGGATAGGCGGCGCGGAGCCTTGTCTGGAAGTCGCGGGGATTGGGCTTGGTGGGACGCATGCCTCCAGGATAGGCCTCTGCATCCGAAACCTGGGGTTTCGCTAGACTGATCCCCGAGGTGCTGAATGCCGACGACCCTGACTGGAAAATTGGACTGCCACGACACGACCCGCCACTACCTGGAGCTGGTGAAGGCCAACGTCAAGAAGCTGGGCTTCGCCCCGGGGCTGGGCGTCATCCTCGGCAGCCAGGATGCGGGCAGCGTCACCTACCAGCGCTGGCTCATGAAGGACTGCGAGGATGTGGGCATCGCGGCCCACGACCTCCGGGTGGAGAACGGCATGCAGATGGTGAAGCTGGTGGCCCGGCTCAACCAGGACGAGAAGACCCACGGCGTGTTCATCTTCTATCCCCTGCGCTACCCCGAGATCAAGGACGACGAGGTCATGGACCTGGTGGATCCCAGCAAGGACATCGAGGGCCTCCACGCCATCAACATCGGCTTCCTGAACAAGTACCGGAAGCGCATGGACGACGGCACCCAGCACCGCTGCATGACGCCATGCACGGCCCGGGCCATCGTGAAGACGTTGAAGCGGGGCTACGGGGACAGCTGGCTGGCGGGCAAGACCGTGCTGGTGATCAACGACAGCCTGCGCATTGGCCGCCCGCTGACGGCCATGGTGGCCAACCTGAAGGCCACCCCCATCCTCTGCCACGCGAACACCAACAAGGAGCACCTGGAGGGCTTCATCCGCATGGCCGACGTCATCGTCAGCGCCGTGCCCGCCCCCGGCTACCGCATCAACACCGAGTGGATCAAGGACGGCGCCCTGTGCTTCGACCTCAGCGGCGACGGCAACTTCGACTACGAGGCCCTGGAGCGCCGCGGCATCCAGTACACCGACACCACCAAGAACAGCGTCGGCAAGGTCACCCGCGTCATGGCCCTCCTGAACCTCACCTACGCCGCCGGCGTGGAGTAGGCCAACCGCCAGAACAAGGGCCCCCACCAGATTCCCTTGGTTCTTCGCGGAATGGCATGAGGGAGGGTGAGGACCTTGGTGAATGCCAGCTAAATCGAGAGACACGCGCACCAAATCCGATCACCCCTAGCTTAGGTGTCCCCCCTGGGGGCGCCTGAACTCGCAAAAAAGGGCTAATTAACCAGTGAGGAACGGTGAGGGCCGGTGAGAAAGAAACTCACCTCGTGGCAGTCTCACCGTTCCTCACTGTTACTCACCGGTTTTCTTTTTTCTTCTCTTTTTCTAACCCCGTCATCAGGAGCAGGGGCCTTGGCAGCGGTGCACGAGAAAAGGCGAAGATGATGAGAACCCAGGCCCCAACCTCCACGCTATTCCGAGATGAATCCGTTCTTATCTTTCACCTTTGAATTAGCGTTTGGACGCCCGCCACTCGTCGGCCAGGAGGCCGTAGACGGCGTGGTCGACGGTGCGCTCGGCGAGGCGCTCGGCCTGACGGAGGGTGCCTTCACGGCGGAAGCCCAGGCGCTCGGGGATGGCCCGGCTGCGGCGGTTGCGGATGCCCGCCCGGATCTCGATGCGGTTCAACTTCAGGTCCCGGAACCCGTGCCGGAGCAGGGCAGTGACGGCCCGGGTCATGAGGCCCTGGCCCTCGGCCTCGCGGGCCAGCCAGTAGCCGATGGCGGCGCTGCGGTTGACGGGGTCGATCCACACGAAGCCGGCCACCCCCACGAGCCGGTCGGCGGACCAGAGGCCGAAGGACCGGGCCACGCCGAGGCGGGCCTGGGCCCGGACGCGCAGGACGTAGGCCCGGGAGTCCAGCACGCTGCGGTTGGCATCGGGCCAGGGCAGCCAAAGCCGCAGGCGGTCCCGGTTGGTCTCGATGAGGGCGAACAGAGCCTTGGCGTCCCGCAGGTTCAGGGGGCGCAGCTCAAGGCCTCGCCCGGCCTTCAGGACCGGAGCCATCACTTCCCCGCAGGGTCCTGCAGCGCGGCCACGCGGCCCGCGCGCCAGAGCGCCAGCAGCTGGTCGAGCAGGTCGCCGAACTGGTCCAGGCGCAGGGCGTTGGCACCGTCACTGTGGGCCTTCTCAGGACAGTCGTGGACCTCGAAGAAGAAGCCGTCCACCACCGTGGAGGCAGCACGGGCCAGGGCGGGGATCATCTCCCGGGCGCCGCCGGTGGCCTTGCCCAGGGCACCCGGCTTCTGCACGCTGTGGGTGGCGTCGAAGATCACGGGGCACCCCGTCTTGCGCAGGTGCGGGAAGCTCTGGAAGTCCACCACCAGGTTGCCGTAGCCGAAGGTGGAGCCGCGCTCGGTCACCCACACCTCGCCGTGACCCGGGACGGACTTGAGCTTCTCCACGCCGTGCTGCAGGTCCCAGGGCGCGAGGAACTGGCCCTTCTTCAGGTTCACGGTGCGGCCCGTGGCGGCGGCGGCCACCAGCAGGTCGGTCTGGCGGCAGAGGAAGGCCGGGATCTGGAGCACATCCACGGCCTGGGCGGCCGCGGCGCACTGGGTGCTCTCGTGCACGTCCGTCAGCACGGGCACGCCGAAGCGGCTGCGCACTTCCGCGAGGATGTCGAGCCCGCCCGCCATGCCCGGCCCCCGGTGGCTGTCCAGGCTGGTGCGGTTGGCCTTGTCGAAACTGGCCTTGAAGATGAAGGGGATGCCCCGGGCCTCGGCCAGGTCCCGCAGGCTGGAGGCCATGAAGTGGCTGTGCTCGCGGCTCTCGATGACACAGGGCCCCGCGATGAGGAAGAAGCTCTGGTCGGTGAAGGGGCGGGCAAAGTCCATGGGCACCTCAGCGCTCAGTTTAGACGGGTTCTTCTGGCCTTAGGGGCGATTGACGGGTCGTCATGCATCCGGTCAATTCCGCTGGCATACTGTTCGGGCGATCCCCTCACCCTCTTATCCGGAGCCAGGCATGGCGAAGCTGCTGATGGAAGACGACCTCAACCGCCGGCTGGTGGCCCTGCTCCAGCAGGATGGCCGCATGAGCCACGCGGAGCTGGCCGAGCGCCTGGGCGTGAGCCGACCCACGATCATCGACCGCGTGAAGCGCCTGGAAGCGGATGGCGTGCTGGGGGGCTATGCGGCCCGGGTGAAGCCCGCCTCTGTGAACAAGCCCACGGTGGCCTTCGTGGCGGTGCGCTACAAGGACAACAACGAGGCCATCGAGCAGCGCTTCATCAAGGCCCTGGAAGACGAACCGGACATCCTGGAGGCCCACACCATCGCCGGCGAGGACGCCCTGCTGCTCAAGATCGTGGCGGAGACCCCCGCGGGCATCGCCGAGCGCCTGCGCCGCATCCGGATGCTCGGCCCCATGGTCACGACCCGCACCACCATGGTGCTGGAGACCCACTGGGAGAAGGCCGGCCCGAGTCCCTTCCCCATCGAGAGCGCGGCGAAGAAGGCCAAGCGTTGAAACGGCGCCGCGGCAGCCGGGCCTGATGCTCGCCTGGCTGGCCTACCTCACGGTGGCCGTGGTGTGGGGGTCCACCTACTTCGCCATCGCGCTGGGGATCGAGGCCTTCACCCCCTACGGCATGGTGGGGATTCGCTTCTCCATCTCGGCGCTGCTGGCGCTGGGTCTGGGCCGCCTGCGCAAGGAGGCCTGGCCCACCTGGCGCGAGGCCGGGCACCTCGTGATCGTGGGCGTCCTGCTGCTGGGCATCGCCAACGCCCTGGTCTCCTGGGCGGAGCTGCATGTGAGCTCGGGCCTGGCCGCCATCCTGTCGGCCTTGGTGCCTCTCTGGCTGGCGGTCTTCTCCATGGCCCGGGAGCCCCTGGGACCGAAAGGCTGGGTGGGTCTGATCCTGGGCCTTGTGGGCGTGGCCGTGCTGGTCTGGCCGGAGGGCGGGACGCGGCTCCACGCAGGAGGGGTGGCCGCCATGGTCGCGGCGCCCCTGGCCTGGTCCTGGGGCACCCTGCACGGCCGTCGCCATGTGCGCGGCGGCGGCCTCTTCACCAACGTGGCCTTCCAGATGGCCACGGCCGCGCTCATGGGGTTGGTCCTCGCTCCCATCACCGGTGGCTTCCTGCGGGGCCCCGTGACCCCGAAGACCCTGTACGCCATCGGCTACCTGGTCCTGTTCGGGTCCCTGCTGGCCTTCACCGCCTACGGCTATCTCGCCAAGGCCTGGCCCCCGGCGAAGATGGGCACCTACGCCTACCTGAACCCGCTGGTGGCCGTGCTCCTGGGCCGCTATGGACTCCACGAGTCCTTCGGCCTCCGCAGCTACGTGGGCATGGCCATCATCCTTGGCGCCGTGGCTCTGGTGCAGCTGCGACCCAGGGCGGCACTGGAAGGCTGAAGCTCCCTCTGGTTGGGAACAAATCCTTCGCTCGGCATTTGCTCCCCAAACTATTCTATGGGTGGCCAACCCTCTTCGGCCGGAAAGGCCGACCTTGGCACTCCCGATGATCATTCAAGGTGGAATGGGCGTGGGCATCTCGAACTGGACCCTCGCGAACGCCGTGTCGCGGCTCGGCCAGCTCGGCGTGGTGTCAGGCACGGTGCTGGATGTGATGCTGGCACGCCGCCTCCAGGACGGCGACGAGGGGGGCCACATGCGCCGGGCCCTGAGCGCCTTTCCCTTCAAGGCCATGGCCCAGCGGGTGCTTGCGCGCCACTTTGTGGAGGGCGGACGGCCAGCCGGAACACCCTACAAGGCCCTGCCGATGTATTCCCGCACGGGATCGGCCCGGGAGCTGGTGGAGCTCTGCATCGTCGGCAACTTCGCTGAGGTCTTCCTGGCTCGGGAGGGCCACGACGGACCGGTCGGCATCAACTACCTCGAGAAGATCCAGCTGCCCATCCTGCCCTCGATCTACGGTGCCATGCTCGCCGGCGTGGCGGTGGTCATCATGGGCGCCGGCATTCCCATCCGGATCCCGGGGGTGCTCGATGCCTTCGCCCGCCAGGCGGCGGCGGAATATCCACTGACCGTGACGGGCTCGCTCTCGGGCGAGGACACCCAGATGCGCTTTGCCCCGGCGGACTGGAATGAGGGGACCGCTCCGGAACTGCTGCGGCCGGCCTTCCTGCCGATCGTCTCCTCGAACTCCTTGGCCCACACCTTCACCCGCAAGGCGAACGGCCGCATCGACGGCTTCATCGTGGAGGCCCCCACTGCGGGCGGGCACAACGCGCCACCGCGCGGCAACCCGCCCCTCTCGGCCGAAGGCATGCCGGTCTACGGCGAGCGGGACCTGGTGGACCTGGTGAAGCTGCGGGAGCTGGGCCTCCCCTTCTGGCTGGCGGGCAGCCGGGGCACCGCCGAGGGGCTGCGCGACGCGCTGGCGCTGGGGGCCGCAGGCATCCAGGTGGGCACCGCCTTCGCCTACTGCAACGAATCGGGACTGGAGCCCCATGCCCGGGAGCAGGTGCTCCGGCTCGCCGCTGCGGGGAAGGCCCGGGTGTTCACGGACCCCGTGGCCTCGCCCACGGGGTTCCCCTTCAAGGTCGTGCAGCTCGAGGGCAGCCTGTCCACCGAGGCCGACTATCTGGCGCGCACCCGCATCTGTGATCTGGGCTACCTGCGGGAGTCCTACCGCCAGGAGGACGGCTCCATCGGCTATCGCTGCGCCTCCGAGCCCATCTCCCACTACGTGACCAAGGGAGGAGCAGAACTCGACGCCCTGGGGCGGAAGTGCCTCTGCAACGCGCTCATGGCGGACGTGGGCCTGCCGCAGATCCGCAAGGGAATCGTCGAAAAGGCGTTGGTCACATCGGGTGATGATGTCGCCGACATTGCGAGGTTCCTGGCGCCAGGCGCGGCGTCCTACTCCGCCGCGGAGGTCATTGCGCGGCTGCTGGGGACGGGCGTTTCGGGTTGACCCGAGCTTGGGGCCTGCTCGGAATCGGCTGCGCCGATTCCGAGATGAAAAAGGACCTGGGGGTGGGGGTCATTTCCGTGGGCTCTGGGCGGCCTTGGGGAAGTCGGAGATGGCCTCGAGGTCTGCAAGCAGCTTGCCGAGGACTTTGCGGAGAGAAGCCCGCAGCTGGACCTCACGGCGGCCGCGCTCGGCGGCCGGGAAGGCCGCCAGCTCCCGGGAGGCCCAGAGCACGTAGTAGGTCTCGTCCCACAGGGGCTTCGCGTCGCCGGTCCGGCGCAGGCGGGCCTCCACCACCGCCGGGGAGGACCAGCGGCCCATGAGGACGGAGCCGCCGAGCCAGAAGGCGCTCTCCTCCAGGAACTCGTAGGCGCCGAGGCCCACGGCCAGCCGGGTGTTGTGGGCGAGCAGGCCCACGCCCACACCCCAGGCCACGCCGCTGGCGATGCCCCAGGCGATGTACTTTGGCCGGACCTCGCCGAGGCTGGTGATGCGCAGCTCAAGCCGCAAGTCCGCGGCGGGGTCCAGGCGCAGGCCGCGGCTCGCGGCCTCGGCGCGGAAGTCTGCTTCGAAGGCCTGCCGGTGCTGCTTCAGGGCAGCCGCGCGGGCGACCGGGGTGTCCGCCTCGCCCGCCGCCTCTTGCAGGCGCAGCAGGTTCCGGCTGTGATCCTCGAGGGTGACTTCGAGGTGCAGGGTCGGTCCCTGGGGCCCCGGGCGCAGCTCCGTCAGGGGGGAGCGGCAGGCCAGGCCGAGCAACAGGAGCAGGGTGGCGAGGGTTCTCAGGGAGCCGCCTTCCGCCTGCGGTTCGCAAGGATGGCGGCGGCCATGCCGATGCCGCCCACGCCCAGGAAGGCCAGGGCCCGCAGGGGCGCGTCGGCGCGGTCCAGGTCCGAGAGGAGGAGCTTGACGCTGGCGAGGCCCATCCAGCCATAGCCCGCGAGCAGCAGCGCCCGGCGGGCGTCCTCCCGCTGGCCGAGGCCGCGCATCCACTGCCAGGCGCCGGAGAGGGCCCACACCAGCGTCATGGTGATGGAGGCCGCTCGGGAGAGCCCGGAGGGGGTGGCCTGGACCGCCTGGAGTCCTCGCACGAGCCGGGCACCCTCGCAGGCCGCGGTGAGGTTGGCGGTCACCTCCAGGGCCAGGAAGGAGGCGGTGCCAAGGGGCCCGCCCCGCCGCGTGAGGAGGAACCAGGCCATGGCGGCCAGGGCGCCTTCCGCGAAGGCGGGGTTGAGGAAGGCCGGCTCGGGGGTGCCGTAGAACAGATCGCCAAAACCGTGGAGGGCCCAGCGCAGGGTGGTGATGAGGGCCAGGCCCGCGGCCAGCCAGCGCAGGGCTGGCGCCTCTTCCACGAAGGTGCTGGCCTCGGCGCGGAGGGAGGCCCAGGCCAGGCCGACGGCGAAGACGCCCCAGAGGGGCCCCACCCAGCGCCAGGCGAAGGCCACGGGTGCCGCCAGGGCCAGGTGGCCCACCACCAGGGCCAGCAGGCCCCAGTCCGCCCGGCGGCTGCCCAGGCGGCGGCGGAGCGGCAGGATCAGCGCCAGGTTCCAGCCTGCGGCAGCCAGCACGGGCAGGGCGAAGGCTTCCGTGGGGAGTCCCAGGCGCTTCCAGACCAGCCAGCCATAGCCCGTGGCCAGGATCGAGGCCACCAGCCAGAGGGGCGTGGGCGTGCCCGGGGTCTCGTCGGAACCCGGCAGCCAGGCCCAGAGTCCCGCCAGGATCAGGTGCAGCAGCAAGAGGATGCCGACCGTGGCGGCATCCGCCGAGGGCGCTTCGGCGCAGGCGGACAGGAGCAGGAGCCAGACCCCCAGCAGCGCGGTCCAGCGGGCCCCGTGCCAGGTCCCGCCGGTGCGGGCCAGATAGGGAAGGGCCAGGCAGGTGCCCAGGAGCACGGCGAGATAGACCGCGAGGGCGATCTCATGGTGGCCGCCCCCACTGAAGACCAGGGGCGCGGCGAGGCCTGAGACCAGCGCCACGGTGAGGGCGCCGCCGCTGCCTACCTGGGCCGCGAGGGCCCCGGCCACCAGCGTCAGGATGGC
Source organism: uncultured Holophagaceae bacterium (assembly GCA_903857495.1). GTDB lineage: Bacteria > Acidobacteriota > Holophagae > Holophagales > Holophagaceae > Geothrix. The sequence goes on along the minus strand of CAIOFF010000005.1, from coordinate 129,127 downwards.
CACGGCGGCGAGCCCCAGCGGGGCCGCGAAGAAGTGGTAGTCGACGGCGCCGGCCCGGAAGGTGAACTGCAGGGTGCCCAGCCCCGCCAGGAGCAGGGCCACGCCCAGCCGTCGGCTGTCACCCAGCAGCAGCCGGGTGGCAAACCCGGCGATGCCCCCGCCTGCCAGCAGCCCCAGGGCGAAGCGCAGCTCCGCGCCCAGCCAGCCCTGCTGGATGGCCCAGCGCAGGAAGAACGCGGCCCCGGCCAGGAAGATCGCGGCGCCGATGCCCGCGATCCAGACCACGGGCGAGAGCTCCTTCCGGGGCGCCACAGGCTTCGGCGCTGGCCTGGGCGGGGGCGTGCTGGCAGGGAGAGCCTGCTCTGCCTGGGCCCGCTGCAGCAGCCAGGCCACCTGGGCCTCCAGCCGCGCAAGGCGTTCCGAGATGTCCTGGGGGGAATCCTGGTCCATGGCCACTCCGGGGCAGGCGTAGCAAGGATGATCGTCTGCTGAGGACCGTCAAGGCTCAGCTGATGACGCGGTTCCGTCCCTCGGCCTTGGCCTGGTAGAGGGCCTTGTCGGCCCGGGAGAGCATCAGGTCCAGCGTGTCGTCGCCGCCTTCCCAGCACGCGAGGCCGATGCTCAGGGTGACGCGGTCCACGGAGGGCAGGCCCGGCAGAGGATCGATGGCCACGTGCTCCCGGAGCCGCTCCGCCAGGGACTTGGCCCCCACGAGGTCCGTCTGCGGGCAGTAGGCCAGGAACTCCTCCCCGCCGATGCGACCCAGCTGGTCCACCTTGCGGAGACCGAACACCATGCGCTGGGCCATGGCGCTGAGCACCTGATCGCCGATGGGATGCCCGAAGCGGTCGTTCACGGCCTTGAAGTGGTCCAGGTCCATGACCATGATGGACAGCTCCTGGCCGAAGCGCCGGCACTGGTCCAGCTCGATGCCCAGCATGTCCAGGATGTGCTTCCGGTTGTGGAGGTTGGTCAGGGGATCCTGGATGGCCTGGTGGTACAGGCGCAGCCGACTGTCCTCGAGGCTCAGGAGCCTACCCAGCTCCTCGGCGGCGATCTCGAAGAGCCGCTCGAAGTCTTCGGCCGCCTGCCGCTCGGTCATGAAGGCCAGCGCCCCCACGGCGGGATAGCCCGGCGTGGTGGCGGTGAAGACCCGGAGGACGGGGTTGCGCAGGGTCCGGCGGCGCTCGTCGTCGTCGGCGGCGGGATGCCAGTGGCAGCTCGGGGGGATCGGGAAGGGGCCCTGCTCCGTGAGCGCCCGCTCCAGGGCCTCCCGATCCTCGGGGTTGGCCGAGGAGCCGTGCACGCCTTCGCACCAGACGCCGTCCTCGCCGAGGTAGGCGACCATGAGGGCGCCCGGCAGCACCAGCTCCTGCAGGATCTCGATGAAGCCCTGGATGAGCCGGGGCGTATCGTGGTCGGCGGTGTAGAGGCGGGCGATGGAGTCCCGCAGGGCGGTCTCCAGCAGCCGCTGCTCCAGGGCCTGGGCCAGTCGGCGCTGGATGGCCTCCACGCCGAAGTTCTCCTGGGCCAGCTTGGGCGTCGCGTGGTTGGCCCGGGACCGGGGGGACTGCTCGGCGAGGGAGGCTGCGGCCTCCACCACGTGGTCCAGGTCGCGGCCCTTCACCAGGAAGCGGTCCGCGCCGCAGGTCTTGGCCCAGAACCGGGCAAGCCCGGCCCCCTGGGCGGTCAGCAGCAGGACGGGCAGGTGGCGGGTGGCCTTGTCGTCCTTCACGAGGCGGCAGAACTGATAGCCGTCGAGCAGGGGCATGATGCAGTCGCTCACCACCACGTCGGGGGTCTCCGTGGCGAGCACGATGAGGGCCTCGGCCCCGTTGCGGGCCTCGATGGTGGCGTGCCCATGCCGCTGGAAGAGGTGGCGCAGCAGGCTCAGCTGGATGGGATTGTCATCCACCAGGAGCACCTGGAGCGCGTGAGTCTTCTTGGGCAGGGCGTTCGTCATAGATCTCTTGTATCGAACTTTTGAGCAGGGTGCTTGAATCCGTACCATGAAGAGAAGCGGCCCCCATGGGAAGCTGGACCCAGGAGAACGCCCCATGATGAACTCGGAACACGGAATATGACAAGTGCTATCCTCAATTTCATGGGGAACTTCTAAGCATGGATGCCCCTCTTTTCCTCGCACTCGCCCGGGCCTGGCTGCGGGACCGCAGCGAGCTGCCCCTGGAGGGGGCCTGGGCCTCGGGCCGGGCCCTGGGGCTGCGCTGGGCGGGCCGCAAGGTCGCGGAGGGCTGGCTGCTGGTGCTGCACCCCCGGCCGGAGCTCTGGCTGCTGGGGATGGAGCACCCGGCCTGGAAGCGGCTGCAGGCCGAGGCCCCAAAGGACAGTGCGAAGCTGTGGGGTCCCTGGCTCCAGGGCGCCCGGCTCCGGGCGGTGGAGGGGGATCCTCGCGAGCGCTGGCTGGGGCTGGTGTTCCAGCGGCGGGCCATCACGGGGCGTCTGGAAACCCTCCGCATCGCCTTTCAGGCCATTCCCGGCCGGGCTGGCATCCGGGTGGATGGCCTCGATACCCAGATCCCGCGCCTGGGCCTGGGGAGCCCCTTCCCGGCGGCGCAGCCGGAGCCCGAAGGCGAGCCACCGCCCTTCCTCCGGTGGCGCGAGCGCTGGGGGGACCGCCTGGAGCAGGCGCTGGCGGGGGTCGAGCCCGAGGTGCTGGAGGGCGAGGGGGACCTGCTGGCCCGTCATCGGGCCTGGTCCGAAGGTCGCGCCGAGGCGCTGATCCTCGGTCCCGCTCTGGCCGCTGTCGCGCGCAAGCAGCAGGCGGAAGCGGCCCGCATGGACCGGCTGGCCCAGGCCCTGGTCCGGGACCGCACCCGGCATCTGGAGGTGCTGCCCCTGAAGGACCAGGCCCGGCGGGTCTCTGCGGAGCTCTACCGGCTCAAGGGCGGCACCCGCGAGGTGGTGTTCCTGGATGGCACCCGCCTGACCTTGCCGGAGGGCACCTCCGCCGAGGAGGCCGCCCAGGGCTGGTTCAAGGCCGCCAAGAAGGCCGAGCGGGGCCTGGCCAGGGTCGCCGAGCTGGAGGCCGAGCTGGTCCGGGAGCGCAGCGCCTGGCAGCAGCGGCAGGCGTCCGAGGCTGGGGGGCTTGCGCCGGCGGCCCCACCTGCGCGACAACCAAGAGGGCCGCGCGCGCCGCAGGCCAAGGGGAACAAGCGGATGCAGGGGGCAGAGGGCAAGCGCAAGGACGGCAAGGGCATCGCCTTCCGCAGCGTCATGGTGGACGGCTTCGAGGTGCTCATCGGCAAGGGTGATGCCGAGAACGACCAGCTCACCTTCAAGGTGGCCGACAACACCGACTTCTGGTTCCACGTGGCCAGCGTGCCCGGCAGCCATGTGGTGCTGCGCAACCCCGACAAGCTGAGCGAGCTGCCGCGGCAGGTGGTGGAGCGCGCCGCCGAGCTGGCCGCCTACCACAGCAAGGCCCGGGACGGCGGCAAGGTCGAAGTCCACATGGCCCGCATCGCCGACATCAGCAAGCCCCGCGGCTTCGCCCCCGGCAAGGTGATCCTGAAAAAGTGGGTGGGCATCCGGGTCTACCCTAAGCCGTGATCTCCACGAGGCGCACGTCTCAACCCGACAGACCCCTGGCGGGTCGCTAGTATGGGCAAGGCGTCAGGTGACGAGGGTCGATCCCCCCTGGGGAACTCTGGGGCTGCTCACGGTCTTGTCGCTTCCTGGTGCCCATGTCCTCTCCCGATGCTCCCGAACCGCGGCCCGGCGACCTGCCCCGGCTGTCGGCCCAGGAGGAGGCCCTGCTGCGGGGTCCGCTGTCGGGTGCGCCCCACGACCCCGCGCTGACCCGGGACGAGACCCTGCCGGCGATCTTCGCGGCGACCGTGGCGCGCCATGCCCAGCGCCCGGCCCTCAGCGAGGATGGTCGCGTGCTGAGCTACGCGGCGCTCGACCGGCTCTCCGACCGCCTGGCCCAGGCCCTCTGGTCCCGGGGCCTCGGCAGCGGCGCCTTGGTGGGTCTCTGGCTGCCGCGGGGTGCCACCGCCTACGCGGCCCTGCTGGGCATCCTCAAGGCCGGTGCGGCCTACGTGCCCCTGGACCCGGAGCTGCCGCCGGCGCGGGTGCTGCAGGTGGCCCAGGAGTGCGGCATGGACCTGCTGCTGACCGCGGCGGACCTGCCGGGGCTCGGCTGCCCGGTGCTGGGTCCCTCGGCGCTGGGGGGTGATCAGGACTCGAGCACAGGCCACCTGCCCCTTTCGACCCCGGGCACCGGGGACCTGGCCTATGTCATCTTCACCTCGGGCTCCACGGGCACTCCCAAGGGTGTGCCCATCACCCACCGCTCTGCCTGCACCCTCGTGCGCGCCGAGGCGCAGCTCTTCGGCGTCGGTCCCGAGGATCGCGTCTTCCAGGGCTTCTCCCTGGCCTTTGACGCCTCCGTCGAGGAGCTCTGGCTGGCCTGGGCCAGCGGGGCCTGCCTGGTGGTGGGGACCCAATCTTTCATGCAGGCCGGCCCCGAGCTGGGCCGCCGCCTGGAGGCGGCGGGGGTCACGGTGTTCTCGACGGTGCCCACCCTGCTGGGCCTCGTGGAGGACGCGATCCCCTCCCTGCGCCTGCTCATCCTGGGGGGCGAGGCCTGCCCCGCGGACCTGGTGACGCGGTGGGCCCGGCCGGGACTCCGCCTGGTGAACACCTATGGTCCCACCGAGGCAACGGTGATCGCCACCTGGACCGACCTGCAGCCGGGCCGCCCCGTGACCATCGGCCGGGCGGTGCCCAATGCCCGCGTGTATGTCCTGGACGAGCAGGGGCGGCTCTGCCCCCGCGGCACCGCAGGCGAGCTCCACCTGTCCGGCGCGGGCCTCTCGGCGGGCTACCTGGGCCGGCCTGAGCTCACCGCCGAGCGCTTCCTCCCGAACCCCTATGCGGACGGTCCCTTCACCGAGCGGCTCTACCGCACCGGGGACCTCGTCCGCTTCAACAGCGAGGGGGACCTGGAGTTCCTTGGCCGCATCGATGCGCAGGTGAAGCTGCGGGGCTTCCGCATCGAGCTGGAGGAGATCGAGGCGGCCCTGCGCCAGGAGCCCTCGGTGCTGGCGGCGGCGGTGGTCCTCCTCAAGGACGGCGCCCTGGAGCGGCTGGTGGGCTACGTGGTCCCCCGGCCCGGCCAGGCCGTGGACGAGGCTGTGCTGCTCCGCGGACTGCGCGAGCGACTGCCCTCCTACATGGTGCCCGCCTGCCTCGAGGCCCTGGCCGCGCTGCCCACCCTGGCCAGTGGCAAGGTGGACCGCCGGGGTCTCCCGGCACCAGCCGTGCGGACCGCGTCGCCCGCGCCGGACGCGACCCGGTCCCCCCGGGAAGCTCGGCTCACGGACTGCTGGACCCACCTCTTCCATGGGCGCCAACCGGACCTGGACGAGGACTTCTTCCGGGACCTGGGCGGGCACTCGCTGGTGGCGGCGGCCATGGTCTCGGAGCTGCGCCGGGAGGCGGCTTTCACCGGGCTCGCCATGCCCGACGTCTACGCGTTCCCCACCCTCCGGGCCCTGGCGGCGGAGTTCGACACCCGGGCCGCGCGGGGCGTTCCCCCGCCCCCGGCGGCAGGACCGGCGCGACCCAAGGCCTCCTTGTGGGTGCACCGCCTCTGCACCGCGGCCCAGGTGCTTTCCCTCTACCCGCTCCTGGGGTTCTACGCGCTGCAGTGGATGAGCCCCTATCTGGTCTACAGCTGGTCCCAGGATCAGGATCTGCCGCGGTCCACGGGCATCGCGGCGGCCTTGCTGTCGCTGGGGCTGGTCTATCCGGCCATGTATCTGGTCTCCATCGCCGCGAAGTGGGTCCTCCTGGGGCGGATCCGCCCGGGCCGGCACCGGCTCTGGGGCTTCTACTACTGGCGCTGGTGGCTGGCCCAGCGAATCATTGCCGCCACCCCCCTCGACTACCTGGTCGAGTCGCCGCTGCTGGTCTGGTATTTCCGCCTGCTCGGGGCGCGCATCGGCAAGGACGTCCACCTGGGCACCACCTCCCTGGCGGCCTTCGACCTGATCCACATCGGCGACGGGGCCAGCATCGGCCAGGACGCCCGCCTCAGCGGCTACACCCTGGAGGCTGGTTTTCTAGAGATCGGCCCCATCGGCGTCGGCGCCCATGCCTACGTAGGCAACCGCTCCATCCTGGCCCTGGGCTCGGAGCTGGAAGCCGGGGCCATGCTCGACGACCTGAGCCTGCTACCGGCGGGTGGGCGGATTCCCGTGGGTCAGCGCTGGGTGGGCTCTCCCGCCCGGCCGCTCCCCCTCAGCGCCGCGGACTCGGACCGCGGAGAGCGGCTGCTGCCCCCCGTGTCGCGGAGCCGGCGCTTCCTTTCCACCTTGGCCAAGGCCGCAGGCGCCTTCCTGGTGCCCATCGCCTTCCTGGCCGCGATCTTCCCGGGCCTGATCCTCATCAACGAGTTCTACGCGAACTCCAACGGCTACTTCGCCTACCTGGTGGTGGCCCCCCTGGTGGCCCTCTCCTTCGTGGTGCTGCTGGCCCTGGAGATCGCCGCCGCGAAGTGGCTGCTGGTGGGCCGGGTGCAGCCCGGCACCTACGACCTGCACAGTGGCTTCATCCAGCGGAAGTGGTTCGTGGACCGGCTCATGGCCATGGGGCTCGACCTGCTGGCGCCGCTCTATGCCACGCTCTACCTGCCGCCCTGGTTCCGCCTCCTGGGGGCGCGGCTGGGGCCCTGGGCCGAGGTCTCCACGGCCGGGTCCGGCAACCCCGACCTGCTCGACATCGGCGAGGAGAGCTTCATCGCGGACTGTGTGTCCTTCGGTCCCGCCCGGGTGGACCTCGGGCAGGTGACCCTCGCCCGCACCACCGTGGGCCGCCGGGCCTTCGTGGGCAACAGCGCCCTGGTGCCTGCGGGCACCGTCCTGGGCGACAGCGTCCTGGTCGGAGTCCTCTCGGTGCCGCCCACGGCCCCCGAGGATGCCGCCCGGGTGGACAGCTCCTGGCTGGGCTCGCCGGCCATCTTCCTGCCCCGCCGCCAGGCCAGTGGTGACTTCGGGGAGGAGGCCACCTTCCGGCCCCGGAAGCGCATGATCGTCCTCCGGGCCTTCATCGAGCAGTTCCGGGTGCTGGCTCCCGCCACGGGCTTCGTGGTGCTGACCAGCCTGCTGCTCACCAGCCTCACGGAGATCGAGGAGGCCACGTCGCTCCTGGTCGCGGTGCTGGCCCTGCCGCTCCTCTACCTGGCCGCGGGGCTGGCCGCCTGCCTCTTCGTGGTGGTGGCCAAGTGGGTGGTCATGGGCCGCTACCAGCCCGGGGAGCAGCCCCTGTGGTGCAGCTTTGTGTGGCGCACGGAGCTCATCAGCAGCCTGCACGAGAACCTCGCCGACAGCTGGCTCCTGCAGCTGCTGCAGGGCACGGCCCTGATCCCGCTCTATTTCCGCTTGTTGGGCGCGCGGATCGGCCGGCGGGTCTGCATGGAGAGCACCTGGCTGACGGAATACGACCTGGTGTCCCTGGGCGATGAGGTCTGCCTGGGCGCCGACGCCACGGTGCAGACCCACCTGTTCGAGGACCGGGTGATGAAGATGGATCACATCGACCTCGGCGCCGGCTGCTCCGTGGGCACGGACTCGGTGGTGCTCTACGGGTCGCGGATGGAGCCGGAAGCGGTCCTCGGCGACCTGTCCCTGCTCATGAAGGGCGAGACCCTGCCCGCGGGCACCCGCTGGGAGGGCTCGCCCGCCCGGCCCGCCGGGGTTCCGCCGCCACCCTCCGCCGGCTCGAGGCCGCCTGAGGCCGCAGGGTCAGGCAAGGTTCGGGTTCTCCTTCAGGAAAACCCCCTGCCCGGGGCGCCCACTGGGAACGCTGACCTGATCCCGCTGGCCCCGGACACCCAGGGTCGGCCTCGCGTGCAGGATGGCCAGGGCCGGGTCCTCTCCCTGAGCCGGGCCCATGCGCCCGGAGCCACGGTCACGGCCCTTGCCGAAGCGGGCCGGGTGGGCGTGGACCTGGAGCTGCTGGCACCCTCCGAGCACCTGGACCGGGCCGCGGAGCTGTTCCTGCCGACCGAGCAGGCCTGGGTGACGAGCCAGCCGGAAGCCAGCCGCTGGCAGGCCCGCCTGCGGCTGTGGACCGCCAAGGAGGCGGTGCTCAAGGCCCTCGGCCAGGGTTTCGCCTTCGGCCTGGAGCAGATCGAGTTCGCGCCCCGGGAAGGCCTTGGGCTGCAGCTGGGCCGACTCTGCGGCAGTGAGCGCTTGGCCGAGGGCTGGCACCTCGAGTTCCACGAGCGCAGCCTGGGCGGCCGGACCTACCTCGTGGCCGTCGCCCAGCAGACCGGCGGCTGAAGCAGGGCTCTGCTCCGCGAGAGTTGTTTGCTTTTCCGCCCGGAAGCCCCATCTTTCCCCTCGGAGGTCCCGCCATGAACCACGACATGACCACCACGGCGTTCACGCTGGATGGCTACCGCATCGTGAAGACGAAGGGCGTCGTGCGCGGCGTCATCGTCCGCTCCCGCTCGGTGATCGGGACCCTCGGGGCCTCGCTGCAGACTCTGGTCGGCGGCAACATCTCGCTGTTCACAGAGCTCTGTGAGCGGACGCGGGAGGAGGCGTTCCAGCTCATGCTGGAGCACGCCCTGCAGCACGGGGCCAACGCGGTCATCGGCGTGCGCTACGACGCTACCGAGGTGATGGGCGGCGTGACCGAGGTCCTCTGCTACGGCACGGCCGTGGTCGTCGAACCGGCCTAATCGACCTTCACCGCGAAGGGCTTGAGGCCAGCCTTCTTGAGCTTGTCGGTGGCCTTGTCGATGGCGGCGCGGTCGCTGGCCTGGCTGAGGCGCACCTTCAGCTGCTTGCCGTCCTTGAGGGTGGTTGTGGCAAAGCCTGCGGCCTTGGCCTTGGCGGTGATGCGCTTGGCCTCGGCGGCGTCGCCGGTGGCCACCAGCTGCAGGGTCCAGGTCTCGGGGGCCGGGGCGGGCTCCGCCGGTTTGGCCTCGGCCTTGGGCTCTTCCTTCGGGGCCACGGCGTCCACCTTGGCGGCGGGCACCAGCTTGTCGGGACCGTCTCCCTCAAAGATCTTGAGCTGGTCCACCAGGGGCTCCGGCAGCTCCTTCATCTCCTCGTCCACGCTCTTCAGGACGGGGCGGCGCAGGGCCGCGCTCTGCTTGCCCACCTGCACGCCCAGCACGAAGGCCAGGGTCACCAGACCCACGCCCAGGCCGGCCACCCACAGGATGGACTGGCTGCCGATGCTGATCTGGTCGCGTTCCTTCATGACCGATCCAGACTAACGCCTTCGAGCAGCGCCGCGAACTGGGCACCGGCGCTGGCGGGGGCCGTGACCAGGGTCCGGGCCACAGGCTCCAGCAGGGCGGCGGCCAGGAGCTGGCCCCCGGAGCCGGCGAACTCGCCCCAGAGCGTCTTGGGATGGACGGCGGTGGGCCACTGCTGGTGCGCCGCGGCCAGGGCCAGCTCCAGGGCATCCAGCTGGCTCAGGCCGCTGCCGCCGCCGATGCGCCGATCCAGGGGGGCGTCGCTCAGGGCGCTCGTGGCGGCGGCCAGGGCCTCGGTGCGGTCGGCGCGGGCGTGGCCCAGGGACGAGCGGCAGGCCAGGCCGGCCAGGGTGGCCCGGGGCCGGGCGCCGCGAGCCTCGGCGGAGGCGCGGCGCTCCAGCAGGAAGGCCTGGGCGCCCTCGCCTGGCAGGAAGCCGCGGCCCGAGCCCACCTCGGGCAGCCCGCGGCGGGCCAGCAGCCGGGTGCCGCGGCAGACGTCCAGCAGCAGGGGGAAGAGGCCGTCCACGCCGAGCACCAGGGCCGCGTCCGCGAGATCGGCGCGGAGCCAGCGGGCCGCCTGGTCCAGGGCCGCGAAGGCGGCGTTCTCGCGGTCCACGAAGGTGGCGCTCGGGCCCTTGAGGCCGAAGGCCAGGGCCAGGTGGCCGCTGGCGGCGTTGGCCACGGTGTTGGGGAACACCATGGGCGAGGCGCCCTCGGGGCCGCGCTGGAGGTAGGGCCGCATGAAGGCTTCGCTGGCCTCGCTGCCGCCGGTCATGCTGCCGACGCTCACGGCGAAGCGCTCGCCCAGGGCCCTGGGGTCGAGGTTCGCGTCCTGGAAGGCCTGGTGAGCCGCGACCCAGGCGAACCGGGAGGCCCGGTCCAGGCGCCGCAGCTGCATGGGGGGGATGATGCCCGCGGGCTGGAAGGCCGTGCAGGCGGCGCCCCGACCCGCGCCGAGGGCCTCGGGCAGCTCCGCGAAGCAGGGCAAGCCCGCCGCCAGGCTGGCGCGGGCCGCCGCGATCCCGTCGCCGCAGGGCAGCACCAGACCGAGGCCCGTGAGGACGAGGTCGCTCCCAGGGTGGCTCATCGGCCCTCCCAGCGGCCCAGGGCCAGGCTCAGGTTGTTTCCACCAAAGGCAAAGGCGTTGACCAGCGCCGCTCGGACGAGGCGCTGCTTGGCCACCAGGGGGGTGCAGTCCAGGTCGCAGAGGGGATCCGGATCCTCCAGCCGCAGGGTGGGGCTCACCACCTGGTCCCGGAGGGCGAGGATGGCGCTGGCGGCTCCGAAGGCACCGGCGGAGCCGAGGGTGTGGCCGAACTGACTCTTGGTGCTGGTGACAGATACCTGGTCCGCGGCGGCTCCCAGGGCCCGGCGGATGGCCAGGCACTCGGCCCCGTCATTGGCCGGGGTGGCGGTGCCATGGGCGGAGACCAGGTCCACTTCGGCGGGGGTCAGGCTCCCGGCGCGCAGGGCCTGGGTCATGGCCCGGGCGGCGCCCTCGCCCTCGGGATGGGGGGCCGTGGGGTGGTGGGCATCCATGCTGGCGCCGTAGGCCAGGACCTCGGCAAAGATGACCGCGCCCCGGGCCTGGGCCCGCTCGAGGGGCTCCAGCAGCAGCTGCACGGCGCCCTCGCCCAGGTTCAGGCCCGCCCGGTCTCGGCTGAAGGGGCGGCACTTCCGGGGGTCCACGGCCTTCAGGCAGGAGAAGCCGCCGTAGGTGGTGCGGCAGAGGCCCTCGGCGCCGCCGGCCAGGGCGAGGTCCAGCTCGCCGGCGGCCAGCCGCTCCCAGGCCATGCCCAGGGCCAGCAGGCTGGAGGAGCACGCGTTCATCACGGTGGCCCGGGGGCCCGTGGCGCCCAGGTGCAAGGCCAGGGCGTCGGCCACGGTGCAGGGGCTCTGGTAGGCGGCCTCGGCGGCCCGGCCCCGGCGCCCGGCCAGGCGGTCCTCGAGGAAGGCCTCGGCCACGGGCAGGCCGCTGGTGCCCGCCCCCTGGAACACCCCGATCCGGGCTGGATCCCCGCCGGGCCGGAATCCGTCCAGGGCTTCGGCCAGCGCCCGCAGGGCCATGCGCTCGCAGAGGGTCTGGTGGCGGCCGGCCTCCATGGGCACCTGGCCGGCGAGCTGGGCGGGCTCCGCGGGCAGGTGGAGGCGGGTCAGGGGGCCCAGGCCGTCCTGGCCGTTGAGCATGGCGGCCCAGGTGACCTCCCGATCCAGGGCCAGGCTGGACACCATGCCCAGGCCCGTGACCACGACCCGGGAGCGGCTCATGGGCGCTTGACCAGGAGGCTGGCGGTGCAGAGCTCGCGGCCCTCGCAGCTCACGGTGCCGCTGAGCTTCATGATCCCGCCGAAGGCCCCCGCGGCCTTCACTTCCAGGCGCAGGCGGTCACCGGGGAAGGCCGGGGCCCGGAACCGGGCATCCTGCACCCCGGCCAGGAAGATGGCAGAGCCGTGGAGGGACTCGGCCTCCAGGAACCCCCCGGCCTGGGCCAGCATCTCCAGCAGCAGGGCACCCGGGACCAGGGGCCGGTCCTGGAAGTGCCCCTGGAGGTAGGGCTCGCCGTTGGTCACCAGCTTCTCGGCCACCACCCGGACGCCCGGTTCCCGCTCGAGGATCCGGTCCACCAGCAGGAAGGGGTAGCGGTGCGGCAGGTGGGCCGGGATCTCGGACATGACGCCTCAGACCTTGGCGTGCTCGGCGATGAAGTCCGTGAGGGCCTGGACGGACTTGAAGGCCTTCATGCCCGCCGCCTCGTCCTCGATCTTGACGCCGAAGACCTGCTCGATGCCCAGGACCAGCTCCAGGGCGTCGATGGAGTCCAGGCCCAGGCCGTCGCCGAAGAGGGGGGCCCCGTCGTCGATCTGGTCCGGGGTCATCCCCTCGAGCTTCAGGCGCTCGATGATCATGTCCTTGACGCGCAGCTTCAGGTCGCTCATGGGTTTCCCGGCAGAAGGATGGAACTGCTGATTCTAGCCCGGTCGGGTCCCCGGGGGGCTTGTGATCTTCACCCAGGCCCGGCCCCGGGAAAGGGCGCTAAGCTGGTTCTTCGCGGAACCCTCCGCCCGAGAGCGCCATGGCCCATCCCGCATCGCCCTTCTTGTCGGTCCTGATCCTGCTGCTGATTGCCGGCGTGACGGCCCTCATCATCCTCGTGCTTTCGGGCAAGGTCCTGCCCCTGCTCAAGCCGAACAATCCCCAGGTGTCGAAGCTGCGCGTCTACGAGTGCGGTGTGCCGATCCAGCAGGAGGGCGCCCGCCATACCTACACCGTGCGGTTCTACCTGACGGCGATGCTCTTCATCCTGTTCGACGTGGAAGCGGCCTTCCTGTTCCCCTGGGCCGTCAACTTCAAGCACGCTCTCTGGACCTTCGGGGCCATGCTGAGCTTCATGGCCACCCTGCTGGTGGGCTTCATCTACGCCTGGGGCAAAGGCGCCTTCGAGTGGGAGCGCTGAGATGTCCGAGCTGAACATCAACGACGCGGTCATCACCACGCGCCTGGACGCGGTGGTCAACTGGGGCCGCAAGAACAGTCTCTGGCCCATGCCCTTCGGCGTGGCCTGCTGCGCCATCGAGTTCATGAGCATGATGGCCTCCAAATACGACCTCAGCCGCTTCGGCGCCGAGGCCATGCGCTTCAGCCCCCGGCAGAGCGACATGATGCTGGTGCTGGGCACCATCACCAACAAGATGGCCCCGGTACTCCGCACCATCTACGCCCAGATGGCCGAGCCCAAGTGGGTGATCAGCGTGGGCGTCTGTGCCAGCTCCGGCGGCATGTACCGCACCTACGCCACCCTCCAGGGCATCGACCGCATCATCCCGGTGGACGTCTACGTCCCCGGCTGCCCGCCCCGGCCCGAGAGCATGATCTACGGCGTGATGAAGCTCCAGGAGAAGATCGAGAAAGAGTCCCTCTCCATGCGGAAAGAGCACATCGAGCGCTTCTACGAGAGCCTGGACCGGCAGGAGGCCCTCCAGGCCGCCAAGGGCCTCACGGGGCAGCAGGCCATCCGGGAAATGCTGTTCGACGCCGCCGACCGTGGCGTTGGCACGATCTTCTAGGCGGGGCGGACCATGATCATCGAGCACATCGACGCAGAGCTGCCGGGCACCGTCACGGACCGCCACGCCTTCCGGGGCGACCAGACCATCGTGGTGGCCAAGGCCAGCTTCCTGCCCCTGGTGGACTTCCTCTACCGCGAGGGCTTCCAGCTGCTGGTGGACATCACCGCCGTGGATTGGCCGGAGCGCGAGCAGCGCTTCGATGTGGTCTACCACTGGCTCAACCTCGCCAGCCAGGAGCGGCTGCGCGTGAAGGTGGCTGTGGCCGATGGCGAGGCGATGCCCAGCCTGACGAGCCACTTCAAGACCGCTGACTGGTTCGAGCGCGAGGTCTTCGACCTGTTCGGCATCCCCTTCGAGGGCCACCCGAACCTGACGCGCCTGCTCACCTGGCAGGACTTCCCGGGCCATGCCCTCCGCAAGGACTTCCCGCTGGATGGCGGCGATGCCTTCTGCATGGAAGGCTGCACGGCACCCTACAACAACGGCGAGCGGGGCTGACCATGATTCTCGATTCCATCGCCCTCTCCCGGCAGCAGGTCGACGGCGACACCATGATCGTCAACCTGGGGCCGTCGCATCCCACGACCCACGGCACCCTCCGCATCATCATGGAGCTCTCGGGCGAGACCATCGTCAAGTCCACCCCGGAGATGGGCTACCTCCACCGCGGCGTGGAGAAGCTCGGCGAGAGCCTGAGCTACCAGCAGTTCATCCCCCTCACGGACCGCCTCAACTACTGCAGCTCCATCATGAACAACGTGGGCTACACCCACGCGGTGGAGAAGCTGCTCGGCATCGAGATCCCCAAGCGCGCCCAGCAGATCCGGGTGCTCATGTCCGAGCTGGCCCGGCTTGGCGACCACATCGTCTGCGTCGGCGTCAACGCGGTGGACATCGGGGCCTTCACGGCCTTCCTCTACATCTGGAAGCAGCGCGAGACCATCTACGACCTGTTCGAGATGGCCACGGGCCAGCGCCTCCACACCAGCTTCACGCGCATCGGCGGCCTCTTCCGCGACCTGCCCGAGGGCTTTGTCCCTGCCACCGAGCGGTTCCTGCCCGAGTGCGAGGCGGCCATCGACGAGCTGGAGAAGCTGCTCACCCACAACCCCATCTGGCATGACCGCACCAAGGGCATCGGCGTCATCAGCGCCGAGGACGCCGTGAACTGGGGCTACACCGGCCCCTGCCTCCGGGCCGCGGGCGTGCCCCAGGACCTGCGCAAGGCCCAGCCCTACCTCGGCTACGAGACCTACGACTTCGACATCCCCGTGGGCACCACCGGCGACGTGTTCGATCGCTACCTGGTCCGCGTCGAAGAGATGCGCCAGAGCATCCGCATCATCCGCCAGGTCCTCGCCCGCCTCGAGCCCGGGCCCGTGAACGTGGACGATCCCAAGATCACGCTCCCCACGAAGGACAAGGTCTATACCCGGATGGAGAGCCTCATCCACCACTTCAAGCTGATCATGCACGGCATGGAGATGCCCGTGGGCGAGGTCTACAGCGCCACCGAGGCCGCCAACGGCGAGCTGGGCTTCTACCTCGTCAGCGACGGCGGCAAGAACCCCTACCGCATCCGGGTCCGGCCCCCCTGCCTCCCCATCTTCAGCAGCTTCCACGAGCAGGTGAAGGGCTTCATGATCGCCGACGCCGTCGCCGTCCTCGGCGCGATGAATGTCATTGCGGGTGAGCTCGATCGCTGAGGCGCCGAGGACGGCGACCGGGCGCAGCCCGGGGCCGGCTAGGGTGCGATGAGCGCGAAGCAGGGAGGCTCCGGCTCCGCGTGGCGATAGCCTCGCGGGAGCACGCGCAGCGTGCGTCAGCTGGAGCGGAGGCCGACCGTGCGCGAAGCGCATGACCCCGAAGGGGCGAGGCCCAGGGAGGCTCCGCCTCCGCGAGCTTGCGAGCGGGAGGGTGGTCCAGCGGACCGCCCGTCAGGCGGAGGGCCGAGTCAGCGTCATCGCGGGTGAGCTGGACCGCTAATCGGCCAGGCCTCCCGCGATAAGGTCAGTCGCCCTTGGCCAGGGTCTCGAGCTGGACCCGGTAGTCATTGCGCACCCGCTCGAGCAGGCTGAGGAGCAGGTCGCGCTCGTCGGCCGCGAGGCAGCGGTCCACCTGCTGGCACAGGGCGTCATGGCGGCCGTGCATCCGGCTCTCCAGGGCCAGGCCCTTGGGGGTGATCTGCACCCGGCTGCCCCGGCGGTCGGCGGGGTTCTCGCAGCGCTTGACCAGGCCCCGCTCTTCCAGGCGGTTCACCAGGCGCGGCACATCCGCGAACCGGTAGATCATCCGGCAGCGGATCTCCTTGACCAGATAGCCATCCTTGGGGCCGCCCTTGAGGATGCGCAGCACGTTGAACTGCTGGTCCGACAGGCCCTCGGGCTCGTAGAGGCCCTGCTCGAAGAGGCGGGCCACGTATTCCCGGGTCAGGAGCAGCGCCAGGGCCAGCTCATGGCCGGGATCCAGGGGGCGGTTGATCTGAAGTTCCTCGCGGATATGCATGACGGGCTCCTGCCTGAGCAGAATGACAGATTTTGAAAAAAAGGTGTTGCAACTCCAGAAAGACGGCCTAGACTGAAATACATGGTGAAACACCCATTTCAAGGAGGCCCGATGCGCCACTCATTCCGTACGACCCTTGCCATCCTCGCTCTCGCCGCCCTGCCGGCCCTGGCCCAGGACAGCTACAAGATCGACCCCGTCCACAGCGAGGTCAGCTTCAAGGTCCGCCACCTCCTGGCCAAGACCAGCGGGCGCTTTGCCAAGTTCAGCGGCACCATCAAGGTGGACGCGGCGGACGCGAGCAAGTCCAGCGTCGAGGTGACCATCGAGGCTGCCAGCATCGCCACCGACAACGAGGGTCGCGACAAGCACCTCAAGAGCCCCGATTTCTTCGACGTGGAGAAGTTCCCCACCATCACCTTCAAGAGCACCTCGGTGAAGGAAGTGGCCAAGGGCAAGCTCGAAGTCACCGGTGACTTCACCCTGCGCGGCGTGACCAAGCGCATCACCATCCCCATCACCAACGCCGGCACCCAGCCCGGCATGCAGCCCGGCAGCGTGATCGCGGGCTTCATCGACGGCGCCGTGACCATCAACCGCAACGACTACGGCATCAAGTACGGCCCCGGCGTCCTGGGCGATGACGTGGCCATCAGCCTCAACATCGAGGCCGGCAAGAAGTAAAGGAAGGCCACTGGGGGCGGTGAAGCCGCCGACCCGATCCGACGACCGGGGTTGATCGTGATGGGAGGCACAGGGGTTTACCCCGGTGCCTCCCAGTCTCTTTGGGCTAAACTGAGCCTTCATGCGAGCGCGCCCATGAATCATCCCCACCCCCCCGAGACCTCGAACGAACCTCTGGCCCCGGGCCAGCGGTTGCCGGAATCCGAGCGGAAGACGTTCAGCCCCGAGGCCATCGCCGAGATCCACGCGATCATGGCGCAGTACCCGGACAAGCTGGCCGCGACGCTGCCGGCGCTCTACATCGCCCAGCGGGAGTTCGGCTTCGTGAGCCTCGCGGCCATGAAGGCCGTGGCCGCGGCCATCGGGATCCCCGAGGGCCACGTCTTCGGCGTGGCGACCTTCTACACCATGTATCAGAAGGCCCCGGTGGGTAAGTTCCACTTCCAGGTCTGCACCAACATCAGCTGCGCCCTGCGCGGCGCGGCCCAGCTGCTCGAGAAGGTCTGCGAGCGCACCGGCGTGAAGCCCGGCCAGGGCCCCAGCCCCGACGGGCTGTGGAGCGTCGAGGAGGTGGAGTGCCTGGCCGGCTGCGGGGTGGCCCCCTGCGTCCAGGTGAACCAGGACGTCTACGACGAGCTGGTGAACGAGGACAAGCTCGTCGAGGTCATGGAAGCCTGCAAGCGGGGCGAGTACCGTCCCTGGGGCTACTAATGCTGTCTGGGGGAACTGCCTGCGCGCTTCGCTTGCGATGTTCCTCCATGCCCCCGCTACTCATCCGGCAAAGCCGTATTCGCAGCCTCTCGAGGTAGTCGCATGGTCGCCATCCGAACAAAGCCCGATCACCACACCTACACCTTCCCCGGCTTCGGCTCGGAGAAGTTCCCGAACCTGCTGCTCCGCGGCGCGGGCGACCTGAACAACTGGCACCTGCCGGTCTACGAGCAGCAGCACGAGGGCTACGTGGCCATGCGCAAGGCGCTCCAGATGGAGCCCGTGGCGGTGACCGACGAGGTCAAGGCCTCCGGCCTCCGGGGCCGTGGTGGCGCGGGCTTCCCGGCGGGCCTGAAGTGGTCCTTCATGCCCAAGGACACCCCGGAGCGGAAGCTCACGCGCTACCTGGTGTGCAACGGTGACGAGGGCGAGCCCGGCACCTTCAAGGACCGCGTCATCCTGGAATACAACCCCCACCAGCTCATCGAGGGCATGATCATCGGCGGCTGGGCCATGCAGTGCGCCATGGGCTACGTCTACATCCGCGGCGAGTTCCTCTGGCTCATCGAGAAGCTCGAGGCCGCGCTCCAGCAGGCCCGGGACGCGGGCTACCTCGGCAAGAACATCCTTGGCACCGGCTGGGACTACGACATCCTGGTCTATCGCGGCGCGGGCGCCTACATCTGCGGCGAGGAAACGGCCCTGCTGAACTCCCTGGAAGGCCGCCGCGGCGAGCCCCGCGTGAAGCCGCCCTTCCCGGCGGCCAAGGGCGCCTTCGGCCAGCCCACCACCGTGAACAACGTGGAGACCCTCGCTGCCGTGCCGCCGATCATGCGCATGGGCGGCGCCGAGTACGCCAAGATCGGCAGCCCCAAGAACTCGGGCACCCGCATCTTCGGCGTCAGCGGCCACGTCAAGCGCCCGGGCATCTACGAGCTGCCCATGGGCACCCCCATGAACTTCCTGGTGGAAGAGCTGGCCGGCGGCTCCAGCACCGGCCGGAAGATCAAGGCCATCATTCCTGGCGGCGCCAGCTGCCCGATGCTGGACGAGAAGGACTTCGACGTTCCCATGGACTTCGACAACCTGAAGGCCCGGGGCTCCATGGGCGGGTCCGGCGGCCTCATCGTCATGGACGAGTCCGTCTGCATCGTCCAGGCCACGCTGCGCCTGATCCGCTTCTACGCCCACGAGAGCTGCGGCCAGTGCACCCCCTGCCGCGAAGGCTGCAACTGGATGCAGCTGATCCTGCACCGCATCGAGCACGGCCAGGGCCGCATGGAAGACCTGGACCTGCTGGCCAGCCTCACACCCCGGATCGGGATGCGCACGCTGTGTCCCCTGGGCGACGCCGCCTGCGGCCCCATGGACTCTGCCCTGCAGAAGTTCCGGCACGAGTTCGAGCATCACATCATCCACAAGACCTGCTACGCCCAGGGGTCCAAGCTGCTGAGCAGCGTGGGCGCCCACTAGGCTGATGTCTCCATGCCCATAACCGGGATCGGCCTGGCCTTCACCCTTGCCGCGGCCTTGAGCTGGGCGATCTTCGATGCCCTCCGCAAGCGGCTGGCGCGGGACGTGTCCCCGGTCCACCTCGGCCTGCTGCTGCCCCTTGCGCAGGCGCCGCTGCTGGCGCTCTGGGCCGCCTCCCGAGAGCCTCTGGGCCTGCCCCTGGCCGCGGTCTCGCCGCTGCTGGGTTCCGCCCTGCTGAACGCCCTGGCGCTGGTCCTGTTCCTGGATGCCCTGCGCCTGTCGCCCATGAGCCTCACCATTCCCCTGCTGAGCTTCACGCCGGTGCTGTCCACCACTCTGGCCTGGCTCTTCCGGGGCCAGGCGCCGGGGTCCGCCCAGTACGCCGGGGCCGCCCTGGTGGTGCTCGGCGCGGTGGTCCTGGGCATGGGCGGCGGCGCCTGGCGTGGGCTGGCGGTCTCGGTGCGGGAGCCCGGGGTGCGCCGCATGGCCCTGGTGGCGCTGCTCTGGAGCTGCACCAGCGTGTTGGATCAGCTGGCCGTGTCCCGGGGCGCGGGCTCCTGGTACGCCCCGGCGGTCACCGCCGCGGTGGCGGGTCTGCTGCTGCTCCGGGCCGTCCTCCGCGGGCAGGTCCAGGCCTTCGTGGCGGCGGCGCGCCCGCTGGTCACGCAGCCCCTGCTGGCCGGGACCGCGGTGGCCCTCGGCGCGGCGGCCCTGGCGGTGCAGATCGAGGCCTTCCGCTGGGCTCCCATCGGCTTCATCGAGGTTGTCAAGCGCGGCATCGGCATGACCAGCGCCGTGGTCCTGGGCCGCTTCGTTTTCGGCGAGCTGCTCGACGGCCGCAAGTGGGCGGCCGTGGGCCTGCTGACCCTCGGCGTGGCCCTGGTGGTGGGCCTGCGTTAAGGGTGAGCTGCGATCGGGTTTCATCGATACGGGCTTTAGCCACCGATGAACACCGATTGAAAACGATGAACACCGATAAAAACAACCGAGTCACCGGCCTTACCCCGCTGAAATGCCCTCCACGAAGTCCACGAAGACGCCCTGCGGGCGAAGAGAGGACACGAATGCGCCCTGACCCACTTCGGGCATCTCCAAGGGGGCGGCGGCTGGCTGCGGCCCCTCGAAGCCGTTCCAGCCGCCGCCCCCTTGGCCGGTCGTACGCGACCGGGGGCCGCAGGCCCAGATGCCCTGTCGGCGCGATGAACGCGCCTTCGTGCCCTTCGTGGAGATCCTTGAATGCCCGAGTTGGCGGGTCTCGGGTGTGACCCGAAGCTAGCTGCAGTTATCGGTGTTCATCAGCTCTTTTCGGTGTTCATCGGTGGCTGATCCTTGTTCTGCCTGGGCCTGTGTGGACCACTCCTTTCATCACCGCCCTCCTTGGCGTTCCTTCTTTTAGGCACTGCATCGCTTGCGCTGACACGCGGGGCAAGCTGGGATACTGACGGAATGCGCCTCGGAACCGCCCTCCTCACCGCCTGTCTCGCCCTGGGGCTCAGTGCCCAGGAGGCCTTCCTGGTGAAGCCCTACCTGCAGCTCGGGGATGCGCCGGTCCCCGCCGCCCGGGAGCGCCTGGACCTGCTGTGGCACACCGCGGACCGCGACGAGGCCTGGACCGTGGAAGTGCGCCTCGGCAAGCGCTGGGTGCCGCAGGCGCCGGTCACGCAGCGCCGCCTGGCCGCGCCGCCCCTGCCGCCCCACCGCATCTGCCGCGCCACCCTGCGGGACCTGCCCCCCGGGGCCCAGGTGCCCTACCGCGTGAAGCGGGACGGGGCCGTGGTCTTCGAGGCCGAGGCCCGGACCCGCAAGGCCGGGGCGCACCGCCTGGTCCTCCTCGGTGACGCGGGGGACGGCTCCGCCAACCAGATGGCCGTCGCCAAGGCCTTCGCCGCCGAGCAGCCGGACATGGTCTTCATGGTGGGGGACCTGGTCTATGGCCGGGGCCGGGCCTCGGAGTATCGGCCGAACTTCTTCGCGGTCTACCACGGGGCGAGCGAGCTGATGGCGAAGGTGCCCTTCCTGGGCCTGCCCGGCAACCACGACGCGCCCTTCCCGGGCTTCGAGGATGCGTCGGCCTACTACGCCTACTGGTCGCTGCCTCTGAATGGACCGGCGCTCAAGCCCGGGGAGCCCGGGGCCGCGCCCGTCAAGGCGGGCCTCCACGACGCCATCGTCGCCGCGGCGGGTCCGGCCTTTCCGCGCATGGCCAGCTACAGCTTCGACTGGGGCCCGGTGCACTGGACCGTGCTGGACTCGAACCCCTACGTGGACTGGGACAGCCCCGCGCTGAAGGCCTGGCTGGAGGCGGACCTGAAGGCCGCCAGGGGCGCGGCCTGGCGCATCGTGGCCGTCCACCACCCGCTGTTCCAGAGCTCGCGGACCCACCTCGACGACCAGTGGCTGCGCCCCCTCAGCCCGCTCTTTGAGAAGCACGGCGTGGCCCTGGTCTTCGCGGGGCACGTCCACAACTACCAGCGCACGGCGCCGCTGAGCTTCGTTCCCACGAAGATCGGGCCCCGCGGCAAGGCGGTGGAAGGGACCTTCACCGTGGACGAGACCTTTGACGGCAGGACCCGCACCCGGCCCAGGGGCATCATCCACATCGTCACCGGGGCGGGGGGCGCCGACCTCTACGACCGCTGGCAGACGGATGTCCGAACCAGCTGGCAGCCCTGGACCCGCGCCTTCATCGCCGACCAGCACTCCTTCACGGTCCTGGACGTGGAAGCGAAGAAACTGAGGCTGCGCCAGCTCGACACCCAGGGGCGCGAGCTGGACGCCATCACGCTGACGAAGTGACCTAGCGGCTGAAGCTGATGGAGTAGGTCAGCGGCCTGGGCAGCTGGGGGCTCTTCACGGTGGCGTTCATGGTGAGGGTCTTGCCGTCGGCGCTCAGCTTGAAGATGTTGGTGCGCTCGCCCTCGTCGTTCTTGAAGGTCTGGATCAGCTGATCCTTGGACACCTGGGCGGCCACCATGAACTTGTCGCCGTCCTCGCGGGTCCAGGGGCCGGGCCGGCCGCCGGGAGGCATGGGGATGACGTCCCGGTCGTCGAACTTCACCAGGGTCTCCTTGTCCGAGATGGCGATGATCGCCTTCTTGTAGACCGGGTTCAGGCGGACCAGCTTGGCGCGGGCGATGGGGCGCTTGATGAAGTTCATGTCGGCCACGGTGGCGTTCACCGCCGCCACCACGTCATCGGCCCGAGCCTGGACCCAGGTGCCGGACAGCGCGGACTCCTCCGCCGCCAGGGAAAGGGTCGCGAGTACAGGGAGAGCAAGCAAGCGAAGCAAGCGCATAAGAAACTCCTTGGGGTAGGTGGTCCCTACCATAGCAGTTCACAGAGAGAATTGGCCCCGTGCGGGGCCAATTCTCTTGGCGGGACAAACCTAGACGAGTGTCGCCACCATCACCGCCTTGATCGTGTGCAGGCGGTTCTCGGCCTCGTCGAAGACGATGCTGTGGGCGCTGCGGAAGGCCTCATCCGTGACCTCCCGGATGTCGTGGCCCAGGGCCATCTGCTCCTTGGCCAGCTTGGTCTCGAAGTCGTGGAAGGCCGGCAGGCAGTGGAGGAACTTCACGGCCGGGTTGCCGGTCTTCCGGAGCAGCTCGAGGGTGACCTTGAAGGGGCTCAGCAGCTGCACGCGCTCGGGGATCAGGGCCTCCTCGCCCATGCTGGCCCAGACGTCCGTGTAGAGGGCGTCGGCGCCGGGCAGAGCGGTGTCCGGGTCGTCCGAGACCTCGATGACGGCGCCGGTCTCCTCCCCCGCCTTCCGGGCCGCGGCCAGCACCGCGGGATCCGGCGCCAGCGCCTGCGGTCCCAGGACCACCAGGTGCATACCGGTCTTGGCGGCGCCGAACATCAGGGCGTAGCTCATGTTGTTGCGGATGTCCCCGCAGAACACCAGCTTCATGGCGGACAGGGGCTTGGCGATGTGCTCCTCCAGGGTCAGGAAGTCCGCCAGGATCTGCGTCGGATGGTCCGTGTCCGTGAGGCCGTTCCAGACGGGCACGCCGCTGTGCCGGGCCAGGGACTCCACCACCGCCTGGCTGAAGCCCCGGTACTCGATGCCGTCGTAGAAGCGGCCCAGCACCTTGGCGCTGTCCTCGATGGACTCCTTCTTGCCCACCTGGGAGCCGGCGGGGTCCAGGTAGGTGACGTGGGCGCCCTCATCCAGGGCTGCCACCTCGAAGGCGCAGCGGGTGCGGGTGCTGGCCTTCTCGAAGAGCAGCACGATGTTCTTACCCCGGAGCAGTGGGGCGTGGGTGCCGGCCCGCTTCTTGGCCTTCAGCTCCCGGGCCAGGTCCAGCAGGTGGCGCACCTCGGCCGGGGTGAAGTCCAGGAGGGTGAGGAAGCTGCGGCCCTTCAGGTTGACGGTCATGGCGCTCTCCGGCACGAATTCGGCGCATCAGGTTAACGCCGGCCTGGTAAAACAGCGATCCGAAACGGGGCTGGCGGCCCCGATCTTGACAGAGTGTCAGACAGCTCCCGGCCCGGGACTTGGGCTGCCCGGTCGGGGGCAGGAAGGGTCCCCTGCTTTCACTGCTTTGCTTTTCCGGCCTTGGCCTTATAGTCATGCCACGGAATCAATGCGATCCCACCCGATGACACGCAGCGGAGGCACCCATGCGACCCCTGAAGCAGCTGATCGAAGAGAAACCGGCCACAGTGACCGTGACTCCTGATGACACCGTCTTCGCGGCCCTGACCCTGCTGGCCCAGTTCGACATCGGCGCCCTGCTGGTGCTGGACCAGGGACGGCTCGTGGGGCTCTTCTCCGAGCGCGACTACGCCCGCAAGATCATCCTCAAGGGCAAGGCCTCCAGGGATACGCTGGTGCGCGAGATCATGAGCGAGAAGCTCAGCTGCGTGACCCTCTCCCAGACCGTCCAGGAGTGCATGGCCCTCATGACCGAGCGGCACGTGCGCCACCTGCCGGTGATCAACGACAAGGACGAAGTGCTCGGCATCCTCTCCATCGGCGACCTGGTCAAGGAGACCATCTCCGACCAGAAGTTCACCATCGAGCAGCTGGTGCACTACATCCAGAACTAGCTGTTGCCCGGGGCTTCAGCGCGGAAGAACCGCAGGATCTCGTCCTTCTGCCGCATGGCGTCGGCGTGGCCGAGGGCGATGAGCTCCCGAGTGTAGCTGGCTTCGAAGAGCAGGTAGCTCAGCACCGCGGACCCGGTGCGGTGGGTGATGCCCGCCCGCCGGAAGAAGAAGCGCACCACCGGCGGCAGGGACCGGGTGTGCTTGCCTGAGAGGGAGGCCAGATTCCGGCTCGGGGAGATCACCAGGGTCTCGATGGGTTTCAGGCCCAGGTCCAGGCCTCCCCGCAGGTGTTCCGGAATCCTGTCGAGGGTCTGGTTCACGCGCTGGAGCTGCTCCAGGTCGCTGCTGAGGCTATCGACAAAGACACTGTCCAGCACCTGCCCGGCGATCTCCGCGAGGGTGGGGTAGCGGTGGCCGTCCAGGGCCTTGCGCTCCTCCCGCTCGGTGCCGGCGACTCCGATGATCATCACGCGGTCCGCCCCCAGGTGCAGGGCCGGGCTGACGGGGGCGAGGAAGCGCACGGAGCCGTCCCCGAAGTACTCCCGGTGGATCTTCACAGCTGGGAAGAGGAGGGGGATGGCACTGGAGGCCAGCAGGTGATCGATGCCGATGCGGGTGCGGGCCCCGGCGCGCCGGAACCGCTGCCAGGACGCGAGCTCCGGGTGGCCCTCGAAGAAGCTCACGGACTCGCCCGAGCCGTAGCCTGCGCAGGTCACGGACAGGGCGAAGAGGTGCCCCTGCCGCAGGGCCGACTCGATCTGGTCGAAGCGGATGATCCGCTTGAGCAGCCGCCGCAGGGGCGCGTTGTCCAGCAGGGACCTGCGGGAGGGCGGGAGGCGGCGCGGGCGGAACAGCGAGGCGAACCAGCGCAGGCTGTTCTGGGTCATGCCCCAGGCATCGGCGCGGTAGATCTGGTCGCTGGTGAAGTTCGCCCAGACCTGCTCCAGGCGCCGGACTCCGACCTTGAATCGGGAGGCGTGGCAGGCCAGGACCGCGGCGTTGATGGCCCCGGCGGAAGAGCCGCAGAGGATCGGGAAGGGGAGCGTCTTCTCCTCGGGCAACAGCTCCGCGAGCGCCTTCAGGACGCCCACCTGGTAGGCGCCCCGGGCACCGCCTCCGGAGAGCACCAGGGCTGTGCGGCTTATGGCTGGGTTCATGTCCCTAAGGGTGGACCCAGGGCCAGGGGGGCGCTAGCCCTTCCGGCCAGCGGCCGCTTCCCGCCAGGCGGCGAGGAGCTTGGCCTCCTGCTCGGCGGTGGGGCCCGCGAGCTTGTTGCGGCCCTTCTCGAGCTTCTCCTGGGTCCGGTACCAGGCGAGGGTGTCCTTCACGGTCTGGTCGGCGGGGCGGAAGCGCAGGCCGGCCTTCACGGCGCGGTCGTTGCGCCAGGTGTGGAAGCCCTTGGTCTCGCCCGCATAGGGGGCCCAGATGGGGAACTCCAGGTCCTTCTGGGCGACGATGAAGTCCGCGGGAAGCCACAGGGGCTTGCTGCTGGGGTTGCCCGCCTTCTGGCAGGCCTCCACCACGGTGCCCCAGGCCAGGCGCTTGGCGGGGCCGCAGGCGTTGAAGACGCCCAGGGTGCGCTGCTCCACCAGCAGGACCAGCCAGGTGGCGAGGTCGCGCACGTCGATGAACTGCAGGGGATCGCTGGGGGCGCCAGGCACGGCGACCTCGCCACCCCGGTCGAAGCGCGCGGGCCAGTAAGTGAAGCGGCCGGAGGGGTCATCGGGGCCGACGATGTAGCCGGGCCGGATCACCGTGGTGCGGCCAGGCAGGGCCTTCTGGGCCGCCTGCTCGCAGAGGGCCTTGAGGGCGCCGTAGTATTCGTAGTTTTTGCCCATGTCCTCCAGGGTGGGATCGGGCATGGTGGCCAGGGCCGCGTCCTCGGTGCCAGCCTCGGGGTTGGGCTCCTTGTAGGCGCTGATGCTGGAGATGAGCAAGTACTGGCGGATACGCGGCGCCAGCAGGCCCGCCGAGGCGGCGACCATGCGCGGATAGTAGGCGCTGTTGTCGATGACAGCATCCCAGGTGCCCTGCTCCAGGGCCTTGAGGCCATCGCCCTTCTTCGGGTCGCGGTCGCCATGCAGCTTCTCCACGCCGGGGAAGAGCTCTGGCCGGGTCTTCCCGCGGTTGAACATGGTCACCTGGTGACCGCGGGCCTGGGCGGCCTCGATGGTGGCGGGGCCCAGGAAGCCCGTGCCGCCTAGGATCAGGAGCTTCAGCTTCCCGGCCTTGCCGGTGGCCTTGGTGGGGGTGGCGGCCAGGCCCAGACCCGCGCCCGCCAGAGCGGCGGTGGCGGACCACTGAAGGAACTGGCGGCGGGAGGCGGTCATGGGGAACTCCGGGCGGGGGTGCTCAGCGCGGGAATCGGGTTGACTTTTTCAACGCATGCTTGAAAATAATGGACATGCACATGTCGGTGGAAGGCTCCTCTTGCACGCCGCGGCTCACCGCTGGCGGCCGGGGACTGTCCACGCTGACCACCACGACTAATATTACGCTCGCCATCCCGCGGGGCGCCTGACCTGATTCCACCTTTCAGACTCGGCCCCGCGGTTACCCCGCGGGGCTTTTTCGTATCGACTTCCCGGAGCCCCCCATGCAGCCCAGCGCCATCCGTGTCATGAAATTCGGCGGCACCAGCCTCGGTGGTGCCGTCCGTCTGCGGGCCGCCGTCGAGCTCGCCGCCGCCGCCCGGACCACCCACCGTGTCTGTGTCGTGGCCTCGGCCATGTCGGGCATCACCAACCTGCTGCTGCACGGCGGCCGGGTGCCCAACCGCGAGGAGGCGGACCGCCTGCTGGAGACCTACCGGGAGCGGCACGCCGAGGTGGTGGAGGCCATGGCCGCTGACCTTGGTCCCGAAGCGGTCGGGGTCCGCGAGGAGCTGGCCGCCCTGGAGACCCTGGGCCGCCGCCTGCTGCACGGCATGGCGCTGCTGGAAGAGGGGCCGCCCTCGGTGCTGGCCCAGGTGTCGAGCCTCGGCGAGCGCGCCTCCTGCGCCATCCTCATGGGCCTGCTGCGGGCCCGAGGCCTGGCCCCGAGCTACCTGGATCCCGTGACCTACATCCGGGTGGAGGGCGACCCCCTCCAGGCCCGGCCGGTGATGGCGGCCATCGACGAGGCCTTCGCTCCCCTGAAGGCCGGCTCGGAGGGTCTCTGGGTGCTGCCCGGCTTCTTCGGCGGCGACAGCCACGGCCGAATCCTCTCCCTGGGCCGGGGCGGCTCGGACCACAGCGCGGCCCTGGCCGCCGCCGCCTTCGGTGCGGACCTGCTGGAGATCTGGACCGACGTGGCCGGCCTCTACAGCGCCGATCCCGGCCTGGTGCCCGAGGCCTTCCCGCTGCCGGAGGCCAGCTTCGAGGAGGCCATGGAGCTCTCCTTCTTCGGGGCCAAGGTCCTGCATCCCAAGACCATCCCGCCGGTGCGGGAGCGGGGCATTCCGGTGCGGGTGTGCAGCAGCTTCGACCCTGCCCACCCGGGCACCATCATCCGCGAGGACGTGCCGCCCCCGCCCAGCGGTGTGCGTGGGCTGTCCTTCCTGGGCGACCTCTCTGTGGTGAACCTCACGGGGCCCGGCATGCCCGGCACGCCTGGCATCGCGGGCCGCGTCTTCAGCGCCCTGGCCCGCAAGGGCATCTCCGCGGTGCTCATCACCCAGAGCTCCTCCGAGCTCTCCATCTGCTTCGCCGTCCGCCGGGCCGAGGGTCCGGGCGCCGTGGCGGCCATCCAGGAGGCCTTCCCCAGTGAGCTGTCTGCGGGCTTCCTGGACCCCGTGGACCTGCGTCGGGGCCTGGCGGTGCTCAGCATCGTCGGGGACGGCATGCGCACCCGGGCCGGGGTGGCCGGCACCTTCTTCGACGCCCTGGCAGAAGTGGGCTGCAACGTGGTGGCCATCGCCCAGGGCGCCAGCGAGCGCATCATCTCCGCCGTGGTGGACGAGCGCGACGGCGCCCGCGCCATGGTCCACATCCACCGCCGCTTCTTCCAGGCCAAGGTGGTGGTGGACCTCCACCTGCTCGGCGCGGGCAACGTGGGCGGCAGCCTGCTGGGTCAGATCCAGCGGCAGCACGACCAGCTGGCGGCCCAGGGTCTGGATCTCCGCGTGGTGACCATCGCCACCAGCCGCTTCATGCTCACTGACCCCAAGGGCCTGGACCTCGGCCGCTGGCGGGAGGACCTGCCGAAGGCCGGTCCCATGAACCTGGACCAATTGCTGGACACCGTGCGGAACGGCCCTCCGGCCCTGCCGGTGTTGGTGGACTGCACCACCAGCGGTGACCTCGCCGCCCGCTACGTCGAGCTGTTCGACGCCGGGTTCCACGTGGTCACCGCCAACAAGAAGGCCAACAGCGGCACCCAGGAGTCCTACCGCGAGCTGCGCAAGAGATCCACCCGGCGGGGGCTGCGCTTCCTCTACGAAGCCAACGTCGGCGCGGGCCTGCCCATCATCGACACCGTGAAGAACCTGGTCCTCACCGGCGACCGTGTGGTGCGCGGCGAGGGCATCCTGTCCGGCTCCATGTCCTACATCCTGGGCCTGCTGGGTGACGGCGTGCCCCTGTCCGAGGCTGTGCGCTCCGCCAAGGAGAGCGGCTTCACGGAGCCCGATCCCCGGGACGACCTCAGCGGCATGGACGTGGCCCGTAAGCTCATCATCCTGGCCCGGGAGTGCGGCATGGAGCTGGAGCTGGCGGACGTGGTGGTGGAGGGACTGCTGCCCGCGGACTTCGACGCCACCGGCGACATCCCCTCGTTCATGGACCGCCTGCCCAGCCTAGACGAGGCCTTCCGGCTGCGCCTCGCGGCCCTCAAGGCCGAGGGCAAGACCCTGCGCTACGTGGGCAGCCTCTCGGACAGTGGCTGTCGCGTGGGCCTGCTGGCCGTGGCCGCCGACCACCCCTTCACCGCCATCAAGGGCGGCGAGAACGCCCTGGCCCTGTTGACGGAGCGCTACCAGCCCCATCCCATGGTCATTCGCGGCTATGGCGCGGGGGCCGAAGTCACCGCCGCCGGGGTGCTGGCGGATGTGCTGCGGCTGGTGCCTCCCGGCGCCCGCCCCGCGAGGAGGCACTGATGCTGGCCTACGCCGACCTTCCGCTCGCGGGTGTGGTGGCCTACGCCCCCGCGAGTATCGGCAACGTCGCCGCGGGCTTCGACCTGCTGGGCGCGGCCCTGGCGCCCCTGGACGGCAGCCTCCTCGGGGACCTGGTCCACGTCGCCCCCGCCGCCCAGGACAGCTTCCGCCTGGTGGGCGCCTACGCCGCGGCCCTCTCCGGGGACACCCGGCCCAACCTCGCCCAGCGTGCCCGGGACCTCTTCCGCGAGGCCCTGGTGGCCCGCGGCGGCGAGGTAGGCCCCCTTGCCATCACCCTGGAGAAGCGCCTGCCCGTGGCCAGCGGCCTGGGCTCCAGCGCCAGCTCCATCGTGGCCGCCATCGCCGCCCTCCAGGCCCTCTACGGAGACCCGCTGGAGCTCGCTGAGCTGGTGGACCTGACGGGTCGCACCGAGGGCCTCACCAGCGGCGGCGTCCACCTCGACAACGTGGTGCCGTCCCTGCTGGGCGGCCTGCAGGTGGTGGTGCCGGGTCGCGGCGGCAAGCCCGCCACGCGCCGCCTCCCCTGGCCCGCGGACCTGCTCCTGGTGGTCGCCCACCCGGACGTACAGCTCTCCACCGCCGACAGCCGCAAGGCGCTGCCCGAGCGGCCCGAGTGGCGCGCCACCCTCGACTTTGCGGGCAACCTCGCGGGGCTGGTGCACGCCCTCCACACCGGCGACCGCTCCCTGCTGGCGCGCTGCCTGCGCGACCCCCTGGTGGAGGTCCACCGCGCCCCCCTGGTGCCTGGCTTCCGCGCGGCCCAGGCCGCCGCCATGGCCGCCGGGGCCCTGGGCTGCAGCCTGTCCGGATCCGGCCCGTCGGTGTTCGCCGTGGCGGAGCATGAGGCCCAGGCCAGCCAGATCCTGCGCGGCCTCCGCGACGCCTTCAGCGCCGCCGGCCTCGCCAGCCAGGGCTGGCTCTGCGCCCTCGATCCCAACGGCGCCCGCATCCTGGCCGCTGACGCAAGCCCGCTGGCAAAGGAATGAAAAGGATCACCACCAAGGCACCAAGAACTGCAGTAAGGACCTTCTTTGTTTTTCTTGGTGTCTTGGTGGTGAAAAGTTTTTTTTGCTTTTGTCGCACACGAAATTTCTGATTGAGGAATCACCATGCAGCTCGTCAGCACGCGCAATCCCTCCCTCGAGAACAGCTTCCTGGGCGCGGTCCAGGCGGGCCTGGCGCCGGATGGCGGGCTCTACATCCCCACGGAGATCCCCCGCTTCACCGACATGGCGGAACTGCTGGCCACGGACTTCCAGGCCCGCTCCGCGGAGATCCTGCACCGCTTCATCGGCAGCGAGATCCCCCGCGCCGAGCTGGACGCCCTGGTGCGGCGGACCTTCACGTTTCCCGCGCCGGTGGTGCCCGTGACGGACCGGCTCGCGGCCCTGGAGCTGTGGCACGGACCGACCCTGGCCTTCAAGGACTTCGGCGCGCGCTTCCTGGCCCAGGTCATGGCCTACGCCAGCACCGGCGCCCGCTGCACGGTGCTCACCGCCACCTCGGGTGACACCGGCGCCGCCGTGGCCCAGGCCTTCTGGGGCCTGCCCGGGGTGCAGGTGGTGGTGCTCTATCCCAAGGGCCGGGTCTCGCCCCTGCAGGAGCGCCAGTTCGCCACCTGCGGTGGCAACGTGCTGGCCCTGGCCGTCGAAGGCGCCTTCGACGACTGCCAGCGCCTGGTGAAGGCCGCCTTCGAGGACAAGGCCCTGGTTGCGCAGCTGGGCCTCACCTCGGCCAACAGCATCAACATCGCGCGGCTCCTGGCCCAGACGCTCTACTACTTCGAGGCCGCGGCCCAGATCAAGAACCCCGCGCCCCTGGTGGTCTCGGTGCCCAGCGGCAACTTCGGCGACCTCTACGCGGGCCTGCTGGCCCAAGCCTGCGGCGCGCCCATCGCGCAGTTCGTGGTGGCCACCAACGCCAACCGGGTGGTGCCCGAGTACCTCGAGACCGGCACCTACACGCCGCGGCCCTCGGTGGCCACGGTGTCCAACGCCATGGACGTGGGCGCCCCCAGCAACTGGGAGCGCATCCACGCCCTCTTCGGCGGCGACCACGACGCCATGGCCGGGGCCCTGCGCTGGGGCAGCCGCACGGACGCGGAGACCTGCGTGACGCTGGCCGAGCTCTACACCCAGGGCTACCTCGCGGATCCCCACGGCGCCGTGGCCTGTGGGGTCCTCCAGGCCTGCCTGCGGGACGGCGAGCAGGGCCTCTTCCTGGCCACCGCCCACCCGGCCAAGTTCGGCGAGGTGCTGGAGCGCGACCTGGGCATCCAGGTGCCGCTGCCTGAGGCACTCCTCGCGGTCCAGGACCGCCCCCTGGTCTCCGAGCCCCTGGCCGCCGACATGGCCGACCTCAAGGCCCGGCTGCTGGCCTGGGAGCCCGAGGGCTGATGGCCGTTTTCGATTAGCAGAAATCTGGTGGTCATCCTTTTGTAAATGCAAAGCCGAAACAGGCCGCGGTGGTTCACTGCGGCTTGCCTACCAGGTCAGGGTCCGCCGCACGATCCGCACGTCGGTGTAGGGGTCCACGGGGGCTGGCATCAGGTTGGCGGGGCGGGGCGCGGTTCCGGCCGGCAGGCCCAGCAGGATCAGCTCCACGGTGAGCCGGGTGCCCGGCGGGGCCTCCAGGGCCAGCGTGCAGGCCGCGGGCGGGGCGAACCAGTGGAACCGCGTGGCAGCGGGCAGGGACCGGCCGTCGACGCGGAGCCCGGCCAGGGGCTTGTCCGCGGTCACCACCAGGGCCAGGGCGCGCGCCGGGAGGGTGATGATCAGCTCCGCCCCGCTCCGGGTCAGCACCGGCGCGGGCAGGTGCAGCGCGGGCGCCGGGGCGGCGAAGGCGGTGCGGCCCGCGAGCCGGGCGGGGGCCGGGGTCTCGCCCAGCAGCGTCTGGCTCCAGGCATCGGGTTTCTGGAAGCTCACCCACTGGGCGGTGCCCGTGTCCGCATCCTCGACGTAGGCCAGGGTGCTCAGTCGCGGGCCGATCTGCCGGGTGCCGACCGCGCAACAAACCAGCCCGGCGCCAGCCAGCAGGACCGGCGGCAGCCACCCCCGGGTGGGTGCCGCTTGGCGCAGCAGAGGCAGCAACGGGAGCAGCCCGAAGGCCGCCAGGAGGCCCAGGAAGGGCGGCAGGCTGAAGCCCAGCAGCAGCGCCAGGTTGTGCCAGACGGGCGGGAAGAGCAGCAGCAGCGGGAGGGCCCCCAGCCAGGGCCGCTCCCACCAGAGACCCGCCAGGGCGAAGAACAGGGGCCAGAGCAGCAGGTAGGTGGCGCCTGGGAGATAGGCCGTGGCTGCCACGAGGGCAAGCAGCCACCAGGCCAGCGCGCCCAGGGCCAGGCCCCGGCCCGGGAAGCGCCTGAGCGCCCAGCCCCAGAGCAGCAGAGCCGCCGCCAGCGTCATGAACAACAGCGCCGCCTCGAACCAGGGCAGCCCGTAGGGATCGTGGTTGGGGACGCCCTGGCGGAAGGGGTTCACCAGCAATCCGAGGAGCCAGCCGACCAGCGCGCCTGCGGCCAGGGCGCCCAATGACAGACCCAGGCCCGCGAGGAGGCTCTGCCCCGCGCCCGGCTCGCGCCAGAGCTGCTTCAGCAGCACGGCGAAGCCCGCCAGGACCAGCAGCGTCAGGGGCCAGGCCAGGGTCGCGGGATAGACCAGCAGGAGCCGGCCCAGGACATCGAAGTAGATGGCCTCGCCCTGGCCCGGTCGAGTGAGGGCGGCCAGGTCTGCGGCCAGGAAGTGGCGGCTGAGGGCGAGGGCGGTGGCGCCGCTTTGCTGCAGGCTGCGCGGATCGAGGTTTTCTGGTGTATCGAGGGCCGTGTGGTAGTGCGGCCAGCGGTCGACGAAGGCGAAGTTGAGCCCCGCCATGCCCGCCTTCTTGAAGACGCTCAAGTCGGTGTCATTGGGGAGCAGCTTGTAGAGCGCGTACATCAGCGAGGAGGCGTGGGGTGAGGGCGCGGCCGCCGCGAAGGCGCGGACCAGGGGCAGGTTGCCGTCGCTGGTCTCGAACATGAAGACGGGTCCGCCGCCGCCCCGGGCCTCGAAGTTCAGCACCATGGTCGGGGCCTTGTCGTGTGGGGCGTCCACGTAGCCCTGGGCGCCGAGGAGGCCCACCTCCTCGCCGTCGGTGATGAGGATGCGAAGCGCGTTCCGGCTGGGTGCCAGCGCCCGAGCCGCTTCCAGCAGGGCGGCCACACCAGCGGCATCGTCCGCGGCGCCCGGTCCCGTGCCATGGGAGTCGTAGTGGGCCGTCAGCAGCAGGGTTCCGGTCGGTGCGCTCCCGGGCCGCTCGGCAATAATGTTCTCCATGCTGCCGAGGACTAGTCGGCCCCGGCCGTGCTCCTGGTGAGCCACGCAGGATTGCACGCGGGTGGTGAAGCCCAGCTGGCGGAAGGCCGCCACCAGGTGGTCCCGCACCCGGTCGTGCTCGGGCGTACCGGGCGGGTGCGGCGCTCGGGCGAGCTCGCGAACCTGGGCCATGGCGCGCTCGGCAGAAAAGCTGTCCGCGGGGGCCGTCGCCGGCACGGGCGCGGGCGGCGACTGCAGCCAGAGCACCCCGGCCGTGCCCAGGCCGAGGAGCAGCCAGGTGACGAAGGCGCGGGGGAGGCGGGTCATCACCGCAGCCGGCTCAGAGCCCGTCGACGATGAGCACCGCAGGCACGAAGGGCAGGCCTGCGGCTTCAGCGGGGGTCTTCATGGCCCAGACAGCGAGGCGGTCAGCGTAGGGCGCCCACAGCTCCGGCTGGGCCAGGACCGCCTTGAGGGGCGGGTGCAGCCAGAGGGCCTCGGGCAGGTCGGCCAGCTCCTCGGCGCTCAGCTCCAGGGCCTCGTCGGTGGTCCAGAGGAAGCCGCAGCGGGCGGTCTCGCAGGCGGCCCAGAGCTGCAGCACCTCGCTGGGTTCGAAGCTGCTGAACAGCACCCGGTCCAGGGCCTCGGCGGCCTCCACGGTGGCCAGGGCCTGCTGCCAGCCGGGCTCGCCCTTCAGCTCCACGTTGATGAGCCGGGCGGGCAGGTCCAGGACGTCCCCCAGCCGCGGCAGGGGCTCGCCGTTCTTGAGCGGGGGCAGCTCGGCCGCCTTCATCTGCCGCAGGATCCCCGCGCCGTTGGCCGTGCGGTGAAGGTCTTCGTCGTGGAGCACGGCGCAGACGCCGTCTCGGGTTGGCTGCACGTCCAGCTCGAAGCCGTCCATGCCAGCGGCCAGGGCGGCTCGGAAGGCCTCCATGGAGTTCTCCAGGTGCTTCGAGGAGAGGCCGCGGTGACCGAGGATGAGGGGGCGGGTGGAGGTCATGGGGGCTCCTGAACCTGAGGCTTGATTCTGCCTGGAAACGGCGCTGGCGAGGCGGAACTAGCCCAAAGGAGCCGCGAGGCCGATGAGTTGAGTCTGGGAGGGGAGGGGCTTCCGCGATGCGCATCCTGCTGGTGATTGGTGACGAGAGCCTGCTGCAGAGCACCCGGCGGGTGTTCTGGCAGAGTCATCGCACCTGGGAGGTGGTCCCGACCGCGAGTGGCGGACAGGCCCTGGAGGCGCTGCGGCGAGATCGGATGGACATCGTCGTGTCAGACCTGCAGCTGCCGGACATGGAGGGTATCGAGCTGCTGCATTGCGTGCGGGAGGTCCAGCCCGGGGCGGTGCGGATCGGCCTGACGGATCACCCCATGGCGGAGTGGCTGGAGAAGGAGGAAGGGGACCTGCACCGGCTCTTCATCAAGCCCTTCGAGACGCAGTTCCTGATCGGCGCCATCGAGAGCCTCGACATCGAGGACGACGACACCAACGTCCGCGCGGTCCGGGCCTTTGTGGGCGGGCTCGGGCACATCCCCAGCCTGCCCAGCCTCTACGCCGAGCTCACCAAGCTGCTGGAGCGGGAGGATGCGGGCATGGGCGAGGTGGCCCGCCTCATCCGGAAGGACCTGGGTGTCGCAAGCCAGGTGCTGAAGCTGGCCAACTCGGTCCACTGCTCCGCGGGGCGGCCCGTGGCGGAGATCGGCCAGGCGCTGGCACTGCTGGGGATGGACTCGCTGAAGTCCCTGGTGCTGTTCCGGGGGCTGCTCGGCGGCTTCGACTCGTCGCGGCCCCAGGGACTCGACCTCGAAAAATTGTGGTTCCATTCCTTTCAGGTGGCCACGGGGACCCGTAAGCTGGCGGTCCTCGAGGGCCAGACGCAGCTGGCCGATCTGGCCTTCTCCGTGGGGCTGCTGCACGACATTGGTCTGGTGGTGCTGGCCACGGATCCCGGGGGCCGCTACCGGTCTGTGCTGGAGCGGGCCCTCTCCACCCGGATTCCGCTGGCGGTGCTCGAGCACGAGGTCTACGGGGTGGATCACACCCAGGTCGGCGCCCACCTGCTGAGCCTCTGGGGGCTGCCTGCGGCCTTCTGCCGGCCCATCCGGGAACACCATGCACCCCCTGCCGAGGCGGAGGGCTTCCCCCTGTCCCAGGCCCTGCACCTAGCGGACGCCCGGCACGGCGGCGGCGCCACCGCGGGCATCTTCGCCGACGGGCGCTGGGGCCTGCATCCGAACCTGCTGGTGGACCCCGAGCGCTTCAGCCGCTGGAAGGCCTGCCTGGCGCTGGACACGCCGTAGTCAGATCACCTTGCCCGGGTTGAAGATGTTGCAGGGGTCCAGGGCCTGCTTCAGGGCGCGCAGGGTGCGGAGCTGGCCGGGATCAGCCAGGGCCAGGAAGGCCTCGCGCTTGGCGAGGCCGATGCCGTGCTCGCCGCTGAGGGTGCCGCCCAGGCTCACCGCGAGGCGGAAGAGCGCCAGCACCTGCCCCTCGACCAGGGCGGGATCGGTCTCGCCCGCGGCCAGCAGGTTCACGTGGAGGTTGCCGTCGCCCAGGTGGCCGTAGGTCACGGCGGGCAGGCCCAGGCGCTCGAGCCCCTCAAAGAACTCAGCCAGGCGGCTGCGGGGCACCACGATGTCCTCGCTCACCTTGCGGGGGTGGCGCTCCTTGAGGAAGGCGCTGGTCAGCCGACGCACGCCCCAGATGGCCTGGCGCTGCCGCTCGTCTGCGGCCACCTCCAGCCCGTCCGCCAGGGGGCCCAGCAGGTCCAGGAGGGCCTCGAGGAAGGCGTCCGAGGTGCAGCCCCGCTCGTCGAACTCGAGGATCGCCAGGGCCTCGCCCGGCAGGCGGCGGGCCTCCTCGGGGCCGTGGGCGCGCAGCTCGGCCAGCACGGCGGGGTCGAAGAACTCGAAGGCGCTGGGCAGGAACCCCGCCGCGAAGAGGCGCCCCGGCAGGTCCAGCAGGTCGCTCCAGCGGCGCGCGGGCAGCAGCAGGGTGGTGAACTCCCGGGGCGCCGGCGTGAGCCTGAGGGTGGCGCCCACGATGAAGCCGAAGATGCCCTCGCTGCCCACCAGCAGCTGGGCCAGGTTCGGCCCGGCGTTGGCCTTGACGCTGGGGATGCCGAAGGTGTGGAGCTCGCCGTCCTCCAGGAGGGCGTCCACCGCCAGTACCCAGTGCCGGGTCATGCCGTACTTGCAGGCGTTGGGGCCGCCGGCATTGGTGGCCAGGGTGCCGCCCAGGGCGCAGCTCTCCCAGGAGTTGGGGTCCGGCGGGTAGAACAGACCGTGGGCCGCGGCGGCGACCTTCACGTCCCGCAGCAGGGCGCTGGCGGGCGCATGGAGGCTGAGGTCCTGGGGGGACACGCGGAGCTCGCCGGGCCAGGCGGAGAAGTCCACGACCACGCTGCGGGGCGTGGGCACGCAGCCGCCGGCCTTGCCCGTGCCCGCGCCCCGGGGCACCAGGCCGAAGCCCTCGGCCTTGGCCCGCCGCACCAGCTCGCGCAGGGCCGCGGGGCCGTGGGGCTTCACCGCGGCCAGGGGCAGCACGCCGCGGACGTGGGACTCGTCCCGGAGATAGGCCTCCAGGTCGCTCGGGTCCCGGATGACCGTGGCCTCGGGAAGGCCCTTCAGCAGGTCCATGGGTCCAGTGTGCCGGAATCCAGGGGGCTCAGCCGACCCGGGTGCCGACGTGCTCGCCCTGGACCGCGGCGACGAGGTTGCCCGGCTTCTTCATGTCGAAGACGATGATGGGCAGCTTGTTCTCCATGCAGAGGGCGATGGCGGCGGCGTCCATGACCCGCAGGCCCTTCTCCAGGACCTCCTGGAAGCTGATGCGGTCATAGCGGGTGGCGGTGGGGTCCAGCTTGGGATCGGCGGAATAGATGCCATCCACGTTGGTGGCCTTCATGACCACCTCGGCGCAGACCTCGTTGGCGCGCAGGGCGGCGGCAGTGTCCGTGCTGAAGTAGGGGTTGCCCGTGCCCGCGCCGAAGATCACGACGCGGCCTTTCTCGAGGTGGCGGGTGGCGCGGCGGCGGATGTAGGTCTCGGACACCTTGGGCATCTCCAGCCCCGACAGGGTGCGGGTGTGGACGCCCTTGTGCTCCAGCGCGTCCTGGAGGGCCAGGGCGTTGATCATGGTGGCCAGCATGCCCATGTGATCGGCAGTGGTGCGGTCCATGCCTTTGGTGGCGCCCGCCACGCCGCGGAAGATGTTGCCGCCGCCGATGACGAGGCTCACCTCGATGCCCATCTCCCGGATGGTCTTCACCTGGTCGGCGATCATGGAGACCACGGCGGGATCGATGCCGTACTTCTGGTCGCCCATGAGGGCTTCGCCTGAGAGCTTGAGGAGGATGCGCCTGAACTTCATGGTGTCTCCCTGCTTTTAATCCATACGATGCCGTTCCAGACTACAAAAAGGGCGGCCGAAACGGCCGCCCTTTTTGTAGCAGGTATAACGCTACTTGGCGGCGGCGACTTCCGCGGCGAAGTTCTCGCTGCGCTTCTCCAGGCCCTCGCCCATGATGTACTTCGTGAAGCGGCGGATGCTGAGCTTCTCGCCGATCTCCGCGGTCTTCGAGGACAGGTACTGCTGGACCGTGAGGTCGGGGTTCATGATGAACGGCTGTTCGAGGAGGCAGACCTCCTTGAAGATGCTGTTCATCTTGCCCTCGACGATGCGCTCGATGATGTTGGCGGGCTTGCCGGTGGCAAGGGCCTGCTCAGTGGCGATGCGCTTCTCGGTCTCGAGGAACTCCGCAGTGACCTCTTCCTTGGTGACGAAGCGGGGGGCGGGATCGGCGGCGGCGATGTGCATCGCGATCTCGCGGACCATCCGCTGGAAGGCGGGGTTGCGGGCCACGAAGTCGGTCTCGGAGTTGACCTCGACCAGCACGCCCACCCGGCCACCGGGGTGGATGTAGGCTTCGACGATGCCCTCGGCGGCGATGCGGTCGGCCTTCTTGGCGGAGGCCGCCAGGCCCTTCTTGCGCAGCCACTCGTTGGCCTGCTCCATGTCGCCGTTGTTCTCTTCCAGGGCCTTCTTGCAGTCCATCATGCCGAGGCCGGTCTTCTCGCGCAGTGCCTTCACGTCTAGAGCGGTGAATGCCATCTTGGTCTCCTAACCTTCAACTTCCATTTTCTCGGCCATCATCTTCTTCATGTCGTCGCTGTCGCCCTTGTCCCGGAAGGACTGGCGTCCTTCGAGGATGGAGTCGGCCACGCGCTCGGAGAAGAGCAGGATGGAGCGGATTGCGTCGTCATTGGCGGGGATGATGTAGTCCACCATGTCGGGGTCGCAGTTGGTGTCGACGATGCCGACGACCTTGATGCCCAGCTTCTTGGCCTCGGTGACGGCGATGTCCTCGCGGTGCGGATCGATGACGAAGATGACGTCAGGCAGCGAGCGCATGTCGCGGATGCCGAGGAAGGAGGCCTCCAGCTTCAGGCGGGTGCGGTTCAGGGTCAGCAGCTCTTTCTTGGAGAGCAGGGCCGTGCGCGCGGGATCCGCCAGGGTGGCTTCCACTTCGCGGAACTTCTCCAGGCTCTTCTTGATGGTGGAGAAGTTGGTGAGCATGCCGCCCAGCCAGCGGTTGTTGACGTAGAAGGCGCCGCAGCGGCCAGCCTGCTCGGCGATGAGGTCCTGGGCCTGGGGCTTGGTGGCCACGAAGAGGAAGTTCTTCCCCTCAGAGGCGCACTTGGTCAGGTAGTTCGCGGCGGTGTTCCAGAGGCGCAGGGTCTTCTGGAGGTCGATGATGTAGATGCTGTTGCGCGCCCCGAAGATGTACTGCTTCATCTTGGGATTCCAACGCTTGGTCTGGTGTCCGAAGTGGGCACCGGCCTCGAGAAGTTCCTTCATCTGGATGGCAGCCATGCTGGCCTCCCTGGTCAAGCGGCGAAGGCGCCGCGGGTGGGATGAAAGGCGTCGGGTTGATCCCCTCCGCCCGAATCGTCCGCGCCAGGTGATTCCGGGGCGGACCGGGAAAACAGAAGGGGGATCCGAGGATCCCCCTTCCAGAGAAACAGACTAGCGCTTGCTGAACTGGAAGCGGCGACGGGCGCCCTTGCGACCGGGCTTCTTGCGCTCCTTCATGCGGGGGTCGCGGGTCAGGAGACCGGCGCCGCGCAGCATGGACTTGAGCTGGTCGTTGTAGCTGAGCAGGGCGCGGGAGATGCCCATGCGGATGGCCGAAGCCTGGCCGGCAGGGCCGCCGCCGGTGACGCTGATGAGCATGTCGAACTTGCCGTCGAGATCGGCCAGCACCAGGGGCTGGTGGACCATCATGCGGAGCACGGCGTTCGGGAAGTAGTTCTCGAGGCTGCGGCCGTTGACCGTGATCTTGCCGGTGCCGGGACGAAGAAAGGCGCGGGCGGCAGCACTCTTGCGGCGACCGGTTCCGTAGTTCTGGGTAATGGCCATGGGTTCCTCGCCTCTTACTTCTGGATGGTCAGGATCTGGGGCTGCTGGGCGGCCTGGTCGTGATTGGGGCCGGCATAGACCTTGAGCTTGCGATACATCGCGCGGCCCAGGGGACCCTTGGGCAGCATGCCCTTGACGGCGCTCTCGATGATGCGCTCGGGGAAGGTGAGCTTCAGCACCTCGGCGCGGACTTCCTTCATGGAGCCGGGCTGGGTGGTGGTGCGGCGATACATCTTCTGCACGCCCTTCTTGCCCGTCAGGACGGCCTTCTCGGCGTTGATCACGATTACGTGGTCACCGGTGTCGAGGAAGGGGGTCCAGGTCGGCTTGTTCTTGCCGGACAGGACGTCGGCCACGGCGGTGCTGAGGCGGCCTACGGTCATGCCGGCGGCATCCACCAGGAACCACTGGCGCTTGAGTTCATTGGCTTTGGGGAAGTAAGTGCTCATGGCCTGCTCCGGAAATCGGGATCGCGCTGTGCAGACAACACCCCAGGGGTGGCGAATCCACAGAAGGGAAAGCTTATCGTTGACTGCCCGGGGGGTCAAGCCGGGATTTCAGGCTGGCACCTCGGCCAGGTGCTGGAGCTCCCGCGCGATGCGGGACGCCGCCAGACCGTCCACCAGCAGCATGCCGTCGCGCACCTGCTCCTGCCGGTTGTCCTGCCCCTCGGGGCCCAGCCACTGGGCGAGGGCCTCGCGGACGATGCCCAGGTCGGCGCCGGGCCCCATGCCCAGGTCGAAGCAGCCGTTGGCCAGGGCCAGATCCGAAAGGATGGCGTGCTGGCGCTCGTTCTGGCCCCAGACCGCGGTGGGGATGCCCAGGCAGAGGGCCTCGGCCAGGGTCACCCCGGCGGAGCACCAGAGGGCGTCGAACTCGGGGAGGCGCC
Source organism: uncultured Holophagaceae bacterium (assembly GCA_903857495.1). GTDB lineage: Bacteria > Acidobacteriota > Holophagae > Holophagales > Holophagaceae > Geothrix. The sequence continues at coordinate 88,709 of CAIOFF010000005.1, read as the reverse complement.
GGGTCAGGCCGGGCAGGCTGCGGACCACGGTGCAGCCCGGGAAGGGGCTGCCCAGGATGCCGTTGGGGGCCAGGACCGTGCAGGCGCCCCGCCAGCGATCCTCCGCCGCAAGGCGGGAGAGGGTCTCGAAGGCCTTCTGCGAGAGGTTGGGGCCGTCGCTGCCCCCGAAGGTGACCAGCAGCTTGTGGACGGCCAGCGGCTGCTCGGGCATCCGCTTGGGGCGCAGCTCGAAGGCCGCCTTGTCCACGACGATGAAGCCCGAGCCCCGCAGGACCCGGCAGGCGCCGGAGGTGGTCTCGCAGGGCCGCACCTTGCGGCCATCCACCATCTTCACGGGGTGGTCTGGCCAGCGGACTCCCTCGAGGAAGGGCTGGAACAGGAGGTCCGCCGTCTCGTGGGCGTCCGTGTCGTCCTCCATCACGGCCACCTTCAGGGGACGCAGGGACTGCAGGAAGGCCGGGCTGGTGTCCCACTGGTCCACGAGCACCACCGAGGCCCGGGCCTTTAGACCGTCCGGGAGAGAAGTATGGAGGTCGGCGCCCAGGTAGACCGCCTCGCAGGGCAGGTCCTGGTCCAGGAAGGGGTGTCTGCCCCCGCCCACGCGCTGGGCGCGGTCATCGCCCGAGACCGCGATGCAGGCCTGGCCCCCGAGGGCGCGCCAGGCTTCCTGGAGGGCAAGCGCCCGGGCCACATGGCCAAGCCCAAGGCGCAGATCAGCGTGGACGCGAAGAATCAGGAGCGGGGACATGATGCGGAGAGTCTATCCCTCTCTGCAAGAGAAAGGGAGGGGGGAACGCAGTGGCCTGCTGGCTGCTCTGTGAAATTACCGGTTCAAGGGTAGGGATGCCCGGCGGCGAAGCCCGGCTGCGGGTGTTCGATGACCGGCGCCTCGGCGGGACTCCAGCCATCCAGGAAGTAGGCTTCCTTGTAGCGGACGTAGCGGGTCCAGACACTGCCCACCAGCTGGCGCTGGCCCTCGCTGAGGGGGCCTTTGACCACCGCGGGCCAGCCCGCCACCAGGCTGTGCGGCGGGGCCTGGAAGCCCTCGCGGACCAGGCTGCCGGCGGCCACCAGGCAGCCCTCCCCGATCTCGGCGCCGTCCATGATGGTGGTGCTCATGCCAATCAGCGCGCCCCGGCGGATGGTGCAGCCGTGCAGCATCACGTTGTGGGCGATGCTGACCTCCTCCTCGATGAGCAGGGGCCACTTCTGGTTGGTCACGTGCAGGCAGCAGCCGTCCTGGATGTTGGTGCGGGCGCCGATGCGGATCCAGTTCACGTCGCCGCGGATGGCGCAGTTGAACCAGATGCTGGCGTCGTCGCCGACCGTCACGTCGCCAAGGATCAGGGCGCTGTCCGGTGCGAACACCCGGCTGCCGATGTTGGGAACCATGCCTTGGAAGGGACGGATCATGGGCACACTCCAGCGGCCGAGTGTACCCCAGCCACCTTCAGTCCCACTTCCGCAGGTCCTCGATCACCTTGCCGTCCGTCGGCAGGGAGCCCGGGGCTGCCCACTCGACTTCCGCGCCGATGGAGAGCACCTCGCGGAGCCGCTCCCCGAGGCGGGTGCGGAGGCCCTCGTCCGGCGCGGCCGTCTCGACCTTGACCGTCAGAACATCCCGGCTCTCGGCGCGGGTGGCCACGGCGCGGAAGGCGGACACTTCCGGGAAGGCGCGCAAGGCGCCTTGCACCGTGCCCGGGTGGAGGAAGATGCCCTTCACCTTCACCAGCTGGTCGCAGCGGCCCAGCCAGCCCCGCAGCTTCGGGGAGCGCCGGCCGCAGGCACAGTCCCCGTGGTCTACCGCGGAGAGATCGCCGGTGCCGAAGCGGATCAGTGGATAGGCCTTGTTGAAGAGGGTCACGACGACCTCGCCCACCTCGCCGGGCCCCAGGGGGCGGCCGGTCTCGGGGTCGGCGATCTCGACGATGGCGCGGCTGGCCAGGTGCATGCCGCCCTTGGCGTGGCACTCGTAGGCCAGGCAGCCGCAGTCGGCGGTGCCGAAGCCCTGACGGACCGTGGCCCCGAAGAGGCTCTCCACCGAGTTGCGAAGCGTGTCGGGCAGCGGCTCGGCGGTGGTGAAGGCGACCTTCAGGCCGAAGTCCTTGGCCGGGTCGAGGCCCTGTTCCTTGGCCCGCTCGCCGATCTGGAGGAGGAACGAAGCCATGCCCACGAAGCCCGCGACACCGAGGGCTCGGAGGATCTCGATCTGGACTTCCCGGTCGCCCACGCCGGTGGGGACGAGAGGGCAGCCCAGCGCGCCCAGCGCGTCATCGAACATCATGCCCGCGGGGGTCATCTGGTAGCCGAACGTGTTGATGCAGGCATCACCCCGCCGGAAGCCGGCGGCAAAGAGCGCCTCCTCCCAGCCCCAGCCTTCGTCGAAGCCCTGGGGGTCGTAGATGGGGCCCGGGGACCGGAACACGCGGCGGATCTGGTGGAGCGGGACCGCCAGCAGGCCGCCGAAGGGCGGGTTCGCCTTCTGGAGCTCCACGAGCTTGGCCTTGGGGGTGACCGGCACCCGGGCCAGGTCCTCGAGGCTCTGGATGTCGCCGGGGGTCACGCCAGCCTCCCGGAGGAGGGCGCCGATGGCGGGTGCGTTGGCTGCGGCGTGGGCGATGACGCCCTGGAGCCTCTGGGCCTGCTGGTCCCGCTGCTCGTCCCAGCTGCGCTGCTCCAGGTCCTGGTTCAGGAATCCTGTGGTCCGGTCCATGGGGTGCCTCTCTCGGGAATCTTAGGACAGCCAGCGCTTGCGCCGCTTGTAGTGCTTGGCGTTCTTGAAGGACCGCTTGCTGCCGCTCTCACCGATGCCGAGATAGAACTCCTTGACGTCCTGGTTCTCGCGGAGCTTCTCGCAGGGGCCGTCCAGGACGACCTTGCCCATCTCCATGATGTAGCCGTAGTTCGCGACCTGCAGCGCCAGGGAGGCATTCTGCTCGACCAGGAGGATGGTCGTCTTCTCTTCCTGGTTGATCTTCGCGATGATGCCGAAGATCTCCTGCACAAGCAGCGGGGCCAGCCCGAGGCTGGGCTCGTCCAGGAGCAGGAGCTTGGGCCTGGCCATGAGGGCTCGGCCGATGGCGAGCATCTGTTGTTCGCCCCCCGAGAGGTAGCCGGACAGCTGATTCCGGCGTTCCTTCAGGATGGGGAAGTAGTCGAAGACCAGGTCGATGTCCCGCTTGACCCCCGCCCGGTCGTTCCGGGTGTAGGCGCCGCAGCGGAGGTTCTCGACGATGTCGAGATCCTCGAAGACGCGCCGGCCTTCCATGACCTGGAAGATCCCCTTGCGGACGATCTTCTCGGGGTCCATTCCGTTGATCTTTTCGCCCATGAACTCGATGGTCCCCTTGGTCACCTCGCCCTCCTCGCTTTTCAGGAGTCCGGAGATGGCCTTGAGGGTGGTGGACTTCCCGGCCCCGTTGGCGCCTAGGAGGGTGGTGATCTTCCCTTCCTCACAGGAGAGGGACAGCCCCTTGAGGACCAGGATCACGTCGTTGTAGACGACCTCGATGTTGTTGACGGTCAGCATGGGTTTGGCTCTTCGTCCCTTTCGTGTGGAGGAGATGGATCTCGCGGAGCAGGAACGGCGGGGGGAGCGGACTCCCCCCGCCTCCTGGTCAGCCGATCAGAAGCCCTTCCAGTCCGCGCGACGGGGCAGGTCGATGGTGCCCTTGCGGACCATCTTGCCCCCGGCGAACTCCGCCAGGATGACGGAGGTGAAGGGACGGTGGTCGCTGTTGCTGTAGGTGATGGGGGCGGTGAGGCCCTGGGTGTTCAGGTTGGTGAGCTGCTCGGCGTACTTCCGGATGCCGGGGCCGGTCAGTTCCTTGTTCTTGTCGGCGGTCTTCAGCACTTCGCACATCACCATCATGGAGACCCAGCCGCGGATCCAGCTGCTGACGCGGAGCTGGCCGCCGCTGACCTTCTTGATGACGTCCATGCCGGCGCCCTTGTCGCCATAGAGGGCGGCGCCCACGACGAAGAGGTAGCCCTCTTCGGCGCCAGCAGTCATCTTCGGGGACTCTTCATCCGCGCTCCAGATGTTGCCGAAGAACTTGGTGCGCAGGCCCAGCTTCTTGGCGTCCTTGAGGATCACGGAGGTGGAGGGCTTGGTGCCGCCGATCCAGGCGAAGTCCGGATCCTTCTTCTTGAGGTTCAGGAGCTGGGTGGTGGCCTCCAGGGCCTTCAGGTCCACGTTCTCTTCGCCGACGATCTCAAAGCCGAGCTCCAGGGCATAGGCCTTGCCGGCGGGGATGGGGGCCTTGCCGTAGCCGACGTCAGGATAGATGAAGGCAACCTTGGGCTTCCGCTTCTCCTTCCAGTTGTCCTTGATGTACTTCAGGCAGCCGCGGAGGGCGGTGGAGTAGTCCACGGCGCAGAAGAAGTTGTAGGGGGACTTGGCGGGGTCCGTGAGGTGCGCTGAGTAGGAGGCCGAGAAGTAGGGGATCTGGTCCTTGGCGACCTGCTCCTTGAGGGCCTCGGTGTCGCCACTGCCCCAGCCCTGGATGGCCACGACCTTGTCCTGGTCCTTGAACTTCTTGTAGAGGCTGAGTGCCTCGGGGATCTTGTAGGCGTAGTCCTGCTGCAGGAGCTTGATCTTCCGGCCGTTGATGCCGCCGTTGGCGTTGATGTAGTCGGTGTAGGCCTTGATGCCCTCGGCGTAGGGCTTGCCGACGTCGCCGGTGCCACCGGTGATGTCGGCGATGTTGCCGATGACGATGTCCTGCCCCATGAGGGGCGCCGCCAGAAGGGTCATGGCGGCGAGAGCGATGGACGCGGTAAGACGTTTCATTGCGGTCTCCTTTCCGAGAGAGAGAGAACGTGCGGGTGGAGCTGATGAAGCAGGAGGTGCGCGCTCAGTAGCTGAACGGATAGAGCTTCCAGTAGGTCTTGATCATTCGCCAGCGGTGGGCGAGGCCGTCCGGCTCGAAGATCAGGAACAGGATGACGATGATGCCGAACACGCCGTCCTTGAAACTCATGATCAGGAAGCCGATCTTCGGGAAGATGTCCGCAAGCGCGCCGGTCCCGACGGTCAGCACCTGGGGCAGCAGCGTCATGAAGATGGCGCCGAAGATGGAACCCAGGACGCTGCCCAGGCCGCCAATGATGATCATGGCGAGGTAGTTGATGGACTCCGTGATGGTGAAGTGTTCCGCGGAGATGTAGCCCGTGTACATGCCCCAGAGGCTGCCGGCGATCCCGGCGTAGAAGGCGCTCACGGCGAAGGAGAGCAGCCGGTACTTGAACAGGTTCACGCCCATGATCTCGGCGGAGAGGTGGTGGTCGCGGACCGCGATGAAGGCCCGGCCGCTGCGGGACCGGAGCAGGTTCGTGGTGAAGATGACGGCGGCGATGGCCACGGTGATGGTGAGGTAGTACTTGGAGCGGTCCCCGTCGAAGGTGAAGGCGCCGAACTCCGGGGGCGGCGAGGGGATCCCGTTGCTGCCGCCCGTGACGGCGTCCAGGTGCATGAAGACGTATTGGAGGATGAACTGCGCGGCCAGGGTGGCGATCGCGAGGTAGAGCCCCTTCAGGCGGGCGCTGGGCAGGCCGAAGATCATGCCCACGGCCGCCGAGGTGAGGCCGGCCATGGGCATGGCGAGCCAGAACGGCATGTGGACGACCCGCATGAAGTAGGAGCAGGCGAAGGCGCCCACGCCCATGAAGGCGCCCTGGCCCAGGGAGATCTGGCCGGTGAAGCCCGTGACGACATTGATCCCGAGGGCGCCGATCACCGCAATGGCGATGGTCGTCATGGTGCTGGTGACGTAGTTGGACAAGAACAGCGGCGAGACGTAGAGGAGGAGGACGAAGGCGCCTACGGCGATCCGGATGAACCGGGTCCGGAGGACCAGCATGTCGTCCTTGTACGTCTGCCGGAAGTCTCCACAGTGGGCTACGCTCATGGCTCGATCCGATCAGTCATTGGAGTCTCGGTCCTCATATCCGCTCGATCTCCTTCTTGCCGAAGAGGCCGTAGGGCTTGATCATCAGGATGATGACGAGGAAGACGTAGGGCGCGACTTCCTTGATGCCCGAGAGGCCGAAGGTGGTCTTCAGGACGCCATCCGAGAGGTTCTCCAGGACGCCCACGATGAGCCCGCCGATGGCGGCTCCGGGTATGGAGTCCAGGCCGCCCAGGATGACCGCCGGGAAGACCTTCAGGCCGAAGTGGCCAAGCTGGACGTTGATGCCGTTGATGCTGCCGATCAGGATGCCCCCGATGGCCGAGACCACCGAGGCGATGCACCAGGCGAGGGCGAAGATGTTCTTCACGGGGATGCCCATGGAGAGCGCCACCTGGTTGGAGAACGCGGTGGCCCGCATGGCCACGCCGGCCTTGGAATACTTGAAGAAGACGGCGAAGAGCGCGAGGAGCACCGCCGACAGGCCGAAGCTCCAGAGGTAGACCTGGCTGGTGGGGACCCCGACGAGGTTGACCGTCGCCTCCGGGAAGAGGGGGGGATCGTAGACCTGGATCTGCGTGCCCCAGATGGCGGTCACGATGCTGCGGAGCACCGAGGAGAGGCCGATGGTCACCATGATGATCGAGATGACCGGCTCCCCGATCATGGGGCGCAGGATCAGCCGCTCCACCACCAGCGCGAGGGCGATGGAGAACAGGATGGTGATCAGGAAGGCCCAGATCCAGGGGACCTTGTACTGCACGACCATGGAGAAGCAGAAGTAGGCCCCGAACATCATGAGCTCGCCCTGGGCGAAGTTCACAACGCTGGTGGACTTGAAGATGATCGCGAAGCCGAGCGCCACGAGGGCGTAGATCGACCCGAGCACAAGCCCCGAGATCACGAGTTGGAGGTAGAACTCCATGGAGTCTCCTGGTTGCTTCCGGTGTCCTGCTTCAGGTGGTGGCCGGCTGTGGGGCCTCGGGGGAGCTGAGGTCGCAGACGTGAATCGTGGTCTTGAGCTGGGAGGTCTTGCCGTCCTGATACTTGATGACGGCATCGATCGGAATCTCGGCTGCGCCGGCGTAGATGCCCTCGATGATCTCGGCGTACTTCTGGTCGACGAAGCCGCGCCGGACCTTCCGGGTGCGCGTGAGCTCGTCGTCGTCGGCGTCGAGCTCCTTGTAGAGCAGGGCGAACTTCTGGATCCGCTGGGAGCCGACCAGGGTCGCGTTGACCTTGCGGACCTCCTTCTCCACGAGCTCGTAGACCTCGGGTTTGGAGGCCAGGTCGGTGTAGGTGGTGTAGCCGATCCGGTGGTCCTCCGCCCACTTGCCGAGGATGCTGAAGTCGATGCAGATGAGCGCCATGACGAAGGCGCGCCCCTGACCGATGCAGACCGCCTCCTTGACGTAGGGGCTGAACTTCATCTTGTTCTCGATGAACTGCGGGCTGAAGCGCTCGCCGCTCTGAAGGGTCATGATGTCCTTCATGCGGTCGATGATCACCAGGTGCCCGTTCGGATCGAAGTAGCCGGCGTCACCGGAGCGGAGCCAGCCATCGACGATGGTCTCGGCAGTGGCGGCCTCGGCCTTGTAGTAGCCCTGGAAGAGGGCCTGGCTGCGGGACACGACCTCGCCAACGCCCTTGGGATCGGGGTTGTCGATGCGGATCTCGGTCTCAGGGATGGGCTTGCCGACGGAGTCGAAGTCGATGTCGCCATCCCGGTGGATGCAGGAGATCCCGAAGATCTCGGTCTGGCCGTAGATCTGCTTGAGGTTGACTCCCAGGGCATGGAAGAACCGGAAGGTGTCCGGACCCAGGGCGGCGCCGCCCGTGGAGGCGGAGCGGATGCGGCTGAACCCGATGCGGTCCTTCAGGGCCCGGAAGACCAGCACGTAGGCGAGCCCGTAGCGCAACTTCTGCAGCAGGGTCGGGGTCTTCTTCTGGAACTTCAGGTCGGCCCACTCGTACCCGATGGGAAGGCAGCGGTTGTAGAGGAAGCGCTTGAGGGGCGAGGCGTCGAGGATCTTGACCTGCACGGTGGCGGCCAGGTTCTCCCAGACCCGGGGTGGGCTGAAGAGGAGGTGGGGGCCGATCTCCCGGATGTTCTCGGTGGTGGTCTCGGGGGCCTCGGGGAAGCTCACCGTGAAGCCGAAGAGCAGCCCGCTGGCGACGCTCATCATCTGCTCGCCGACCCAGGGCAGGGGCAGGAAGCTCACAAACTCGTCGGTCTCGAACTTCGGATCCACCTTCCCGAGGTTCGTGGCCATGGAGAGCATGTTGCGGTGGGAGAGGACCGCCAGCTTCGGGTGGCCCGTGGTGCCCGAGGTGATGCAGATGTGGGCGGGATCTTCCGCCGCCGTGGCGTCCACCAGTGCGTCGTAGGCGCCGGGGTGGGCCTGCTCGTACTCCCGGCCCAGCTCCTCGACGGCGGGGAAGGAGATCAGCCGGGAGTCCTCGTACTTCCGCATGCCCCGGGGGTCGGTGTAGACGATGTACTTGACGGTCGTCAGCTCATCGCCCATGTCCAGGACCTTGTCCACCTGCTCCTGGTCCTCGGCCACGATGAACTTCGACTCGGCCAGGTTGATGATGTAGGAGACCTCCTTGAGGATGGCGTCCTGGTAGAGGCCGATCCCGATCGCTCCGGCGCTCTGGGCCGAGAGCTCCGCGAAGAGCCACTCCGGCCGGTTGTCGCCGATGATGGAGATGGTGTCCCCCTTGGCGAGTCCGAGGGACACGAGGCCGAGGGTGAAGTAGTGGACGTGCTCGAAGTAATCACTCCAGGAGTAGGGCTGCCAGACGCCCAGCTCCTTCTCGCGGAGGGCGACCTTGCCGGCGCCGTATTTCGCGGCGTTGCTCCGGAGCAGGCGGGGCAGGGTGTCGTTCATGGGCGTGTTGATAAGCTCTCCTTCCTAGCGTCCAAGGAACACCGTCTGCTCACCGCCGAGGTAGGCCTTGATCACCTCGGGCGTTGACTGCACTTCTTCCGGTGTGCCTTCGCCGATTTTCTGGCCGAAGTTCAGAACGACGAGCCGGTCGGAGATGTCCATCACGACGCCCATGTCGTGCTCGACGAGGATCACCGTGATGCCGCGCTCCTGGTTGATGTCCATGATGAAGCGGACCATGTCCTCGGTCTCCTCGAGGTTCATGCCGGCCATGGGCTCGTCGAGCAGGATGAGCTTGGGGTTGAGAGCCAGGGCCCGGGCCAGCTCGACCCGCTTCTGGAGGCCGTAGGCAAGGGTGCCGACGACGCGCTTCCGGATGTGCTCGATCTCCAGGAAGTCCACGATGTCCTCGACGAACCGGCGGTGCTCGATCTCCTCCTTCTGGCACGGTCCGAGGAAGAAACCGCCCCGGAAGAGGCCGCTCTTCATGTGGATGTGTCGGCCGATGAGGATGTTGTCCAGCACCGACATCCCCTTGAAGAGGGCGATGTTCTGGAAGGTCCGGGCGATGCCCAGGCGGGCCCGCGCCGCGGGGGGGCGGTGGGTGATGTCGTGGCCGTCGAAGGAGATCGTCCCGCGCTGCGGCTGATAGCGGCCGCTGATGCAGTTCAGCATGCTGGTCTTGCCGGCGCCGTTGGGGCCGATGATCGAGAAGATCTCGCCCTGGCGGACCGAGAAGCCAAGCCCACCCAGGGCCATGACTCCGCCGAACCGCAGCGTGATCTGGTCCACGGCAAGCTGAACTGGCCTTTCATAGGAACCCGTCATGCAGGACCCCGAGCGAAAATAATTTTTGGTGGAGAAGGATTGGTTCTAAGGGTGTATCAGACTTCCGGCTGGGATGGAACACCTAACTCGCTCCAGGTGTATCTGTTTTTTGGGTAGCACCCTGGCTGCCTCGGGGGCAACTTACGGATTGCTGTTCCCGAGTTGGGTAATAAAGACGTCAAGCGAGGCACAACTCAACAGTGCCCTCCCGCACCTGCCTGGCAGTTGGCTGGCGGCCTTGCGGAGGGAGCCTCACCCCACGGTGAGCAGCCCCAGCTTCACGGCACCCAGGCCCAGCGAGCCAACCAGAAGCCACAGCAGCAGTCCCTGCAGGAAGGGGCGGAAGCCCACCGAGCGGAGGGCGTCGCGGCTCAGTCCCGCGCCAATGAGAAAGAGCGTGAGCACCAGCACGCGGCGGGCGGCGAGGGCCACCAGCAGGCCCGCGGTGTGCAGGGCCGGCACGAACGTGACCAGGGCGGCCACGGCCAGGAATCCCGCAATGAACCAGGGCGGCTTTACAGGCGGCGCGTCCGGCGCGGCCTCGCCGCGCCGGGCCACCCACCAGCCGATGAGCAGGGTGAGCGGCACGATCCAGAGGGCCCGGGCCAGCTTCACCGTGGTGGCCACTTCCAGGGCCCGCGGACCATAGGCGAGGCCCGCGCCCACCACGGAGCTGGTGTCGTGGATGGCCAGGGCCGCCCAGAGCCCGAAGGCTTCCTGGCTCAGGTGCGTCAAGTGCCCAAGGGGCGGGAAGACCACCAGGGCGACGGCATTGAGCAGGAACACCGTCGCCAGGGCCACGCTGGTCTCGTGGGCCCGGGCGCGCAGGACCGGCGCCACCGCGGCGATGGCGCTGCCGCCGCAGATGGCCGTGCCCACGGAGATGAGCAGTCCCGCATCGCGCTCCACCTTCAGCAGTCGCGCCAGCCACCAGCCCAGGGCCAGCACCAGCGTGATGCTCAGGGTGGTGTAGCCAAGGCCATGCAAGCCCGCCCGGGCCACGGCCCGCAGGTTCATGTCCGCTCCCAGGCCCACCACGGCCAGGGGCAGGAGCCGGTGCGTCCAGGCCCGGGTCTGTTTCTCCAAGGGGTTGCCGAGGCTGACGGCCAGCAGGCCACCGCCCACCAGCGCGGCGGCGGCGGGCGTGAAGGGCGCCAGGGCCAGCAGCGCGCCGATGGCCAGCAGGACGCTGGAAGCATGGGCCAGCCCGAATTTTTCACGCATGAGAATAGGCTAATACAAGACCCAGGGATCAGGCGCCCCGGGAGGACCGGACTTCGGTCAAGGTCCGATTGACTGATAATTCCCCATGACCGAACAGCTCATCCCCTCCCGGCGGGCCTTCCCCTCGGACGATCCGATCTTCGCGCTGAACGCCGAGGCCCAGGCCTTCAAGGCCGCCGGCGGCTCCGTCCTCAACGCCACCGTGGGCGCGCTGCTGGACGATGCGGGCCAGCTCGTGGTGCTCGAGACCGTCATGGACCTCTGGCGTGAGCTGACGGTCCTGGAGGTGGCGCCCTACGCGCCCATCGCCGGGGACCCGGCCTACCTGAAGGCCCTGGTCCAGCGGCACTGGCCCGCCGCCACCCAGGCCGGCGCCGCCTGCGCCACCCCCGGTGGCAGCGGTGCCCTGGGCCTGTCCCTGCGGAACTTCCTGGAGCGCGGCCAGTCCGTGCTGACCACGGCGCCCTACTGGGGTCCCTACGCCACCCTGGCCGCGGAGAACGGCGTGGGCGTGGTGACCGCCCCCTGGCCCGCGGCGGGGGAGCCCCTGGACGCGACGGCCTGGGATGCGGCCCTTCGTGCCCTGATGAAGACCCAGGGCCGAGTACTGCTCTGGCTCAACGATCCCTGCCACAACCCCACCGGGCGCAGCCTGTCCGCCGTGGACCGGGCCATTCTCGTCGGCCTGCTGCGGGACCTCGCGGCCCTTGGCCCGGTGACCCTCCTCCTCGACTTCGCCTACCTGGACTACACCCGGGAGCCCGCCGCCGTGGCGGCCGCCCTGGCGGACTACGCGGCCCTCGGCGCTGAAGGAACGGTGCTGGTGGGCGCCTGCATGTCTCTCTCGAAGTCCATGACCCTCTACGGCGGGCGGGCGGGCGCCATCGCCTTCCCCTGGTGTGACGACCCGACCCTGCAGGCGGCCCTCACCCAGTCCTGCCGCGGCACCTGGTCCAACTGCGCCAAGGCCCCCCAGGCCCTGCTGCTGCGGCTGGCGCGGGAGGGCAAGGCCCAGGCCCGGCTCTCCGCGGAGCATCGCCACTGGTCCGAGGTGCTGGCCTCCCGGGCCCTGGCCCTGGACGCGGCCTTGGAGGCCAACGGCCGGGCGGCGCTCCGCTGGCAGGGCGGCTTCTTCGTCACGGTCCCGACGCCGGAACCCGAGGCGGTCGGTGGCCGTCTCAAGGCCGAGGGGGTCTTCACTGTGCCCCTCCCGGAAGGCCTGCGGGTGGGTCTCTGCGGCCTGAGGGCGGCGGATGCCCCCCGCTTCGCCGAGACCCTGCGCCGGGTTGGCGACGGCCGCTGATTCGGCCTTGGAAACGGCCCGACCCTGAGGTATTCTGTTCGACCGCGGGCGTATAACTCAGCGGTAGAGTGCTACCTTCACACGGTAGAAGTCCCAGGTTCGAATCCTGGTACGCCCACCAAAAACCCCTCGCCGGGGTCCCGGCGAGGGGTTTTTGAACGGAGACCCGCAGCCGCCTTCCTCCCCACGGAGCCCCCATGCCCATCATTCTCGCCACCCAGGTTCGCGCCGGGATGATCGTCAACTTCGAGAACGAGCTCTGCCGCGTCATCAGCGTCGAGCATCAGACCCCCGGCAACCTGCCCGCCCGGGTCCAGGTGAAGATGAAGCGCCTCAAGGACGGCATCAACCGCGAGAACCGCTTCGGCAGCTCCGACAAGGTGGAGAAGGCCAGTCTCGAGCAGCACATGCTGGAGTTCCTCTATGAGGACGGCGCCAGCCTGGTCTTCATGAACAACGAGACCTACGAGCAGATCGAGGTCAGCAAGGAGATCCTGGGCGACGATCTGGTCTTCCTCGAACCGAACATGCAGGTGGAGATCGAGTTCTACGAGGGCCAGCCCATGGGCGCCACCCTGCCCCCCAGCGTGGTCCTGGAGATCGTGGAGACCGATCCCGTCATGAAGAACGCCAATGCCACCGGCTCCTACAAGCCCGCCAAGCTCAGCAACGGCATCACCGTCGGCGTGCCCCCCTACATGGAGGCGCCCTCGAAGATCCGGGTGAACACCGTGGACCGCACCTTCATGGAGCGCGTGAAGTAAGGAACCGAAGCGGAAAGAGTCAACAGAGACCCCGGTCGGCTGAGGCCTTCCGGGGTCTTGTCCTATTCAGGATTTTCGGAGAGAAAATTCCTAGGTCGCGGTAAAGTATGGGTCGTTCAGTTCCCGGGCTAGTGACCGGGGTCACATTCCGTGTTGAACTGTGCGATAACTATTCCAGCACCCGGTGGAGCCCCATGCCTCAAGCAGTCCTCAATCTGAGAAGGATCGAGTTCCTGGCCGGCCTGCCGATGAATGCCGCCGAGGAGCTCGCCAGCATCGCCGAGCTGCGCCGCTTTCCCAACGGCGTCCGGATCTACACCCAGGGCGATCAGGTGGCCGGCGTCTACGTGGTGGTGAAGGGCGGCCTGAAGGTCTTCCGCACGGACGGCCGGGGTCGGGTCCAGGTCCTTCAGTTCCTCAAGGTGGGCGACTGTGTGGGCGAGGTGGCCGTGTTCGACGGCGCACCCATCGCCTCCAGCGCCGAGTCCCACGGCGAGACCGAGTGCTGGCTGATCCCGTCCGCGCCCCTGCGGCAGATCGTGCACCGGCATCCCGAAGTGGCCGAGATGCTCATCCAGCACTTCACCGCCAAGGTGCGCCACCTGGTCACGCTGGTGGAGACCCTCAGCCTGCACAGCGTGCCCGAGCGCGTCGCCCAGCTGCTGCTGGAGGCCCACGAGGCCAACCCCGTCCGGTCCCTGGTGGAGTTCCAGGAGACCCAGGAAGACCTGGCCCAGTGCATCGGCGCCAGCCGCGAAGCCTTCAGCCGCGCCCTGCGCCTCCTCACGGACCTGGGCCTGATCCAGAGCACCTTCCCGGTGGTGCGCATCCTCGATCTGGGGAAGCTGCAGAGATACGCCAAGGGCTGACCTCTGCTCCAAAACCGCTGCGCGTTTTTGGAGATAGGAAGAGATCTCTTTCTATCTCCGAAAGCGCCGCAGGTGCTTTCGGAGCAGGCACGGCTAAAGGACCGGCAGCCACCGCGTCTTCACCCCCGCTTCCATCCCCCCCGGCTCGATCCAGGCGCAGGCATCGGCCTGGGCCAGGGTCACCAGGTCCGCGGAGCCCTTGCCCGGCAGCGGGTGCAGGCGGCCGTCCACGAGCCGGCAGGGGTGCAGGAGGGGGCGGTCGCCCTTGTGCTTCACCGGAGCCGCGAGCCGGGCCCGGCGCCAGGGGTCGGGGAAGGCCCGGCCTTCCAGGCGCGCCAGGGCCACGGGCAGGAAGAGCAGGGCGTTGACGTAGGCCGAGACGGGATTGCCCGGCAGGCCCAGGATCAGCAGGTCGCCGAGCAGGGCCGCCAGCATGGGCTTGCCCGGCTTGAGGCGGATCCGGTGGAAGAGGATCTGCGCGCCCAGGTCCGCCAGCACCGCAGGCAGGTGGTCGTGCTCGCCCATGCTCACGCCACCCGAGGTGAGCAGGATGCGGATGTCTCCGGGCTGGCGCAGGGCCGCCGCCAAGGCGGGCGGATCATCGGGCAGGGCGGGTCGCAGCTCCGGCTCGGCGCCCAGGGCCCGGGCCAGGGCCGCGAGCATGGGGCCGTTGGAGTCGCGGATCTGGTGGGGGGCGGGGTTCGCCACCAGCTCGTCGCCGGTGGAGGCCACGCCGACCCGGAGGCGGCGGAGCGTGGGCACGGGTCGGCCCTCCTGGGCCAGCAGGGCCTGGCGGGCCACGGTGAAGGGGGTTCCGGCGGGCAGCAGCAGGTCCCCGGCCCGGGCCTGCTCGCCCCGGCGCCGCACGTGCTCGCCAGCCCCGGGCGTCACGGCCAGGTGGATGGTGTCGCCCTCCTGGCGGAGCTGCTCCACGGGCACGATGGCGTCCGCTCCCAGGGGCAGCGCCGAGCCGGTCATGATGCGCACGGCGGTGCCCGGGGCCACCGTGAAGGCTGCGGGATCACTGCCGGCGAAGAGGGTGCCGAGCAGTTGGCGGGGGAGCCTCCCGTCCGCGGCCCGCAGGGCCACGCCGTCCATGGAGGCGCGGTCCGTGGCGGGGTCATCGCGCTCGGCCCGCACCTCGGCCAGGGCCGGGGCCGGCAGGGCCTCCCAGAGGCGCAGGAGCGCCGTCTCCAGGGGCAGCAGATCGGGGTGGTCGCAGCTCATGGCCATGGTCACGATCCTACCCGCAGCCTGGGGGACTTCGTGCCCTTCGTGGAGGGCCTCTTCAGCGGAGTCTGGCCGGCGAGTCGTATTTAAGAAGAAATAATCCGAATAGCCTAGGGCTGAGGGGTATTCGGCATCCGATCCTTGGCTTCCTTCTGGTGCCGGATGTTGATGAGCTGGAGATCCCGGATGGTGGCCTGGGTCATGGAGGAACTCACCTGGCTCTTCACCGCGGACCAGGCGTCGTGGAGGGGGCAGGGGTTTTCGCCGTTGCAGGCCGGGAAGCCCATGACGCAGCCTTCCATGGCATCGGGTCCTTCCATGGCGGCCACGACCTCGCCAACGGTGATCCGGTGGGCGGGTCGCGTCAGGCGGAAGCCGCCCTTGGGGCCGCGCACAGAAGCCAGGATGTCCGCCTGCACCAGGCCCTGGAGGATCTTCGCCAGGTAGGGGCCGGGCAGCCCCAGCCGGGAGGAGAGGTCCTTGGCAAGGCAGTAGGTCCCGTCCTCGGGCAGAGCTGCGAGTGCACGAAGGGCATAGCCCGTGGCCGTCGAAAACAGCATTCCAGAATCCTTTTTCTGTTTCCAGCTTCAGGGGTGGGGATTCCGGAGTCCAGCCCGGTTGTGACCTTTGACCACGCCCTCAGTTTGCGAGTGCCCGCCACAGCAGCAGCAGGCCCACAGTGCTCAGGGCTCCTTCCCGCCAGCCGAGGGTCCGGGCCGCGAGGGGGCGCCAGGGCTGCAGGGCCCGCAAATACAGCAAGCCCGTCCAGACAGTCCACACCAGTCCCGCGGGTCCCCGCGGAGCGAGCAGGCAGGCCGAGGCCCCCAGCAGCAGCAGATGCAGGGCGTGGACCGGGCGCGCCCGGCGGCGCAGCTCCTGGTCCGTCAGGCCATGAGCGTGGCCCAGCAGGCGCCGCACGTGGGCAAGGTTCGCCCCGCCCACCAGGGTGACCAGCACCCAGGCGCGCCCGGCCTCGGCCAGCGTGGAACCGCCGGCGGTGAGCATGGCCGCCGCCAGGCCCGCGAAGGCGCCCTGGGCCGCGAGTTCCACCGCCAGGGAGCGCACCGCCCGCTGGGCATCGGCCCGCAGGGCCAGGAAGATCAGCGGCGCCACGACGGCCAGGGGCCCCAGGAACCGAGGCCCCGCGAGGGCCAGCGCCCCGGCGCCGAAGGCCAGCGAGAGGCTGGTGCAGAGCAGGAGCGCGCGGACCTGTGCGCCCTCCCGCTGGCCCGTCCGCAGCCGGCGCAGCGGGGGCCGGGCCAGGAACAGGCCCAGGGCCGCCAGGGCCAGGCCGAGCCCCGCCGCGGTGGGCCGCAGCAGCAGCCCCAGGACCATGGGAAAGCCCAGCATGAACCAGCTCCCGTGCTCCGCCGGAAGCAGGGTGCGCCAGGGGGGCAGGAAGCGGGTCATTTCGGTCTTTTCACTCCGAAATCAAGTCTGCCCTGAACGCGGCCTCGCGGAAAGCCGTCATTGCCAGGGAAGAACACCGATGAACACCGAAAAAAGCTGATCAAGCGAAGACCTGGATATCGGCCAGACTCCGCTAAACAGGCCCTCCACGAAGGACACGAAGACGCCCTGCGGGCGCAGGAAGCACACGAATGCGCCCTGGCCCACCCCTTGGCCGGTCGCACGCGACCGGGGGCCCCAGGCCCGGATGCCCTGTCGGCGCGATGACTGCGCCTTCGTGCCCCTTTGTGCAAGTTCTTCGTGTCCTTCGTGGAGATCCTTGAGGGCAAAAATAGGCGGAGTGAGCCCGATAAGCAGGTCAGCTTTTCATCGGTGTTCATCATGTTTTTTATCGGCGTTCCTCGGTGTTCATGCGTCCTTCGCCGGGATCCGAGCGACCCATCCCCGTCAGCTCTCGCTCGCGAGGAGGGCCAGCCCTTCGAGGGCCTCTTCCATGGTGAGGAACACAGGCAGCCCTGCGGCGCGGAGGGCGGTGCGATAGGCGTCGAAGAGGGGCCCGCCCTCCACCGCCACGCCGACCCACTTGCCGCTGGCTTGGGCCAGCTCGGCCAGGGCTGAAGCGAAAGCCGCGTAGGCCGCGGGATCCACCGTGTCCAGGCGCCTGGTCAGCGGGACCAGGCCCACCAGCAGCACCTCGGCCTCGGTGGCCAGCAGCAGGCGGGCCGCGGCCAGGTAGGCGGCCTCGTCGGCCATGGGCGTGAGGTCCAGGGGCAGCCTTGGGCTCACCAGGCCCGCGAGGCCCTGGTCTTCCAGGGTGGCGGCCAGGGCGGCGGACTCCGCTGCCGTGAGCTTCGCCCCGCGGCAGGCGCCACCGAGCAGGTCCGCGGAAGCCACGGACTCGAAGCCGGCGTTGGTCATCACGGCCACGGTGGCGGGCCGGCCCTCGGGGTAGGCTCCCAGCCAGGCCAGCCCGGCGTCAAAGGCCTCCAGGCGCTCCGCCAGGATCGCTCCGGCCCGGCGCAGCACGCTGGCCTGCAGCGCATGGTCGCCGGCCAGGGCGCCGGTGTGGCTGCTGGCGGCGGCCATGCCCTCCTGGCTGCGGCCGCCCTTGTAGAGCAGCACGCGGCGGCCCGAAGCGCGCAGGGTCCGGACCGCCTGGGCCGTGGCCTGGAGGTCGCCGGGCGCGAAGCCCTCCAGGTAGGCGCCCACCACGCGGACAGCAGGATCCGTGGCGAAGCCCCGCAGGAAGTCCGAGCAGCGCAGGTCCATCTGGTTGCCGATGGCCACGGCGGCGCGCAGGCGGAGCTCACCGCGACGGCTCAGCCGCGTGATGAGGAAGGCGCCGCTCTGGCTCAGCAGTGCCAGATGCCCGGGCTGGGCATTCAGCGGCAGCTTGTCCTCGGGGATGAAGAAGGTGTTGAGGCCCAGGTCCGGGCTGAACAGGCCCAGGCCGTTGGGCCCCACCAGGGCCGGGGTCCACTGCCCTGCGCGGCGATGCGTGTCGAGGCAGGCCAGCAGCCGCGTGCCGAGGCCTTCGGTGTCGGCGCCGTCACCGAGGCCCCCGGCCACCAGATAGACCACCGTGGCGCCGCCGCCCTGGCGGCAGAGCTGTTCCACAGCCTCCAGGGTCTGGGCCGCGGGCAGAGACAGGATCAGCTGGTCCGTAGGCGCGGCGGCAAGCTCTGCCACCGACGCCACGCAGGGCAGCCCGAGGAAGTCGGACGCGCCGGGCTTGAGGATGCGCAGGGCCCCCTCGGGCAGACGCGACTTGCGGACGTTCTCCAGGATGATGCGGCCCACGGTGCCTGCCCGGCTGGAGACACCGGCGAGCACCAGGCTGCGGGGACTCAGCAGGGCCTGGTACCAGGCTGGGTCCGGCGCGGCGGGAGTGGCGCTGGGCGCGGCCTCCAGGGTGCCCACGCCGTCCAGGGCCGTGGGCAGGCCGTTGCTGTCCAGCACCACGGGGTTCAGCTCCAGCAGGGTGACGCCCGCCTGCGCCAGGCCCTCGGCGGCGCGCCACAGGCCCTGCAGGAAGGCCAGCAGCTTCGCTTCGTCCGTGAGGGCCTCGGTGCCGCGCTGACGGCCCAGCCAGGTGCGGCCCAGCCAGTGCTGGCGCAGCTCTGCGAGAGCCTGCTCCGGGGTGGTGAAGGCCAGGGGCCAGAGCAGGGGCGGGGCCAGGGCGGCCCAGGCGTCGGCCTGCAGCCCGCCGATGCCGCAGACCACCAGCCAGCCCGCCTCGGGGTCGCGCTTGAGGCTGATCAGGGCTTCCGTGGGCAGGCCCGCCAGGCGCCGGAAAGACACCTGCTCGCAGACCAGGCCGCCGATCCAGGGCAGCTCCGCCACGTGCTCCCGCATGCGGGCGGCGATGGCCGTCAGGGCCTCGGCCTCGAAGGGGCCGAAGTGCACGGCGCCCCGATCGGACTTGTGCCACAGGCCGTCGGCGATGCCCTTCAGCACGATGGGCTCGCCCGGGGCGAAGGGCAGGGCCCCCGCCTCCAGGAACCCGTGCTGCGGCACGCGCAGCCCCGCCGCGGCCAGGAGGCCGTAGGCCCGCGCTTCGTGGAGGAAGCCCGCCGCAGCGCCCACGTCAGGCTCCGGTCGGCGCAGTGGCCAGCCCGCGTCCGGCCTCGAAGGCTTCAAGATTCCGCTTGGTGACCAGGGAACCCTTGGGCTCGAAGCGCTGGGCGATGACCTCGCGCCAGGTGCTGTTGGGCACGGGCAGGAAGGTCGAGGCCAGGCCCAGCAGGACCATGCCCCCGGCCTGGCGGTGGTGGAGCCGGCGGGCCAGGTCCTCGGTGTCGACGAGGTGCGCGCCGCGCACGGCCTTCAGGGCCGCGTAGACGTCGGCCAGGGGCGGGTAGCCGTCCATGTCCTTCTGGGGCTCCTCGGCGACCACCAGGTGGCCGTTCATGCGCAGCATGGCCACGTAGCGCAGGGCCTCGAGGGGCTCCAGGGCGATGAGCAGATCGGCGCTGCCCTCGTCGATGATGGGCGAGCTGAGGGGCACCTCGGCGTAGCAGACCTGGGCGTGGACGCTGCCGCCCCGCTGGCTCATGCCGTGGATCTCCGACTGCAGGGCGAAGAGGCCGCTGCGGCGCAGGGCCTCCAGGACGATCTGGGCCAGGGACAGGACACCCTGGCCGCCGACCCCGCAGAGGACGATGCCGTGGACGCGGGGCTCGCTCATGGCTGCACCTCCGGGCTGCAGCAGGCCTGCTCGAGGCGGGCCTTCTCATCACGATCATGCTCCTTCAGGACGCCCCGGCGCAGGGACTGGATGCACTCCCGCCGGAACACCAGCACCGAGGGGCCGGGGTGCCGCAGCGCGTCCTGCACCGCCTGCACGTTGGCCGCCAGCTGGCTCGGCAGCGGCAGCAGCACCTGGACCTGGGCCTCGGGAAGGCCCATGCCCAGCACCATGCGCTCCACCCGGTCCAGGGCCTGGCTGGGCTGCTGCCCGGTCATGCCCACCACCCGGTTGTCGAGGATGAGGACGGTGACGTTCGCGCCGGAGTCCACGGCCGTGAGCAGGGCGGGCAGGCCGCTGTGGCCGAAGGTGGAGTCGCCGATGACCGCCACTGCGGGGACCTGCCCCGCGAGGGCTGCCCCCACCGCCATGCTGATGCTGGCGCCCATCTCGACCACCGCGTGGATTGCGCTCATGGGCTCCTGGGCCGCCAGGGTGTAGCAGCCGATGTCCCCGAAGACCCGGGCCTCACTCAGCCCGAGGCCGCGCAGGGCCTCCTGCAGCGCGTCGAAGGCGTCCAGGTGGCCGCAGCCATCGCAGAGGCGGGGCGCGCGGAGGGGCAGGTCCAGGCTGCTGGGGGCCTTGCCCGGCTCGGCCGCGAGGCCCAGGGCGTCCTTCAGCTGCCGGGGAGTGAGCTCGCCGGTGCGGGGGATGGAGCCATCCAGGCGGCCATGGACCAGGCAGGTGCCGCGCAGGCCCAGGCGGGCCTCCAGCACGGGGTAGTCCTCTTCAAAGACATAGACCTCGTCCACCTGGGCCAGGAAGGCCGCTTCCAGTGCGGGATCCACGGGGTAGGCGGCGAGCTCCAGGCGGGGCAGCGCGGCCAGGGCCGGGTGCTCCAGGGCCAGCTGCTGGAAGTAGGCCCGGCCCATGCCGGCCAGGGCCACGCCCCGGCGGCTGGTGCCGGCCGTCAGGGTGTTCAGGGCCACCAGCTCCCGGATCATGCGCGGCTGCTTCGCCAGCAGCTCCACGTAGCGGTGGCGGGCATTGGAGGGGATGAGCACCCACTCCTGGACGCGCTCCCGGGGCACCACGCCCAGGCCAGCGGGAGCCAGGGTCGGCTGGCGGGTCAGGGCCGCGCGGCAGTGGGCCAGGCGCGTGACCAGGCGCACCATGACGGGGACGCCCAGGGCCTCGGACAACTCAAAGGACCGCAAGGTGAAGTCATAGCACTCCTGCACGGTGCTGGGCTCCAGGCAGGGCAGCCAGGCAAACTCGGCCAGGCGGCGGCTGTCCTGCTCGTTCTGGCTGCTGTGCATGCCGGGATCGTCGGCCACCAGCAGCACCAGGCCGCCGCGCACGCCGGTCAGGGCCGAGTTGGCGTAGGCGTCCAGGGCCACGTTCAGGCCCACGTGCTTCATGGTCACCAGGGTCCGGTGCCCGGCATAGCTCACGCCCAGGGCCAGGTCGTAGGCGACCTTCTCGTTGGCGGCCCACTGGGCCACGCGCCCCTCGGGTGCTGCCTTGATCATGGCCTCGACAAACTCGAAGCCTTCGGTGGAAGGCGTGCCCGGATAGCCGAACGCGCCCTTGATGCCGGCGTCGAAGGCCGCGCAGCCCACCGCCTCCGCTCCCAGGGCCAGAGTGCCTTCCATCATGCGAACCTCCGTTTTTCCAACAGGAAAGAGTATGTCGGGCGGGGTCGGTGTCTGGGATCACACGGGAGGGCAGGTCCGGCCGGGCCTCCGTACTGACACGTAGCTTGGCAGGGTCCCGCGGGCCGACTCCGGGGGTGGCCCTGGGAATTCTTGCGGGGCGCGGGAACTTTTCCTGGACAGAGGTGTGGCTAAAGTCACAAGTCGGTCATCAAACCTGAATTCAATTTTTCAATTTGATCATACAAATAGCTGTTTTTTCTTAAATGTGCTTTATCTAAATGATGAAATAAAATAATTAATAAAATAATTGAATGGTGCCACAAGCCGATTTTTAGTGATGCTATATAACCATTTGGTGTGTCATGTCCAGCACCACTTCTTGTTGAGCCAGGTCCAGGATAGGTCTAATTTCGTTTGTGACACTGGCATCGCCATTAACCGAGCGACCTGGTCCTTCAGATCTACAGGGGGTGCCTATTCGAATGACCAACCCTTCATCCGCAACCTGCAGTTCAACCGCAACCATCCACAACTTCACCACCACCACCAAGGGAGAAAGAAACATGATGCATCGTCCTCTGAAACAGCTCTGCGGGCTGCTCGCCTCCGCAGCGATCGCCCTCGTGCTGATCGGCTGTAACGGCAAAGACGGCGCCAACGGCGCCAACGGCGCGGCTGGCACTGCTGGCGCGACTGGCGCGACCGGCGCGACCGGTGCGACCGGCGCCACCGGCGCGACCGGTGCCACCGGCGCCACGGGCCCTGCTGGCCCCGTGACCACCACCAACGAGTCCTGCCTCGTCTGCCACAACGCCAATGACGTGGCCAGTGTCGCGACGATGCACGACTTCACGTTCGACACCACGAACGGCATCAACAGCCGCAGCAAGAACCGGCTCAAGGAGTTCAACTTCGTCTCCACCATCACCAAGGTGGAAGCGGATGCCAGCAACCTGCCCAAGATCACCTTCAATGTGAAGGTCGACATGAAGGTTGGCCGTGGCGGCACGGGCACGACGCTCGTCAACTACACCAAGCTGACCAAGGATTTCCTGTCCCGCATCATCATCGCGGACCTGGTTCCCGCCGGCGCGACCGACAACGCCAATGCCTCTGCCTTCTTCCAGCCCTGGGCTTATGAGGCTGGCAGCGGTACCGTCGCCGGTACCACCGCGGTTGCCTTCGATGCTACCGATGCCGCCAACGGCAACTACGTCGTGACCCTGCCCAAGGCTTGGGGCGTGGCTTCCGTGCCTGCTTCCGGCACCGCCACTGCGCGCAACGCCGGCTACAACGCCGCCCACGTGCAGCGCGTCTGGGTGCGCGTGGCCGCTCCCGCCTACACCACCTTCGTGGCGGGTTCCACCACCCAGTACGTCTGGCCCAATGGCTACACCGACTACACCGGCCAGAACGTTGCCGGCGGCTACACCATCAACATGAACAACGTCGGCAACGCCGCCGCCATCGCTGACATCACTGCCGCGCCTGCCGTTGGCACCGCCGCCACGCTGACCAACCCCAGCAAGGTGGAAGTGACCATCGAAGCCTGCCGCAAGTGCCACGGCGCTGGCCTGGCCAATGCCGGTCACGGTGGCGGCTTCGTCGACACCCTGGCTTGCGTGCTCTGCCACTCCCCGATCGCCGGGACGGCCGTTGGCACCGTTGGTGCGCCTGGCAACTCCGCCGCTTCGTCCGACAAGCGCTTCGACCGCTTCATCCACATCATTCACTCCGCTGGCAAGACCACCAAGGAAGACTTCAGCGAAGTCACCTACCCCCAGCCGATTGACAAGTGCACCACCTGCCACACGACCAGCGGCCGCACCGGCGTCGTTGACGCGACGGCGAACTGGAAGAACCTGCCCAGCGTTGAGGCTTGCGGCGCTTGCCACACTGCCGTCAACTTCACCACCGGCGCCGGCCACAGCCTCTCCAACGTGCCCGCGAACAACAGCATGTGCACCATCTGCCACACCCCCGCCATCATCACCACCGAGCATGCTCCTGCGGTCTCCGCGGTGAACACGCCCGAATACACCGCCACGATGACGATCACCGCCCCGGCGAACGCCAGCTACTACGTGACCGGTGAGACCCCGACCGTCACCATCACCCTCAAGAACCCCGATGGCTCGGCCGTTCCCGCCACCCTCTACACCGCTGCCAAGCATGCCGCTGGCACCACGGTTGCCGGCGTCCTCAGCAAGGCTGCACTCTACGTCTATGGCCCCCGCGCCAAGGCCGTGCCTGTGCTGACCAAGGCCTCCGCCACCCTGTCCGCCACTGGTATTGCCACCCAGGCCCAGAACCTGTTCGTGGATGCGACCAACACGGAAATCACCACCAGCGCTGCCGGCTTCAGCTACAAGCTGCGTCCCATCCCCGCCACCCTCAAGGGTGTGGTTGCCATCCGCTTCGTCGCTGCCAACTACAGCTACGTCGCGGACACCAACTACAAGATCGACACCGTCGCCTTCAAGACCATCAAGGTCAACCAGTCCACCGACGAGCTCAAGATCTCGGGCGATGCCTGCGTCGACTGCCACGGCACCGGCACCCTGGGTGCGCATGACGCGCGGCACTCCGTCGTCTTCGACACGGATCACTGCAACTCCTGCCACGACAAGTCCGGCAACCACGGCGACACCATCGACAACCGGGTGCATGCCATCCATGCCTCCGCCAAGAAGGGCGACCTTCTGATCCTCGACTGGTCCGAAGTCACCTACCCTGGTGCCTCCGCCCCCACCTACACCGACTCCACCCTCAAGACCGGTCTGCTGACCACCGGTGCGGTTCGCTGCATCGGCTGCCACACCTCTGGCAACGCCAGCTACAAGACCTCCGTGTCTGAGAACACCTGCATTGCCTGCCACGCTGGCAAGACCGGTGCGCTTGACCACTTCATGCAGAACGGTGGCAAGAAGCTGCTCTAGACCTTATCGGATCAGTGAGAGTGAGCGGGCCGCGAGGCCCGCTCACTTTTTTGGGTCGAAGGGGCCTTTGTCCGGAGTTGAAGCCGAGGTCTCCCCTTGAAGTTGACCTGGAGGTTCGCCTATCCTTGG
Source organism: uncultured Holophagaceae bacterium (assembly GCA_903857495.1). GTDB lineage: Bacteria > Acidobacteriota > Holophagae > Holophagales > Holophagaceae > Geothrix. The sequence goes on along the minus strand of CAIOFF010000005.1, from coordinate 64,365 downwards.
GGACCGAAACATCTTGATCTATGCACTTGAATGAAATGGTTTTGCCTTCAGGAGGTTGAGCATGGGAACGACAGCCCTGAGCCTGCTAGCCGCGCCGCCGGAAGGGATGCAAGGGGGAGGCGAAGCATGAAGCAGCGCACCAATATCGCCCTGTTCACCGCCCTGGTGGCCACCACCGGGTGGGCCCAGGAGATCAGCGTCCAGGGCATCACCATCGCCCAGATGTGGAAGCAGGAGACCCCGGGCTTCGACAAGGCCACCTACACCCCGGCCACCCAGTACCTTGGCATCGACGCCACGAAGCTGGGCACCGACAAGCTCTCGCTGCACCTGTTCGGCTGGGGGCGCTCGGACCTGGGCGACTCCTCGGTCCTGGATGGCACCAAGAGCGGCGGCTACCTGACCTATGGCTACCTGCAGTACCAGTTCGACAAGGCCAATGCCGAGGTCAAGGCCGGCCGGTTCGCGGTCAACCAGGGCGCGGGCTTCGAGCAGGTGGATGGGGTCAGCGCCCGCACCGACCTGCGCGGCGGCTTCACGGTATCCGGCTTCTACGGGCTGCCGGTGCTCTACCGGACGGTCACGCCCTTGGCCCAGGCGGACTACAAGTTCCAGCGGGATGTCATCTACGGCTCCCGGCTGGGCTGGCGCTCCACCAAGGGCCTGGAACTCGGTGTCTCCTACCTGCAGGACGGCGCCAAGGCCGCCAAGGACCTGGCCATCCCTTCAGCGACGGACTACAGCCGCAAGCAGGTGGGAGTGGACCTGGCGGTGACGCCGACCACGGTCTTTGACTTCCGGGGCCGCACGATCTTCGACGTGGCCAGCCACCGGGCCCCCGCCGCAGGGACGGCCGAGCCTTCCAAGGTGGCGGAGCACGACTACACGGCCAGCGTGAAGCTGGGCGGCGCGGTCGCGGTGTCCGGCAGCTATGTCGAGCGGAACTTCTTCGCCTACTTCGCGGGGACCAACCTCCCCTCGCTGTTCCGGCAGGATGAGCGCGACCTGTTCAAGGCCACGGGCGGCAAGATCACCTGGGCGGCGGCTTCCTCGGTGCAGGTGGTGGCGGACTACCGCCGCACCCATCGCGAGTCCTATGGGGACGCCAACCGCGCCGGCGCCGATGTGCGCATGGACTTCCTCGAGAAGGCCGTCCTGGCCGGTGTGGGCGCCCACTGGGTGAGCGTGGGGGACGTGAAGCGCGTGGACCCCCTGACGCCCTACCGCAGCCTCAGCCACAAGGAAGCCCGGGCCTGGGTGCTGGTCAACAAGGGCAAGCTCTCCGCGAGCCTGGATGGCATCGTCCAGTACTACGACAGCAGCAACCCCTACGTCGCGGGGCTGCGGACCGTGTATGAAGCCGTGGGGTCCCTGGGCTATCAGGCCACCTCGAACCTGAAGGTCTCGGGCGACCTCAGCTACGGCAGCAACCCCGTGAGCAAGCACGAGACCCGGGGGCTGCTGAAGGCCGAGTACCGCTTCGGGGTAGGCAAGAAGGGAGGCCAGTGATGATCGGGAAACCCATGCTCAAGGTGCTTGGCATTCTGCTGGGTCTCGGCGTGCTGATGGCCTGCGGCCTCATCTCGCCCGAGGCCAGCTTCGCCCCGACCCATCCCCAGGAGCTTGGCGCCGGCCGACCGGTCTGCTCCGAGTGCCACAGCACGGACGTGGCCAAGGGCGCCCTCAAGCCCTTCGCCTCCTTCGACCACACGGCCAGCTTCGTGAAGGATCACCGGTTCCAGGCGAACCAGGACATCAACACCTGCGCCTCCTGTCACGCCCAGTCCTTCTGCTCCGACTGCCACGGGGGCAAGGTGCCCATGAAGCCGGCCCTCCGGCTGAGTGGCCGTCCCGATCGGGAAGCCCCCCACCGGGGTGACTTCATGACCCTCCACCGCATTGAAGGGAAGCTGGACCCCACCAGCTGCTTCAAGTGCCATGGCCGGGCCAACAACGAGAAGTGTCAGGCTTGCCACCGGTAGACCCGCCTGAGTGCCGAAAGGGAACGCAATGAGCCGAACGAGACTGCTGCTGGGAAGCTGCTTCGCCCTGGTGCTCGCCCTCCTCTCCGGGGGCTGTGCCGGGACCGCGAACAAGACCGTCCCCTTCAACGCCACGGCGGGGGCGCACCCCAAGACCTGGCTGGCGGACCACTGGGCCGAGTACATCAAGGCCCCGGATCAGTGCACGGTCTGCCATGGGTCCACCACCGTCCCGGCCCAGGCCGGCGGCATCTCCCAGGTGAGCTGCTTCGGCTGCCACACCAAGGGCGTGATCCACGCCGCGGGCTGGGAGCTCCCCGCGCAGCACGGGCGCCTGGGCGCCGAGCTTGCGCCGGTGGCCACCACGGCCCCCGCGGTGCCGGTCATGGCGGGCTTCAGCCACTGCGCCAAGTGCCACGGCGCCTCCTATGACGGCGGCGTCGCGGCTGTCTCCTGCAAGTCCTGCCACGTCAACGCGCCCCACCCCAGCAAGCCCTGGTTCGATCTCTCGGGCGTGAAGCCCTCCCACACGCAGGTCAACCAGGCGAACCTCCCGGAGTGCGCCAAGTGCCACGCGGGCGGCGTGAACTCCACCCTGAAGCCGCTTGCCCCCGCCCCGGCGGGCACCGCGCCGGGCTGCTACAACGCCACCCTGTGCCACAGCACCGGGGCCCACACGAAGACCTGGATCGCCGACCACTACGTTGAATACGTCAAGAACCCGGCCCAGTGCGTCGCCTGCCATGGCTCCGCCACCGACCCGGCCCTGGCGGGCGGCATCTCCAAGGTGAGCTGCCTCGGCTGCCACACCAAGGGCGTGAACCACCCCACCGATGCGGCCTGGGCCACGCCCTCTCAGCACGGCAGGATCGCCACTCAGCTCGCACCGGTGACCACCACGGCTCCGGCCGTTCCCGTCATGGCGGGCATGCTCCACTGTGCCAAGTGCCACGGCGCGGCCTTCGATGGCGGCATCGCGCTTATCTCATGCAAGTCCTGCCACAAGACGGCGCCCCACCCGGCCAAGCCCTGGCTGGCCGACTCCGGCGCTTTGGCTCTGGCCGGTCATGACCAGACGAACCCCGGCAACCTCCCCGCCTGCGCCCAGTGCCACACCCGGGGTGCAAACTCCTCCCGTGTCCCTGCCAACCCCGCACCGGCCGGAACGGCGCCCGGCTGCTTCAACGCCACCCTCTGCCACGGCTGATCTTCGTCAGGCCAGGCCCGGCCCCGCGACTCCTGTCGCCGGGTCGGGCTTGCGCCAGCGCCTACTTCTTCTTCAGGGCGGGGCTGCCAGTCCGGCTCTTCCGGGCAGCATCCTCGGCCCCGTGCTCCTGGACATAGGCCTTCTGCTCCTGGATGCACTTGCCGATGGTCATGCCCTCGGGGATGGGGCTGGCGCCCTGGGAGGAGGCGACCAGGTGCCGCATGATGTAGGCGCCAAACAGCTCCTTGTCCTCAGGGCTGAGCTTGTCGATGGAGGGCTTGATGGACTCCATCTTGGACAAGTCCTGGGGGAGCTTGGTGTTCATCGGGTTCGAGCAGCCCACGGCCGCGGCGAGAAGCAGGATCGCAAGGGTGGTTCGCAAAGGTCTCTCCAATCAAGACATGAAGCTCTATTTTTACACGCTTCAGTCGAGTGGGATCAGCCGTTTGTGACCCCCGCCACAGGGTCAGCGTTGGGGCTGGAGGGGGGCTCCGCAAGGCCTCGCAGGGATGCTTCCACTCCCTCCAGGTTCCCCTGTGATGGGAGGCTTGAACCCGCAAATCCTCGACAACGTCCCTCCAGGGGGCCTATGGAGTGATGAGGATCACAGGGTCAATTGATTTGGCAGGCCACGAGCGCATCTTCAAGGTTGAGCAGGGTTTTATGCCATACGTTTGTCACAGGAGGATCCCATGCTTCCGTTGTCCCAGACCACAGGTTACGCGGTGCGCGCCCTGAGATGCCTCCAGGAACCCGGCGGTCAGCCCGTGCTGGTCGAGGCCATTGCGGAGTCCACGGGGATTCCCCGCTCCTACCTGTCGAAGCTGATCCACAAGCTGGCCAAGAAGGGCCTGGTGGTGGCCCGCCGCGGGCACCACGGCGGCGTGGTCCTGGCCAAGGCCTCCACGGAGATCTCGGTGGCGGACCTGACGGATGCCATCGATGGCGTGGCCTGGCAGAAGCGCTGCCTCATGGGCATGATCGGCTGCACCGCTGCGAAGCCCTGCACCCTCCACGAGTACTGGGAGGAGACCCGGAACAAGATCATGGAGCGGCTGAGGTCGGTCTCCCTGGCGGACCTGGCCACCCTGCCGGACGCGGGCGTCGAGCGATTCCGGGCCCGCCACGGGTTTACGGTCCCGACCTCAGCGTCGGCCTGAGCGCAGGCCCCGAGCCCCGAACGAAAGAGGCCGCCCCGGGGCGGCCTCTTTCGTGGTCGGAGCAGCCTCACACCTTCTTGGCGACAGCCTTCTTGACGGCGGGCTTGGCGGCCTTGGCGGGAGCCTTCTTGGTGGCGGGCTTGGCAGCCTTCTTGACGCGGGGCTTGAGCTTCTTCTCAGGCAGCGCGTCGGCCAGGCGCCAGGTGCGGCTGGCCTGCTCGAAGGTGCGGATCTCCTCCAGGGAGATGTCCTTCAGGCAGCGGTGGATGTGATCGCGCTCGGCCTTCCAGAAGGTGTGGGAGGGGCAGGCCCGCTCGTCCGAGCAGTCCTTGAAGCCGAGCAGGCACTGGTTGCGCCACTCGGAGCCGTCCACGGCCTCGGCGATGAGGTCCAGGGTGATCTCCTTGGCGGCGAGGGCCAGCACGACGCCGCCCTTGTTGCCGCGCTTGGCCATCACCAGGCCGACCTTGGCCAGCTTGTGGATCATCTTGGACAGGTAGGGGCGCGGGAAACCCGTGCGGGCGGCCACATCGACCACCAGGGTGGGCTTGCCGCCGGGATCCTGGAGGCAGCTCATGGCCAGGACCGCGTAACCAGAAGACTGGGAAAGAGGTAGCATAGTCACCTACGAAGATGGATGGGTCGCCTTAGATAATAGACGATCTTAAGGTCAATGACATTGATTCCGTGTGATGAATTGCACAACGCAAAAAAATCCCCCGGTGGCGCCGGGGGATTTTTTTCAAGGCTGGCGGGGGCTCAGGGCTTCCACCCGTTGAGGATCCGCATGTAGTTGGCGCGGGTGAAGGCCTGGGGATTCGGGCTCTTCAGCAGGCTCATGCTGCCCCGGGCCTGGGCCAGGGACTCGTACTCGTGCTCCTCCAGCCACTCGGCCAGGGTCGCGCGGGTCTGGGCCAGCCGCTCGGGTCCGTGGATCAGCAGGGCGGACACCATCTGGACGGCGTCTGCGCCGGCCATGACGGCCTTCAGGGCGCCGATGCCGTCATGGACACCGCCGGTGACCGCGAGGCTGCCCTTGATGCGTCCGTGGAGCACCGCGAGCCAGCGGAGGCGGAGCAGCAGGTCCGAGGGACCGGACAGCTGCAGGCTGGGTTCCGCCAGCAGCTCCTCCACGTTGATGTCGGGCTGGAAGAACCGGTTGAAGAGCACCAGACCATCGGCACCGGCCGCCTCCAGCTCCGCGGCGAAGTGCGCCAGGGAGGAGAAGAAGGGCGAGAGCTTCACGGCGACGGGGATCTTCACCTGGGCCTTCACGGTGCGGACCACGTCGAGGGTGCGCTTCTCCACATCGGCGGAGGACTCCTTGGCGTCCGTGGCGATGTAGTAGACGTTCAGCTCGAGCGCATCGGCGCCGGCCTGCTCCATGAGCTGGGCATAGTGCAGCCAGCCCGCGGCGGTGGTGCCGTTCAGGGAGGCGATGACCGGAACGGCCACGGCCTCCTTGATGCGGCGGAGCTGTTCGAGGTAGCGCTCGGGCCCGAGGCGGAAGTCATCGGGCTGGGGGAAGTAGGAGACGGCTTCGGCGTTGGAGTTGGCGTGCAGCTCCATGTCCATGAGCGTGCCCTGCTCTTCGCGGGTGATCTGCTCCTCGAAGAGGGAGTGCATCACGATGCCGGAGGCACCGGCGTCTTCGAGGCGCTTGACCATGCCCATGTCGTCAACCATGGGCGAGGCACCGGCCATCAGGGGATGGGCCAGCTGGAGACCGAGGTACGAGGTTTTGAGATCCATGGCTGCCTCAGCTTTCCTTGGGGGTGACGGTCAGCTTGGAGAGCTGCTCGTAGACAGAGAACCGGTTGGAGATCTCATGCTGCGACTGGGCGAGCAGCTTCTTGAAGTGCTCGGGGTTCTGCTGCTCGATCATACGGAAGCGGGTCTCGTTGCGGACGTACTCGCCGAGGGTGATCTTCGGGGAGCCGGAGTCCATCTGGAGCGGGTTCTGGCCCAGGTCGGCGCGGCGGGGATCGAAGCGGAACAGCGGCCAGTGACCGCAGTCCACCGCGAGCTTCTGCTGGTCGCAGCCGTTGGCCATGTCGTAGCCGTGGGCGATGCAGTGGCTGTAGGCGAGGATGATGCTGGGTCCCTTGTAGGACTCGGCTTCCTGGAAGGCCTTCACGGTCTGCGCGTCGCGGAAGCCGAAGGCGACCTTGGCCACGTAGATGCCGCCGTAGCTCATGGAGATCATGCCGAGGTCCTTCTTGGGCATGCTCTTGCCGGCCGTGGCGAACTTGGCGCCGGCGCCCATGGGCGTGGACTTGGAGGCCTGGCCACCGGTGTTGGAGTAGACCTCGGTGTCGAGCACCAGGACGTTCACGTTGCGGCCGGAGGCGAGGACGTGGTCCAGGCCGCCGTAGCCGATGTCGTAGGCCCAGCCGTCGCCACCGACGATCCAGACGCTCTTGTCGACCAGGTAGTCGGCGAGGTCGAGGAGCATCTTGGCTTCGGGCTCGGCCATGAGGCGGGCCTTCTGCTTGAGGATCTCGACCCGCTCGCGCTGGGCCTTGATGCCGGCCTCGTTGCTCTGGTCGGCGGTGGCGATGCCGGTGATGAGCTCGTCACCCAGCGTGGCGGACAGGCGGTGCATCAGCTCGAGGGCGAACTCCTGGTGCTTGTCCACCGAGAGGCGCAGGCCCAGACCGAACTCCGCGTTGTCCTCGAAGAGGCTGTTGGCCCAGGCGGGCCCGCGGCCGTCGCGGTTCTTGGTGTAGGGCGTGGTGGGCAGGTTGCCGCCGTAGATGCTGGAGCAGCCGGTGGCGTTGGCGATCAGGGTGCGGTCGCCGAAGAGCTGGGTGAGCAGCTTGATGTAGGGGGTCTCGCCGCAGCCGGAGCAGGCGCCGGAGAACTCGAAGAGCGGCTCGAGGAACTGGCTGCCCTTCATGTCCATCTTGACCTTGGTGCGGTCGACCTCGGGCAGGTCCAGGAAGAACTGGAAGTTGGCGGCCTCGGCCTCGCGCAGCGGGGCCTGGGCGACCATGTCGATGGCCTTGTGCTTGGGGTTGCTCTTGTCCTTGGCGGGGCAGACGGCCACGCAGAGGTTGCAGCCGGTGCAGTCCTCAGGGGCCACCTGGAGGGAGTACTTCTGGCCCTTGAACTCGGCGCCCTTGTAGTCGACGGCCTTGAAGGTCGCAGGCGCGCCGGCCAGCTCCGCCGGGTCATAGACCTTGGCGCGGATGGCGGCGTGGGGGCAGACCATCACGCACTTGTTGCACTGGATGCAGATGCCCGCGTCCCACTCGGGGATCTCGAGGGCGATGTTGCGCTTCTCCCACTTGGTGGTGCCTACGGGCCAGGTGCCGTCGATGGGGAAGGCGCTCACGGGCAGCAGGTCGCCCTTGCCTTCCATCATCACGGCGCTCACGCGCTTGATGAACTCAGGCGCCTCGGTGGGCACCGTGGGGGGCCGCACGCGGATGGAGGAGGCGGTGGCGGGGACCTTCACTTCGTAGAGGTTGGCGAGGGTCTCGTCGACGGCGTGGAAGTTCTGCTTCACGACGGCGTCGCCCTTCTTGCCGTAGGTCTTCTTGATGGCCTTCTTGATCTGCTCGATGGCCTCCTCGCGGGGCAGCACGCCGGAGATGGCGAAGAAGCAGGTCTGCATGATGGTGTTGATGCGCACGCCCATGCCGGTGTTCTTGGCCACTTCGTAGGCGTCGATGACGTAGAACTTCAGGTTCTTGCTGGCGATGGCCTCCTGCACTTCCTGGGGCAGGGTCTCCCACACGGCATCCTTGCCGTAGGGCGTGTTCAGCAGGAAGGTGGCGCCGGGGACCGCGGTCTCCAGCATTTCGTATTTCTCGAGGAAGCTGGTCTGGTGGCAGGCGATGAAGTTGGCCTTGGTCACCAGGTAGGCGCTGCGGATGGGGCGGGGCCCAAAGCGCAGGTGGCTGATGGTGATGGCGCCGGACTTCTTGGAGTCGTAGACGAAGTAGCCCTGGCCGAAGTTGGGGGTCTCCTCGGCGATGATCTTGATGGAGTTCTTGTTCGCGCCCACGGTGCCGTCAGCGCCCAGGCCGTAGAAGAGAGCGCGGGTCACGTCCGCGGGCTCCACGTCGAAGCTGGGGTCGTAGGGCAGGGAGGTGTGGCTGACGTCGTCCACGATGCCGATGGTGAAGCTGTTCTTCGGCTTGTCCTTGGCCAGGTTCTCGAAGACACCCTTGACCATGGCCGGGGTGAACTCCTTGGAGGAGAGGCCGTAGCGGCCGCCCACGATCTTGGGGTTGAGGGTGGTGTAGCCCTCTTCGCGGCCCTCGTGCAGGGCGGCGATGACTTCCAGGTGCATGGGCTCGGCGGGGGCGCCGGGCTCCTTGCAGCGATCCAGCACGGCCAGCTTCTTGACGGAGGCGGGCAGGGCGCGGACGAACTCGGGGATGGCGAAGGGCCTGAACAGGCGGACCTTCAGGACGCCGACCTTCTCGCCCTGCTTCACGGCGTGCTCGACGTACTCATGGGTGGTGTCGCAGCCGGAGCCCATGATGATCACGACGCGCTCGGCCTCGGGGTGCCCGAAGTAGTCATAGAGGCGGTAGTTGCGGCCGGTGAGGGCGCCGAAGCGGTCCATCTCCTGCTGCACGATGGCGGGGCAGGCGGCGTAGTAGGAGTTGCAGGCCTCGCGGGCCTGGAAGAAGGTGTCGGGGTTCTGGGCCGTGCCGCGGATGACCGGGGCGTCGGGGGTCAGGGCCAGGGTGCGGAACTGGGCGACGAGCTCGTCCGGCACCATGTGGCGGAGGTCGCCGTCGGTGAGGATCTCGATCTTGGCAACCTCGTGGCTGGTGCGGAAGCCGTCGAAGAAGTGCAGGAAGGGCACGCGGGCCTTCAGGGTGGCGGCGTGGCAGATGGCGGCGAAGTCATGGGCCTGCTGGACGCTCTCGGAGCTCAGCATGGCGAAGCCGGTCATGCGGCAGGACATCACGTCCGAGTGGTCGCCGAAGATGCTCAGGGCGTGGGTGGCCAGGGTGCGGGCGCTGACGTGCATGCAGAAGGGCGTCAGCTCGCCGGCGATCTTGTACATGTTCGGGATCATCAGGAGCAGGCCCTGGGACGCCGTGAAGGTCGTCGTCAGGCTGCCGGCCTGGAGCGCGCCGTGGACCGCGCCGGCGGCGCCGCCCTCGGACTGCATCTCGATGACCGAGGGGATGGTCTTCCAGACGTTCAGCTTCCCCTGGGAGCTCCACTCGTCCGCCCACTCGCCCATGTTCGAAGAGGGCGTGATGGGGTAGATGGCGATGACCTCGCTGAGGCGATGGGCGACCGAGGCGGTGGCCTCGTTCCCATCCAGGGTCTTCATGACGCGCTTAGTCATTTTTTGCTCCTTCCGGGGGTCCACTGGACCGTTCCGGCGATAGGTATCAGGACAGGTAATTCACCCGTCCCATGATACATGATAAATCGGTCGTCTTCATTGGAAATTCCGGCGTCAGGAGCTGGACACCGCGGCGCCCATGAGGCGCTCATGGATGGCTCCCGCGGCCCGGCGGCCCTGGCCCATGGCCAGGATGACGGTGGCGCCGCCGGTGATGACATCGCCGCCGGCATAGACGCCAGGCAGGGAGGTCTCGCCGGTCTCTTCATTGACCACCACGACGCCGCCCTTGAGGGTCCGGAGGCCCTTCTCGGTCATGGCGATGAGCGGGTTCACATCAAAGCCCAGCGCGACCACCAGGGTCTCGCAGGGGATCATGATGCGCTCGTCGGTCATCTTGGGGCTGCGGCGGCCGTCGGGACCGGGCTCGCCCAGCTCCATCACGGCGCACTCGGCGTGGGTCATCCAGCCCTTCTCGCTGCCGTGGAGCTGCACGGGAGTGGTGAGGAACTTGAACTCAACGCCCTCCTCGTGGGCGTGCTCGAGCTCCTCGCCGCGAGCCGTGGACTCCTTGATGGTGCGGCGGTAGACCACCGTCACATGCTCGGCGCCCATGCGGCGGGCGGCGCGGGCGGCGTCCATGGCGGTGTTGCCGGCGCCCACGATGATCACATTCTTGCCGATGGTCACCGGGGTGCTGTATTCCGGGAACAGGTCGGCGCGCATGAGGTTGATGCGGGTGAGGAACTCGTTGGCGGTGTAGACGCCCTTGAACTCCTCGCCGGCAATCCCCATCATCTTCGGCAGGCCGGCGCCGGTGCCCATGAAGATGGCGTCATTCTCCTTGCGCAGGTCGTCCAGGGTCATGCTGCGGCCGATCAGGGTGTTCATGACGAACTTCACGCCCAGGCGCCGGAGGGTGTCCACTTCCGTGTCCACGATCTTGTTGGGCAGGCGGAACTCGGGGATGCCGTAGAGCATCACGCCGCCCGGCTTGTGCAGGGCGTCGTAGACCGTGACCTGGTGGCCCTTCTTGATGAGCTCGCCGGCGACGGTGAGGCCCGCGGGGCCCGCGCCGATGACGGCGACCTTCTTGCCCGTGGCGGCCTCGACGGGCGGCAGCTCCGTGGAGCCGAGCATGGAGTCCGCGGCGAAGCGCTCGAGGCGGCCGATGGAGACGGGCTCACCCTTGATGCCGATGACGCACTTGATCTCGCACTGCTTCTCCTGGGGGCAGACCCGGCCGCAGACCGAGCCCAGGGGCGAGCTCTGCTTGATGACGCGGGCGGCGCCCTGGGGATCACCCTTGACGATCTCCATGAGGAAGGCCGGGATGTCGATGCTGACGGGGCAGCCGTCGATGCAGGCGGGGTGCTTGCACATGATGCAGCGGGCGGCTTCCAGCTTGGCCTGCTCGGCCGACAGGCCGAGGCTGACCTCGTCGAAGTTGCAGACACGCAGCTCGGGCGGCTGGCAGGCCATGGCCTGGCGGGGGATCTTCATCTTCTGGCTGGGCTTGATGGTGTTCAGGTCCAGGTTCTTCCAGTCGAGGTCAGTGACGGGCTCGTTCAAGTACTGCGAGTAGTCCACGGGACCCGTGGCGGCCACGCGGCCGATCTTGCAGTCCTCGGGGCTGCAGATGTCCTTCTCCTCGGACTTGTACCAGTCCTGCCGCATGCGCAGCATGTTGAAGTCCACCTTGTGGCCGTCGAAGTCCGGGCCGTCGAAGCAGGCGAACTTGGTCTGGCCGCCCACGGAGACGCGGCAGCCGCCGCACATGCCGGTGCCGTCGACCATCAGGGCGTTGAGGCTGACCAGGGTGAAGATCTCGTGGGGCTTCGTCAGGTCGGCCACGGCGCGCATCATGGGCAGGGGGCCCACGGCGACCACCTGGGCGACGGGCTCCCGGGCGATGACGTCCTTGAGGGCGTCGGTGACCAGGCCCTGGCGGCCCAGGGTGCCGTCATCGGTGGTGACGATGAGCTCGGCCGAGGCCGCGCCCAGCTCGTCCGCCAGCAGCACGCGCTCCTTGCTGCGGCCGCCGAGGATGGTGATGACGCGGCGGCCCTGGGCGTGGAGCTCCTCGGCCGCAGGCAGGATGGCGGCAGAGCCGTAGCCGCCCGCCATCAGCACGATGGTGCCTTCCTCGACGATCTCGGTGGGGGTGCCCATGGGGCCGGCCACGGCGTAGAGGCGGTCGCCGGCGCTGAGCTTGCCCATGGCCTGGGTGGTGGCACCGACTTCCTGCATGATGAAGTGGATGTAGCCCTTGCGCGCGTCGCCACCGGCCAGGGTGAGGGGAATGCGCTCACTCTCCGGGAAGGGGGCGACCATGAAGAACTGGCCCGGCTTGCGGCCGCGGGCCACCTGGGGGGCCTGGACGATGAAGGACCAGGTCTCCGGGGCGATGAGCTTCTTCTCCAGGATCAGGTAGCCGTCCTGGGTCTCCGCATCGGAGGCATAGAGCGACTTGCCCTTGAGGAGGGGCAGCATGAGGTAGTCCTCGGCCTCGATGTGGTCGCGGATCAGGTCCACCAGCCGCTGGCCCAGCAGGGTCAGCGAGCGGGGCGCGCGGACCTGGCCCTCGTTGATCTCGGCCAGCAGCTGCAGGGTCAGGTCCCACATCTGCCGGTGGTCCTCGAAGAGGCGCTGCAGCAGGGACTCGGCGCCGATCTCCTCCAGCAGCGGGAAGAGCTCGCGCTCCTCAGCCTCGTTGTGGGGTCGGAGCACCTCGTAGATCCACTTGGCGCCGGCATCCACACCCGTCCAGTCGCTGGCGACCAGGGCTTCGGACATCCGGGTCAGGCGGCCCAGGGCTTCTTCGTGTGTGGCGTGCCAGTTGGGCGTCGGCAGGTTGCCAGAGCTGATCAACTTCGGGGCAGAGTTGGACATGGATGCCTCCAGATCCATTCAGCATGAGATGTTCAGGTCCTGATTTCTTTGTCTAAAAACCTAAGTAGGAATACTTGTGATCCATGGCACAGAGAGCTGTTATCGCAAGGACTTAGGTGTGATCAGTAAATATCCAAATGGTTATTAAGTTTTGTTTTTCGGACCCCGGTCCCGAAGAATCTCCCGCACCTTGGTCACCAATTCCCGAATCCTGAAGGGTTTCTGAAGGAAGCCGTCCGGCGGGAGGTCCGCCAGGGACTCCAGGGACTCCTTCTGGGTGTAGCCACTGGTCAGCAGGACGGGGCAGGTGGGCGAGAGCGCCCGGATGCGGCGGAAGGCCTCGGCGCCGCCCATGCGGGGCATGGTCATGTCGAGCAGGACCAGGTGAATGTTATCTTTCTCTTTTTCGAAGAGTTGCACACCTTCAAGCCCGTCCCGGGCCTCGAGCACCTGGAAGCCTGCGCCCTGGAGGGCGCCCCGGGCCAGCTCGCGGATGATGCCCTCGTCGTCCACCACCAGCACGGTGCCCGTGGCGGTGGGGGCCGAGGTCGGTGCGGACGGCACTACCTCCAGGGCGGTCTCCGAGGCGGGGAAGAGCAGGATGAAGGTGGTGCCCTTGTCGGTGGCGCTCTCCACCCGGAGCCCGGCTCGGTGGCCCCGGACGATGCCGAGCATGGCGGACAGCCCCAGCCCACGGCCTGTGAACTTGGTGGTGAAGAAGGGGTCGAAGATGCGGCCGATGGTCTCGACGTCCATGCCGCAGCCATTGTCCTGGACTTCCAGGCGGACATAGCGGCCCGGATCCAGCAGCTGGCCCGGGAAGGCCGCCACCAGGTCGGCCTTGGTATAGGTGACCGCCCGGGTGCGGAGGATCACGGTGCCCGCCCGCTCGCCGATGGCTTCGGAGGCGTTGGTCACCAGGTTCATGACCACCTGCTGGAACTGGGCGCTGTCTGCCGCCACCGGGGGCAGGCCGGGCTGCAGGTCGGTCAGCAGGGTCACTTTCTTGGAGATGGACACGGACAGCAGCTCGCCCATCTCGCGGATGAGGGCGTTCAGGTCCAGGGGGCGCACCGAGAAGCGGGCCTTGCCCGCATAGGCCAGGAGCTGGCGGGCCAGGTCTGCGCCGCGCTGGGTCGCGGATTCGACGCGCTGCAGGGCCGCCCGCAGAGGCGGATTCTCCTGGGCACGCTCCAGGGCCAGCTCGGTGTTGCCGAGGATGGCCGTGAGCAGGTTGTTGAAGTCGTGGGCGATGCCTCCGGCCAGGACGCCGAGGCTCTCCAGCTTCTGGGCCTGGCGCAGGGCGCTCTCGGCCCGGCGGCGCTCGGTGACATCCTCCGCCAGCAGGATGATCCCGAGGAAGCGGCCGTCCTCACCTCGCAGGGCTGAACCGTACCAGTTGCACAGAATCCGCTGGCCGGTGCGCGTGAGGTTCTCGGTGGTGAACTGGCCGCCGGCATCGGACCGGAGCAGCGTCTGGCGCTGGTCCTCCACCTCAGCCTGGTGCTCCTCGGGGATGAGCAGGCGGGGGTCCTGGCCCAGGATCTCCTCCCGGGTGTAGCCGAAGATCCGCTCGGCGGTCGGGTTCCACTCGCGCACCCGGAAGGCCGCGTCGGTCTCCACCACCGCCAGGGGGGTGGAGGCGAGGTGACTGCGGTTCCGCTGCAGGGCCTCGTAGAGGGAGGCGTTCATGTCCTGGGCCAGCCTCATGGCGCGGCGCCGGGTCCCGGCCAGGGACCACACCAGCCCCGCCAGGCTGAAGCTGACCACCAGTCCGCCCAGCAGCAGGACCAGGCCCAGGTTGCGCCCTTCGGTCTGGTAGAAGGCCCGCCGGACGCCGTAGCGCAGCTCCACCTCGCGACCGGCGAGGACCACCCGCTTGCTCAGGCTGGGGGAGGCGCCCGGGGGCCAATCGGGATTGACGAAGAGCACCTGGGGGCCTCCGGTGGCTTGGGTGTCCACCACCTCGAGGGCGATGCCCTGGTCCTCCCCGCGGAGGATGTCGGCCATGAGCTCCTTGATCAGGATGCCCGCGGAGACCCAGCCCTTGAGGGCCTGCCGCCGGCTGGCGGCATCGGTGGGATTCCCGGCGAAGACCGGCACGAAGAGGGTCACGGCATCAAACCGGCCTTCGGGGCGGGTGAACTGGATCAGCCCCGAGAGCACCGGCTGACCGGTCCCCTCGGCCCGCTCGGCGGCGGCCCGCTGACTCGGATTGGACGCGACGTCGAGGCCCAGCGCCAGCGCCGCCCGGTCCCCGGGCTCGCACAGCTGGATGATGAGGTGATCGCCCGGGGTGTCCGGAAAGGGCAGATGGAGCGGGTTGGAAGCGGGCAGAAGGTAGCGCTGGCTGAGGTGGGGGTTGGCCGAGAAGAAGGCCCGCAGGTCCCCGCCTGGGACCCGTCGGATGAAGGCGAGGCTGGTCAGTCCCGGGTGGCGGCCGGGCAGGTCCAGGCGGGCGACGTAGTCGTGCCACTGGACCCGGTCCTGGTGGCGGAGCTCCCCACTGAAGAAACCTTCGGCTCCCCGGGCGATGTCCTCATAGCGCCCCAGGCGGTCCAGGAGGTTGAGCTGGGTCCGGACGACGAACCGGTCCAGGCGGGCGTGGTCGCGCTGCTGCTGGCCCTGCCGGGCGGTGACCCAGGCCACGAGGGTGGCGCCGAGGCAGACCAGCAGCACCACGAGCGCCAGCGCCCAGGGCTGCCGCGGGCGTTCCGGAACGAGCTCCTGCTGGAAGGGGGAGGCGGGCATGGGGTTCTCTGGGCTGCGCTCATGGTAGCGACTCTTTGTTGGATGCCCCCCGGTCCCCCGCCGCGCTGCGGTAGGCTGGAGCACCCCGGAGGCCGGACCTTGGAACAGCTCGATGACTTTCTGCCCTATGCCCAAGGCTGCCTGAAGCACCCTTCGGAGCGGGCGCGGCTGGAGGCGATCCTCACCCTCTGGACCGCGAAGTGGACCGGCAAGAAGCGGGTGCTGGACTTCTCCCGCAGCCTCCACGGCGCCTACCTGCACTTCAACCAGTTCATGGACGGCAAGTGGGTGCAGGCCTTCACCTTCGTAGCGACCCGCCGGGAGGGGGTCTGCCTCCGCGGCCCCGATGTGGACCGGGCCCGCAAGTCCCACAAGTTCCGCCACAACCCCCTGGACTCGGCCCCCCTGGACGCCCTGTTCGAGACCTGGTCTCTGCACCTGGAGGCCCGTCCCGCGGGCCATGCGGTGGAGTTCTTCCTGGAAGAGACCCCGGACGAGACCTGGGCCGCCTGTCTGGCCGAGGTCTTCCAGCACCTGGGCGCCTAAGGGTTGCAGGAGCGCGCGGATTCCGGCAAAGTTGTTGGAACCGCCATGTCCACCTCCCGCCGCTTCTTCTTTTTTAGCTTTCGCACCTCGGGTGCGAGGCTGAGCGGCGTCTAGAATCAAACCCGCTTCCGCCTTCGCCCCCGAGTCCAACCGGCTCGGGGGCTTTCGTTTGGGGACTCCCATGACCCAGCCCGACCCCTCCCATCTCGCCGGCCTCCGGCAGGCCATTGATGCCGTCGATGACCAGCTGCTGGCGCTCCTCAACCAGCGGGCCAGGCTGGCTTCGGAGGTGGGCCGCATCAAGACGGCGGCCTCGCCCGAGGCGCTCTTCCATGTGCCCCGCCGGGAGCGGGAGGTACTGGCCCGCATGGTGGCCGCCAACCCCGGACCCTTCCCCTCGGCCGCGGTGCGCAACGTGTTCCAGGAGGTCATGAGCGCCTGCCTGAGCCTGGAGAAGCCTCTGCGGGTGGCCTTCCTCGGACCCGAGGGCACCTTCACCCACCTGGCCGCGCGCCAACAGTTCGGGGGCTCCAGCCAGGCCCTGCCCCTGGGCACCATTGGGGCTGTGTTCCAGGCCGTGGAGCGCCAGCGGGCGGACTACGGCGTGGTGCCCGTGGAGAACGCCACCGAGGGCGCCGTGGAGTCCACCCTGGACGCCTTCCTGGAGAGCCCGCTCCGCATCTGCGCCGAGATCCTGCTGCCCGTGGACCAGGCCCTGTTGGTGCGATCCGACCTGGACCTGAGCGCCGTTCGCCGGGTCTACTCCCATCCCCAGGCCCTGAGCCAGTGCCGGGGCTGGCTGGAGACCCACCTCGCCCACGCGGACCGCATCGAGGCGCCGTCGACTTCCGAGGCCGCGCGCCTGGCCCGGGAGGACGCCGAGGGCGCCGCCGTGGCCTCAGAGCTGGCCGCGGACCTCTTCGGCCTCAAGGTCGCCGAGACCCAGATCCAGGACCTGGCGGCCAATGCCACCCGCTTCGTGGTGCTGGGACCCAAGGGCTCCGAGCCCACGGGTCGGGACCGCACCACCCTGCTGGCCCTGGCTCAGGACGGGCCCGGTGCCCTGCTGCACCTGCTGGAGCCCCTGGCCCGGCGCGGCCTGAACCTGAGCCGCATCCAGAGTCGACCCACCCGCCGGAAGCTCTGGGAATACGCCTTCTTCCTGGATGTGGAGGGCCACGAGGCCGACCCGGCCATGGCCGAGGTCCTGGTGGAGCTGCGCAGCGTCTGTGCCTCCCTCAAGGTCCTGGGCAGCTACCCCCAGGCATCCCTATGAATCTGAGCAGCGCCCCCCGCCCCCGCCACCCCGCCACGTCAAGGAAGCCCGCCATGAACTGGACCCCCGATTCCTGGAAGCAGCGCCCCGCCGCCCAGCAGCCCACCTACCGCGATCCCGAGGCGCTGGGCGCCGCCCTGGCCGAGCTGGCCGAGCTGCCGCCCCTGGTGGTGGCCGAGGAGGTCGATCACCTGGGCGTGCTGCTGGCCGAGGCGGCCTCGGGCAAGCGCTTCCTGCTGCAGGGCGGCGACTGCGCCGAGGCCTTCGCGGACTGTCGCGGCGGGCTCATCCAGGACAAGCTCCGGGTGCTGCTGCAGATGTCCGTGCTGATCACCCACGGCGGCCGCACCGGGGTCGTGCACCTGGGTCGCATCGCGGGGCAGTACGCCAAGCCCCGCAGCGGGAACACCGAGGTGGTGGACGGCCGCGAGGTGCCGGTCTACCGGGGCGACCTCATCAACAGCCTCAGCCCGGACCAGCGGGAGGCGGACCCCGCCCGGCTGCTGCAGGCCTACCACCGCTCGGCGGTCACCCTCAACCACCTGCGGGCCCTGGTGGACGGCGGCTTCGCGGACCTGCACCACCCGGAGCACTGGGACCTGCCCTGGAGCCGCGAGGACGCGGGCCACTACCTGGAGACCCTGGACCAGGTGCGGGCCTCCCTGGACTTCGTGCAGCGCCTGGGCGGCCTGCCCGAGAACCTCCGCACCGGTGAGCTGTTTACCAGCCACGAGGCCCTGCACCTGCCCTTCGAGACCGCCCTGACCCGCTGGGTCCCGGAGCAGGAGGCCTTCTACAACCTGGGCGCCCACTTCCTCTGGATCGGCGAGCGCACCCGGCAGCTGGACGGCGCCCACCTGGAGTACATCCGCGGCCTGGCCAACCCCATCGGCCTCAAGGTCGGCGCCGCCATGAAGCCCGAGGAACTGAAGAAAGTCCTGGCCCTGCTCGATCCCCACCGGCAGTCCGGCCGCCTGACCCTCATCACCCGCTTCGGCGCCGGTCGCGCCGAAGCCGTGCTGCCGGCCCTCATCGAGGCCGCCCGGGCCGAGGGCCACCCCGTGCTCTGGAGCAGCGACCCCATGCACGGCAACGGCACCCAGACCCCCACGGGCCTGAAGACCCGCGCCTTCGGGGACATCCTCCTGGAGCTGCAGGAGGTTGCCGAGATCCACCGCCGCCTGGGCTCCCGCCTGGGCGCCGTGCACTTTGAGCTGACCGGCGAGCCGGTCACGGAGTGCACCGGCGGGGTCGAGGGCCTGGCCGAGGCCGACCTCCAGCGTGCTTACAAGAGCGGCTGTGACCCCCGCCTGAACCGGAGCCAGAGCCTCGAGATGGCCTTCCTCCTGGCCCGGATCATCCGGGAGAGCTAGGCATGGCTCCCTGGGTGAATGTTTTTTCTAAGCTGACCCCTCACCCGGGACTTATCCCTCGGCCTGGAACTGCCGAAAAACCTCGACAACCGGTGGGGCAAGCCGAAGGTGTCCTTATCCTGAATCAGCCGATAAGAATGGAATTTGATGGGGAAAATTTGATCAAAATCAATACGTATTTGCGGCATCGCTAGTCTTCTCTGGCTATTTTCATCATGTGGTCTCAAGGTAATTTACGATATTCCCTTCCCGGAGAGTGGTTTATGTATCAGGGGAAACGCAGTGCTCTCGCACTTCTATTGGCGGGCATTTTTGTGGGGCTCCTCAGTCTCGTCGCTTGTGGCGGCGGAGGCGGGTCCTCCAGCAGCGGAGGCACGCTGCCCCAGACGAGCATTGCGCCCACGGCCACGCTGGAGGGCTGGACGCCCAACGACGCGGCCCTGAGCCAATACAAGGTCTACACCTTCTCGGCCAGCGCGACGGACCCCAACATCGGCGGGTCCGTCACCGAGTTCCGCTGGGACTTCGGGGACGGCACCACCAAGACGACCCCGGTCGTCCTGGCCAGCGGCAAGGCCACCACCACGGCGACCTATGCCTACCTGGCCAGCGGCGCGCCCACCCTGAGTGTCGTGGCCAAGAATGCGGCCGGGCTGCTCTCGACTGCGGCGACCCGGACGCTCACCGTGGCCGAGGCACCGACTCCGCTCACCGTCAGCTTCGTGACGCCCGCTGGGGCGGTCACCATCAATCCGATCCTTCTCGGCAGTGTCTCCGTGACCTTCACGGTCAACGTGGTGAATACCGGAACCGGGACCATCAGCGCCAGCGGCATCCAGCTGGATCCCGGCGATGCCACGGCCACCCAGACCACTCCCACCAGCATCGGTAGCGGCAACTGGAACATCACCGTCACCTATCCCGCGGCCTCGGCCATCAGCTCGCGGACCGCCACGCCGACCTTGAAAGTCGTGGATTCCAACGGTGCGAGCAGCGCCGCTGTGACGGGGCCCGCCATCACCGTGCGGACCGTCTCGGCCGTGGACAATCCACCGGTCATCACCCTGGCGGCCGTGCCCCAGATCGTGGCTGGCACCAACTCGACCTACCAGAACGTTCCCATCGCCTTCACGGCGACGGCCGTGGACGTCGATGGCGACACCCTGACCTTCACCTGGACCTTCGGGGATGGCGGCAAGGGGGATGTGGCGGCCACGCAGGCGACCACGGCCCTGGCCCAGTCGCACACCTATGCCGCAACCGGCATCTATCCCGTGACCTTCACCGCCAACGACGGGCGAGGCAGCACTGGCATCAAATCCATCACCTTGAACCTCAACATCCTGGCCAACGAGCCGCCTGCAGTGGCCGTGGCCTGGATCGATCCCCTCGGCACTGCGAATTCCCTGAACACCCGTGCGAGCGTACCCATCACCTTCACGGCCACGGTCACCGACAGCAACAAGGACGTGGCCGCCCTGACCTGGGACTTCGGGGATGGGACTACCGTCGTCAAAGATCAGAACCCGGTCACCCACGCCTTTGCAGCCGTGGGCAATACCGTGGTCACGCTCACGGCCGACGACGGCAAGGGTGGTGTGACCCTCTGGACCAGGACGTTTGCGGTAGCGGCGAACAGGCCGCCGGTCATCGTGACGCCGCTGGCGGTGATTCCGACGCTGCCTTCCAAATCTGCCTCGGACCTGTACCAGAACAAATCCTATGATTTCACGGCAACGGCCACGGATCCCGACGCGGGAGATTCCGTTGCCCAGTATCAGTGGGACTTCGGCGACGGCACGGCGATCCAGACGTCCACCACGGGCTCCGCCAAGCATACCTTCGCCGCCACCGGTCCTTTCCCCGTGAAGGTGCGGGCCGTAGACAGCTATGGCTCGGTCTGTGACTGGACCCTTCCGCTGACCGTCACCGTCGTCTCCTCGCTGCCGGTGGTGACCTTCGTGAAACCCGGCCCCACCAGCAAGAACGTGGACTCCACTCCCCCTGGCAGCTATGTGGACCAGGCCTTCGAAATCACCGTCACGAACCCCCAGAAAGCCAGTGGCGCCACGGATCCCCTGCCCATCGGCAACATCAGCTTCTCCGCCAACGATGCCGCCGCCGCGGTGCTGCCCAACCCCGTCAACAATGGCGGCGGCAGCTACACCTTTACGGTCCGCTACTCCGCGGCTGCCGCGGGCATCCGCACCTCGACGCCCTCGGCCTACGCCACTGACTCTTATGGCATCCAGGGCCTCGCCGCCAGCGGGCCGCTTATGACCATCACGACCCTGGGCACGAACCACACGCCCACCATCACCATCACGGATCCGGCCACGCCCACGTCCTCGGCCTACACCTCCAAGCCCATCAGCTTCGGCTTCACGCTCATGGATGCGGACAACGACCCCGTGAGCTACACCGTGGACTGGGGGGATGGCTCCGCCACCCCACAGACCACGCCCACCGGGAACTTCGTCACGGGCGTTGGGGTCTCGCTGGCCCACACCTATGCGGACGCCTTCACGTCCACGTCCAGGAGCGCTCTGATCAAGGTGGACGCCACCGACAAGAGGTCTGGTCCCTCTGCCGACGCACTATCCCAGAGCCGGACCTTCACAGTGACCTTCAACGCCCTGCCCACGGCTACCATCACCTCTCCCCAGGACAGCGGCAGCGCCCCCACGGGCTACACGCCCAATCCCCTGCTCGCGGATACCGTGGTGGTCCCCCTTAATGGGAAGCTCGCCTTTGTGGGCGCGCCTACCAAGCCGGGCAGCCAGGACGCGGTCACGACCGCCTGGACCATCCCCGGGGGCGTTCCCAGCTCCTACGCCGGGGATTCCACGGGTGATGTGATCTTCACTGGCACCACCGGCGTGATCACGCCCAATGTCGTCACCTACACCGTCACGGATGCCTTTGGCCGCTCGGTCAGCAAGTCGAAGACGGTGCTGGTGGATGGTGTCAACACCCAGCAGTTCAACCTGTCCTTCCAGTTCCGCCAGAAGAGCGACAACAACGGAACCACCATCCTGACCCCGGTGATCACGGCCCTCAACGGCCTGGGCGCCCCGGTCCAGATCTTCCAGGACGGCCAGAGCAACACCTACAACGTCCAGGACCAGGCCCAGCTCACGGGAGCCAAGGCCACGGTGAGCATTCCCGTGCGCTCGGACCTGCCTTTCTACATCAAGATCCCCAGCTTCTCGGCTGCGGATGGGACCACCTACCTGATGCGCATCCCCAACGCCCCCACGGGCATTTATGCCGATCCCTCCCTGGTGGCCACACCTTCGGCGGACTCCAAGTTCAGCTTCCAGAACGGTGCCGCCCCCTTCAACCCGTCCCTGCAGATCGTCACTGCGCAGGGCTTCGCCGCCGAAGCCGTCCTCGCGGCCCAGCGGAAGCTGAACGGCTACACCGACCTGGTCATTGGCACCACGCCCGTCAACGAGCGCTGGCTCGACCGCCTGTCGGTGCCAACCACCGACCTCACCGGGGCCTTCCAGTGGACTCAGTCCAGCAACGCGGTCGGTGTCTTGACCGGCATTCCGGCCTACCAGCTCTTTGCGGAGTGGCCGACCCTGCTGATCACCCGCAAGACCCAGGATCTGGCGGAATCCACCCCTGATCCGACCACTAGTGCGGGCACCCATGACCAGCTCGGCTTTGTCCTGGACTACCCGACCTACACGGCGGGCACCTTGACCCATGGGGACACCTTCTCGGCCTTCAGCATGCAGGCTTTCCGGGTCCCCGCAGGCGTCACGGATCCCTACCAGCTGTCACCGGCCTGGCAGACCACCGCCGAATTGGCCAACCCCGCCGTGGCTGTCCACAGTGGCCTCAACCCCGTCCCGGTCGGGGGCGGCGTGAGCACCTTCTTCGAGAACATGGTCAACGGAGTCTCAGCCAGTGGCGCTCCGCTGGCGGATGGCATCGCCAGCCTGCCGCTGCCCTACGACCCCAACGACCCGAACCGCACGCCTCTGCCACTGGCTTCGGCGACAACCCGGACCTACTCCGGGATTCGCAGCATCTTTGCCTTCTCCGAGTATCTCTGGTCCACGGTGTGGGCGCGTCCCCTGGTGCTCAACAGCGCCCGCCCCTACTTCATGGATTCCTTCAGCCTGTCTGCGTATCCCTACTTCCGCTACAGCAATCCCGCGGCGTGGCCCAAGGCCTACAACATTTCGCCCAACTACAGTGCCTTCGACCTTACGGCTAGTGGCGGCGGTGTTTTCGATGGCCGTGGGCCTGTGTATGAGCAGTCAACTTCCGCGCCTACGCCTCAGCCTCAAAACAACGCGCCTAGCACTGGCGTCGGACGCTTCTTCTGGACAGCCTATACCCCGAGCTACAGCGGTGACGCCAGCCAGGGCCAGGTGATCAGCCGTACCTGGCTTTCAAACAACAGCACCGGGCAGCCGCCCACGAGCTTCTCTGGGACCGCCACGGGCGATGCCTCGGTCGCCTTCGGCTTCATGCCGCCCCAGGACACCATTGTTGACAAGCGGGGCCGCACCGCCGCTGGCGCCCTCAACGGCGCCTCCCTTGGGGGCTACCGGGTCACCTGGTTCAACGCCACCAAGGACGGGAATGGCAATCCTGTACCCCCCGATTTCTGGGTGGTGGAACTCTCGGACGGAACCATCAAGTCCCACTTCATGCTGCCTGGGAGCTATCCAGCCAGCACCCAGAGCTCCACCGATCTGATCATGACGGACGCCCGCACCTACCTGCCTTCGGGTCAGGCGGCCAGCGCAGGCCCCGCCATTGGCGACAAGATTGGACCAGGCTACTGCTGGTTTGACATCCCCGTCGAGCTGCGCCCCACCAGCACCAGCGGGGTCACGCTCACCGTCTTCGGTGTCAAGTCCATCCTGAAGAACCAACCTGTCACCACCGCCCGGGCCCTGAACCGGCCCGACTGGATGGACGCCATCAAGACGGCCACGGCCACCATCAAGATCATCGCCGCCAGCGGCGCAGACCTTGCCTATGCCCACAAGATCCCCTTCAACTACAGCTGGGATATCGTCGTGGTGAACGGTCCCGCCACCTACGTGGCGCCCTGAACGCATACTTCACCGGGTGCCCCGGGAGCTTTTCCGGGGTACTCACCTTGATCCTCGACCCTAGGAGGGCCCGTGAAATCCATCAGCATCCTTGCCGCGATCCTGGCCACGGGCGCGCTGAGTGCCCAGGACTCTGCGAACAACCTGAACGCGAGGGTCATCCTCTTTGGCGAGTCCATCCAGACCCGGGGCATCCTGCTCGGGCAGGGGGTGGAGGACAAGGCGGACCGGCAGACGGGGCCCGGCCTGCGCGTCATGGGCCGCTTCGCCGAGGGCTCCCGCTGGAACTGGGAGCTGGCCGGACGCTTCCAGAGCTCGGCCCGCATGGTCACCAACCGGGTCATTAATGCGCCGCCCTATACCACCGAAAACCCCGCCAACGTTTTGGACGCCACCAAGGTCAAGGTGGACTACAGCTACTGGAGCGTGGGGGCGGGCTATGTCCTTCCCCTGGGAGACAATGTGGACTTCGGGCTGCACCTGGAGGGTCGGGCCGAGACCATCAACCCCAAGGGCTCCTACACCCAGACCGGGAGGGCGGGCGGCACGGGCTACATCGATGCCATGGCCGTGTATTTCCGCCCCTGGGTCCGCCTGAGCCTGGACGTCAAGCTGCGGACCGGCTCCTTCTACACGGTGGTCGGGGCCGATGCTGGCTTCGCGGGCTTCAAGACCAACCAGCGGGTGATTCCTCCCATGTCGCAGATGGATGACCAGACCATGCGGTCCATGGCCCCTACCTGGGCCGGGTCGATCTATGCGGGCATCCAGTTCTAGCTGACCCTACCGGCTTTCCTGGGGCCTTGTGCCTGCTCGGAACCGGCTGCGCCGATTCCGAGGCGTGAAGGACTCTTGAGGTAATGGGCCTTGGCCTGCCTGCCGACGCGTAGGGATGTGAGGTAGCAGCGTGCGGCGACGGGACAAGGTCTTTCTGGGGGTGGCCTGGGCAGCGCTGCTGGGGGGGCTGGCCTGGGCTCTGTCCACCCAGTCCCGCTGGATCCAGGAGTCCGCGGGACAGCTGCGGAGCCCACAGCCCGGCAAGGCGGGAGCCCCGGCGTCGCCGACGAAGTCCCTGGAGTCCGACGAGGCCGCCGCCCCCCCGCCCAGCGCCACCGGCGTGGTCGGCACCATCAGCGAGGACACCTACAAGGCCATGGCCAAGGACCTCGCGGCGCGCAAGAAGGCCAAGAGGCCCTAACAAAACTCCACGGGGCCGCGTCGGGTCTTGTTACGACCTCTATGGCCCGCGAGGCTACTGCGCCACGCTCCAGGCCATCTGATTCGGGTAGTCGGTGACGAACTTCTTCTG
This sequence comes from uncultured Holophagaceae bacterium, assembly GCA_903857495.1. Classification (GTDB taxonomy): domain Bacteria; phylum Acidobacteriota; class Holophagae; order Holophagales; family Holophagaceae; genus Geothrix. The sequence continues at coordinate 39,468 of CAIOFF010000005.1, read as the reverse complement.
CTCGGCAGAGTAGTTGCACCCCCCGCCCGTGCTGTCGGGGCCGATGGCCACCAGGCCCAGGTCGATGGCCGGAGGGAAGGCGGCGAGGGTCTGGTTCACGGCCTGCTGCGCCGAGAGGCCCTTCTCCAGCAGCTCGTAGGCCGCCTTGGCAACCAGGCGCCGGACGATGTCCTCGCCGTTGCCGGTGCAGGCCACGGCGCCCTTGGGGCCGGCGTAGATCCCCGCGCCGAACATGGGCACATCGCCCACGCGGCCGTAGAAGGTGATGGTGGTGCCGCCGGTGCTGATGGCGGCGGCGAAGCGGCCCTGGGCGTCCCGGGTGACGCAGCCCACGGTGTCTGGGGAACCGAGAGCCTCCTTCAGGGGGGTCGGGAAGTTCCAGGCCTGCTTCCAGTCATAGCGCTTCCAGGCCTCGAGCTGCCGGGGATCCGTGCCCTGCAGGATGATCTGCACCCGCTTGAAGCGGGCCCGGTTCTCGGCGCAGGTGGGGTCGTAGTCCGGGAAGCCCAGGGCGCGGGCGAAGCGGGTGGCGCCCTCGCCCACGATGAGGAGGTGGGGCGTGTCCATGACCTTCCGTGCCACCAGCACGGGGTTCTTCACCCGTTCGATGGCGGCCACCGCGCCGAAGGCGCCGCTGGTGCCGTCCATGCAGGCCGCGTCCATCTGGATGGTCTTGCCATCGAGGCGGATGTTGGCGCCGGTGCCCGCGTTGAAGCGGGGATCGTCCTCCAGCACCACCACACCGGCCAAGGCCCCTTCCAGGGCGGTGGCGCCACGCTTGAGGGCCGCCAGGGCCTTGGCCGCAGCCGGGTCCGTGCCATCCCGGCGGGTGCGGGGGCTGCCCGCGCCGCCGTGCACCACCGCTGCCGGGGGGGCCACAGGCGGGGCTGCCACCAGCAGGGTGCCCAGGGTCAGGAGGAAGAGGATCCGTCGCATGGGGTGATTATCCCCCGATGTGCGACATCTCGATCTTCGGCAGGCCCGGGGTGTCGGCGCGCCGCAGCTCCGAGTAGCGGTCGCCCCGGCGCTTCCACTGGGCGGCCAGCAGGGCCGTGAGGTCGGCGTCGCTGTGACCGCTGCGGAGGAAGCCCTTCAGGTCGAGGCCGTCGCTGGCGAAGAGGCAGGTGTAGAGGTGCCCGTCCGCCGAGAGCCTTGCCCGGTCGCAGCCCCGGCAGAAGGGCGCGGTGACGGAGGCGATGAGTCCCACCTCGCCCCGGCCGTCGCGGTAGCGCCACTCGCTGGCCACGGAGCCAGCGGGACTGGGCATGGGCTCCAGGGGCCAGCGGGCGCTCAGCAGCTGGTAGACCTCGGTGGCGGGGACCACGGACGCAAGGCGCCAGCCGTTGGTGGTGCCCACATCCATGAACTCGATGAAGCGCAGAGTGTGGCCCTGCTCGCGGGCGAAGCCGGCGAGGTCGAGGATCTCGTCCTCGTTGACGCCTCGCTGCAGGACGCAGTTGAGCTTGAGGGCGGTGAAGCCCGCGGCGCGGGCGGCCTCGAGTCCCGCCAGCACCCGGGAGAGGGACAGGTCCGTGTCGCTGAGGGTCTGGAACCGGTCCGGGCGCAGGGTGTCGAGGCTGACCGTCAGGCGGCGCAGGCCCGCCGCGCGCAGGTCGGCGGCCAGCTCAGGCAGCAGGACGCCGTTGGTGGTGAGGGCCAGATCCTCGAGACCCGGCACTCCCGCCAGCATCTTCACCAGCAGCGGCAGCTCCCGGCGGAGCAGGGGCTCGCCCCCGGTCAGGCGGACCTTGGCGACACCCAGGCCCGTGAAGATCCGGGCCAGCCGGGTGATCTCCTCGAAGCTGAGCAGGGCCTCCCGGGCCAGGAAGGCATGGTCCGGTCCGAAGGCCTCCCGGGGCATGCAATAGCCGCAGCGAAAGTTGCAGCGGTCGGTCACCGAGATGCGCAGGGCCTGGAGGGGGCGACCCAGGGTGTCGAGGGGTTTCATAATCCTCCAAGCATAAATCCTTGCGAGCGGTCACAATGAATTGTTTGGGTGGACTTGAACCTATGGGCTTTTTTGACCGATTCCGTTCCCGCGCTGACGAGGCGCCGCTGCCGGGTCTGAACGACCTGCTGGAGGCCCGGGGGCTGCCCCTGGACCTGCCAGGGCTGGCGGCCCTGGTCCCGGGGTTCGAGGCCCACCGCAAGGCGGAGGAGCGGGAAGCCTGGGTGGACGCCGTGGCTGAGCTGCAGGCCCAGGGCCTGCCGCTGCCGCAGCCCTGGATCGATGCCCAGGACCACCTGCTGCCCGAGCTGGTCCCCGCCTGGGTGGCCGAGCGGGAAGGCCGCTGGAGCCGCGGGTTCATCGAGGGCCTGAGCCAGCGCATCCGGGTTGGCGAGACTGTCCTGCCCGCCGCCTGGCTGAAGCTCTGGGACCAGCCCGCGGACGACGTGCTGGAGCTGGCCCTGAACCACCTGCGCAACCGCAGCGAGGGCGGCTTCGAGCGCCTGCCATCCGGCATCTACCGGGGCCCCTGGCGGGATGGGCTTGACGCCGCGCGGCTGCTCCTGCCCGAGCTGTGGCATGGCCTCTTCAAGGGGCAGCATCCCTTCCTGGCCATTCCCGCGGCGGACACGCTGCTCGCGGCCCCGCAGATCCTGCTGCCCAAGCTCATGGACGAGGTGGGCCGCAGCATGCAGTCCGGCGCCCGGGCGCTGCAGCTGGCTGTCATGGAGCGCATCGACGACACGCTGATGACCGCCCGGCTGCAGGACCCCCATCCCATGTCCGCGCCGCAGAAAGAGCTGAAGCACCTGGATCTCCTGGAGGCGCTCCGCCAGCAGGAGCGGGACCTGGATCCCGCCCTGGGCCGCCCCACGGCGGTCGCCATGGTGAAGACCGGCCAGGGCAAGCCCCTGACGATGGCCACGTGGTCCGCCGGGGCGCCAGCGCTGCTGCCGGAGACGGACCTCATCGCCTTCACCACCGCCGCCGGCGAGCCGCTTGGCGCCTATGTGCGCCAGACGCTCCCCCGGATCCAGGAGCTCAAGGGTGAGGTGGTGACCATCTGGGGACCCCGCCGCGTTCGCTATGAGGGCTTCCCGACCGCCGAACAGCTGGCCCGGCTCGAGTGCTTCGCCACTGCCGTGCAGATGAAGACCATGCAGGCTGCGCCGGGCTCCCGGCCCGCGGCCCCACGCCAGACCGCGCCGGGTGGCGGGGGCGTCAGCGCCCAGGGCGCCGCCCCCCTCCCGCGCCACCTGCGCGGGGCAGGGCTGGGCGTGCAGGACGCGGAGTAGACCCTCCCCGCCCGCATCAAACGCAAACGGCGGCGACCCCTGGGTGGGGACCGCCGCCGTCTGCCGACCCCTTCCAAGGGCGCGCAGGGCGATTCTGGGATGCCGGACCCCGTGAATGCGTCCGGCGGTCGGTCAGGCTTCGACGGCGACCTTCATGCCCAGGCGCTCACGAATGAGGACTTCGACCTCGTCCGCCAGTTCGGGATTGTCGGTGAAGAGCTTCTTCACGTTCTCGGCGCCTTGGCCCAGGCGGCTGTCCTTGTAGCTGTACCAGGAGCCGCTCTTCTGGATGATCTCCAGCTGGGTACCCAGCTCCACCAGCTCGCTGGTGCGGCTGATGCCCTCGCCGTACATGATGTCGAAGGTGGCCACCTTGAGGGGCGGCGCGACCTTGTTCTTCACGACCTTGACCTTGGTCTTCTTGCCGATGACGGAGGAGTCCTCGTCCTTGGTGGCCACCAGGGGGTCGCCGGTGTTGCCCTTGATGCTCTGGATGCTGCGCACGTCGAGGCGCACGGAGGCGTAGAACTTGAGGGCGTTGCCGCCGGTGGTGGTCTCGGGGCTGCCGAACATCACGCCGATCTTCATGCGGATCTGGTTGATGAAGACCACGCAGGTGTGGGTCTTGCTGATGGTGCCCGTCATCTTGCGCAGGGCCTGGCTCATGAGGCGGGCCTGCAGGCCCACGTGGCTGTCGCCCATCTCGCCGTCGATCTCGGCCTTGGGCACCAGGGCCGCCACGGAGTCGATGACGATGATGTCCAGGGCACCGCTGCGCACCAGCTGATCGCAGATCTCCAGGGCCTGCTCGCCACTGTCCGGCTGGCTGATGAAGAGGTTCTCGGTGTCCACGCCGAGTTTCTTGGCGTACTCGGGGTCGAGGGCGTGCTCGGCGTCGATGAAGGCGGCCAGGCCGCCCTTCTTCTGGGCCTGGGCCACCATGTGGAGGGCCAGGGTGGTCTTGCCGCTGGCCTCGGGGCCGTAGACCTCGACGACGCGGCCCTTGGGCACGCCGCCCACGCCCAGAGCGGAGTCCAGGGCGATGGAGCCGGTGCTGATGACCTCGATGGCCTCGGCGGAGCCCGCGCGGTCGCCCAGCTTCATGATGGAGCCCTTGCCGAAGGCGCGCTCGATGTCGGCCAGGGTGCGGGACAGGGCTTTGAGGCGATCGTCTTGCTCGGACGCGGCCATGGGACCTCCAAGGGGATGCTTCAAGGGTGAAGCAAAAAGCGAAAAAAACAAGAAATCTTTTTATTGGGGTTCTGCGGCTTCTGGCCGATGAGGGGGAAATGGCTGCCGACCCCGTTCTGCCGACCCAACCGGGAAACCAGGCCTCCCTGGAGGCTCAGCTGGCCTCTGCCCGGGCAGAGGCGGACCGCTACCGGGCCCTGGTCGAGGACCTGAAGGAGGTGCTCTTCCAGATCAACCGGCAGGGGCAGTGGTCCTTCCTGAATCCCGCCTGGACCGAGCTCACGGGCTTTCCGGTGGAGGAGAGCCTGGGGCTGCCCTTCCTGGGGTTCCTGCACCCCGGGGACAATCCCCGCTACCTGAACATGCTCACCTACGCCGTGGATACTGGGCAGGCGGTCTTCGAGGGGGAGTTCCGCGTGCCCACCCGGACGGGTGAGGTGAAGTGGGTGGACGCCCACCAGCGCATCGCCTTCGATGAGGGCGGCGTGGTCCTCGGCGTGTCGGGCACCCTCAACGACATCACCGAGCGCAAGCGCACGGAGATCGTCCTGCGCATGGCCACCAGCCGCCTGCGGGCCCTGATCGAGAACATGCAGGCGGGCATCCTGGTGGAGACCGAGGGCCGGCGCATCGCCCTGCTGAACGAGACCTTCTGCCAGCTGTTCCAGGTGCCCGTGCCGGCCCACATGCTGGTGGAGAGCGAGACCCGCGACCTGCTGGACGAGTGCCTGCCGCTGCTGGCAGAACCGGAGACCTTCCTCGCCCGCCAGGACGCGGTGGCCCAGGCGCGGGTGCCGGTGCTCGGCGAGGAGCTGCCCCTGGCGGACGGCCGCATCCTCTCCCGGGACTTCGTGCCGATCCTGGTGGGCGAGGAGTATCTGGGTCACCTCTGGCAGTACCACGACATCACCGAGCGCCGCCGGGCCGAGATCAAGCTCGAAGAGGTGGCCATCGAGCTGGAGGTGGCGCGGGACCGGGCCCTGGAGGTGTCGGGCCTCAAGAGCGAGTTCCTGGCCAACATGTCCCACGAGATCCGCACGCCCATGAACGGCATCATCGGGATGACCGGCCTGCTGCTGGACACGCCCCTGGGCGGCGAGCAGCGGCAGTACGCCGAGACTGTCCGGTCCTGCGGCGAGGCACTGCTCACGCTGATCAACGACATCCTCGACTTCTCCAAGATCGAGGCCGGGAAGCTGGCCTTCGAGACCCTGGACTTCGACCTGCTGTCCGTCATCGAGGATGTGCAGGCGGTGCTGGCCGTGAAGGCCCAGGGCAAGGGCGTGGAGCTGGGTCTGTTCGTGGACGCCGCCACACCCCTGGCCGTGGCCGGAGATCCCACCCGGCTGCGCCAGATCCTCACCAACCTCATGGACAACGCCTTGAAGTTCACCCATGAGGGTTTCGTGGAAGTCCGGGTGAAGCCCGAGGCGCAGGAGGGCGACCAGGTCATCCTCCGGGTGGAGGTGCGGGACTCCGGCATCGGCATGCGGCCCGATGTGGTGGAGCGGCTCTTCACCTCGTTCTTCCAGGGCGACAACTCGACCACCCGCAAGTACGGCGGCACCGGCCTCGGCCTGACCATCTGCAAGCGCCTGGCGGAGCTCATGGGGGGTGCCATTGGCGTCACCAGCGTCCTGGGTGAGGGCAGCACCTTCTGGTTCACCATCCGGCTGCATGTGCGGAGCCGGCCGGCGCCGCTGCGCCCCCGGACCCTCGGTGTGCTCCTGGCGGGGCTGCCGCCCGTGGTGGCCCGCTTCGTGGCCGGCCAGCTCGAGGCCTGGGGCCTGGAGCCGGAGGTCTCCCCCGTGGGGGCGGACATCTCGGCCTGGCTGACCCAGGTCCGGCGACCGGGGGCCCTGGTGCTGGCGGCGCCCGGCACCCTCGACATCGCCCTGGAGCAGGACTGGGACGGGGCCGTCGTCCTGGTGAGCCCGCTCTACCGCCCGGATTTCCGCGAGCTCGCCGCCCGCAAGGGAGTCCAGACCTTCCTCTCTGTGCCCGTGCGGCCCAGCCACCTGCGGGGGCTGCTCGAGCCCGGCAGCCCGGCGGCGGCCAAGCTCGCCTCCGCAGCCCCGGTGCTGAGCGCTGACGGGCCCGTGAAGGTGCGGGTGCTGCTGGCCGAGGACAACCTCGTGAACCAGAAGGTGGCCCTCGTGATGCTGCGGAAGCTCGGCATCGAAGCGGACGTGGTGAGCACTGGCGTCGAGGCCCTGGATGCCCTCGTCGGCGTGTCCTACGATCTGGTGCTGATGGACTGCCAGATGCCTGAGATGGACGGCTTCGACGCCACCCGGCGCATCCGCGAGCGGGAGCGCGGCAGCCGCCGCCTGCCTGTGGTGGCCATGACGGCGAACGCCATGATGGGCGACCGGGAGCGCTGCATCGAGGCCGGGATGGACGATCACATTCCCAAACCCGTCCGGGTGGAGGCCCTGCACCGGGCCCTGCTCCACTGGCTGCCGGCGGGTGCCGTGCCCCCGCTGGCCGGGGAGGCCTGAGATGGCGAAAGGTGCAGCCCTCCTGGAAGATGCCACGGCCATCCGCATGGCCCTCCAGCGCCTCTGCGTGGATGGCGCGCGCCTGGAAGTCGCCTACCGGGACCAGCGGGCGGCCTTTCCGATTCTCACGGAGGACGGCGAGCGGCTGGCCTTCCGCATGTCCTTCGAGGCCATTGAGAGCTGGGGGCTGAAGCCCGGCGAGAACCTGGCGCTGAAGCTGAAGGACCGGGGCCTGGAATACGAGTGCGTGGTGGCCCACGCCGGGCAGGAGACGCTGGAAGGCGTGGAGACCTGCCTCGCGACCATTCCGCGGGTGCTGCGCCGCTCGGACATGCACCGCCTGGCGGACTTCATCCCCGATCACGCCCACATGCCCGTGCGCGAGGCCACCTTCACCAACACCCGCAACGCCCTCATCGACGGCACGGTCCAGAGCTTCGGCGAAGAGGGCCTGGAGCTGGTGCTGCGGAACAACAAGCAGGACATCCGCGAGCTGCTGCGCATGGGGGAGGAGTCTCTGCTGGACCTGCCCCTGGACAACAACCTCCGGCTGCGGGCGCCCACGACCGTGGCCTACTTCGGCGACAACCTGGTGGGTCTGCGCTTCACGAAGCAGGCAGACGCGCAGCTGCTGGAGCAGTACCGCAGCTGGATCCAGGACCAGCAGGTGCTCCAGGAACAGCACGACCGGGAGGACTTCTCGCCCCGGGGCTTCCAGGAGGCCACCGCGCGGCTCAACCGGGCCGCGGCCCTGCCGATGGCTAAGGTGCTGGTGGACCGGGAGCCCCTGATCCTGCTGCTCACGGAAAAAGAGGACTTCGCCCTGCGCCTCGGCGAGGCCCTGAGCCGCAAGTTTGGCCTAGCCATGCTGGATCACATCAAGGGGCCAGTGAAGGCCCAGCTCCCCGGCCTCGTCGGCGCGGACGGCTCCTGGGGCCGGGTGCGCATGGTCCTGGTCCACAACCAGCTGCGTCTGGCCAGCCCGCTCGAGCTCTGTCGGCAGCTCGTGGAGGAGGAGAGCTGTCCGGTCCCGGTGATCCTCGTCGGCACCGAGGAGGACGAAGCGAAGAAGCGGCATCACGCCCTGACCGCGGGCGCCGTGGACTACGTGGCCGTGGAGCCCTTCCGGATCCTCGCCATCCTCCGCCGGCTGGACGACACGCTGAGGTTGTTCGAGGGGACCTGAGTGGGGCTGTCAGCTATCAGCTGTCGGTCAAGAAGGTCTCGACCCAGTCGGGCGGTGAAGGCCGAACCCCGATAGCGCTCAGCTATAAGCTCTAGGTCAAGAAGGCCCCGGCTGGCCTCAGCGCGGGGATGGGCGCTTTCGCTGACAGCTGATAGCCAACACGCTCCCCTCACCGCAGCGCCACATCCCGTCCCCGCCAGTGGTTCACGCCCTGCAGGCGGTCCCAGAGGGCCCAGGCGGTGCCGACGGCGAAGACCACCGCGGTCAGGGGCCAGAGGGCCCAGAGCAGGTCCATGGGGCGCTTCGTGAGCCGCTGCTGGGCATCCCCGGCCAGGACCGGGACCAGCAGCCAGAGCAGGAGGGCCAGGCCGGGATGCCCGGCGAAGGGCAGCCAGGCCGGGGCCAGGCCCACCAGCAGCACCAGGGGTAGGGCCGGTGGCAGCAGGCCCCAGGCGGGCAGGGCGGCGGCGTTCTTCCGCATGGCCCGGATCAGCTCCCAGAGGCCGTGGTACATCCGCAAGTGCAGGTCTGGGCCGCCTCGGGCCACCCGGTTCACGAAGCCTGCGCGCTTCACCCGGCGGGCCAGCATCATGTCGTCGATGGCCTCCAGCGGCACCGCCGCATGGCCGCCGACGGCGTCGTAGGCGGCGCGGCGCACCAGGGTGAAGGCGCCCACGCCGCAGAAGGCCGGATGGCGGGGGTTGGGCACCTGGTGGGGCGGCACCGCCAGCAGGAACGCCGAGGCCGCCAGGGGCAGGACGATGCGCTCGCCGGGGCTCAGGGCGTCCACGGCGGGCACCAGGGCCAGGATGTCCGTGGGGGCCTGCTCCAGGGCATGGGCCACGGCCCGGCTCAGCAGCGTGGGCGCGGCCTGCACATCCGCATCCACGAACAGCAGCCACTCCGCGGCCTCGGCCTCGAGCTGGCGGGTGGCCAGGGCCAGGGCGTGGTTCTTCCCCAGCCAGCCCGGCGGCAGGTGGTCGTTGCGCAGCACCCGCAGGCGCTCGGGCCGGGCCGTGGCGCGGGCCTGCAGGAGCTCCGTGCTGCCATCCGTAGAGCCGTCATCCACCACGAGGATCGTCAGCCGGGGGTAGTCCTGCGCCAGCCAGGAGTCGAGGGCCGGGCCCACTTCCGCCGCCTCGTCTCGCACCGGGATGCAGAGACAGACCGAGGGGGGCTCGGGTGGCAGGGCCAGGTCCCGCGCCAGCGGCAGCAGGCGGGCCCAGTGGTGGCGCAGGAGGGCCAGCGCCGCCAGGACCACGCCGGTCGAACCCCAGGATGCTGCTTCGAGCCACGTCATAATCTCAGCCTAGCGTGGGATCATGGGCGGACTGAGGTGACGGATGTTCCTGGCCTTCCTGGCCCACGACCCGCTGGCGGGGACGCTCATGCTGCTGGCGCTGCTCTGGCTCTCGGCGAAGGTGGGCGGCGAGCTGGCGGTGCGGCTGCGGCTGCCCGCGGTCACGGGCGAGCTGGCCGTGGGTCTCGCCCTCACGGCCCTGCACCGGAGCTGGGCCTGGTTCCCGGCGGTGGGCGCTTCCACGGAGGCAGAGCTGCTTGGCGGGCTGGGCGTGGTGGTGCTCATGTTCGCCGTGGGCCTGGAGTCCTCGGTGCCACAGATGCTGAAGGTCGGGCTGGCCTCCCTGCGGGTGGCGGTGATCGGGGTGGTGGCGCCCATGGCTGCGGGCCTGGCGGGGGCCTGGCTCCTGCTGCCCACGGGGTCGCCGTTCGTGCTGGACCTCTTCATCGGCGCCTGCCTCTGCGCCACCAGCATCGGCATCTCCGCGCAGGTGCTGCGGGAGAAGGGGGCTTCGGAGTCGGTCGAAGGCCGCGTCATCGTGGGTGCCGCCGTGGTGGACGATGTGCTGGGCCTGCTGGTGCTGGTGGCCGTCTCGGGCATGGTGGGCTCCGCTGCGGAGGGCCTCGGCTCCGGCCTGGCGAAGACCCTGGTCCTGGCCCTGGGCTTCCTGGCCGCGGCGCTCACCCTGGGCCGCCTGGCCACGCCCCGGCTCTTCCGGCTCGCCAGCCGCTTCCGGGGGGAGCAGGTGCTGCTGCCCCTGGGCCTCGGCTTCGCCTTCCTGCTGGCCTGGCTGGGCAGCCTCGCGGGGCTGGCCTCCATCGTGGGCGCCTATGCGGCGGGCCTCATCCTGGAGCCCGCGCACATCGAGGACCTGGAGCGCCGGGAGCAGCACACGCTGGAGGAGCTGGTGCATCCCCTGGTGACGGTGCTCTCGCCGCTCTTCTTCGTGCTCATGGGCGCGAAGGTGGATCTGGTGGCCCTGTTCAAGCCGTCGACCCTGGGCTTGGCCGCCGTGCTTGCGGTGCTTGGAATCCTGGGGAAATACGTCGCCGGTTTCGGTGGGGGTCGCGGCACCCGGGCCGCGGTGATCGGCTGGGGCATGGTGCCCCGGGGGGAGGTCGGCCTCATCTTCGTGGCGGCCGGTGCACAGCTGCACCTGCAGGGCGTGCCGCTGCTCTCGCCCGAGGTCCAGGCCGGCATCATCGGCGCCCTGCTGATCACCACCGTGGCCGGGCCCGTGGGGCTGGGCAGGGCGCTCCGACGCGGCCAGCCGGGGCCGGATCCTGCCCCCTAAAATATGTAATAACACTTATTCAAGTAGGTGATCAAGCGTATGGAGCCCGGGCCGGGCTCGCTCTAGCCTTCAGAGGTGGCCGTGCATTCCGGAAGACCGTCCGGAGGGCCGCGAACTGAGGAGGTAATGATCATGGGGGAATCCCGGCCTTTGGGCATCCTGGTGTTTGATGCTGTCGGTGCGCTGCTCCGCTACAGCAAAGAGGCGGCTGAGCTGACGGGTTATTCCTCCGAGGAGGTGGCGAGCCGTGAGGACTGGTGCGAGCAGATGTTCCCGGACACGGTGAATCAGGCGATCGTGAAGGCCGCGCTCCAGGAGATGGCCGCAGCGGTTCCGGCGGGTCAGTCCCGGTCCTTTGAGTTCTCCCTCCCGTTCAGGACCGCCGACGGCGGCTTCAAAGAGGGCCAGTTCACCATCGCGGTGACCTGCAGCACCGGCGAGAACCCGGAGCCGCTCTTCCTGATCAGCCTCCTTGAGAAGGTTGCCGGGCGTCCCTCCCGTCCGGCCGTCGACACCCGGGATGTCCTTGGGCAGGCCCTCGGCATGATCCACGCGGCCCACGAGAATGTGGCGGGCATCGTGGAAGAGAGCCAGGAACGGGTCATCGCCGCGACCAACCGGATTCGCGGGGACCAGGTTGCCATGTCCCACCAGTGGGACGAGCTCTTCCAGGAGGCCTTCGCACTGGCCCGGATCCGGGATCAGGTCGAGGTCATCCGGGAGTCGGTCAGCATCGCCTATGAGGCCTCCCGCTCCGATGTCCAGCAGGCCGACCCGGATCGTCCGCTCATGGGTGTGCCCGTGGGCAAGCCTGTGGCCCTTCCCCTGGGACTCAGCCTCCACAAGCTCGAGCGCTTCTGGATCCTGAGCACCCTCCAGGCGCTCCACGGCAACCGCAGCGACTGCGCCCGCCACCTGGACATCGCCCTGCGCACGGTCCGCAACAAACTCGGCGAATACAAGACGGCTGGCTTCAAGATTCCCTCCTCTGCCCGAGGGCGGAGGGTGAAAGCCCAGGCCGTGGCCTGATTGGAAAAAAAGGACAGCTGGGTCCAGTGTCATACGTAATTGAGCGGACCTGAATATGGGTTATAGTCGTCCGATGAAGGAGTCTGGATGACCTCCAGTGCTGATCCCACACCCTCGACGCCAGGGAAACACGGCGCCGAACTCCAGGCGTGCATTCTCTTTGTGGATGATGATCTACTGATCCTTAAGAGCATGAGGCGGTTGTTCAGCGACCACTACCTGGTGCTGACCGCCCAGTCAGGCGAGGAGGCCTTGGCCGTCCTGGCCAAGGGCCCCCAGCCCGCGGTGGCCGTGGTGGATCATCAGATGCCTGGCATGTCGGGTATCGATGTGCTCCGGGGTCTTCGGCAGGACTTCCCGGATACAGTCCGGATCATGCTAACGGGGCAGGCGGATCTTCCCGTGGCCATGGACGCGGTCAATCGGGGCCAGGTCTTCCGCTTTCTCACCAAGCCCGTGGATGTCCCTAGCCTCCAGCAGATGGTGGCCGAGTCCATGGAGGCCTACCAGCAGAGGCACGAGGAAAATCGACTCGTGGCTCAGGCCATGGCCCTGGGTCGGACTGACGGCCCCGGCCGGGAGGCCTCGGCGCTGCAGCAGCTGCTCGAAGCCAGGCTGACGTCCCGCGAGATGGACGTGCTCCGACTCATCGGCCAGGGCCGCGCCTCCAAGGAGATCGGCCCGCGGCTCGGGATCAGCCCCCGGACCGTCGATGTGCACCGCAGCCACATCCTCGAGAAGCTCACCCTGCACAACTCGACCTCCCTGGTGCGGGTCGCGGTCAAGGCGGGCTTGGTCTGACCCAGTCAATTCAGCGGACGTTCGCATCAACTACGTAATCAAGCGTATAAGGCGAATGGCTGAAACGGACGATAGTAGCTGTAGCCCCTTCGCGGGGGCTTCCGGTTGGGGCCATCCTCAGGATTGTCTAGATCCGGCCGATATTAGTTCCGTGAGGTAGGATCGTGAAAACCATTGCCCGCTGGCTCTCTGGACTCCTGATCGGCATGACCCTGCCGCTCGTTTCTCTGCATGGGCAGGCACCGGCAGACTCATTTAAGGTGGGCGTCGCGCCGCACACCAGTGCGCGCTTCATCCTCGAGCAGTACCAGCCGCTGCGGACCTACCTGACCAAGGCCCTGGGCGTCGAGGTGGAGATCGTGACGGCACCGGACTTCACGGAGTTCGCGCGGCAGGCCGTCGGCCAGAAATACGACATCGCGATCACCACAGGCCACCAGGCGCGGATGCTGCAGATGGACGCCTCATACCTGCCCCTGCTCACCTACCAGGCTGACTTCAAGGCGCTCGTCGTCGTCAGGAGTGACGCGGGGATCAAGGACGCCGCCGACCTGAAGGGGAAGACCGTGATCGGACTGAGCCCCTCCTCCCTGGTCACGCTCTGGGGCGAGTCCTGGCTGCGCCGCATGCGCCGCACCGATGTGACGCTGCGCTATGTCAGTGCCGCCGACAGCGTGGGCCAGCTGCTCCTCGTGGGCGAGGGCAGCGCCGGGCTCATGAGCCTGCCGAACTTCCAGAATCTGGCCCCGGAGGTGAAGGCCAAGCTGCGGGTGCTGGCCGAGAGCCCCGCCATGGCCGGCCGGGTCTACATGCTGAATGGCCGGCAGCGGAAGCGGCAGGCGGCCATCGAGGCGGCCATCGGAGCCTTCTCCAAGACCCCCGAGGGGCTGCAGTACCTCGAGAAGAACAACCTGGGTGGCTACCGGAAGCTGCGGCGCGGAGAACTGGAAGCCATGAGCCCCTATGCGGTGGAAGTCAGGAAGATTCTGGGGCTTAAATGAAGCTTTCTTTCATGGGGCGGTCGATCCGCTCCCGCATGCTCCTGGCGGCGATCCTGGTCGAGGCGACCATGCTCACCCTCCTGGTGGTGAACAGCCTCCGGCTGCTCTCGGGGCAGATGACTGAGCAGGCGGCCCGGCATGCCTCGCAGATGACCCCGGTCCTGCACGCGGCCCTCATCGCGCCCCTGGCCCAGCGGGACTCCGCCACGGTCCAGGCGATCCTTGACGAGTGTGTGCGAACCCAGGGCATCGACTATCTGGCCGTGCATGATTCCCTGGGCCGGATGGTGGCTATCAGTGGCTGGCCCCGGGACAAGGCGCTGCCTCCCCCGGATCAAGGATTCAAGCTCTTCGTGGCCAATGGCACGCCCCGCTACAACGTCGTCTCGGAGATCACGGTTGCCAAGCAGAAGCTCGGGGACGTGCACTTCGGGCTGGACCTCTCCCAGATCCTGGCCGCCCACCGGCAGCTGCTCAGCCAGGGCGTGGCCATCGCCCTGGGCGAGCTGCTGCTCTCCGCTGGGTTGCTCACGGTTCTCAGCTTCTGGCTCACGCGCCACCTCACGGCCCTGACCACGGCCAGCGAGTCCGTGGCCTACGGAAACCTCACCCCGCCCCTGGTCTGGGAAGGCGAGGATGACATCGGCCGGCTCGGAACCGCGTTCAACGCCATGTCCCGGGCGGTCCGGGACCGGATCCGCGAGCTGACCGACGCCCGCGACGTGCAGGCCTCTCTGGTCCGCGACATCGCCGATGCCCACCAGCGCCTGGCAGAGATCACCGACACCATGGGCGATGGGCTCTACGTCCTTGACGAGGCTGGGCGCATCACCTTCGCGAACCCGCGCGTCGAAGAGATCCTGGGCTGGTCCAGCCAGGAGCTGCTTGGGCAGTCCGCCCATGACCTGTTCCACCGGCAGGATCTGGCGGGGAACCCGATCCCCAGCGAGGACTGCGAGGTCACCCAGGTCCTGAAGGGCGGTGGGGTCTACCGCTCCAACGACGAGATCTTCAGCCGGAAGAATGGCCAGCTCCTGCACGTCTCCCTGGTGAGCACGCCCATCATCCGGGACGGGCGCCGGACCGGGGCGGTGGTCTCCTTCCAGGATGTCACCGAGCTCCGCCGCAGCGCCCAGGCGCTGAAGGAGAGCGAGGAACGCTTTGCCGCCGCCATCGACGGCAGCGGCGACGGCCTGTGGGACTGGAACATCCCTGCGGCAAAAGTCTTCTACTCAAATAACTGGAAGGCCATGATCGGCTATGGGCCCGAAGAGTTGAGCTCGGACCTCTCGGAGTGGGACTCCCGCCTGCACCCGGAGGACCGGGATCGGACCTTCCAGGCCCTTCAGCGGCACCTGGATGGGGTCCTGCCCCGGTACCTCAGCGAGCACCGGATTCAGACCCGGCAGGGCAACTACATCTGGGTCCTGGACCGTGGCTCGGTGGTGGAGCGCGATGCGGCCGGCAAGCCGACCCGCATGATCGGGACCCACGCCAACATCACCCTGCGCAAGAGCATGGAGCGGGCGCTGGAGCAGCGCGATCGCCTCCTCGAAGCGGTCAGCCGCGCGGTCGCGGGTCTCCTCAACTCCGAGACCTGGGAGGGTGGCATCCCCGAGTTCCTCTATACCCTGGGCATCGCCTCCGAAGCCAGCCGGGTCTCCATCTTCCGGCGCCGGGACGATGCGGAGGGCGAGGACGAGGTCGGCATGGGCCTGGTGTTCGAGTGGTTCCGGGAGGGGGCAGGTGCCCTCAAGGACGATCCCGCCGCCCTGAACTTCAACATGCGCGCCGCGGGCTTCGGTCGGTGGATCGATGAGCTGCAGCTGGACCGCGTCATTCACGGGCAGGTGGCATCCCTCCCTGACACGGAGCGGCCGCTCCTGGAGGCCCACGGCGTCCAGTCCATCCTGGTGGTGCCGGTGCGCGTCCGGGGCGTCTGGTGGGGGTTCATCGGCTTCGACGAGTGCGACGGCGGCCGGTCCTGGTCGACCTCGGAACAGGGCGTCCTGCGCATCGCTGCCCGGGCTCTGGGCTCCAAGGTGGAGCGGTCGGAGACGCGCCTGGAGCTGGAGGCCCTGGTCGTCGAGCGCACCCGGGAGCTGGATCAGAAGAACCTCGACCTGATCGCGGAGATGGATGCCCGTCAGGAGATCGAGGCCTCCAACCGTGACGTGCTGATCGAGCTGGAGCAGTCCCGGAAGATGGAATCCATCGGCCGCCTGGCGGCGGGCATCGCCCACGAGATCAACACACCCATCCAGTTCCTGGGCAACAACCTGGAGTTCCTCAAGAAGTCCTATGCCCAGCTCCGTCGCCTGACGGATGCCAACGAGTCCGTCCTGGCCGAACTCCCGGAGGCCAAGGCGGAGGAGCTCCGGTCCCTGGCCACGGAGGTGAACCTCGCCTACCTCCTGGAAGAGGTGCCCCAGGCCATCAGCGAGTCGCTCGAGGGCATCCAGCGGGTGACGAAGATCGTCCGGGCCATGAAGGAGTTCTCCCACCCGGGCGGCACAGAGAAAGTCCCGGTGGACGTCAACGAGTGCCTTGTCACGACCTCGACCGTGGCCCGCAACGAGTGGAAGCACCTCGCGGACCTGGTCCTGGACCTGGATCCTGCCCTCCCGTACATCCAGGGTCTGCCGGCCGAGCTCAACCAGGTGTTCCTCAACCTCATCGTCAACGCGGCCGACGCCATCGGCGAGAAGGTCCCCGCGGACTCGGGCAAGGGCGTGATCACGCTCTCCACCCGGCGCCACGCCCTGGGCGTGGAGATCCGCATCGCGGACAACGGCGTGGGCATCGATGAGCAGATCCAGAAGAAGATCTTCGACCCCTTCTTCACGACCAAGCGGGTCGGGAAGGGTACCGGCCAGGGCCTCACGGTCTGTTATCAGGTCATCGTCAACCGGCATGGGGGCACCATCCACTGCCAGTCCATGCTGGGCGCAGGCACCACCTTCATCCTCCGGCTTCCCCTGGGCACACCCCAGGGCAGCCCTGCCGACCCTTGGGAGTGACGCCATGAGGATGCTCACCGTCGATGATGATCCGCTGATCCTGCGGGCCCTCAACCGGACCTTCCACACTCAGCGGCCCGAGTGGGAGGTGGTCTCCGTGGATTCCGGCGAGGAGGCCGTCCGGCAGATGGCGGGATCCCGCTTCGACATCGTGCTGACGGACATGCAGATGCCCGGCATGGATGGCTCCCAGGTGCTGCATCACGCCAGGCAGCTGCAGCCGGGCGCAGTGCGGGTGGTCCTCTCGGGCCATGCCCCCCTGCGGCGCATCCTCGAGGCCGAAGGCGACTACCACCGCTTCCTGGTCAAGCCCGTCGATCCGAATGACCTGGTCGTGATCCTGGACTCGTTCTGCCTTGATCCCGCCGCGGAGGATGCCCGGATGGCCCGGTCCTTCGTGGCCGGCCTGGAGCGGATTCCCAGCCTGTCGCGGCACCTGGTGGCCCTGAAGGAGCAGCTCGAGCAGCCCACGCCGAACCTGCAGCGCCTTACCGCGATCATCGGGCAGGACATCGGCATGGCCTCGAAGGTGCTCAAGCTGGTGAACTCCGCCTACATGCCGTTCCGCCGCTCCATCACCAGCCTGAGCCAGGCCGTCGAGTTCCTCGGGGTGGACCTGCTCCAGGAGATGGTCCTGAGTCGGGACCTGCTGGCCGCGGCGGTGGACGAGCGCCCCGAGGGGCTCTCCCTGGAGGACGTCTGGGCCCACTCCGTGCGGGTGGGTCGGCTGGCCCGGGAGCTCGTCTACAAGGAGACCGGCGACCGGCGGGCCGCCGAGGAGACCTACTCCGTGGGGTTGCTCCACGACATCGGGCTGGTCGCCATGGCCATCCACCCAGGCTGTCCCTACCACTCGGTCCTGGAGAAGGGGCTGGCCCAGGGAGAGGTCCTGACGCAGCTGGAGCGGCAGACCTTCGGGACCGACCACATCCAGGTGGGCGCCCAGCTGGTGAGTCTGTGGGGCCTGCCCGCCCCGTTCGCCTCGGCCATCCAGCGGCAGTATCTGACCTCACTGGACGACCATCCGACCCTCATCTCCCTGGCGCTGCACGCGGCCCACTCCTGGCTGGACCAGCAGGTTCTCCCGGGCGACTTCACCGAAGGCACTGCGATTGCCGACTTTCCCGAGGCAGATCTGGCCTGTGCGGACTCCCGGTGGAACGTTCTTGTGAAAAAATGGAAGGAGGGTCGCCCCCCGAGGCTGCCATCCTCCGACAGCGCAGACCCGCGGAGCACCCCTTGACCGCTTCCGGCCATCTGAACGACCATTCCCCCCTCGCCCCACAGGTTTCCCACGGCAGGAGTCGACCATGAAACCCCGCGTCCTTCTTGTCGACGATGATGTGCTGCTGCTGAGGTCGCTGGGCCGGATCCTCCGGGACGAGTTCGAAGTCGTCACGGCGGAGTCGGGCGAGGCCGCCCTGCAGGTCCTGTTCGACGCGGAGCCCTTCGCCGTGGTCATCGCCGACATGATGATGCCCGGCATGGACGGCATCCACTTCCTGGACCAGTGGAAGTTCCTCTCGCCCAACACCACGCGGGTCATGCTCACGGGCCAGGCCGAGCTGGGCACCGCCATCGACGCGGTGAACCAGGGCCAGGTCTTCCGCTTCCTCACCAAGCCCATCAAGGGCGATGACCTGCGGCTGGTGCTGGTGGACGCCGTGAACCAGTACGAGCTGGTCATGGCCGAGCGCACCCTCCTGGAGCAGACCCTGACTGGCAGCGTCCAGACGCTGGTGGAGCTGCTGTCCCTCTTCGACCCCAAGGGTTTCGGCCGGACGAAGGAGATCCGGGACCTGGCTGTGGCCATCGCGGAGAAGTTCTCCCTGGATGTGGGCTGGGACATCGGCCTGGCCGCGCTGCTGGCCCGCATCGGCTGGCTGGCCATCCCGCTGGAGGTCCAGGCGAAGATCAGCCGGGGCGAGCGGCTCAGCCCCCAGGAAAACGAGATGTTCCTCCGGGCGCCGGAGGTTGGCTCCAACATCATCGCCAACATCCCCAGGCTGCACTCCGTGGCCCAGATCATCAAGTACAGCACCAAGAACTATGACGGATCTGGCTACCCCAATGAGCGCATCCAGCGGGAGGACCTGCCCCTCGGCTCGCGAATCCTGAAGGTGGTGAGCGAGTATGTCAACCGCCTCCAGATCCGGAAGTCCAAGATGGTGGTCTTCAACGAGATTGAGACCGGCGCGGGGACGAAATACGACCCGGATGTGCTGAAGGCGCTGGGTGAGATCATCCACGTGCCCGTCACGGAAGCCGAGCGGCATGTGCTGCTGGCCCTGGACGAGCTTCAGCCGGGCATGGTCCTGGCCGACGACGTCTACGTCACCAACAACGAGGTCGCGGTGCTGCCCATGGGCACCCACCTGAACCTGCTGCACATCGAGAAGCTGCGGAACTACTCGCTCGGCACCACGCTGGCCGGGCCGATCATGATCAACAGGATCATCTGAAGGCCGAACGCTTCCTAGTCAGGCGGCAGCTCAGGCACCAGGGACTCCACGAAGGTGGCCTCCACGCGGAAGACCGTCCGGATCAGGGGCGCGGTCAGCACATCGTGGGGCCGACCGTTGCCCACCAAGCATCCCTTATCCAGCACCAGCACCCGGTCAAAGCGGTAGGCCGCGCGCAGGTCATGGAGGCTGACCAGGACGGTGCCGCCCTCATTGGCGAGGCGCCGGGCCAGGCGCATGACCTCCAGGGCATGGCGCACGTCCAGCTGCGCCACGGGCTCGTCCCACAGCTGGATGGGCGCCCGGGTCGCCAGGGCCCGAGCCAGGCCCACGCGGTGGCGCTCGCCGCCGGAGAGCCGCGTGGCGGGGCGGTCGGCGAGGTGGGTGAGGTCCAGCTCCGCCAGCGCCTCGGCCACGCCGGAGGGATCGTCCTGCCAGGCATAGCGGCCCTGGGCCACCACCTCCCGCACCGGGAAGGCGAACTCGAAGTGGGCTTCCTGCCCCACCCAGGCAAGGCGCCGGCCCCGGTCCGCCATGAGGATCCGCGACAGCGGTTGTCCATCCCAGTGGATGGTGCCCTGGGCGGGCAGGAGCCCCGCCAGGGCCTGGATCAGCGTCGACTTCCCCGCGCCGTTGGGGCCCACCACGGCCACCAGTTCGTTGGGGCCCAGGTCCAGGGACACCGCCTCCAGTCGGCCCGGCACGGACAGGCTGGAGGCGTGGAGCGCCGCGCCGCTCACTGCGGCCTCCGCAGGAGCCAGAGGAAGAACGGCCCGCCGATCAAGGCCGTGACCACGCCCAGCCGCAGGCCCAGGGGAAAGGTGCGCGTGACCAGGTCGCAGGCCAGCAGGAAGGTCGCTCCGCCGAGCATGGAGTAGGGCAGCAGCCGCCGGTGGTCTGGGCCGAAGGCCAGGCGCATCACGTGGGGCACCACCAGGCCGACGAAGCCCACCATGCCCGCCACGGCTGTGGCCAGGGCGGTGAGGATCGTGGACAGCAGGATCAGCTGGAAGCGGAGCCGCCGCACGTCCACGCCGAGACTCTGGGCGCTCTGCTCGCCCAGGCTGAGCAGGTCCATGGGGCGTCCCAGGGGCAGCAGCAGCAGGCAGGCGGCCAGGATCGGAGGGCCGCCCATCCACACGTGCTCCCAGCTGCGACTCTCCAGGCCGCCCATGAGCCAGAAGAGGATCTGCGCGTTCACCTCGAAGTGGCCCGCGGTGGTGGTGAGCAGGAAGCTGGTGCCCGCCCCCAGGAGGGCGTTGAGGGCGACGCCCGAGAGCAGCAGCCGCTCGGTGCCCGCGCCCCGCTGGGCCAGCATCAGGACCGCCCCCGTGGCGGCGAAGGCCCCGGCCACGGAGGCCAGGGGCAACGCCCACAGGGTGGCCGAGGCGAAGCCCAGCACGGGGCCCATGGCCAGCACGGCCACGGCGCCGAGTGCCCCGCCGCTGCTGACGCCGAGCAACCCGGGACTGGCCAGGGGGTTGCGGAAGAAGGCCTGCATCACCACGCCGCTGGCGCCCAGCGCCGCGCCCACGGCCATGCCCACCAGGGCCCGGGGCAGCCGGAAGTCCCGGACGACCGTGCGGGCGATCTCGTCGCCACCCCCCTGGAGGGCCGCCAGCACCTGGCTGAAGCTCAGGCGCATCTCGCCGAAGGCCAGCGAGGCCAGGAAGGCGGCGGCGAGCAGGGCCAGCAGGACGGGGATGGCGGCGCGGGCTCTCACCGGAACCGGTCCGGATGCAGGGCCCGCGCCAGCACTTCATAGGCGGCGATGCGGTGGTGGGAGAGGCTGGACATCATGGCGCCGGGCACCGGGACCAGCCGTCCGGCTCGGAAGGCGGGCAGGGCGCGGTAGTGCGGGATCTCGCCCAGGCGGGCCTGGATGCCCGGATCGTCGGAGACGACCAGCACCTCGGCGTTCCACAGGAGGAGGCGCTCCGAGGGCGTGGGCGCGTGGCCCCGGAGACCCGCTTCCGCCGCGACGTTCAGGGCGCCCGCATGGTCACAGAGATCCTGGAAGGTGGTGCCGGTGCCGGAGGTGAAGGGATAGATGGTGGCGCTGAGCACGCGCACGGGCTTTACGCCTCGCAGGCGCGCCGCCAGGGCTGCCGCGCGACTCCGTGACTGGGCGATCAGGGCCTCGGCCCGCGCCTCCTGGCCCAGCTCCCGCCCCAGCAGCTGGAGGCTGGCGTAGACGTCCTCCAGCGTGTCGAAGCGGTCCAGCACCACGAGGTGGACCCCGGCGCGCCGGAGCAGACTCAGGGTCTCGGGCCGGGTGAAGGTGGTGGCAAGCACCAGATCCGGCCGGAAGCGCAGGACGCTCTCGGCGTCGCTCTCGCGGATGGTGGGGAAGCGCTTGGCCTCGGCGGCCACGGGGCTGAACCGGGCGTCCTGGGCGATGTGGCTGAGGGCCGCGATCTGGCCGGGATCCGCCAGGGCCAGCAGCAGCTCATCGGTGCCCACGGCCTGGCTCACCACGCGCTGCGGCCGGGCCGCCCCGAGAGGCAGCGCCAGGACCAGCAGCAGGGCGAGGAGCAGCCGCGTCATCACCACCTCCAGGTGGCGCTGAGGGACCAGCGGGGTCCCGGCGCCGGGAAGCCGTAGACCAGGGCCGCGTCGCCGTTATGGTTCTGGCGTCCGGTCAGCCAGTCCTGCACCGTCTGCCGGGGCTGCAGCAGGTGCTCGCCGCGGAGGGCGAGGACCAGGCCCTTCAGGGGCTCATGCGACAGGCCCAGGCTCAGGTCCCGGGTGGGGCTGCCGGTGGAGAGCACCTCGTAGGTGGTGTCGCTCAGGTCGTAGCGGGGGCCGACGCGGTCGAGGCGCAGGTCCGCCCGCCAGGCCCTGGCCTGGACGAAGGCCGCCACGCCGCAGGTGAAGAAGGGGTGCCGCAGGATGGCGCTGTTCTGCTGGCCGTAGCGCTGCCCGGCCGTGTCGTGGTCCAGGTCCCGGGTCTCCTGGCTGCGCGCCATCAGGTCGGCCCCGAAGGCCACGTCGCCGCCGCCGCGCCAGCCCAGGGCGCCCTCCAGGCTCTGGGCCTGGATGCTGCCGCTGTTGAGGTAGTGCGAGGTGTAGAGCGGAGGCCAGGCGAAGCTGGTGTCGTAGACGTAGGCCAGCAGGTCGCTGACGCGGGTGCGCTGGGCTTCGAGCCGGTATTCCCAGTGGCCGGCGACCAGCCCGGTGGCGCCGAGCTGGAAGGTGCGGCTCCGCTCCGGCTGCAGCGGGTAGGCCTTGCCATCCTGGGTCTGGGCCTGGGCGTTGAGGGTGAACTCCGTGGTGTTGGGCATGCGGAAGCCCTGGCCGGCGCTGGCGTAGAGGCGCAGCTCCGGGGCGACCACCCAGTTGAGGCCCGAGCGCCAGGTGGTGGCCTCGGCGCTGCCCGCCCGCTCCCGGGCACCGGTGTCGGCGCGGGTGAGGTCCCGGTGGCCGCCATCCCGGCGCAGGCCCGCGACCCAGTCCAGGCCGGGCGCCAGGGTCCAGCGCATCTCGAGGGCGCCCGCGAGGTCGCGGCCCTCGCCCCGGTAGGGCACCGCCGCGTAGGTCGCCGGGTCGTAGTAGTTCTTCGCGTGGCTGGTGTCCTCGCGACCCTCTAGGCGGGCCGAGAGACGGAGGGTGCTGAGGGGCGTCCAGTGCAGGGTCAGCTGGTCCTCGACCCGCTTGAAGTCCCGGTCCGTCTGCTGCCGGTGGGAGCCGTCGGGATCGCTGGTGAGGCCCGAGGCGGCCTGCAGCCGGTTCTCCAGCACGAGGCCCGGGCCCAGGGTCCAGCGCAGGCTCGCGCCCCAGCTCTCCTGCCGGGCGCGGGTCTCGCGGCTGGGATCGTAGCTGCGCGCCGCGGGCCAGCCGCTGGTGGCGAAGGGCACCGAGGCGGTCTGCCCCGTGTTGCGGTAGGTGGCGCTGAGGTCCAGCCCGCCGAGGCTGGCGCCCAGGCGGAGGAAGCCGCCAGCTTGCCGGAAGGCGTCCCCGGGGAAGGGGCTCTCCTGCCGCTGCGCCTCGGCGCCCGCGGCGATCCAGTTCCGCTCACCGCTGAGCTGCACCTGGGCAGAGCCGCCCCGCTGGCCGTCCGTGCCCACCTTCAGGGCCGTCTGGCCATGGAACCCGGCCTCCCCGCGGCCCAGGCTGGTGAGAGCGATGACGCCCCCGATGGCGTCGCTGCCGTAGAGCACCGAGGCGGGCCCCAGGATCAGCTCCACCCGGGCGATGCCCACCAGGCTGAGGGCGCCCAGGTCCGGGCTGATGGCCGTGGGGTCGTTGAGCCGCAGGCCGTCCAGCAGGATCACGATGTTGCGGCTCAGGGTGCCGTTGAGGAAGGCCGAGGCCTGGCTGCCGGCGCCGCCGGTGGCCATCACGGCCCCGGGCTGGAGCACCTCCAGCAGCTCCGCGAGGGTGCGGCTGCCCAGCCGGGCCAGCTCGTCGGCCTCCACAATGCGCACGGGGGCCGGGGTGCGGGTGACCTCCACAGGCTGGGTCTCGGCATTGACCGTGACCGTGGCCTCGCCGGGCTTCCGGTCCGGGGCGTCGGCGGACCGGGCGGCGGGAGAGAGGGCGGACACAGCCGCCAGGATGAAGAGAGCTCGGGAATGGCCCATCATGCCTCCACGCATGAAGCCGCGGCGGCAGGGCGGATCCGCGAGGGACCATGGCCCGGCCCGTGCCCGCGACGGGGGGTGAGGTGCAGGACCGGTCTCCGGGCTCACACGCGACAGGGGCTTGGAGGCTCCCCCCGGGCCTTCCCGGGATTCCTCCCAGTGACTCGGGCTTCAGCTTCCTGGAGGCTGCCCGCGCATGGCTCCGGGGGCTTCCAGAAGGTCTCAGGTCTCACGCGGATCAGACTGCAAGGCGCGTGGTGCATACCGTTGCGGGGCAGCGCAGGATTCGAACCTGCTTCCCGAACATCCAACACAGATTGTCAGGACTCCAAGAGAACCACGGCCCGGGGCCCGGGGCAAGTAGAATGGACGGATGCGAGCACCCATCGGCATCATTGGCGGCAGCGGCCTCTATCAGATGGAGGGCCTAGTCCTGGACCGGTCCGTGGCGGTGGCCACGCCCTTCGGGGAGCCCTCGGGCCCCGTGGCCCTGGGCCAGCTGGATGGGGCGCCCGTGGCCTTCCTGGCCCGCCACGGCGAGGGGCACCGCTTCACCCCCAGCGAGGTGAACTACCGCGCCAACATCTGGGCCCTCAAGTCCCTGGGCGTCGAGCGTCTGATCTCCGTGTCCGCCGTGGGCAGCCTCCAGGAGGCCCACGAGCCCGGCCAGCTCCGCCTCGCCAAGCAGTTCATCGACAAGACCCGGCACCGTCAGGACACCTTCTTCGGCGAGGGCCTGGTGGCCCACGTCAGCTTTGCCGAGCCCACCTGCCTCCACCTGTCGGAGACGCTCCTGGCCGAGGGCCGGGAGCTGGATCTGCCCATCGAGGGCGGCGCGACCTACGTGTGCATGGAGGGCCCGGCCTTCTCCACCCAGGCCGAGAGCCGCCTGCACCAGAGCTGGGGCGCCGATCTCATCGGCATGACCCAGGTGACCGAGGCCCGTCTGGCCCGGGAGGCGGAGCTCTGCTACGCCTGCATCGCCCTGGTGACGGACTACGATGCCTGGCGCGAGGAGGCCGAGGGCGTGGACGCCGCCTCGGTGCTGGAGGTCATGCACGCCAACGTGGACAAGGCCCAGCGCCTGCTGCGCGCCGCGGTGCCGCTGCTGAGCCACGCCGCCCGCACCTGTGCCTGCGGCGACACCCTCAAGGCGGCCCTCTTCACGGCCCCGGCGGTGGTGCCCCGGGAGACCCGCGAGCGCCTGGCCCTGCTGGTCGCGAAGTACGGCTACGGGGTGGGCTGATGGCCCAGGCGCCCAGCCCCAAGCTGCAGGCCCTGCTGAAGGACTTCCAGCAGATCGCCAGCATGTCGGGCTACCTCAACCACTCCTTCGACCCGCCGCAGCTGCGCCTCTTCTTCACGCTCTACGGGCGGGTGATGGTGGGCTCGCCGGAGGAGGCGCTGGCCGTGACGCCCCGCCTGCAGGCCTGGTGCGACCTCCAGTCCGTGCGTCTGCGGGAGGGCAGCAGCTCGGCCATCATGCCGCCCCAGGTGCAGGTGAGCGCCCCCCAGACCATGCCGGACGGCCGCGACTACCTGGTGGCCACCCTCAGCTTCAACACCAAGGTCACCGAGACCTCGTACCTGCGGGTCCGCACCGCCGTCCTCGCCGCCTACCAGGAGGCGGTGAAGATGCGCGAGGCCGGACTCAAGGGGATGGTCGCCGAGGGCGAAGCCGACGCCAGCCCCGATGCCACACCTGTCCCCGGGAGGGAACCTTGATCCGACGCAGCGCTGAAGTGCCTTTGGAGACCAAACTCAATGTCCGGGGCGGCCTGGGCGTGACCCGGGGCATGGAGCTGCTGAAGCTCGGCGACATGGCGGGCATCCTCAGCCTCGGCACCACGACGCTGGAGCCCGGTGCCACCATCGGCGAGCACCCCCATCCCAACACCGAGGACCTCTACCTGATCCTGGCGGGCAAGGGCGTGGGCGTCCTCAATGGCGAGCGCTTTCCCGTGGGGGCCGGAGACCTGTTCCTGGTGAAGGCCGGCGGCAGTCACGGACTGATCAACGACTCGGCTGCGCCGCTCACCTTTCTCGGGGTGCTCACCCGATCTCCGGAGCCCGGAGCGCCAGAGTGAGCCTCCGCGGCTGGGCGCTGTTGGTCGTCCTGGCGGCGGGTCTGCCGAGCCCGGCCAGGGCCGTGAAGGACACCACCCTCAAGGCCTCACCCGTGCCCGGAGGCGTCGCCCTCCTCGCCCTCCCGGCCGGGGCGCAGGCCCCGAAGGTGAGCTACCACGGTGAGCCGGTGCTGACGCGCCGGAGCGGCGGCGGCTGGCAGGCGGTGGTGGGCCTGCCGCTGAGCGCGAAGCCCGGCCCGGACGCGGTGGAAGTCGATGGCCGCGCCGTCACCTTTTCGATCCAGCCCAAGCACTACCCCGAGCAGCGCCTGCGCCTGGAGAACAAGCGGCTGGTGACCCCGGACCCCGAGGACGAGGTCCGCATCGCCAGGGAGCAGGCCCTGATGGCGCCGGCCTGGAAGGCCTGGCCCGAGGGAATCGTCCCCTCGCTCAGCTTCCACCAGCCCACGCCGGGCGGCCTCACGGGCTCCTTCGGGCTGCGCCGGGTCTTCAACGGCGAGCCGCGGGCCCCGCACTCGGGACTCGACATCAAGGCGCCCGCGGGCCAGGTGGTGCGTGCCCCAGCGGCGGGCGTGGTGGTGCTGACCGGGGACTTCTTTTTCAGCGGCAACGCGGTGTTTCTGGCCCACGGCGAGGGTGTGGTCAGCCTCTTCGCGCACCTCTCGAAGATCACCGTCAAGCAGGGCCAGGTGCTGAAGGCCGGCGACCCGCTTGGCCTCGTGGGCCGGACCGGACGCGCCACCGGACCTCACCTGCACTGGTCCCTCAGCCTCAACAACGCCCGCGTGGATCCCCGGCTCTTCCTGCGGAAGCCCTGAGACCATCCTGTTTGCAGGGAATGGGAAAGGATTACCTTCAGGAACAACTCTCGCAGAGGTCGTAACTAAGCATCCCCCGGGCGGGCAGCTGCGGGGCGCTGGCCCTGGGTCTGCACCAGGATCACGCCGAGGATGGCGAGCGCGCCGCCCGCCGCGGTGAGCAGGCTCGGCACCTCGCCCAGCCAGACCCAGGCGATGAGGCTGGCCAGGACCGGTGACAGATACAGGAAGCTGGATAGCCGTGAGGCCGGCAGGCGGGCCAGGGCGTAGTTCCAGAGCAGGTAGGCGATGGCCGCAGGGAAGATGCCCAGGTAGACCACGGCCAGAGTTGCCGAGGGCGCCGCGGGCCGGACCTGGCGCAGCAGTCCCGGCAGGAAGACCAGCAGCGGCAGGGTGCCGGCCCAGATGGAGTAGCAGGTGAACGCCAGGGCCGCATGGCGCTGGAGCCCGCGCTTCGACAGGATCGAGAAGAGGGCCGCCGCCGCGGCTGCAAGGAGGATCAGTAGGGCCCCGGGCGTGAAGTGCAGGCCCTTGTCGCCGCTCAGGGCGATGAGCAGCACCCCCGCGAAGGCCGTCAGCATGCCCAGCCAGCCCAGACCCGTGAGGTGCTCCCGCAGCACCGTCACCGAGAGAATCGCGGTGAAGACCGGCGCGGCGGCGATGAGGAGGGAGGCTGCCCCGGACGGGACCGTGAGCTCCCCGAAGTTGAGCGCCACGTGGTAGACGCTGATGCCCAGGAACCCCGAGCAGGCGATGAGCGGCAGGTCCGCCAGGGCCGGCAGCCGCATCCGCCGGACCAGCGCGTAGAGGGCCAGCACCGCCGAGGCCGTGCCAAAGCGCAGCAGGGCCAGCTCGCCGGGGCCGTAGCCATCGGCGCCGGGGGTTCCTGCGGGCGTGAGCCGCATGCCCGCCCGGATGCCGGCGAAGGCCGAGGCCCAGAGCAGGAGGAGGACGGCGATGGCCAGCCCAGTCCGGAGGTCCCTCCGCCCGGT
This sequence comes from uncultured Holophagaceae bacterium, assembly GCA_903857495.1. GTDB lineage: Bacteria > Acidobacteriota > Holophagae > Holophagales > Holophagaceae > Geothrix. The sequence goes on along the minus strand of CAIOFF010000005.1, from coordinate 11,960 downwards.
CACCGGCGGAGCTTCTGCAGCAGCGCGGCACAGGCCCGGGCCCGGTGGCTGAGAGTGTGCTTGATCTCCGAGGAGAGCTCGCCGAAGGTCCGGTCGAAGCCATCGGGAAGGAAGATCGGGTCGTAGCCGAAGCCCTGGCTGCCCCGGTGCTCGAAGGCCAGGGTGCCCTCCACGGCGCCGCTGACGGTGAAGGGCTCGCCGGGCAGGGGCACGCAGGCCAGGACGCACACGAACCGCGCGGTCCGGTCCGCACCCTCGGGCAGCATGGCCAGCAGGCGGCGGTTGCGGTCGGTGTAGGAGGCCAGGTCCTGCGCGAACCGGGCGCTCAGCACGCCAGGTCCGCCCCAGAGGGCGTCCACGCAGAGGCCCGAGTCGTCCGCCAGCACCGCGTCCACGGGCTCTGTGCCGTGCGCCTGCCACCAGGCCCGCGCCCCCTCGGCCTTCTGCAGGGCGTTGTCCTGGAAGAAGGCGCCGGTCTCCGGCAGCTCCGGCGCGTCCGCGGGCCAGGGCACCAGCGTGAAGCCCGGCAGCAGCTCCGCGAACTCCCGGAGCTTGCCCGCATTGCGGGAGGCGAGCAGCAGCTTCAGCATGGGGGGCGTCCAGAAAAGAAAACGCCAACCGCAGAGGACGCAGAGGGCGCAGAGAAGGAAGAAGGGATGCCGGGAACTGCGCATGTCGTTGGACGGCTGCCATCGGCCCAGATTGCTTTTCCTCTGCGCTCTCTGTGTTCTCTGCGGTGAAAAATCTTTTTCAGCACCCGACGACCTCCGTGTACCAGCTGCGGGCGCGCTCGGGGGTCATGGGGCCGTGGACGAGGGCGCGGCCGTCGGCGAAGAGGGTGATCTCGTCGGCGCCCTCGCGGCCCCGCAGCATCATCCCGGCCAGCTTCCAGGGACCGTGGGTGCGGGCCTCCAGCCGGCCCTTCAGCATGGCGAGGTCGAGCCTCCCGGGGGGGTTCACGCGGATCTGCACGCCCTCCAGGCCGCAGAGGAGGCTGGCCTTCAGGGTCCACCGCGCGTCCAGGAACTCGGTGACGCGGTCGCTGCAGAAGCGGCAGCGGGTCTTTGGGGGCTTCAGGAACTGCCGCTCGTCCTGCCAGAAGTCGAAGCGCGCGAGGTCCGCGTGGGGCGCCTTGCCCGTGAGCACCTTCAGGGCCTCCAGGGCCGCCCAGCTGCCGATGATGCCCACGGTGGGGCCCAGCACGCCGGCACTGTCGCAGGTGTCCACGTCGCCGCCTGCGGGGGGCTCCTCCAGCAGGCAGCGGAGGCAGGGCGTGTGGGGCGGGTGCAGGGGCCAGACCACGCCCTCGCCCCCGATGGCGCCCGCGTAGATCCAGGGCGTGCCCGTGAGGATGGCGACATCGTTGATGAGGAACCGGGCCTCGAAGTTGTCGGTGCCGTCACAGATGAGGTCGAAGCCCGAGAGCAGCTCCCGGGCGTTGCCGCTGGTGAGGTCGGCCACCACGGCCTGCAGCTCGACCGTGGAGTTGGCCTCCGCCAGCCGCCGGGCGGCCACTTCGGCCTTGGCCTGGCCCAGGTCCGCCTCGCCGTAGAGCAGCTGCCGCTGGAGGTTGCTCTCCTCGACCAGGTCCCGGTCGATGAGGGTGAGGTGCCCCACGCCGGCCCGGGCCAGCCAGGGGGCGATGACCGAGCCCAGCGCGCCCAGCCCCAGCACCGCCACCCGCTTCGCGCGCAGACCCGCGTCCGCCTCGCGGCCTAAAAAAATGCGCTGCTTCGAGTACCGGTCGGACATCTCTCCAGGATAGCCGCCCCCGCCGTCGGGCTGTTCCCGCTCCATACTGGCTGCAGTGGAGGGTCCCCCATGCAACCCCAGTCCCGTTGGCTGAGCCGAGTGCTGCTGATTGTCCTGGCCACGCCCCTCCTGGCGCAGGCCTATCTCGATGACGCGGTGGAACGGGCCCGCAAGGCCTTTGCCGTCCCCGGCATCGCCGTGGCGGTGGTGAAGGATGGCAAGGTCGTGGTGGCCAAGGGCTATGGTGTCCGGCGGGTGGGCGACCCGGCCCCGGTGACGGCCCGGACGCTCTTCGGCATCGCCTCCAACACCAAAATCTTTACCGCGGCGGCCCTGGCCATGCTGGTGGAGGAGGGCAAGCTGGCCTGGGAGGACCGCGTGGTGGACCGCCTCCCCGGCTTCCAGATGAGCGATCCCTACGTGACCCGCGAGATGCGCATCCGGGATCTCCTCTGCCATCGCAGCGGGCTGGGCCTGGGCGCGGGGGATCTGATGTTCTTCCCGGCCACGGACCTGTCCGAGGCCGACATCCTCTACCGGCTGCGGTTCGTGCCTCTGGCCACCAGCTTCCGCAGCGAGTACGCCTACGACAACATCCTCTACACGGTGGCGGGGGCCGTCATCAGGCAGGTCTCCGGCAAGCCCTGGGCGGCCTTCATCCAGGAGCGCTTCTTCGCACCCCTGGGCATGCGCAGCAGCCGGACCAGCATCCGGGAGCTGCTCCCGGGAGATGACGTGGTCGCGCCCCATGTCCTCGTCGGGGAGGCTCTCCAGCCCATGAGGCACATGCCCCTCGACAACAGCGCCCCCTGCGGGGCCATCGTCTCGTCCGCGGAGGACCTGTCCAAGTGGGTGCTGGCCCTGCTCGCCAAGGGGGACCTCGGCGGCGGTACCCGGCTCTTCAGCGAAAAGCAGTCGAAGATCCTGACGACGCCACTGACCCTCCTCTCGGTGGGCGAGCCGCCGGCGGCGCTGGCGGAAGCCAAAGCCCAGTTCGCGGCCTACGCCATGGGACTGGGGGTCACAGACTACCGGGGCCAGCTCAAGGTCTCCCACACGGGGGGGCTGCAGGGCATGGTCTCGGAGGTCACCCTGCTGCCCCAGCAGAACCTCGGCATCGTCGTCCTGACCAACCAGGAGAACGGGGCTGCCTTCCAGGCCATCACCAAGACCGTCCTGGACCACTTCCTGGGTGCCCCGCCCAAGGACTGGGTCGCGTCCTATCTGGAGGTCCAGAACCAGCGGAAGGCCAAGGCGAAGGCGACCGTGACCCAGGCCACCTCGGCCCGGAACCTGAAGTCGGCCCCCTCCCTGCCCCTGGCCTCCTACGCGGGCCGCTACCGTGATCCCTGGTATGGAGACATCCTGCTCTCGGTGCAGGACGGCAAGCTGGCCCTCCAGTTCACGCACACGCCAGCCCTGTCCGGCACGCTGGAGCACTGGCAGTACGACACCTTCGTGGTCCGGTGGCAGGACCGGTCGCTGGATGCGGACGCCTACCTGACCTTCTCGCTCAAGCCCGATGGGACCCTCGGCCAGGCCCGGATGGAGGCGGTGTCACCTTCCACGGACTTCAGCTTCGATTTCCAGGACCTGGTGCTCAGCCCGGTGGCTGCAGGGGCCGCGCCGTATTGAGGGCAGACAGGCGAAGGCACCCAAATCTGGGTGCCTTCGACCGCAATGCTGATTCAGTTCCAGTTCCTAGGCTGCGGGAGCGGTTCTAGTTCCCCGCCTGACCGCCCTCGGCGACGGCCTTCTCGTACTCGGCCTGGAGGCGGCTGGCGTCGGAGATGGCGAACTTGTAGACGTACTCGAAGCGGTCGGCGCCCTTGGTCAGGGCGATGATCACCTCGTAGACGCCCTCGCCGCTCACCTCGAAGGGGCTGGCGATGACGTTGAAGGTGCCTTCCTTGGCGCCCTCGGGGATCTGCACGTCGCTGTCGCGGATCACGTCCTTGCGGTCACCGGAGGGGCTGACGATGGAGAAGCCGAACTTGAACTGCCCGTCCATGCGGGAGAAGCGGGTGTAGAAACACACCTTGGGCAGGGTGAAGGGCACCTGGGGCACCACGATGTGGTGGTCGTACAGGCCCATGAGCGAGGTCTTGCCACCCATTTCCTGGCGAATGTCATCGCAGAGCAGCGTGAACTCGTGCTTGGGGGCCTTGATCTGAACTTCTTGCATGGTGACTCCGTAAGAGGGGGGCATCCTTTGGGTGAGGGGTCAGTTTACCCTTGAAGGCGGCCCCTTCCAACCCTCGGTTTGGAATGGGCGGGGAGGTTGCATGCGGCAATGGCTTGGAATCCTTTTGATCACCCTGGGGCTCCAGGCTCAAGAGGCGCGGATTCAGATCCTTGGAACGACGGACCTGCATGGCCACCTGCTGGCCCAGGACACGTTCACCCTGCAGCCCGCCAACCAGGGCTGGGCCAAGGTCGCAACCCTGATCCGCCAGCAGCGGGCCCTGAATCCCAACACGCTGCTGGTCGACTGCGGGGACACGCTCCAGGGTGAGCCGGTCAACTACGTGCGGAAGGTCCTGCGGCCGGACCTCCCGGAGCCGAGCATCGCCATCATGAATGCCTTGGGCTACGCCGCCATGGCCGTGGGCAACCACGACTACGACTTCGGCCTGGAGGCCCTCCGCGATGCTGAGCGGCAGGCCCACTTCCCTTTCCTGTCGGCCAACACCCTGGGCGCCAAGGGGAAGACCGCCTTCCCGGCCTATTCGATCGTGCTGGTGGCCGGGGTCCGGGTCGCCCTGGTCGGGTTTACCACTCCCCGGGTGCCGGCCATGACCGAGCCCGGCAACCTCACGGGGCTGACCTTCCAGGACCTCGTGGCCGCGGGACGCACCTTGGTGCCCCGCCTGCGTGAGAAGGAGAAGGCGGACCTGGTCATCGCCCTGGTGCACTCGGGCCTGGGGGCCGTGGCTGGGCGCGAGGGAGACGAGAACACCGCCCTGCGGCTGGCGGACCAGGTTCCCGGCCTCGACGCGATCTTCACGGGCCACACCCATCAGGCGCTGCAGACCGAGCACAAGGGCATCCCGATCCTCCAGGCGCTGAGCTTTGGCCGGGCCCTGGCGGCCGTGGATCTGGTGCTGCGGCAGGAAAAGGGCCGCTGGCGCGTGGTGGCCAGCACGGGGCGGCTGCTCAGGGCCGAGGACGCGACGGCCAGCGACCCGGAGGTGCTGGCCCTGACGGCGGAGCTGCGGACCGCCACGGACCGCTACCTGGATACAGCGGCCACGAACCTGCTGGTGGACCTGGACAGTCGCTGGTCCCGCATGGAAGACACCCCGGTCCTGGCGCTCCTGCATCAGGTTCAGCGCCAGGCGACCGGCGCCCAGCTCTCCGCGGCGGCCTGCCCGGGCACGAAGCTCTACATCCCCAAGGGGCCCACCAGCGTGCGCCAGTTCTACGCCCTGGCGCCCTACGAGAGCTGCGTGGCCCGGATCCGCCTCACGGGCGCCCAGTTGAAGCTCTACCTCGAGCACGCGGCCCGGCACTACGCCTACAGCTGGGAACCGGAGCTCTACCAGCGGGACAGCCCCTTCTACGACTTCGACACCGTGGAGGGCGTCGGCTACGCCCTGGACCTGGGGCAGCCCGCGGGCAGCCGCGTGCGGAACCTCAGCTACCAGGGGCGGCCCGTGTCGCCGGAGCAGTCCTTCACCCTGGCCCTGTCCACCTACCGGCTCCGGGGCGGCGGCGGCTACATGGCCGCCATCGGCTTCACCGGCGAGGCCGAGCAGGTCACCCGGGTCTCCCAGCGGAACCTCCTCCTCGAGCATGTGCTGTCCCGGCCGACCCTCAACCCCGTGCCCACCGGAACCTGGCGCACCATCCCCTACCTCGACCGCGAGCGCGTCATGAACCTGGCGAAGTGAGTCTGGGCTAGAAAAAAGGTTCATCCGGAATTTCAGGGGAAGAGTCAAGACACGCCAACCCCACCCCCGTGTTTTCTCTGCGCGCCTAGGGGAAAGCAACCACTCTCGCAGAGAAAAGACGAGGGGGGCGGAGGGGCGCTGAGGACTTCGGGTTACCCGCTGTTCTCTGCGAACCTCAGCCCACTCCGCATCCTCTGCGAGAGTGGTTGTTCTTTATTCCGTTCTTCATGTCTTCTTGTTCGGCCCTAGAGCTTGGCGGCGAAGGCGCGGACGCGGCGCTCGAGCTGCTCGGGGCTGAGGCCTTCTTCTTCCAGCAGGCGCTTGGGGTCGCCGTGCTGGACGAGGTGGTCGGCGACGGCGCAGCGGAGCAGGGGACGCAGCAGGCCCGCATCGGCCAGGGACTCGGCCACGGCGCTGCTGAAGCCGCCCGGCGCACAGCCCTCCTCGAGGGTGACCACGCCCTTGCAGCGGTCGGCCCAGGCGTGGATGAGGACGCTGTCCAGGGGCTTCACAAACCGGGCGTTGAGGACGGCGCAGGAGAGGCCTTCTTGCGCCAGAGTCTCAGCCAGCTTCAGGGCGGGCTCGACCATGGCGCCGAGGGCGCAGAGCAGGAGGTCCTCGCCTTCGCGGAGCAGCTCGCCCTTGCCCAGGGGCAGCGGGACCACAGGCTCCTGCAGGGTCACGCCGAGGCCGTTGCCGCGGGGGTAGCGCACGGCGGCGGGGTGGCCGCAGTAGATGGCCGTCATGAGCATCCGCCGCAGCTCGTTCTCGTTGCGGGGCGCCATGATCACCATGTTCGGCAGGCAGCGCAGGTAGGCTAGGTCGTAGAGGCCGTGGTGGGTGGGACCGTCCGCGCCCACGATGCCGGCACGGTCCAGCACAAAGGTGACGGGCAGGTTCTGGATGCAGACGTCATGGGCGACCTGGTCGAAGCCGCGCTGCAGGAACGTGCTGTAGATGGCCACCACCGGCCGCATGCCCTGGGCCGCGAGTCCCGCCGCAAAGGTGACCGCGTGCTGCTCGGCGATGCCCACATCGAAGCAGCGGTCCGGGAAAGCCTTCTGGAGGAAGTTCATGCCCGTGCCATCCAGCATGGCGGCGGTGATCCCGACGATCTTCTCGTCGGTGCGGGCCAGCTCGACCAGGGCCTTGCCGAACACGCTGGTGTAGCTGGGTGGGGCGGGCTTCAATGGGTCCACCACGACCTTGATGAGCTCGCCGGACTCGGCGTCGAAGGCGGTGACGCCGTGCCACTTCATCGGATCCTGCATGGCGGGCTCGTAGCCGTAGCCCTTCTTGGTCTGCACATGCAGCAGCACCGGGCCGTCCTTCATCTTCTCCTTGGCTTCGGCCAGCGCCTTGGAGGTGGCGTCCACATCATGGCCGTTGACGGGCCCCAGGTAGCGGAAGCCCAGGTCCTCGAAGAGCAGGCCCGGCACCATCAGGCGCTTGAAGCTCTCCTCGCTCCACTTCGCGGCCTTGGCCACGCCCTTGCTCAGGCCGCCGATGGGGATGGCCTTGATGGCGTGCTCGATGCGCTCGCGCCAGCGGTGGTAGTACTGGCCGGACATGATCTGGTTCAGGTAGCCCTGCAGCGAACCCACGTTGGGGTTGATGCTCATGTCGTTGTCGTTGAGGATCACCAGGAAGTTCTTCGTGACCAGGTAGCCGGCCTGGTTGAGGGCCTCGAAGGCCATGCCGGCGGTCATGGAGCCGTCGCCGATCACGGCGATGCAGACGTGGTCCTGCTTCTGCAGGTCGCGGGCCTTGGCCATGCCGAGGGCGGCGGAGATGCTGGTGCTGGCGTGGCCCGCTCCGAAGTGGTCGTAGGGGCTCTCGTCGCGCTTGAGGAAGCCGGACAGGCCATGGTGCATGCGAAGGGTGGGGAAGCGGTCTCGGCGGCCCGTGAGGATCTTGTGCGGGTAGGCCTGGTGGCCCACGTCCCAGACGATGCGGTCCTGCAGGAAGTCGAAGTGGTGGAAGAGGGCGACGGTCAGCTCGACGGTGCCGAGGTTCGAGCTGAAGTGGCCGCCGGTCTCGGACACCGAGGTGATGAGGAAGGCGCGCACTTCGGCCGCGAGCTCCTCCATCTGGGCCGGGGAGAAGTGCTTCACCTGCTGGGGGGCCGTCAGGGAGTCGAGCAGGGGGTAGGGGCTGGAGGGAGCCTGCATGCCGGTCCCTAGCTGGCCCGCTGGGCCAGGTAACGCGCCCAGGCCGCCAAGGAACTCCGGATGGGAAGGGATGCTAGCTGACATAGGGCATTCTCGGTGGCCTCGTGCAGGGCTTTGCGGGCGCCGTCCAGGCCCAGCAGTGACGGGTAGGTGATCTTACCTCTTCCGGCATCCTTTCCGGCACGCTTGCCCAGTTCGGCTTCCGTGGCGGTGGTGTCGAGGATGTCGTCCTGGATCTGGAAGGCCAGCCCGATGGCCGCGCCGTAGGCCCGGAGGGCGCTGCGGTCGGCGGGCGTGGCGCCCCCCAGCACGGCGCCGATCTCCAGCGAGGCCCGCAGCAGGGCGCCAGTCTTCAGGCGGTGGATGAGGCGGAGGTGCTCCAGATCCGGCGGCGCCGAGTGCTTCTCGCCCTCGAGGTCCAGGGCCTGGCCGCCGGCCATGCCGCGCCAGCCCGCGCCCTCCGCGAGCAGCGCCAGGGCGTTCGCCCGGCGCACGGGCTCCAGGGCGGCCGAGGCCAGCACCCCGAAGGCCTCGGTCAGCAGGGCATCGCCGGCGAGGATGGCGTGCCCCTCGCCGAAGACCTTGTGGTTGGTGGGGCGGCCGCGCCGGAGGTCGTCGTCATCCATGGCGGGCAGGTCGTCGTGGATCAGCGAGTAGGTGTGGACGTATTCCAGGGCCAGGGCGCCGGGCAGCGCCTGGGCCACGGTGCCGCCCACGGCCTCGCTGGCCAGCAGGCACAGGACGGGGCGCACCCGCTTACCGCCGGCCTCCAGGCTGTAGCGGATGGCCTCGCCCAGCCGGGGCGCCTCCCCGATCTGGAAGGGGGCGGTCAGCTCCGCGTTGAGCACCGGGAGCAGCCGATCCAGATCGGCCCGGACCTGGGCGGCGGCGTCGGTCATCGAGCCTTGCCCTCGTCCAGGGGCTCGGCGCGGTACTCGCCGCCCAGGCCCGCCTTGAGCAGCTCGACCTTGCGCTGCGCTTCCGCCAGCTGCTTCTGCAGGACCTGGCTCAGCTGCACGCCCTCCTCGAAACGGGCGAGGGCGTCCTCCAGGCTCAGGCTGCCGGTCTCCAGCTGCTGGACCAGGGTCTCCAGGTGATCGAGGCCATCGTCGAAGGAGGGTTCAGCGGTCATGGCGGGTCCAGAGTGAGGGAGCCCCGTCGGGGGCCCGATTAGTCTAGCCCTACCGCTTCCCTTTCAGGCCATCCCTCATCTCCTTGCCCCCGTCCTTCACCGCGTAGTCCGCCGGCAGGCTCCAGGCGGCGGCGGGGATCGGGGCCGCGGAGATGGCCGTGGCCTCCGTGGTCATGTCCGTGCCCATGATTCCGGTGACGCGGGTGCGGAGGGGCACGCCCTTGAGCCTGGCGGTCTCCTGGTAGACCCGCTTGAACAGGACCCCCATCTGCCCCGGCATCCGGTTCAACATGCCCATGGCCTTGGCGTAGTCCTTCACCGGGAACTGCAGGGAGGGATCCACGCTGAGCTCCTGGACCATCTTGCCCAGGGTGATGCGGACCTTCCGGCAGGGGCGGTCCAGCACGGTGTCCGGTCCCAGCTGCTCGACGGACACCTCGGAGACATCGCCGAACATCATCTTCGTGATCATCTCCGGCATGCCCGCGGCCTGGTCTTCCATGGCCTGCATGGCCTCCTGGAGATCCTTGAAGGCCATCCGGGTGACCAGCTTCTTGCCGTGGTCGATGGTGTACATGACCTCCTGCTCGTAGTCCACCAGCGTGTCGCTCTTCGAGCCGGCGCTGTTGACCCGCATCCGGGTGGGGCTGAAGAGCTGCACCTGGCTGCCGTCCTTGGCGAGGGCTCCCTTGCCGGTGATCTTGCTGGTGATGGTCAGGTCGCTGGCAAGCAGGCTTGAAACAGTCGCAAGTAACGTAAAGGCTGCTGAAAACAGGATGCGCATGGGAAATCTCCGAGGAATTGCTTCCGAGCATACGCCTGGTCCCTGCCCGTTGTCAGGTCACTTTGAGCTACCTTCTTCCAGGGGGTGTGCATGGCCCGGGTGCTCGTGGTGGACGACAGCAAGGAAACCTGCGAGTTCCTGGAGGAGCTGCTGGGTTCCATGGGGCTGGAGGTGGTCAAGGCAACGAACCCCGACAAGGCCGTGGACCTGCTGCACGGGGAGCCTTTCGACCTGCTGCTCTCCGACATCAACCTGGAGGCCAAGAAGGACGGCCTGGACCTGCTGCGGGAGGCGAAGCCCCTGGGCGTGGACACCATCCTGCTCTCGGGCTTCGGCACCCTGGAGACCGCCATCGAGGCCGTGCGGGAAGGGGCCTTCGACTTCCTCAGCAAGCCCTGGAACAACGAGGAGCTGAAGGCCCTGGTGACCCGGGCCCTGGCGCGCCGCCAGTCCAGCGGTCAGGGCGTGGTCCCGAGCGTCGCGGGCAAGGGGAAGCGCAGCCTCATGATCGGCTCCAGCTCCCGGATGATGGCCGTCTACAAGACCATCGCGAGCCTCCAGAACAGCCGCGCCACGGTCCTGATCACTGGCGAGAGCGGCACCGGCAAGGAGCTGGTCGCCCGCAGCATCCATCTCTCCAGCGACCGGCGGGACAAGGCCTTCGTGGCGGTGAACTGTGGCGCCCTGACCGAGACCCTGCTGGAATCCGAGCTCTTCGGCCACGTGAAGGGCTCCTTCACCGGCGCCATCGGCGAGAAGCCGGGCCTGTTCGAAGAGGCCTCCGGCGGCACGATCTTCCTCGACGAGATCGGCGAGACCAGCCCGAGCTTCCAGGTGCGCCTGCTGCGCGTGCTCCAGGAGCAGGAGATCCGCCGCGTGGGCGGCAACAAGACCATCAAGGTGGATGCCCGGGTCATTGCCGCCACCAACCGCGACCTGCAGCTGATGGTCAAGGCCGGCGCGTTCCGGGAGGACCTCTACTACCGGCTGGGTGTGGTGGAGCTGGGGGTGCCGGCCCTGCGGGACCGGCGCGAGGACATCCCAGCGCTCATCGACCACTTCCTGGCCGAGTTCGGCCGGAAGGACGACCAGGTCTACCAAGTGGAGCGGGAGGCCCGCCATGTGCTGGAGGCCTACTCCTGGCCCGGGAATGTGCGGGAGCTGAGCAACGCCCTGGAGAACCTGACCCAGCTGAGCCGCGGACGGGAGATCACCGTGGATGACCTGCCCGCCAAGATCCAGGCGGACGTCCTGAAAAAAGCCCTCCGCCGGCCCGAGGCCGACGACGAGGCCCCGGGCCTGATCTCAGACTGGCCCTCTCTGGATGAGCTGGAGCGTCGCTACATTCAGCTCCTCCTGGGCAAGCATAAGGAAAAACAGCGCATCGCGGAGATCCTGGGCGTGGACCGGACCACCCTCTACCGCAAGCTCAAGCGCTACGGCTTCCACGACGGGGAATAGGGGACTTAGCCGTGGTTTGCCTGTCGCAGGTTGCGACAGGTTGCAGATTGCCACGCGATATTGGAGTCGCCAAGATTATTAAGTTAATTATTTGCTTTGTATAGCGATTGGCGCGAACCCTGCTTATATGGTTCTCAATTCCCGCCGTGTCGGGAAAACCCAATGGAGAAGTCCCAATGAAGAAGCTTGCCGCGCTGCTCATCGCTGCCGCCCTGATCAGCCCCGTTTTCGCCGAAGAGGCGAAGAAGCCTGCCGCCCCCAAGGCCGAGAAGGTCGAGAAGGCTGCTCCCAAGGCTGAGAAGGCTCCCGCCGCCCCCAAGGCCGAGAAGAAGGCCAAGAAGGCCAAGAAGGAAGCCGCCCCCAAGGCCGAGGCCAAGAAGGAAGAGGCCAAGAAGGCCCTGACCGCCGAAGAGAAGAAGGCTGAGCCCAAGGCTGCTGCCGCCCCCAAGGCTGAGAAGCCCGCCGCCGCCCCCAAGGCTGAGAAGAAGGCCAAGAAGGCCAAGAAGGCCGCCGCCAAGGCCGAGCCCAAGGCTGCCGAGGCCAAGAAGGCCCTGACCGCCGAAGAGAAGAAGGCCGAGAAGCCCGCCGCCGCCCCCAAGGCCGAGAAGGCCGCTGCTGCCCCCAAGGCCGAGAAGAAGGCCAAGAAGGCTGCCAAGAAGGCTGAAGCCAAGGCTGAGCCCAAGGCTGCCGAGGCCAAGAAGGCCCTGACCGCCGAAGAGAAGAAGGCTGAGAAGCCCGCCGCCGCCCCCAAGGCCGAGAAGGCCGCT
>CAIOFF010000004.1 GCA_903857495.1 uncultured Holophagaceae bacterium | reverse complement strand
GCCCCCTGGGGTCCAACCCCAGGAAACCACCCGAAATCCCGTTCCCGCCGTTCAAATCGCCACCAAGGAATATTGATTGAAAAGACTTGAAAAAAGGGATCTTACAACCTTACCTACTTCGCTCAACCGGACACTAGTGATCTCCTTATCAAAAAGACCCGGCGAGCCGGGTCTTTTTGCGTTAGAAGCACCAGTCCGTGGGAATGGAAACACCTCCCCCTGGGACGTGGTCCCAGTGGAAGGCGGGGATCAGGTCTTCGGCGCGGCAGGGATCGGGCGTCGGCTGGCAGCCCAGGCTCCAGCCGAGCCAGCCGAGCACCTGCGCGGTGTCGACGCCCCGGTCCGCCAGGGCGGCCAGGCCCAGGGCGCCGGCGCGCTTGCCCAGGCGGCTGCCGTCCGGGGCGGTCACCAGCCCCAGGTGGGCATAGGCGGGGCGGGGCAGGCCCAGGGCCTCCTGGAGCCGGAGCTGGGTGGCGGTGACCGGTCTTAGATCGGCCCCCCGGACCACCTCGGTGATCCCCTGGGCGCCATCGTCCACCACCACCGCCAGGTGGTAGGCGAAGCAGCCGTCCCGGCGGAAGAGCAGGGGGTCCCCGGTGAGGGCGGCGGGGTCATCGGTCTGGGGTCCCAGCACGAGGTCCGCCCAGGCCACGGAGCCCTCGGGCAGCCTCAGGCGCAAGGCGTGGTCAAAGCCCTCCCAGGCGCGGTTCCGGCAGCGGCCCGGGTAGGGGCGCAGGCCGTCCTCCGCATGGGGCGCGGAGGCCAGGGACTGCAGGTCCTTCCGGGTGCAGGCGCAGGGATACAGGCGGCCCGCCCCGTGGAGCGCCGCCAGGGCCGCGCGGTAGGCCTCGGTTCGCCCGGACTGCCAGAGCACGGGGCCATCGGACTGGAGGCCCAGCGCCGCCAGATCCCCCAGCTGGAGCTCGCCAAGTCTCGGACTGCAGCGGGGCCCATCCACGTCCTCCATGCGGATCAGCCAGCGGCCGCCGGCCGCCCGGGCCGACAGCCAGGAGGCCAGCGCCGTGCGGAGGTTGCCCAGGTGGAGGACCCCCGTGGGCGAAGGGGCGAAGCGGCCGATGGTCATCCGATTAGCATAGGAGCATGTCGCTCTCCCTCCTCCACCGCCTGCCGCCGGTCCTGCGCGCCCTCCTGGCGCAGGGCCTGGCCTTCGTGGGGGTATTGCTGCTGGCCCGGCTGGGGCTGCGGCTGCCGGGCTTCGTGTGGGTGCTGCTGCAGGCGGTGGGGGCGGTCTTCCTGTCCCGGGCCCTGGCCCTGGAGGTCCGCTGGCTTCTCCTCCAGGCGGCTCTGCCCTTCCTGGCCCGGGCGCTCTGGGGGCTGGCGGTGCCGGGCTGGGTCTACCTGGCGCTGTTCGTGGCCATGGCGCTGGTCTTTGGCGGGGGCCTGCTGACCCGCGTGCCCCTCTACCACGCCAGCCGGGATGCCTGGGTGAAGCTGGAGGGCCTGCTGCCCGAGCGGCCAGGCTTCGCCCTCGTGGACCTGGGCTGCGGCTTCGGCGGCCCCGTGGCCCACCTCGCCCGGGTCCGGCCCGAGGGCCGCTTCACGGGCATCGAGGCCTCGCCCCTCACCTGGCTGGTGGCCTGGCTGCGCTGCCTGCCCCTGCCCAACGCCAGCATCCGCCTGGGCAGCCTCTGGCGCACGGACCTGGCGGGCTTCGACGTGGCCTACGCCTTCCTGTCCCCGGTGCCCATGGCGGCCCTCTGGGCCAAGGCCCGCCGCGAGCTGAAGCCCGGCAGCCGCTTCATCAGCCACAGCTTCGAAGTGCCCGGCGAGACCCCCCACCGCGTGGTCCCCGTGGCCGGGCGGGAAGGGGCACGGCTGCTGGTTTGGGATCTGTAGAGAACCGAAAAAACTCTCGCAGAGGGACGCGGAGAGAGCGGAGGGTCGCAGAGAAAGGCAGAGAAAAGCAGGGGAGAGGATCTTTTCTCCGCAGCCTCTACCTTCTCCGCCCCTCTGCGAGAGTTCTTATCTTTACCAGCCCAGGAGATACGCGAAGATCAGTGGCGCGACGATGGTGGCGTCGCTCTCGACGATGAACTTGGGGGTGTCAATGCCCAGCTTGCCCCAGGTGATCTTCTCGTTGGGCACGGCGCCCGAATACGAGCCGTAGCTGGTGGTCGAGTCGCTGATCTGGCAGAAGTAGCCCCAGAGCGGCACGGAGGTCAGCTCCAGGTCCTGGTGCAGCATGGGCACCACGCAGATGGGGAAGTCCCCGGCGATGCCGCCGCCGATCTGGAACATGCCCAGGGTCGCGGTCTTGGTGACGTCCTGGTAGTGCTGGGCCAGCCAGGTCATGTACTCGATGCCAGTGCGCACCGTGTGGACGTTCTTGATCTCGCCGCGGATGACAGCGGCCGCGTACATGTTGCCCAGGGTGCTGTCCTCCCAGCCCGGTACCACGATGGGCACGTTCTTCTCGAGGGCGGCCAGCATCCAGGAGTGCCTGGGGTCGATCTGGAAGGAGGGCTCCAGCACCCGAGACTTCAGCACCTGCTGGAAGAACTCGTGGGGGAAGTAATGCTCGCCCGCCTGGTCGGCCCGGGTCCAGACGTCCAGCATGGCCTTCTCCATGCGGCGCATGGCCTCCATCTCGGGGATGCAGGTGTCGGTCACGCGGTTCATGTGCCGGGACAACAGGTCCGCCTCGTCCTGGGGGGTGAGGTCGCGGTAGTGGGGCACCCGCTCGTAGAAGTCGTGGGCCACCAGGTTGAAGATGTCCTCTTCCAGGTTGGCGCCGGTGCAGACGATGAGGTGCACCTTGTCCTGGCGGATCATCTCGGCGAAGGAGAGGCCCAGCTCGGCGGTGCTCATGGCCCCGGCCAGGGTGACCATCATCCGGCCGCCTTGCTCCAGATAGGCCCGGTAGCCCTCGGCGGCGTCCACCAGGGCCGCGGCGTTGAAGTGCCGGAAATGGTGCTTCACATAGCTGCCCACAGGGCCGAGAGCGGGGCTGGCAGGGGTCATAAATCCTCCGAATGCTTTCATTGTGGCAGGCGTGGCGCCGCATTTCGTGTCCAGAATTCAGCCCAGGACCCTCCTTACCGATGAAATCGGCAGGAGCTGCAGCATGTTTTTTCTGATCGGGTTGGGCGTGGTCTTTGTCGCGGTCATCGGGGGCTACCTGATGGAAGGCGGCAGCATACCTACCCTGCTGCACCCCCTGCCCGCAGAAGGACTCATCATCTTCGGCGCCGGCGCCGGGGCCTTCCTGGCGGCCAACCCCCTGAACCTCATCAAGCGGGTGGCCGGGGATCTGGCCAAACCCCTGAAGGGTAGCCCCTACACCAAGCCCGTCTATATGGAAGCCTTGATGATGCAGTACGAGATCTACGTCAACATCAAGAAGGGCGGGCTGCTGGCGCTGGAGCAGGACGTCAACGACCCGCACAACTCCTCGATCTTCAAGAAGTACCCGACCTTCACTGGCAATCACCACGCCATGGACTTCTTCTGCGACTCCATGAAGCTGCTCATCAACGGTAGCGCCAAGATGGACGAGATCGACATGGTCATGGACGCGGACCTGGATGTGCACCACGCCGAGAACGCGGCTCCCGGCGCGGCCATGGGCGCCCTCGCCGACGCCTTTCCCGCCTTCGGCATCGTGGCCTGCGTCATGGGCGTGGTCATCACCATGGGCTTCCTGGACCAGCCGCCGAACATCATCGGCGCCAAGGTCGGCGCGGCCCTGGTGGGCACCTTCCTGGGCATCCTGCTGGCCTACGGCGTGTTCCAGCCCCTGGCCAAGAACATCGACGCCATCAACGGGCTCGAGGCCTACTACTTCAACTGCATCCGCGCCGGCCTCACCAGCTTCGGCAATGGGGCCGCCCCCATCACCGCCGTGGAGTTCGCCCGCCGCAACATCCCTTCGACGGAGCGCCCGGGGTCGGGTGAGCTAGAGGAAGTCGTACGGCAGATCAAGCCGAGGTAGCGGCGATGTCTGAGCAGCAAGCCCCCACCGAAGTCAAAATCCGCTACGTCAAGAAGAAGGGGGGCCACGCCGCGGCCCACGGGGGCGCCTGGAAGGTGGCCTACGCGGATCTGGTGACGGCCATGATGGCCTTCTTCCTTCTAATGTGGCTGCTCAGCAGCGCGAACGCGAACACCAAGGCGGGCATCGCCGGGATGTTCCAGGACGCCAACTTCTTCAACACGGACCGGGGCAAGGAGATCCTGGCGGACCACGGCAAGGGCATCCTGCCCGGGGGCCGGGGCATGGCGCCGGGACCCGATGGCGACGGGGGCTCGGACGCCAATGCGGATTCTCCGGGGGCCGCCGCGGAGGAGCGGAAGACCATGGAGGCCACGGCGGAGTCCATCGAGAAGGCCTTCCAGCAGGATGAGCTGCTCCAGGCCTTCCAGGACCAGATCAGCATGGACTTCACGGACGAGGGCCTGCGCATCCAGATCCAGGACAAGGCGGCCCAGGTGCTCTTCGACTCCGGCAGTGCCACCCTGAAGAGCTACACCCTGTCGATCCTGAAAGAGATCGCCCGGGAGCTGGGCAAGCTGCCCAACCGCGTGGTCATCGGCGGGCACACGGACTCCAGCCAGTACTCCAACCGGGCCTACACCAACTGGGAGCTCAGCTCAGACCGGGCCAACGCCGCCCGCCGGGTCATGGAGAGCGCCGCCGGCGGCCTCCGCCCAGGCCAGGTGCGGCGCGTCACGGGCTACGGCGACACCATCCCCCTGGAGGGCAAGGACGCCAAGGACCCCCAGAACCGCCGCATCTCCATCGTGGTCGTGTCTGCCGCCACCGAAGCCGCCGAGACCAAGCACCAGAAGGCCCAGCCCCGCGAGAAGGGCACCGAGAAGCCCAAGGCCAAAGCCCCCGCCGGGCACTGAGGCTGCGCTGTTCGAAGGAAAAGCGGTCACCACAATGACAGAAGGACCGCGAAGAGAGGACAGATCGCCTTGTCTCCCCTCGTGATCTTGATGATTTAAGTATTTAATAAAGAAGGATTAACCACAAAGAACACAAAGGACACAAAGAAAAGAAGGGACGGGAACAGGAATGCCCTTTTTGTGCCCTTTGTGTTCTTTGTGGTTCAGATTTTCTTGTGAAGACTGATTCCCCGTGAAGCCTGAAGGATCGCGACGATGATGGCATATCTTGTCCTTCTTTGGGGTCTTGGTGGTCTTTGTGGTTCAAAGTCCCCATTTCATTCAGGCGTTCGGCGAAAAAAAGAAGCGCCCGGAGGTGCGGGCGCTTCGAGAGGGTAGGTTTGGCGGGGTTACGAGTGGTGGGGAGTTTAGCGGGAGTCCCGCGAGGGGACTGGATTCATTGGGAGGGATGATTGGTGGCGGGAAGCCCTTGCGGGCACCTCACCGATGAGTCTAGCACCGACTGCCTGCGGGCCCGCCTCATGGCTCACGGAACAGCTCTGGGCTCACGCCCCCCTTGGACCAGGCGCTGAAGGTCAGGCCCACCTTCAGGCCGCTGGGTTCGGTGAGCTCCAGGCCGGACAGGACCGGCTGGCCCAGGGCCGTGGTCAGGGGGCCGAAGGCGGCGCTCCGGGCCAGCTTGCCCGAGGCGAGGAAGAACTCGGCCCGGAGGGGCGCCACGGGCTCCTTGGCCACCCAGAGCCGCACCGTCCGCGCACTCAGGGCAGGGCTCCGGGCCGTCAGGTCCAGGCGCCAGCAGGGCCGGTCGCCGAGCGTCTCCTCCGTCACCTCCTGGACCGTGTAGTCCTTGCGGAAGCGGGTGCGGGCCACGTCACCGCCCGCGGCGGGTCCCAGCAGCCGCTGCTGGGGCGTCACTTTCAGGGGGCGCTTGGAGCCGGGCAGGAGCAGCCACATCTGGTCGCCCAGCATGAGCACCGCGCGGCCCAGCTCCTTCTCGCTGAGGCCATCCAGGCGGGCATCGCCGTTCTCCCGGGCCGAGACCTTCCAGCGCTGGGCGGTCTTCGGGTCCTTCAGCTCCAGCTCCACCGTGAAGGCGGACCAGGGATGGCGCAGGCGGTCCACCCGGGTCAGCAGCTCCTCGCCGCTCTGGGCCAGGACCGGCAGGGTGGCGAGCAGCAGGAGCCAGGGCCGCATCAGCTGCGTCCGTAGTCGTCCTGGAGGCGCTCGATGTCGGCCTCGTCGAAGGTGCCGAGGCTCACCTCGAGCACCCGCACGGGCTGGGCCGTGGTGGCGTCGCAGCGCAGCCGGTGGGTGCTGCCCAGGGGCAGCCAGATCTCTTCGCCCACGGCGGGCCGCAGCTCCTCGCCGTCCCGGTCCACCACCACGCCCGGATCCAGGGCCACCCACAGCTCGCCGCGGTGGCTGTGCCGCTGCAGGCTCAGCTTCTGCCCCGGCGCGCAGGTGAGGATCTTTACGGTGCAGGCTGTGTTCAGAGCGTACTGATCAAACGAGCCCCAGGGCTTGTCCACGTGCAGCGTCTCAGGTCGTTTCATGGGAAACCTCGGTTGTTTTGTCTTTTCCATTAGCGGAAAGCGTACGCTTTCCGCTCGGTGAAGGGCTTCTAGAGGAGTTCGGTACGACCCTCCGCCCTTAATCGCTCAACCACATCCTTCACCGACTGGGCGCGGTCGCGGCGGCAGATCAGCAGGGCATCGTCGCTGTCCACCACGATGAGGTCGTCCACGCCGCTGGCGGCGATGAAGCGCTTGCCCCCGAAGATGGCGCAGTTGTGGCTGTCCAGCAGCAGGGTGTCGCCCAGGCTCACGTTGCCCGCAGCGTCCGCCTCCTGGAACTCGATGGCCGCGGGCCAGGAGCCCACATCGGACCAGCGGAAGCGCGTGGGCACCACGGCCACGGAGCTCGCCCGCTCCATGAGCGCCACGTCGATGGCGACCTTGGGCAGCTGGCGGTAGGCGTCGGCCAGGGCCTCGGGCCGGGCGCCGGCGGCCACCCAGGCGTCCAGGGGCGCCAGCACGTCCGGCGCGTGCTGCTGCAGGCCCTGGCGGAAATCCGCCAGCGTCCACACGAACATGCCCGCGTTCCAGTAGTGGCGGCCGGACTCGAGATACTGGAGGGCGACCGCCGCCGGCGGCTTCTCGCGGAAGGCCGTCACCTTGAGCACGGGGCCCTGGCCCTCGGACTCGATGTAGCCGTAGCCGGTCTCGGGATAGGTGGGCTTGATGCCAAAGGTGACCAGTTCGCGCTTGTCCGCGGCGTGCGCCACGGCCGCGTCCAGGTCCGCCAGGAAGAGCTCCCGGTCCCCGATCCAGTGGTCCGCCGAGAGCACCGCCATCACGCCGTTGGGGATCTTCTGCTCGATCTCCACCAGGGCCAGGGCCAGGCAGGGTGCGGTGTTGCGGCCCTCGGGCTCGACGATGACGTTCTCCGGGGGCAGCTCCGGCAGCATGCGCCGGGTCTCCTCGGCCAGGTCTTCCGTGGTCACCACGAAGATGCGCTCCGGGCTCACGTGGCCGTCCAGCCGATGCACCGTCTGGTGGAGCAGGGTCTCAGTGCCGACGATGGCCAGGAACTGCTTGGGGCGGGCGTTCCGGCTGCGGGGCCAGAACCGCGTCCCGCGACCACCGGCCATCACGACCGCGACAGTTGGATTAACGTTGGTCGTGTCCGACATCAGACCCCCTGACCTTCAGCCCCAACGCGTGAGGTCTCGCGTATCGCCGAAGGCGATACCGAGAAAACGACCGCGACGGTTGGATTAACGTTGGTCGTGCCCGACATCATGCCCCCCTTGAGACAGCCCCAGCCTAACGAGAAAGCACCGAGACCAGGATGCCCAGGTCGCCCGGCGGCAGGGGCTGGGGGTCCAGGACCCGGGACAGGGGCTGGGCCACGGCGGCGCCCGCCACCTCGGCCATGTAGAAGCCCCGCTCGCCGCGATCCAGGCGGCGCACGGCCTCGGCGCCCCAGCGGCTGCCCCAGATGCGGTCCAGGGCCGTGGGGCTGCCGCCCCGCTGGATGTGCCCCAGCACCACCACCCGGAGGTCCAGGGCATGCTCCTGCCGGAGCTGCTCGCCCACGGCCATGGCCCGGCCCACGGTGTCGCCCTCGGCCACCACCACGATGGAGCTGCGCTTGCCGGCGTTCCAGTGGGCCTTGAGGCGCGTCACCAGGCTCTCGAGGCTGTCCTCGGGGGACTCGGGGTAGAGCACCGCCTCGGCGCCGCAGGCCAGGGCCGTGTGCACCGCCAGCATGCCGGAGCTGCGGCCCATGACCTCCACCAGGAACAGGCGGCCGTGGCTGGAGGCGGTGTCCCGGATGCGGTCGATGGCCTCCACGGCGGTGTTCAGGGCCGTGTCGAAGCCCAGGGTCCGGTCCGTGCCCGGCAGGTCGTTGTCGATGGTGCCCGGGATGCCGGCGCAGGCCACGCCGTGCTCGCGCATGAGCGCCTGAGCGGCGCGGAAGCTGCCATCCCCGCCGATGACCACGAGGGCCCCGATGCCGGCCTCCTTGAGGATCCGGGCCGCTTCCGCCCGGGTCTCGGGCTGGTGGAAGGCCAGGCAGCGGGCCGTCTGCAGGATGGTGCCGCCGCGCTGGAGGATGTTGGCGCAGGCGCGGCTGGGCAGGGGCTCTAGGTCCCCTTCCAGCAGGCCCTGGTAGCCGCGGTAGATGCCCCAGGTCTCGTGCCCCAGGGCGTCCGCTTGGCGCACCACGGCGCGGATGGCGGCGTTCATGCCGGGTGCGTCGCCTCCGGAAGTCAGGACTCCGATCTTCACTTGGCCTTCCCCTTGGCCGGAGCCTTCTTGGGGCTCTTGCCCTTGGTCGTGCTGGCCTTGCCCTTCTTGCCCTTGCTCTTGGCCGTGGCCTTCTTGCCCTTGGCCGTGTCCCGCTGGTGGGCTTCAGGGGGCGGCAGGGGCGGGGGTTCCACGATGCCGCGCGGCACCGGGGGCAGGTCGCCATCCGCGATGCCCGCGGCCGAGGCGCGCTGGGCGCGGGCCCGTAGGACCGGGTCCTCCTGGGGCTGGGCTGCAGCCACAAGGCTTAGTGCCAGACTGCCGATGAACAGGACGCGACGGGGCATGGTCCCTCCAGGGGCCATTATCGCATCTTTGGGGTTCTATCCCTCGGCCTTCTTCGCGGCCTTGTCCTTGTGGGCCTTGGCGAAAAACTCCGCCACCACGCTGTCCGCGTCGGGCTTCATCACGTCGGCCATCTGGGGCTCACGGTGCAGGATGTCCCGCCCTGAGGGGGCCATCTTCGGCAGGTGCTCGCTGTTGGGTTGCAGGCTCGCCAGCACGAAGTGGGAGACCTCGATGAGGCTGCGGCCCACGCGCTCGAGCTTCTGGCGCACGATGTCCTGGTACTGGTAGAGGTCGAAGGCGCCCTGGATGTTGTAGGCGCCGTTGTCGGCATGGAAGCCGACCTGCTCCAGCTTCTCCGTGAGGGCTTCCAGGTCCGCCGAGGGGGGCATGATCACCCGCAGGATCTCCTGGCACTCTTTGGCCAGGGTCTGGATCTCCTCAAAGCTGTGCTGGGCGACCTCGATCTGGTCCAACACCCGCCCTGCGCCTCCTTCCTGCTCGGCGGCGATCTGCATCAGCTGGTCGGGGATGGCTTGGTTGTCCTGGGGATAATCGGGCATGGCAGGGCTCCGTGCCCGTCCTATCGGCGGGTCGGGGACAATCTTTGAATTCGTCCAGCCTGCCCCGGCGCGATAAACTTGCTGATTCCGGGATCTATCCTGGCCCGAATTTTCTCAAGTCCGGAGTTTTCATGACCATGCAGTCAGATCCCGCTCAGACTCCCGTAGCCGGGACCGCCCTGGCCGCCTGCCTCAAGCCCTTCCCCGCCTCCCGCAAGATCCACGTGGCGGGCAAGCTGCCCGGGGTCCAGGTGCCCTTCCGCGAGATCAGCCTCAGTCCCACCCGCGACTTCGCGGGCAACCTCACGGCCAATGAGCCGGTGGTGCTCTACGACACCTCCGGCCCCTACACAGACCCCGCCGTCACCATCGATGTGGCCAAGGGCCTCCAGCCCCTGCGCCAGGACTGGATCCTCGGGCGCGGTGATGTGGAGGAGCTGCCGGGCGCCACCAGCCTCTACCGCAAGCTGCGGGAGCGGGATCAGGACCTGGATGCCATCCGCTTCCACGCCGACCGCAAGCCTCTGCGGGCCCGGGCGGGCTGCAATGTGTCCCAGATGCACTACGCCCGGCAGGGCGTCGTCACGCCCGAGATGGAGTTCATCGCCATCCGCGAGAACCTGGGCCGCGAGGCCGCGGGCCAGAAGAGCCGCATCACCCCCGAGTTCGTGCGGGACGAGGTGGCCCGGGGCCGCGCCGTCATTCCCGCCAACATCAACCACCCGGAAGCCGAGCCCATGATCATCGGCCGGAACTTCCTGGTGAAGATCAACGCCAACATCGGCAATTCCGCCGTGGCCTCCAGCATCGAGGAAGAGGTCGAGAAGATGGCCTGGTCCATCCGCTGGGGTGCTGACACGGTCATGGACCTCAGCACCGGCAAGAACATCCACGAGACCCGCGAGTGGATTCTGCGGAACAGTCCCGTACCCATCGGCACCGTGCCCATCTACCAGGCCCTGGAGAAGGTCAACGGGAAGGCCGAGGACCTCACCTGGGAGATCTTCCGCGACACCCTCATCGAGCAGGCCGAGCAGGGCGTGGACTACTTCACCATCCACGCCGGCGTGCGGCTGCGCTACGTGCCCATGACCGCCAAGCGGGTGACGGGCATCGTCAGCCGGGGCGGCAGCATCCTGGCGAAGTGGTGCCTGGCCCACCACCAGGAGAACTTTCTCTACACCCACTTCGAAGACATCTGCGAAATCATGAAGGCCTACGATGTGGCCTTCTCCCTGGGCGACGGCCTGCGGCCCGGCAGCACTGCCGACGCCAACGATGAGGCCCAGTTCGGCGAGCTGGAGACCCTGGGCGAGCTCACCAAGATCGCCTGGCAGCACGACGTGCAGGTGATGATCGAGGGCCCCGGCCACGTGCCCATGCACCTGATCCAGGAGAACATGACCAAGCAGCTGGAGGTCTGTGACGAGGCGCCCTTCTACACCCTGGGTCCTCTCACCACGGATGTGGCGCCGGGCTACGACCACATCACCAGTGCCATCGGCGCGGCCATGATCGGCTGGTTCGGCTGCGCCATGCTCTGCTACGTCACCCCCAAGGAGCACCTGGGCCTGCCCAACAAGAAGGACGTGAAGGACGGCGTCATCGCCTACCGCATCGCCGCCCACGCCGCGGACCTGGCCAAGGGCCATCCCGGCGCCCGCCTCTGGGACGACGCCATGAGCAAGGCCCGCTTCGAGTTCCGCTGGGAGGACCAGTTCAACCTGGCCCTGGATCCGGACACCGCCCGGGAGTTCCACGACGAGACCCTCCCCGCCGAAGGCGCCAAGAGCGCCCACTTCTGCTCCATGTGCGGCCCACACTTCTGCTCCATGAAGATCACCGAGGACGTCCGGCAGTACGCCGCCGCCCAGGGCCTCAGCGACGAGGAAGCTCTGCGCAAAGGCATGGAAGAGAAGAGCCAGGAGTTCACGGAGAAGGGCGCCGAGGTCTACCTCCAGGCCTGAAGATAGAAAAAGCTTTTTTAGCCACCGATGAACACCGATTAAAAGCTGATAAAGAAAGAGCTAATAGGTATTAGCTTTCGTTTTTTATCATGTCTTTATCGGTGTTCATCAGTGTTCATCGGTGTTCATCGGTGGCTGATATTCTTTTTCCTTGAAGAGAATCTCAGTCGGCGCCTCTGACTGCGGTGATGGGTCGTGGCTCGCCCCTCTGCGCCAGCTGCGGGTTCCAGTCTTCATGCCCCCCCCCGGGGGACTCCCGAATGCCCCAAATAGACTCCCCGCAGGTCGTGTAAATTTTCGGCCAAGTCATCACCCATTCCTTCATTTATCAATGCCTCCACCAGGCGTCGGGGGCATAATCAGGCCCCACGCTCACCGGAGGCAGTCATGGCCGCGAAAAACATCCTCATGCTCGTCGGAGACTTCGGCGAGGACTACGAGATCATGGTGCCCTTCCAGGCGCTGCTGGCCGTGGGTCACAAGGTGCAGGCCGTGTGCCCGGGCAAGGTCGCCGGGGACTGGATCGCCACCGCCATCCACGACTTCGAGGGCCACCAGACCTACTCCGAGAAGCCCGGTCACCGCTTCACCCTCAACGCCACCTTCGATGACCTCGACCTGGGCCAGTGCGATGCGCTGGTGATCCCGGGCGGCCGCGCCCCGGAATACCTGCGCCTCAACCTGGAGGTGCTGGAGCTGGTGCGGCACTTCTTCACGGCGGGGAAGCCCGTGGCCGCCATCTGCCATGGCGCCCAGCTGCTGGCCGCGGCTGGGGTGTTGGAGGGCCGCACCTGCTCGGCCTATCCCGCCTGCCGCGCCGAGGTGGAGATCGCCCGGGGGAAGTATGCGGAGATCGCCATCGACGGCGCCGTGACCGACGGCAACCTGGTCACCGCCCCCGCCTGGCCCGCCCATCCCGCCTGGCTTGCCCAGTTCCTGCAGGTGCTGGGAACCCGCATCTCGCTGTAAAGCTCGCCGATTCGGGGGCGTTTCCGCCTGCTCGGGAGCTCCCCCGGGTTGCTGCCTGCTGGCTCGAATGCTAGTCTGCTCGGGCTTCAGGAAGGATCTGCAGGTCCCGTCCTGCCTGCAGCGTCAGCAGCCACTCGGGGCAAGCCAAGGCCCGGAGGGCGGCCTCCCACCAGGACAACCGCATGCCCCTTGATTTTCCCATTTCCAAATTCCATGTGCTCGGGAACGACTACCTCGTCGTGGATCCGACCCGGTCGCCCTTCGAGCCGGATCCGAAGCTGATCCAGGCCCTCTGCGACCGGCGCCTCGGCATCGGTTCTGATGGGTTGCTGCTGGGCCCCATGGCCGTCCCCGGCCATCCTGAGGCCTTCGGGCTGCGGATCTTCAACCCCGATGGCAGCGAGGCGGAGACCAGCGGCGACGGCATCCGCATCTTCGGCCGCTACCTGCTGGAGGCCGGACACGCCAAGTCCCGGGCCTGCTGCATCCACACCCTCGGCGGGCACTTCGACGTGTGCTTCCTGGCGGAGGACGGCAGCCTGGCCCAGGTGGACATGGGATTGCCCAGCTTCCGGGCCGGGGACATCCCCTTCACGGGCATCGCAGCTCACCTGGAGGTGCTGGAGACCCCCCTGTTCCTGCCCACGGGGCCCATCACCATCACCGCCCTCAACCTGGGCAACCCCCACTGCATCATCTTCCCCGGCGAGGTCTCCCCCGCCAACGCCCGCCGCCTGGGCCCGAAGATCGAGCGCCATCCCGAGTTCCCGGAGCGCGTGAACGTCCTGCTGGTGGAGGTCACCAGCCGGGAGCGCCTCCGCATCGAGATCTGGGAGCGGGGCGCCGGCTACACCCCCGCCTCGGGCAGCAGCGCCGCCGCCGCCGCCGCTTGCCGCCGCCTGAACCTCATCGATCCCCACGTCACCGTCAGCATGCCCGGTGGCTCCCTGGACATCGACTTCAGCCCCGAGGGCCGCGTCCTCATGACCGGCCCCGTGCAGCCCATCTTCCAGGGCCACCTGCACCCCGAGTGGAAGCCCTGAACTGGGCATGACAGGCCTTCACCACGAGATTTCAGTTTGTCTCGCGTATCGGCGCAGCCGATACCGAGAAGACCACCAAGACCACGAAGGAAGACCTGGGAATTCATCTTCTTCGTGGTGAACCTGTCTTCACAAGAAAACCTGAACCACAAAGAACACAAAGGACACAAAGAAGGGCATTCGAGCTCAGCCCCTTCTTTTCTTTGTGATCTTTGTGTTCTTTGTGGGGCGCGCTCAATTCCCAAGTGCAACATTCCTCAGAAAGAATGGATGCATGGGAAACCACTACACACATCTGAGTTGCGAGGAACGAGCAATGATCCAGGCGAAGCTGGAGTTGGGGTTCAAGCCTCGGGCGATCGCCCGAG
>CAIOFF010000003.1 GCA_903857495.1 uncultured Holophagaceae bacterium | reverse complement strand
GTGTCCGCCAGCGTCACGATCGCCCGCAGCTCCTCCTCCGGGTGCTGCCATGTCAGCAGGAAATCCTTCTGGTAGAGGTCGGTCTTGAGGGCCTGGAAGGCTTTCAGGTTCTCGGCGAGGGTCGGCATGGAGGCTCCTTGAGGAAGGGTCAGGGCAGGGAAAGCGAGGCTGGAGAAGGTTGCAGGAGGATGCCGCCAGGAGCCTGGGGCTGGGTGAGCTGGCCATCCCGCACCCGGGACTCGCCGCGCAGCAGGACCTCGCGGAAGGCCAGGGTGGAGGTGAAGCCGGGGAAGGCCTCGAAGGCATCCGAGGCGGAGGAACGCAGCGGCCGGGCGGGGCCATTGGGATCCAGCACCACGAGGTCCGCGTCCAGGCCCGGCTGCAGGGCGCCCTTGCGGTCCCCGACACCGGCCCGGCGGGCGGGGTTCAGGGAGAGCTTGGTGGCGAGGCCCAGGGCGGCGCGGTCGGGATCACCCTCCCAGAGCTTCCAGGCGGTGTGCGGGAGGGAGCCCAGACCGGGCATGCCGTTGGGCACCTGGCGCAGGTCCGTGCCATCCCAGGCGTCCTTGTGGGCGGCGCAGAAGGGACAGTGGTCCGTGGCGAGGACGTCGGCGGCGCCCTGGCGCATGAGCTCCAGGAAGGGGGCCCGGTTCCCGCGCAGGGGCGGGGAGCAGAGCCAGCGGTGGCCATCCGGGCGGGCCAACCAGGACTCGTCCAGGAACAGGTACTGGGGGCAGGTCTCGAAGCTGAGGTCGCCCTTCGCGCGGTTCGCCTGCAGGTACTGGGCGCCGGCCAGGGTGGAGACGTGCACCACGTGCAGCGAGGCCCTGTGCTTCAGGGCCAGGTCCACCACCCGCTGGATGGCCACCACCTCGGCGGCCTCGGGCCGCAGCAGGGTGTGGGTGAAGGCCTTGCTCAGGTCCAGGCCGCGGGCATCCACGGCGGCGATGAGCTCGTCGTCCTCGCAGTGCACCAGGAAGCAGCCGCCCAGGTCGCCGAGGCTCTGGAAGAGCTGCTCGATGAGGTCGTAGCTGGCGAAGATGCCCGCGGCCTTGTAGGTGGTGTAGAGCTTCAGGGTGCAGTAGCCGCCGGCCTGGAGGACCCGCAGGGTCGCGAGGTCGCCGGGGCTGAAGGTGGTGGGGGTCAGGTGCCAGAGCACGTCGGCGTGGGTGCGGCCCTCGGCCTTGGCCCGGGCCCGCTCCAGGCCGCGCAGCAGGGTGTCGCCAGGCTCCTGGGTGACGAAGGTGCAGAGGGTGGTGATGCCGTTCTCGAGGCCCACCCGGGTGGCGGACTCGTAGGTGTCGGCCAGGTAGTAGGGGCCGATCTGGTCGTCCACGTGGGTGTGGAAGTCGATGAAGCCCGGCAGGACGTAGCAGCCCTGGGCGTCCACCACCCGGTCCGCAGAGGCCGCACCCAGGGAGCCCACGGCGGCAATGCGCTCGCCTTCGACCAGCACATCCAGCGCCTGGAGCTTCCCGTCGAGGGCCACCCGGCCGTTGCGGACGAGGGTCTTCACAGGCTCAGCGAGGCCAGCACGGGCGCGACGGCGGCGGGAATGCTGATGCGGGAGAGGGGCGCTTCCACGTCCTTGAGGCCGTGGCCCGTGGCGAGGATGACCACCGGCCCCGAGCCGGTGAGTCGGTTCGGGCCCGCCTGGAGCTTGACCAGGCCGGCCAGGGCCGTGGCGCCGGCGGGCTCCGTGAAGATGCCGCTGCGGCCCGCGAGCAGGGCCTGGGCCTCGAGGATCTCGTCGTCGGTGACCGTGAGGGTCAGCCCCTGGCTGTCCAGCACTGCGCGCCGGGCGCCGTGGGCGTTGCTCGGGCAGGTGACGGAGATCGAGTCGGCCCGGGTGGTGGGGTTGGCTGCGTCGCTGTAGACGCCGGTCTCCACGTAGCGGTGGATGGCATCGGAGGTCTCGGCCTGCACCCCGATGAGGCGCGGCAGGCGGTCGATGAGGCCGGCCCGCTGCAGGTCCACGAAGGCCTTGTGCACGCCGCCGAGGATGACGCCATCGCCCACGGAGATGAGGATCGCCTCGGGCACCTGGTAGCCCAGCTGGGCCCAGATCTCCAGGCCCGCGGTCTTCTTGCCCTCGATGGTCAGCGGATGATAGGCGGTGTTGCGGTTAAGGCCGCCGCGCTGGGCGGTGTACTCGAGCGAGAGGGCGAAGGCGTCGTCGTAGGTGCCCTTCACGGGGACCACCTTCGCGCCGTACAGCACCATCTGCACCAGCTTGGCCTTGGGGGCCTTCTCGGGCACGAAGATCAGCGCCTTGGTGTCCGTGGTCGCGCACACCGCGGCCAGGGCCGAGGCGGCGTTGCCCGTGGAGGCGGCCACCACCAGGTCGATGCCCAGGCGGCGCGCTTCGGCCACCACCAGGAAGGAGGCGCGGTCCTTGAGGCTGCCGCTGGGGTTGAGTCCGTCGTTCTTCACCCACAGGCTCGAGAGGCCCAGCTCCGCGCCCAGGCGATCCACACGACCTAGGGGCGTGTTGCCCACCGGGAGGGGCGGGTGGAATTCCTTTTCCACAGGGCAGAACAGGTTCCAGTCCGGCTGGGCGCGGTCGAAGGCTCGACGGATGGCCTCGTAATCAAAGACCACTTCCAGCACGCCCAGGAGGGGGATGCCGGGATGGTAGCCCTTCCCGCACTCGGGGCAGAGGTAGCGCACCTCGTCCCTGGAGTAGGTCCGACCACAGTCCGTGCACCGATAGCTGAAGGGAGTCATAAAGCTTCCTTGGAACAAGAAGAAACCCGCGCGGAAGTCGCCCCCCGCGCGGGTTGGTACTGCGGTCTAGAAGTGGTATTCGAGCGCCAGCATGAAGCAGCTGACCTGGGGATTCACGGAAGTGAAGACGCCCGTGGAGGCGGTAGCGGCATTGGCGGCAGCCACGGTCTTGTAGGTGGGATCGCCGAACTTGTTGTCCCAGTACTCGAAGCCGGGGCCGATCTGCCAGGTGCCCTTCTTCGCGCCGAAGACGGGGCTCGCATCAAACATCCAGTAGATGTCGACGAGGGTCTCGGGCTTGGTCTTGACGTTGCCGCCATCCTTGCCCTTGGCGCCGGTGTATGTGCCGAAGCCCTTCACCTTGGTGTTTACTTCGCCCAGCTTCACGTCGATGCCCCAGGCAGCGGCGACCTGGTAGGTGGGATCAAAGGAGACATTGATGTTCTCGCCCTTGTAGGTGGCGAAGGCGTTGTGGTTCTTTTCGTTGTAGTAGAGGACGCCCAGTGTGAAGAAGCCGGGGACCTGGAAGGCCACCGTGGGGCCAGCCATGACCTTGAACACGGAAGGAGCAAAGGTGGTGTTCTTGGCGTTGTAGTCCATGCCGGCGGTGAATTCCACGTCGCGCACGATGCCGCCCGACATCTTGGTGCCGAAGAGCTTGCTCAGGCTGAGGTTGGTGCGGTAGGCCACATAGACTTCCTGGGCGCCGTTGGAACCTTCACCAGCGAACTTGCCAGCGGTGTTCGCAGGATCCTTCGAATCGGACTTCAGCATGTCCACGTTGAAGAAGTTCGTGCCCATGGAGTAGCCAGACACGTGGCTCAGGGAGTAGATGTCCTTCTTAATGGCGTCCTGGATGCCGGTTTCCTGGAACTTTGTGCCAGTGCGGTAGCCGAGGAACGTGTCGCTCCAGTCAGCGGCGCTGACGGGGACGGCGGCCAGGGCCACGAGGGCCAGGGCGGTGAGGGTGAGCTTCTTCATGAAGTTCTCCTTGGTTGAGGTGGCCAGGAAGACCTGGACCTCGGGTGGGGGGGGGTGGGGGTGGTGGGGAGCGGTACAGCAAAGTCCTTGACGGTGGAGCCGTGGGATTGCCCGTGTTCAACTCCCTCCGAGTCGAAAACGGTCTGAGATGCAGTTGGTGAGAACCGCGCCAGTCCGCTGTGCAAAGGCCCGCTGTGCCTCGATTTTCACCGAAAAGCCGCCCAAATGCACCTGCCATGAGGCCGGAAGGATCCCGACCGCCTTGCCGGAGGGCGCTTGGCACGGGTCGAACGCCCGCTGGCCTTGTGTGCAAACCGTTACCATTTGGGACCTTGCGCAAAACGGACCACAACTGCTGGAAAGCCGGTGCTGACGCTTAAAAGATTAAAATAGAAACCCTGTAGGTCAATAAAAA
The DNA here is from genome assembly GCA_903857495.1 of uncultured Holophagaceae bacterium. Lineage (GTDB taxonomy): Bacteria > Acidobacteriota > Holophagae > Holophagales > Holophagaceae > Geothrix. Next base: position 32,490 of record CAIOFF010000003.1, on the reverse strand, counting down.
AATACTGATATGTGAAAATTTTTACCCAACGGGCTGGGACAGCGGTGGCAGCACCGACTCCGCATGCAGCAGCGCCGCCAGGGTGAGGCAGGGGGAGAGGTCCACCACGGTCCCCTCGGGCAGCACTGCTGGGGCCGTCCAATCCACCAGGGCCCAGGTTCCGGTCCTGAATCTGGCGCTGACCTGCTCGCTGCGGAAGGAGGCTAGCTCGCCGGTTACCTCCAGATGGTAGGTCTTCCCGGCCAGGCGGGCTTCGATAACCAGGCCCGCGGGCTTGCGCGCGAGCCGGAAGGCGTCGCCCTTGGCCTCGCGGTAGCCCTCCTTGTCGATCCAGAACCGGGGCTTGTCCTTGTAGGGGGCGCCGGCGGCGGGACAGAAGGTGTCGCAGTTGCCGCACTCATTGCAGAAGTCCGCGACGTTGAGGGTCTGGACCCGCTGGGTCACGGCGAAGGGCCGAGAACCCTCTGCTACCAGCTGTCCCTGCCGCTGGACGAGGAGGGGCAGCTGCAGGCTGAAGGGCTCAAGGCTGTAGGCCAGGTTGGCGCGGTTGGGGCAGACTGTCACACACAGGCTGCAGAGGTCGTCGCAGTCCAGGCAGCGGCTGGCTTCCTTGGCGGCGGACTCCGCGGTGAAGGGCTTGAGCACTTCGTCAAAGCCGTGCCGGTCCACCAGGGGCAGCACGGGCACCTGCTGCGCCCCCACGAGGCGACCCTTCTTCTCCATGAGCGCCGCATCTGCCGCGCCCTTCTCGAGCAGGGGCTCGGCCTTGAGCTCCACCCCGTGGCTCAGGGCGATGGCTTCCGCCACGGCTCGGCCATCGGCGATGGCCATGATCACCGAGGAGGCGCCATGCACCACGTCGCCCCCGGCGAAGAGGCCGGGCACCGAGGTCGCGCCGGTGGCGGGGTCCACCACGAGGTAGCCGCTGCCGTTCCGCTTGAGCTCCAGGCCCGCCAGGAAGTCCAGCACGGCCTCCTGGCTGATGGCCGAGATGATGGTGTCCGCGGGGACCAGCTCGACGCTGCCCTCCACCGGCACCGGCCGGGGTCGACCGGAAGCGTCCCGCTCACCCAGGCGCATGCGGGTGCAGGCCAGGGCCTTGACCCGGCCATTCTCCGCAACCACCGAGGCCGGGGCCAGCAGGTCCCGGATCTGGATGCCCTCTTCCACGCAGTCGTGGACCTCCGCGGGATCCGCAGGCATCTGGGCCCGGGTGCGGCGGTAGACGATGGTCACCTCGCTGCCCGGTGCCAGCCGGATGGCGGAGCGCACCGCATCCATGGCGGAGTTGCCCGCGCCGATGACCAGGATGCGCTGGCCCAGGTCCATGGGCGTTCCGGCCCGCACCTTCGCGAGGAAGTCCAGGGCGTCCATGACTCCCGGCGTGTCCTCGCCAGGAATCCCCAGGCGCTTGCCCTTCTGGGCGCCAACGCCGAGGAACACCGAACCGTAGTCCCGGCGCAGCTCAGCCAGGGTGAAGTCCCGGCCCAGCGCCTTGCCCAGCAGGATCTGCACACCCAGCTCCCGCAGGCGCACCAGGTCACCTTCCAGGGTCGCGTTCGGCAGGCGGTAGGCCGGGATCAGACCTCCCACCATGCCGCCCAGCTCCTGCTTGGCTTCGAACACGACGGGCTCGAAGCCCATCTTGGCCAGGTAGTAGGCGGCGGACAGGCCCGAGGGGCCCGCGCCGACGATGGCCACCTTGATGCCCAGAGACTTGCCAGCCACCTCGGCAGGCAGGGGTCCGGCGTTCTCGAAGGCGAAGCGCTTGATCTCGCGGATGGCCAGGGGCGCGTCGTAGAAGTTGCGGACACAGCGCTCGGTGCAGGGGTGGTCGCAGACGCTGCCGGTGATGCCCGGCTGGGGGTTGGTGCGGAGGATGACCTCCATGGCCTCAGTGGGCTTGCCGTGGGCCACCAGCCACAGGTAGTCCGGGATGTTCTGGTGCGTCGGACAGGCATCCACGCAGGGCGCGGCGATGCAGTCGAAGTGGCCCAGGGGCCGGTCACCCTTGAACTCAAGAGGGCGGGTGCGGCGGGCGTAGACCTCATCGCCCACGGCCTTCACGCCGTAGCTGGCCAGGTTGAAGCGGGCGCCGTGGCCGCCGGAGCGGGCCTGGATGAAGGCGTCGAGGCTGGCCGCGCCCACCTCGTCCATGGCCGCTTCCAGGTTGACCAGGTACTGCTGCAGGCGGGCGTAGCCGCCGGGCTTGAGCAGGTCGGTGCAGACGGTGACGGGGCCGAGGCCCGCCGCCACCAGGTCCGCGAAGTTGCGCGCGTCGGCGCCGCCGCAGAAGCTGACGGGCACCTGGCCGTCGAGCTCCTCGGTGACCAGGGTGGCCAGGGTGAGCGTGAGCGGATGCAGGGCGCGACCCGACAGATACATCATCTTTTCGTTCGTGGGGAACACGGGCCGGTGGTTCACCACCTCGAGGGTGTTGGAGAGCTTGAGGCCGAAGCCGTTCGGGCGACCCTCGGCCACCTGGGCCAGGGCCTTGACCATGGCCATGGCGTCCGGCCACTTGGGGTCGTGGCCGAAAGCCTCGTCAGGCACGGTGATGTCGAAGCCCAGGGTGTCATTGAGCAGGCCCCGCAGCCGCTCAGGGCCGAGCAGGGTGGGGTTCAGCTTCACCCAGGTGTGCATGCCCATGTCCGTGAGCAGGAACCGGGCGATGCGCTCGATCTCCGCCGGGGGGCAGCCGTGCATGGTGGAGAGGGTGATCTGGTTGGACAGCTCGGTGGGGATGGCTATGTCGCGCACGCCCGGATAGACCTCGGCCACCGCCGCGATGGCGGCCTCCAGGGCCGGGCCGGCGTTGCGCATATCCGCGATGAACTTCTGCACCCGGGGGTGCTGGATGCCCTCCAGGTTGTAGCCCACGCTCATGCTGAAGTGGGTGCCCGGATCCTTGAGCCCCAGCTTGTGGGCCAGGGCGTGGATGAGCACCCAGGCGTTGAGGTACTCCGTGAAGGACTCTTCGAGCTTGAGCTCCTGGGACCACTCGCAGTTGTAGGTCTCGTCCGCCGCATCGATGCAGGGGCGGCTCACCTCGATCTCGTCGAGGATCTGGACCGTCTTTAGCTCGATGAAGCGGGCGCCGCACAGCCAGCTGGCCACGATGTTCTGCGCCAGCTGGGTGTGGGGCCCCGCGGCCACGCCCAGGGGCGCGGCCACGGTGTGCCCGAACATCTCCCGGGCCAGCTTGGGATGGGGCACCTGGAAGTTCGCCTTGGGGATGCCCATGACGGCGTCCCGGCTGTCGAGCTCGCTGAAGATCCAGCGAGCCAGCAGGTCGATCGAGGCGGAGCGGAATGCTTTTTCCATGGTGCCTTGCTCCCGTGCAAACGGAGGAGACGGAACTGCCTTGGTGCGGCCAGCTAGACGAGCCCGGCGAAGACGGTGGGGTAGCGGGCCAGGAAGGCAGCGCTGTGCTGGAGCTCGCGCTCGTCCAGGCACTCACCAATTTTGTGGGTGTTCTGCTCGATGCCCGTGCCGAAGCCGATCATGGCGGGGTGCTTGTAGACCCCGTTGTTCACCCACCGCTTCGCGGCGGCGCCGGGAACACTGGCGTCCTTGGGGATGGGGTAGCCCACGCCGTCCGTGCTGAAGACCCAGCGGTCCACGCGGGGCTCCTTGGTGAGGACGCCGCCGGTACCCACCTTGCCGTCCACGTTGGGAGAGATGACCTGCTTGTAGGCGGCCACGGCGGCCTGCACGGCAGGGTGCTCCTCGGGGGTGAGCCAGCCCAGGTAGACCTGGGGGTTGTTCAGGACATAGCCCTTCCAGGAGGCGTCGGTGTAGGTGGGGATGGAGACCTCCACCGTGAGGCCGGCCTTGCGGGCCACGGCCACGGCGTCGAGGGCCTCGACGTCGGCGCAGGACTGCTCCGGGGTCTCACCGATGGTCAGGCGGCGGTCGAAGCGGAAGGTGAATTTCTCAGGCACGGCGCAATCGCTGGGGGTGTCCAGCTTGGACCAGGAGGCGGTGCGGGTGCCGTGGCCCAGGAACTTGTCGTCCAGGAAGCCAACACGCTGGTCGTACTTGTCCGCGGCTTCCTTCAGGATGGCGCCGCCGAACTCCAGGGGGTTCTTGCCTTCCCAGGGCATGGAGCCGTGGCAGGACTTGCCCTTGACGGTGACCTCGATCTGCATGCGGCCGCGCTGGCCCCGGTAGATGCCCAGGGCGCCATTCTTGGAGCAGCCGGAGCTGTCGGTCAGGATCACCACATCCGGCACCACGGCGGGAGCGGCGGTGGGGAACACCTGGCGGTTGAGATACATGGGGCCGGCGCCGTCGTTGTCTTCTTCGCAGACCGTGGCGTAGGAGTAGACGATCACGCCCTTGAGGGCGCCCTCGGCCTCCAGCTCCAGCATGATCTTGGTGGCGATGGCGGCGGAGATCACGCCCCCCAGCTGATCCGCGGAGCCGCGGCCGAAGATGAGGTGGTTCCACTCACTCTCGGGGGGCAGGTAGCCCAGCTCCTTGTTCAGGAAGTCCTTGTTCACCTTGGTGGCGTTGATGACACCGTCGAAGCAGTCGATGCCACCGGTGTTCTGGAGCCACTGGGCCCGGAGGGGCTTCACGGTGTCCGTGTGGCCATCGATGTAGACCACCTTCTTCTGGTCCGCGGGGATGCCGTCGTTGGGATCTTCCACCCGCCACACCAGGTTGCCGAAGTCATCGAAGTAGGCATCCTCATCCTTCCGCACAGCCTTGATCGCCACGATCTTCTTGCGGAGGTAGTCGATGCGGGGGAACTCGTGGTTGGAAGTGCCGCAGGCAGGATCGCCGCCCTGGTCCACGGGCTTTTCGACGTAGTCGGCGGGGATCCGGATGGCCTCCTTCAGCATCTCTGCCGCCAGGGGCAGGTATTTGGCAGCCAGTTCGGCGATGCGGGTGTCGAGGTTGGACATGGGGGGGACTCCGGTGGGATGAAGGGAAGTGAAATCCGGCGAGAGCTGCCGGGATGGGGTTGGTGAGGTTCAGGCCTTGTTCTTCTTGCCGAGCAGCTTCATTTCTTTCAGGGGCAGGGTCGTGCGGCGGATGCCGTCGAGCTGGCAGAGGGCGTTGGCCACGGCCCCGGCGGTGGGGACCAGGCCGATCTCGCCCACACCCTTCGCGCCGTAGGGGCCGACCGCGTCCGGCACCTCGATGCCGATGATCTCCATGGGCGGCATGTCCTTGGCCTTGATGAGGCCCAGGTCGGACATCTTGAGGGACACCGGTCGGCCGTCCTTGTAGGGGAACTCCTCGGACACGGCGTAGCCCAGGCCCATGTGCAGCGAGCCCTCGATCTGGCCTTCGTAGAGGGTGGGGTTCATGATCCGGCCCGCGTCGTGGGCGGCGGTGATGCGGGTGATCTTGCCTGTCTCATCCAGCTCGACCAGCTGGGCCGCGTAGCCGAAGGAGTAGTGGGTGATCACGTCGTAGCCGGGCTTGGGGGGCTTGCCGGGGGGCACGGTCCAGTCGCAGACCCAGCTGCCCCGATACTCCTTGCCGACGAGATCCTTCAGGCGCTTGCCCGAGGCCAGGTCCACCTTCAGGTCCTTGCAGGCGGCGATGACGGAGTTGGCCAGCAGCGAGGTGCCGCGGGACCCGGTGGTCATGCCGGACTCGGCCTCCTCGTTGGTCTCCACGATGACCTCGATGAAGGCCGGGTCGATGCCTGTCTCTTCCACCAGGGACTGGACGCCCATGGTGAAGTTGCCCTGGCCCATCTCGCACCAGCCGTGGTGGAGCTCCACCCGGTCCTCGGCGCGGATGATGATCTTGGCGTGGCCGAAGTCCGCCAGGCCGCAGCCGATGCCGGTGTTCTTCATGCCGGCGGCAAGGCCCGCGTACTTGGCCGCGCGGAAGCGGTCCTTGAGGGCCTCCAAGCACTTGCGGACGCCGACGCCTGAGGTCAGGGTCTGGCCCGTGGCGATGGTGCGGCCCTCGGTGAGGGCGTTGTCCCAGCGGAACTGCCAACGGTCGAAGCCGCCCTGCTTGCAGAGCTCGTCCAGGCAGGATTCAAAGGCGAAGTTGGACTGGTTGACCCCGAAGCCCCGGAAGGCTCCGCAGGGTGCGTTGTTGGTGACCACGGCGGTGCCGTGCACCTTCACGTTCGGCACGTAATAGGCGGCGGCGGAGTGGGACACGGCCCGCTCGATGACGGCCAGGCCGACGCTGGAGTAGGCGCCGCTGTCTGAGTGCATGGTGACCACCATGCCGGTAAGGTTGCCGTTCTTGTCGCAGCCCACGGCGTAGTCCATGACGATGGGATGCCGCTTGGTGTGCATGCGCAGGGAGTCCTGGCGGGTGAGGCGTAGCATGGCTGGACGGCCCGTGGACCAGGCCAGCATCGCCACGTGGCTCTGGGTGGTGATGTCCTCCTTGCCGCCGAAGCCGCCACCATTCTGCACCTGCACCACGTTCACCAGCTCCTTGGGCAGGCCCAGAAGCAGCGCGACCTGGTGGCGGTCTTCATAGACGCCCTGGCTGCAGCTGTAGAGCTTCACGCCGGGCCGGCCATCCTTCTGCCAGGGCAGGGCCAGGGTGGCCTCGGGCTCCAGGAAGGCGTGCTCCACGCGCTGGGTGGTGAAGCGGTTGCGGGTCACGAAGGCCGAGCCGGCCAGGGCCGTCTCCGCGTCGCCCACGGTCACCGAGGCCCGGTGCAGCACGTTGCCGGGGAACATCGGATGCACCTGATCGGCGCCGGGCTGCAGAGCCTCGAACACGTCCGTAACGGGCGCCAGCACTTCGTATTCCACGCGCACCTTGGCGGCGGCGACCCGGGCAATGGCCTCGGTCTCGGCGGCCACGGTGGCGAGCACATCGCCCACAAAGCAGGTGATCTCGCCCTCGGCCACCAGCACCGGCCAGTCCATGGTGATGGAGCCCATGTGGCGCTTGGCGGGGACGTCCTTGGCGGTGAGCACTTTCACGACGCCGGGCGTCGCCAGGGCTTCGGAGATGTCGATCTTCAAGACCTTGGCCCGGGGGTAGTCCGAGAAGCGCAGGGCCGCCCAGATCATGTCCGGTTCCTTCATGTCACCCACGAAGACCCGCTGGCCCAGCACGGCCTCGCGGCCCGTGTACTTGGGGTGCCGGGTGCCGACCTTGCCGGTGCCCCCCGGGTAGGCCACAGCCTTGCCCTCGCGCAGGGCCTCGGCGGCGCAGGCGATGGAGTCCACGACCTTCTTGTAGCCGGTGCAGCGGCAGATGTTTCCCGACAGACCCTCGGTGATCTCCTGGCGGCTGGGATCGGGGTTCTTCCGCACGATGGCGGCGGCCTTCATGACGATGCCGGGGGTGCAGAAGCCGCACTGGACGCCGCCCTTGACCACGAAGGCATCGGCGAAGGCATCCTGCTCGGCCTGGCTGAGACCCTCCACGGTCGTGAGGCTCTTGCCGTCGAGCTCCTTCATCTTCATGCGGCAGCTGAGGCGCGGCTTGCCTTCCACGAGGATGGTGCAGCAGCCACAGACGCCCTCGCCCGAGCAGCCGTCCTTGGGACTGAGGATGCCGGCCACTTCCCGCAGGTAGGTGAGCACCTCCATGTCCGGATCGAGACTGTAGCTCACGGGCTGAGTGTTGAGCGTGAAGTCCATGGCTCCCTCCCCTCTCTTGACCTGTTGGGTGTTCGCTTCGGTTCCCCAGGGATCGCCATTTCCGCGCAGCAGGCTCTGGGGAGTTGTGCGTCAAGTTGCAGTTCAATTCTAGGAATCTCGACAGGCAGGTCAATAATTTTTTTCATTCGAAAAAAATTTTTTTATCTATCTCCCAAAACCCTTATTCGTCCCATGAAGCCAACTGTATGAAAATCAAAGACAAAGCCAAGGGGGGTGGTTTCCCCTCTGGGATGGGATGCCTGGGCGGTGAGTTCCGTTCAGCCGGCCACGATCCGGGTGCCGACCGTGGCGGGGTCCTCCGTGGCCAGGGCCTCGGCGGTGGTGATGAGCACCTCCTGGCCGCCCTCGGAGAGGTAGGCCAGGGCACTCTCGATCTTGGGACCCATGCTGCCCGCCGGAAACTGGCCCTCGGCCAGGTGCTGCCGGGCCTCGGCGGCCGTGAGGCGGTCCACCCAGCGCTGGGTGGGCTTGCCGAAGTCCAGGGCCACCTTGGCCACCCCCGTGAGGATGATGAACAGGTCCGCGCCCAGCTCGGCCGCCAGCAGGGCGCTGAGCCGGTCCTTGTCGATGACCGCTTCGACCCCCACCAGGAAGCCGCTGGAGTCCCGGATGACCGGGATGCCTCCGCCGCCGCCGGCGATGACCGAGTGCCCGGCCTGGAGCAGCAGCTTGATGGCCTCCAGCTGGACGATCTCCAGGGGGCGCGGCGAAGGGACGACCTTCCGCCAGCCGCGGCCGGCATCCTCCTTCATCTTCCACTTCTTGGTCCGCATCAGCTCCTTGGCCCGGGTCGGGGCGTAGAAGGGCCCCACGGGCTTGGCGGGATCCTGGAAGCCCGGGTCCTCCTTGTCCACCACCACCTCGGTGAGCACCGAGGTGACGGGCGCCGCATGGCCCATGAAGCGCAGGCGGTTGATGAGCATGCGCTCCAGCATGTAGCCCATGGAGCCCTGGGTCATGGCCCCGCAGATGTCCAGGGTGTAGGGCGGGATCTGGCCGGAGGCGGCTTCCTGCTGGATCAGCAGGTTCCCCACCTGGGGGCCGTTGCCATGGACCACGCAGAGCGCGTAGCCCTCGGCCACCACCCGAGCCAGCATCTCCGCGGTCTCCCGCGCATTGGCCAGCTGATCTTCCTGGTGGCCCCACTCCCCTTCCCGGAGCAGGGCATTGCCGCCCACCGCCAGCAGTGCGATCTTCCGCTTCATAGGCTCGCCAGCTCCCTGAGCATCTGGCCCAGCAGGTTCCGGGTGACGACGCTGCGGTAGTGGGCGGTGGCACGGATGTCGTCGATGGGGCTCATGTCGGCCAGCAGGGCTTCGCGGGCAGCCGCCACGGGCAGGCTGGCCAGGGGCTGCCCGAGCAGCGCGGCTTCGGCATTCCGGGCCCGCACGGGGGCCGGGGCCACGGACCCGAGGCCGATGCGCAGCTCGGCCACGCAGCCGTCCTCGATGCGGGCGTAGGCGGCCAGGCAGGTCTTGGAGATGGCCTGGGCCTGGCGGGTGCCCACCTTGCGGAAGTAGTGGAAGCCCCGGCCGCTGGGCTTGGGCACGATGATCTTCGCGAGCAGCTCGTCCGCGGCCAGGTCCAGGCACTTGTAGCCCTGGTGGAACTGGTCGTAGGCCACGCGCCGGAGACCCCGGGGCGAGACCAACTCCAGCTCGGCGCCGTAGGCCAGCAGGCTGGGCGGGGTGTCCGCCGCGGGGCTGGCATTGGCGATGTTGCCCGCGAGGGTGCCGCGGTTCTGGATGGCCAGGGCGCCGGTGGCCCGGGCGCTCTTCACCAGGTTGGGGAAGTGCTGGTGGACCGCGCGGCACTCGCGCAGCTCCGTGAACGTCGTCAGGGCGCCGAAGCGCAGGCTGGTGGCGTCCTCCTCGATGCCGCGTAGCTCCGCCAGGCGGGAGAGGTCCAGGAAGCGGGTGGGCTTCAGACGACCCGCGTTGTAAACCACCATCAGGTCCGTGCCGCCAGCCAGGGGCGTGTAGGTCCCGGGCGCCTGGGCCATGAGCTCGAGGGCCTCACTCAGGCTTGCGGGTACGCGGACGTCGAAGTCGGGCAGGTAGCCTCTCATCGGGCGGCCTCCCGCTCGGCCGCGGTATGCACCGCATCCAGGATCTTGGCGTAGCCGGTGCACCGGCAGAGGTTCCCGGCCAGGCCGTCGCGGATCTCGTCATCGCTGGGGTTGGGGCAGCGGTGGATGAGGTCCGTGGCCGAGACCAGCATGCCCGGCGTGCAGAAGCCGCACTGGGCGCCGTTGTGAACGAGGAAGGCAGCCTGGAGGCTGGACAGGTTCTCGCCCTCGGCCAGGCCCTCCACGGTGACCACCTCGGCCCCCTGGGCCTGCACCGCGGGCACCAGGCAACTGTTCACCACCCGGCCATTGAGCAGCACCGAGCAGGCGCCGCACTCGCCCTCACCACAGCCCTCCTTGGTGCCCGTGAGGCGCAGGTCCTCGCGGAGCACGTCCAGGAGTCGGGCGAAGGGGTGCACGCTGACGGAGTGGTCCGCGCCGTTGACCTTCAGGTTCAGGTCGATGCGTTCAGCCATGGGACACCTCCTCGCAGCGCTCCAGCAGCCGATCCGGAGTCATGGGCACCTCGTCCAGGCGCAGGTCGCCCAAGGCGTTCTCCAGGGCGTTCACCACCGCAGGCGCGGGGCCATCCATGGGCAGTTCGCCGATGCCCTTGGCCCCGCCGGGGCCGCCCGCATGGGCGTTCTCCAGGAAGATCACCTGGATGCGCGGCAGGTCCACGCTGGTGGGGATGATGTAGTTGGTCATCTGGTTGTTGATCATGCGGCCGCGCTGCATGGTGACCTCTTCCCAGAGGCCCCAGCCGATGCCCTGGGCCACGCCGCCCTCGATCTGGCCTGCGGCCAGGGTCGGATTGACCACCCGGCCCACCTCCTGCACGGCGACAAAGTCGGCGACCTTCACTTCGAACGTGTCCAGGTCCACGGCCACCTCGGCGGCGTAGCAGGCCCAGGAGTAGGTGGGGTAGGCGTCGCCCTGGTAGGTGACGTCATCCCACTGGATGTTGGGGGGACGGTGATACTGCCCGTAGCACCGCAGGGTACCCAGTGTCGCCACAGCCTTGGCCACGGCGGCCTGGAAGGACTCGGGGGTGTAGGGCTCCGCCAGGAAGCCCTGCTGCACCAGGGCCTGCTTGAAGCCGATGGCGGCGTCCTCCAGGATCCGGCCCACCATCATGGTGCTGCGGGAGGCCACGGTGGGGCCGCTGTTGGGCACGTGGTCCGTGTCCACCGGGGCGGTGTCCACCAGCTCCACGGGCAGCTGCAGGGCCTCGGCCACGATCTGGGCGAACACCGTGTTCTTGCCCTGCCCCATCTCGGTGGACGCAGCCAGCACCGCCACGGTGCCATCCGCCAGGCCTTCGACTCCGGCCACGGAGGCCACGTGGGACTCGCCGTTGCCCGTGAAGCCGCAGCCGTGCATGAAGACCGAGAAGCCGACGCCCCGCTTGATGGGGCCGTCCTCGGGGTTGGTGAGGGCGAAGGCCGCCCGCTTGTCGCGGTAGCCGATGGATGCCAGGGCCCGGTCCATGAGGCCGGCCAGGTCCAGGTCCTCGCGGATCACCTGGCCCGTGGCCATGGTGTCACCCATGCGGAGGAAGTTCTTCCGGCGCAGCTCCACGGCGTCCAGGCCCAGCTCCCGGGCGCAGCGGTCCATGTGGCGCTCCATGGCAAACAGGCTCTGGGGCGCGCCGAAGCCGCGGAAGGCCCCGGGGGGCGGCGTGTTGGTGGCCACGGCCCGGGCGTGGATGCGCACGTGGGGGCAGCGGTAGACGCCGGCCGCGTGGACGGCGCCGCGGCTGAGCACCACCGGCGAGAGGGTGGCGTAGGCGCCCCCGTCCAGGATGAAGTCCGCCTCCAGGGCCAGCAGGTTTCCGTCCGCATCAAAGGCCGTGCGGAGCCGGGTGCGGGAGGGGTGCCGCTTGGTGGTGCAGGCCAGATCCTCTTCGCGGTCGTAGATCAGCCGCACGGGCTTGCCGCTCTTCCAGGCCAGCAGTGCCGCGTGGCCGCCGTTCACCGAGGGGTAGTCCTCCTTGCCGCCGAAGGCCCCGCCCATCTCCATGGCCACCACTCGCACCTGCTTCTCGGGCAGGCCGAAGAGCTGTTTGAGCGCGCCGTGCACGTAGTAGGGACACTGCAGGGAGCCCCAGACCGTCACCTGCAGGAGCCCGTCCTTGGGCTCCACCACGGACAGCATGGCGTTGGGCTCGATGTACATCTGTTCCTGCGCGCCCGTGCGGTACTCGCCCTCGATGACGTGGGCCGCCTGCGCCCAGACGGGATCGGGGTCGCCCTTGGCGATGCGGATCTCCTTCAGGAGGTTGTTCGTGCCGTAGATCAGCGGCTGCAGGTCGAGGGAGCTCTGGATGTCCAGGACCGCGGGCAGCTCTTCGATCTCCAGGCGCACGGCCCGGCGGGCCTTCTCGGCCAGGTGCCGGTCCGCATGGGCCAGCAGGAGCACCGCCTGCTGGGAGTGGGTGATCTCCTCGCCGATCCCGACCAGGAAGGGCTGGTCATCCACCACCGAGGCCACGAGGTTCGTGCCGGGGATGTCCGCGGCGGTGACAAGGGTGAACTCCTCCCAGGGGATGCCCTCGCCGAAGTGGATCGCCCGCAGGATGCCGCGCGGCACCTCGGAGCGCACGGTCAGCCCGTGGAGGGCGCCGGACATGAACTTGTCGTCAGTGTAGATGGCGGTGCCGAGGACTTTGGCACGGCCTTCCTTCCGGATGGAAGAAGCGCCGATCACGGGGACTCCTAGCGGGATGATTCGTTAAACCGGGTGCTCGTCGGCGGCGATCTCCGCCTCGCGCAGCGCCCGTTCGGCGGCGTCCACGATCTTCTGGTAGCCGGTGCAGCGGCAGAGGTGGCCGGACAGCTCCCGGCGCACTTCGTCATGGGTGAAGCACTTCCCGCTGTCCACCATGGCGGTGGTGGAGAGCACCACGCCCGGGGTGCAGAAGCCGCACTGGATGGCGCCCTCGTCCACGAAGGCTTCCTGCACCGGCGTGAGCTTCCCGTCCTGGGCGAGACCCTCGATGGTGACGACGGTCTTCCCGTGGGCCCAGGCCGCCAGGTAGATGCAGGAGTTCACGGGGGTGCCGTCGAGGAGCACTGTGCAGGCGCCGCACTCGCCCACGGAGCAGCCCTGCTTCACGCCGGTGAACTGCAGGCGGTCCCGCAGCACGTCCAGGAGGGACTCGCGGATGTCGATCTCGATCTCCACAGCCCGTCCGTTCACGGTCATGCAGAGCCGCTTCCGGGCCTTCACGCCTGCAGCGTTCTTAGTCAGCACAGCAACCTCCCCCCCGCTTCACGGCTTCGGCCACCGCGCGCTGGGCCAGCACTTCAATCAGGTGTTCCCGGTAGTCCTTGGAGGCGCGCCAGGAGGAGCGGGCCTTGGCGGGCTTCAGGGCCAGCCGGGCGATCTCCTGGACGCACTCCCAGGTCACCTCGCGGCCCTTGGCGTAGTCCTCGGCCTCGAAGCAGCGGACGGGCACGGGCGCGGCCACGCCCAGACCGATGCGCAGCTCCACGAAGCGGTTCTCCCGGATCTTGCACACCGCCGCGACGCCCAGGGTGGCGATGTCCATGGCCTTCCGGGGGGCGAACTTGATGTAGTGGCCGCCCATGCCCTCGTAGCCCTCGCGGGGGATGAGGATGGCGACCAGCAGTTCACCCGGCAGCAGGTTCACCTTGCCGGGGCCCGCGTAGAAGTCCCGCATGGGGATGATGCGCTCGCCCTCGGCGGTCTCCAGCTTCAGCAGCGCGTCCAGGGCGAACAGCGTCGAGGCGCTGTCTGCGGACACGGCGCCGTTGCAGAGGTTGCCGCCGATGGTGGCCACGTTGCGCACCTGGGGGCCGCCCATGGACACCGAGGCCTCGCCCAGCACGGGCACAAGCTTGCGGATGAGCTCGTGCTCGAAGATCCGGGTGAAGGGCGCCATGGCGCCGATGGAGAGGGTGCCGTCCGCAAGCAGCTGGATCTCGTCCAGGTGCGGGATGTTCCGCAGGCTAAGCAGGCCCGCGCCCGCCAGGTTCCCGTGCTGCATCCGGATGAGCACGTCCGTGCCGCCGGCGATGACCTTCAGCTCGGGGTTGGCGCGAAAGAGAGCCTTGGCCTCCGCGAGGGTCTCGGGTTCGCAGAGTTCGCAGATGTCAAACATGCTGCACGCTCCTTTCGGCCAGGAGCCCGGCTTCCCGGAACTTCTCGAACACCACCTGCGGGTAGAGGGGGATCTTGTGGAAGGCCACGCCGGTGGCGTCCATGACCGCGTTGCGCACCGCCGGGGCCGGGGAGATCGTCGGGCACTCGCCCAGGGACTTGGAGCCGAAGGTGCCCGCCGCGTCGAAGGTCTCCACGAAGGCCGCGTTGATCTTGGGCGTGTCCAGGACCGTGGGCAGCTTGTAGTCGAGCAGGTTGGGGTTCAGGGGCTTGCCCGTGACGGGATCGAAGAGCATCTGCTCCAGCAGCGCGGCCCCCAGGGACATGCTGACGCCGCCGTGGACCTGGCCCTCGGCCAGCTTGGGGTTGATGATGGTGCCCGAGTCGTGGATGTTCCAGAGCTCGGTGACCTCGACGCGACCCGTCTGGATGTCGACCTCCACTTCCACGAAGGTGGCACCATAGGACATGGCGTTGATGCGCACGTTGGCCGAGGTGTCGCTGGTGATGGGGGCGGCGAGGAGCCGGTCGTAGAAGGAGTCCATGGCCACGTCCCCCAGGCTGCAGACGGTGCGGCCCAGGCTGGTCTCGACGATCATCCGGTCCCGGAGGTCCATCTCGGCGGGGGCCAGGCCCGTGCGGCGGGCGGCCACCTCCAGCACCTTCTGCCGGACCTCCAGAGCCGCCTTGCGCACGGCGATGCCCGTGACAAAGGTCTGCCGCGAGGCGTAGGCGCCGGAGTCGAAGGGGGTGATGTCCGTGTCCTGGGTGGTGACCACATGGACCATGTCCACAGGCAGTCCCAGGGTCTCGGCGGTGATCTGGGCGAAGACCGTGTCGCTGCCCTGGCCGATCTCCGTGGCGCCCACCTGCAGGGTCACCGAGCCGTCCTGGTTCATGACGATGCGGGCGCCCGCCAGCTCCAGGGCCACGGGATGGGTGCCCGAGGCGTAAGCGAAGCAGGCCATGCCGAGCCCGCGGCGCAGGTGGCCGGTCTGGCCCTGGTGCGCCTGCTTCTTCTCCTCCCAGTGGATGAGCTCCTTGCCCTTCTCGATGCACTCGGGGATGCCGAAGGAGCGGACCACGTTCTTGGTGAGGGGATCCTGGTGACCCAGCTTGATGAGGTTCTTCCGGCGCAGCTCGATGGGATCCAGCTCCAGCTTCCGGGCGATGTCGTCCAGGTGGCTCTCCAGCGCGAAGAAGATCTGGGGCGTGCCGTAGCCGCGCATGGCGCCCGCCACGGGCAGGTTGGTGTAGACCGTCTTGGGCTCGTACTTGATGGCCCGGAAGTCATACAAGGGGCGGAACTTCCCGCCTGCGGACATGGCGATGGAGTGGCCGTGGGAGGCGTAGGCGCCGGTGTTGCTCAGCACCTGCATGTGGATGCCCTGAAGCTTCCCGTCCCGGCTGAGGGCGGTCTTGAGGTGGAGCTTCATGCCGTGCCGGGTGCGAGTGTCGATGAAGACCTCCTCGCGGGTCATGCAGTAGCGCACGGGCCGCCCGCCCGCCGCCAGGCTCATGGCCGCCGTCAGGGGCTCCACCACCACGTCCTGCTTGTTGCCGAAGCCGCCGCCGATGTACGGCTTGATGACCTTCACCCGGCCCCAGGACAGGCCCAGGGCCTGGGCCACGATGCGCCGGACGATGTGGGGGATCTGGGTGGAGGAGTTCACCACCACCCGCCCGTCGGAGTCCACGAAGGCGTAGGCGCTCATGGACTCGATGTGGCAGTGCTGGACGATGCTGGTCTCGTAGTCGCCCTCGAAGATGACTTCCGCGTTCTGGAACTCGGCTTCCACGTCTCCGAACTGGACCCCGAAGGAGCTGACGATGTTGCCGGGCCGGTTCTCGTGGAGGAGGGGAGCGCCCTCCTGCATGGCGTCCTCGGCGGTGAGCACGTGGGGCAGCACCTCGTACTCGACCTCGATGAGGTGCAGGGCCTTCTCCGCCGTGAGCAGGTCCTCGGCGACCACCGCCGCAATGGCATCGCCCACGAAGCGGGCCTTGTCGGTGAGGATCAGCCGGTCCTCGACGTCCCGGTGGCCGGGATCCAGGGACCAGGGGTGCCCCGCCGTGGCGAACTTGATCTTCGGCAGGTCCGCGGGGGTCAGGACCGCCACCACGCCGGGCAGGGCCTTGGCCTTGGAGGCATCGATGCGCGTGACCCGGGCGTGGGCATGGGGACTGCGGAGGACCTTGCCCACCAGCATGTCCCGCTCAAAGAAGTCGTCCGTGTACATGGCCCGGCCGGTGACCTTGGCGACGGCATCGAGCCTCTGGGTGTTTTTTCCCACGATCTTGTGGTCCATGCGGCACCTCAGTGGGGGAGCGGAACCCCCGGTTCACCCGCCCCGCAAGTATGGAATGGGACGCAGAGAACAGTAAAAAATTTTCAGCAGGGGGTCACAATTTTCAGTTTTCCCCGGGGCTAGCCCAGGCTCAAGGTCGGTCCTTCCATGAGATGCCCGGCGATCTCATACATGTTCGTGATTCCGCCCACGGCGAGACAGCTGGTCAGGCCGAAGAACTCCAGGCAGGTGCCGCAGGCCAATACCTCCACGCCCCGGGCCTCGAGCTTCTGGAGGTTGGCCAGGGACTCGGAGCCCTCCACCGCCAGCTTCACCCCGCTGTTCATGAGCAGGAGCCGCCGGGGCACCCGCTCGGCTTCCGTCAGCGTGTAGACGAAGCCACGCATGAGCAGGCGGGCCAGCCCGGGATCGCCCTGGCCGATGCCGTCAGCGGACAGGAGGACCACCTCCACCGGGCCGCCGCCCGGCCCCCCCTCGGGCAGCGGGCAGGCCTCGGCCTTCGCCGGAGCCGGTGCCAAGCCCTGGGGGCTCAAGCGGACGCGGGTCACCCCCCCGCCCTCGTCCACGGCCTCGACCTGGCACTTCGCGTAGGCGCCGAACTTCAGCAGGTTCTCCCGGGAGGCCGCGTCATCGACGGTGATCTCCAGGGTGTCGAAGCCCCCCTCGGCCAGGGCCTTCCGCGCCAGGATCACGGGCTGGGGACAGGGGAGTCCGCGGGCGTCCAGGGTTCTACGGGTAGGGCTCATAGGTCCTCCGCCATTGACCTGCTTCGGGCTCTCTAACTTGCCATAGATTCTCGGCGCCACTCTCTTGCAATAAAACGCCGTCCGGGACCTCGGCCAGCAGGCCGAAGCCGCAGAGGCTCTGGACCTGGCGGGGCACCGGGATCAGCTCGACCGGGACGCCCGCGGCCTTGAGGGCCTTTTCCGCCCGCAGGGCCGCGTGGCTGGAGGCATAGGTGGCGAGCAGAAGCATGGCTAGACGACCTGCACGAAGCCCGGAGCGCCCCCGGTCTCGCCGATGATCCAGGCGGGCACGCCCGCCGCGTGGAGGGCGGCCAGGGCCGCGTCGGCCTCGGCGGCGGGGAGGGCCGCCAGCAGGCCGCCCGAGGTCTGGGGGTCGAAGAGCAGGTCCAGGTTCGCGGGGCTGAGGTCGCCGCGCAGGAACTTGAGGCGCCCCTCGCGGTTCCGGTAGGTGCCCTCGGGGATCAGGCCCATGGCGGCATAGTCCTGGACCTCCGGCAGCAGGGGGACCTGGGCCATGCAGAGGCTCAGGCCACAGCGGTCGCCCAGGGCCATCTCGGCGGCGTGGCCCGCCAGGCCGAAGCCCGTGACGTCCGTGCAGGCCTGTACCCGGAAGCCCGCCAGCACCTGGGCGGCGGCCTTGTTGAGGGTGGCCATGGCGGTCTCGGCGGCGGCCTGGGCCGCGGGCGAGGCGCACTCGGCGCGAAGGGCCATGTTCACGAGGCCGGTGCCGATGGGCTTGGTCAGGAGCAGCTTCCCGCCCGGCTCCAGGGTGTTGTTCCGCCAGGCCCGGTCCGGATCCACCAGGCCCGTGACGGCGTAGCCCAGCTTGGGCTCCGGGTCCTCGATGCTGTGTCCGCCCAGCAGGGCGCAGCCAGCCTCGGTCAGGGCCGCGAGGCCGCCCTCCAACATGGCCTTGAGGGGTTCCATGCCCAGGGCCTTGAGGGGGTGGCAGACCAGGGCCAGGGCCGTGATGGGCCGGGCGCCCATGGCGTAGAGGTCCGACAGGGCGTTGGCCGCGGCGATGCGGCCAAAGAGATAGGGGTCATCCACGATGGGCGGGAAGAAGTCCACGGTCTGCACCAGGGCCTGGTGGGGCCCCAGGCGGAACAGGCCCGCGTCCTCGCTGCCCGAGAAGTCCGCCAGCAGCTCCGGACAAGCGGGCTGCGCCAGCCCGCAGAGGGCCTGCTCGAGCACGCCGGGGCCCAGCTTGGCGCCGCAACCCGAGAACCGTGTGTAGGCCGTGAGCTTCACGTGAGGATCGCCTCCAGGGCTTCCAGGGTGTCGCGGATCTCCTGGTCCGTGGTGAAGAATCCCGGCGAGAGGCGCAGGGTGCCGCCCCCGGCGAAGGTGCCAAGGCTGCGGTGCGCGGCGGGGGCGCAGTGGAGGCCCACCCGGGTGCAGATGCCGCGCCGGTCCAGCTCCAGGGCAACCTCGCCCGGGTCCCGGCCGGGCAGCGTGAGCGAGACGACGGGCACCCGGGGCTCACCGGGACCGGGGCCATGGACCACCACGCCGGGAAGCGCGAGCAGGCCCCGGAGGAGCTCGGCGCTGAGGGCCGCCTCCCGCGCCTGGATGGCCGGCAGCCCCGTGTCCGCGAGGAACTGCAACGCAGCCTTGAGACCCGCCAGGCCCGGCAGGTTGGGGGTGCCCGGCTCGAAGCGGTCCGGCAGGATGACCGGCTGGACCTCCAGCTCCGAGGCGCTGCCGGTGCCGCCGAACAACAACGGATGCGGCAGGGTCCCGGGTCCCAGCAGCAGGCCCCCGGTGCCAGTGGGTCCCAGCAGGCCCTTGTGACCCGAGAAGCAGGTGAACTGGCCCAGGGCCGGCAGGGGATGGTGCCCCAGGGACTGGCTGGCGTCGAGGCAGAGCGGGATGCCGCGCCGGGCGCACTGCTCCGCGATCTCAGCCACCGGGGTGAGGGCTCCAGTCACGTTGCTGGCCGTGGTCAGGACGAAGAGGTCCGGGCGCTGGTCCAGGGCCTCCTGGAGGCTCCCAGGATCGGGGCGGCCACAGCCGTCGAAGGGGATCACCCGGAGGCGCACGCCCTGGGTGGCCTCCAGGTGGCGGAGGGGCCGCATGACCGCGTTGTGCTCCAGGCTGCTGAGCGCCACCAGCCCCCCGGGGGGAACGCTGCCCAGGAGGGCCAGGTTCAGGGCCGCAGTGGCGTTCGGCGTGAAGATCAGGCGCTCGGAGTGGGGCGCCCCCAGGAACCCCACCGTGGCCTCGCGGGCCTCGAAGAGCAGGCGGCTCGCCGCCAGGGCCAGGGGATGGCTGCCGCGCCCAGGGCTGCAGGCCCCTTCGTCGAGGCAGCCCGCTACCGCCGCCGCGACTCCGGGGGCCTTGGGATGGCTGGTGGCCGCGTTGTCCAGGTAGATCATCGGGCCTCCCCGGCCCCCAGCATCAGGATGGCCTCCAGGGCCCCGCCGGCGATGGCCCGGGCCTTGTCGGACACCGTGAAGCAGTGCTCCCGCTCACCCCGGGGATCCACATCCGCCACCTTGAGGCCGGCCCGCGCGACAAAGCCGGGGCGGATGAGGCCCCGCACCACGCCGTCGATGGCCGAGCAGACCATCACGCCCTGGATGGACAGCACTGGGTCGCCGGCCTTCACGAAGTCGCCGATGGCGCAGCAGGGCTCCACCGAGCCCGCCACGGGCGCGTGGATCACTCGCTCTCCGCCGCGCCCCGCGATGAGGCCGGGCACGCCGGTGTTGGGCTCGGCACAACCAGCCAGCAGCACCCGGCCCAGGTCGTGACCCCGGTTGGTCTCCACCACCGCGTGGGCGTCGCGCCCAGCCTCGAAGCCCGGGCCCAGGGCCACCACCACCGGGGCCATGTCCAGCCGGGTACCCAGGTTGCGCTTGGCGAGGATGGCGTCCACCAGGGCCACGGGCCGCAGGTGTTCGAGGCACCGGCCCTCGGGGTCCAGCAGGATCGGCACGGGGTCGCCGGGCGCCCAGGTCGCGGGCAGCGCCTCGCAGCGCCAAGCCTCGAGGCCCTCCACACGGGCGCGGCCTTCGTACATCGCCTCAGAGAGGCTGACCGTGCGGCGGATGGCGCTGGGCTCCGCGACCTCCAGGGCCACCACGCGGAAGCCCGCGCGGACCAGCCGCAGGATGCAGCCCGTGGCCAGGTCCCCCGCGCCCCGCACCACGACGAGCTCCCCGTGCAGCAGGCTCATGGGCGCCTCCCGGGGACGCAGGCGAGGACCCGGACGTCCGGCGCCAGCATGGTCAGCAGCACCCGGTCCGCGGGCAGCTCCGCGAGCTGGCTCGCGGTGGGCAGGAGGGTGGCCTGGTCGGCCTGGTTGAGCAGCATGACTCGGGGTCCCGGAGCGTCCTTGAAGAGGCCCTGGGGATGGCGGGCCAGGGCCACCACATGGTCCCACGCAAGGGGCTCGCCCAGGGGGCAGCCGGTGAGGTCCCGAAAGCGCTCGGGCCGATGGACGGTCCGTCCGTCCAGGGGCCGACCCAGGGCCGCCAGACCCACGACACCCACCACCAGGTCGGCGCCGGGAGGCAGGACCGGCTCGTGGTCAGCGGGCGCCTTGAGCGGCAGGCGGCGCGAGCCGTCCGCTTCCACCAGGACAAAGTCCCAGGAAGCCTTCAGGGCGGAGATCCAGGCAGGATGAATACCCTTCAGCTTGCCGGGTTCCGCGGCCGGGCGGGCCATCAGCACCGTGAGTCCCGGCACAGCCGGAGGCAGCGCGCAGTCACCTGCCGGCGCCTCCAGCTCCGGCTGGAGCACCAGGGTCAGCGGGGGCCGGGCCGCTTCGCCCCGGGGGTCCATCAGGTGCGTGGTGCTGGTGAGCAGCACCCGGCGCCCTGCGGCCGCCAGCTCTGCCCCCAGGCGAAAGAGGGCGCTGGTCTTGCCGCCCGCGCCGACGAGGGCGATGACACCGGCGCCCCCGGGCAGCAGGGGCAGCAGGGCGGCAGCCAGGGTCATGGGGTCTGGCGCCGGGCCTGGCGGGCCGCGTGGGTGGCTGCGTAGGCGGGGCTCTTGCGGCGCGCGGCGATGAGCTCCGCAGCCAGGGCCACGGCCAGCTCCTCGGGGGTCTCGGCGCCGATCTCCAGGCCAATGGGCGCCCGCAGAGCCGCCACCTTCGCGGGGTCGAAGCCCTCGGTGGCCACCTGGTCCAGTACCAGCCGGGTCTTGCGCAGGCTGCCCATGAAGCCGGCGTAGCGGTAGGCCTTGGGGAGGATCAGCCGCACGCACTCCAGGTCGCTGAGGTGGCCCCGGGTGACGATCACCACCGAGGTGGACGCATCGAAGGGGAAGGCCGCGACGATGTCGGCGTAGGACCCGCCCAGGGTGTAGACCCCGCCGGGGAAGCGCCGGGGCTCCAGGAACGAGGGCCGGTCATCGCCGATGGTGACCTCGAAGCCGAGGCTCGGCACCAGGGCGGCCAGGGCCGTGCCCACGTGGCCGGCGCCCAGGATCAGGAGCTTTTCCTTCGGCAGCAGCGGGTCATAGAGGAGCTGCCCCTCCTCGTCCAGCACGGGCAGGCCGTGCTCCAGGGCCTGGCTTGCGTGCTGGGCGTCGGTGCCCGACAGGGCGCTCTCCACCCAGGCGCCCGCCGCATCCAGCAGGGCCGTCTGCCCCGTGTCCAGCCGCTTCACCAGCAAGGCGGCCACGCCCTGCTCGAGCAGGCCGAGGGCCGACCGGTAGGAGGTCCGGTCGCCCAGGGGCTCCACGAAGAGGCGGCTCGTGCCGCCGCAGACCATGGCGGGACCTTCCGCGTCCATGCCCTGCATGTCGATCTCCAGGACGGCGGGCTGCGCGCCGCCGAGCCGGGCGGCGGACTCCGCCAGGGCCAGGGCTTCGCCGCGGCCGCCGCCCACGGAGCCCAGCAGCCGGCCTTCGCGGCCCACGAGCATCTTGGAGCCCGCGTGGCGGGGCGCCGAGCCCCGGACCCGCAGCACCGTGCACAGCACGAGGTCCTGGGGGTGGGCGACGATGGCTCGGAGGAGCTCGAGGTTCATGCCTTCTTCCGGCTGTAGGGCGTGCCCTGCAGGGGCAGGCTGGTGCGGAACTGCCCGTCCCGGTAGAAGTAGGCGCCCGCCACGGCCGGGGCTGTGGGGATGCTGACGATCTCGCCGATGCCCTTGGCGCCGTAGGCCAGGGGATCCAGGTTCTTCTCGATGATGAGGGGCACGATGGGCGGCACCTGGGTGGCCTTGAAGAGGCCGAGAGTGCCGTACTTGGCGAGGGGCTCGCCGTCCTTCAGCGGGAAGTCCTCGGTGAGGGCATAGCCCAGGGCCATCACCACACCGCCTTCGATCTGGGCCTCCACCTGGTTGGGGTTCACGGCCCGGCCCACGTCGTGGGCAGCCACGACCCGCTCCAGCCGCCCCTCGGCATTCAGCAGCACCACCTGGGTGGCGTAGGAATAGGACACGTGGCTCACGGGGTTGGGCTTGTCGGAGCCCATGGGATCCGTCACCCCCGAGTATTCGCGGTAGTACTCGCGGCCCTCGAGCTCCGCCAGGCTGTGGCTCTTGAGGTCCGCGCCCAGGTCCGTGGCGGCCAGGCGCGCGGCCTCGCCGTTGAACACGGTCTGCCGGGAGGCCGTCGTGGTGCCGCCGTTGGGCGAGGTGGAGGTGTCCGGCACGGCCACGTCGAGCTCGGCCCAGGCCAGCCCCGAGGCGTCGGCCACGAACTGCAGGAGCACCGAGGCCAGGCCCTGGCCGATGCAGGCGGCGCTGGTGTAGATGACGGCCTTGCCGCCCTGGATGCGGATCCGCACGCGGCCCACATCCGAGAGGCCCACGCCGATGCCCGCGTTCTTCATGGCGCAGGCGATGCCCGCGTCGGGCCGAGCTTCGCAGAGCTCCTTCACGGCCAGGAGGGTCTCCTTGAGGGCCGTGCCGGCATCGGTGATCTGGCCGTTGGGCAGCACGTCGCCGGGCTCCACGGCGTTGAGGTAGCGGATCTGCCAGGGAGTGAGGCCCACCTCCTTGGCCAGCAGCGTCAGGCAGGACTCCATGGCGAAGCAGGACTGGGTGACACCGAAGCCCCGGTAGGCGCCGCCCGGCGGGTTGTTGGTGTAGACCGCCTCGCCGACGATGTCGACGTTCGCGATCTTGTAGGGACCGGCGGCGTGGGTGCAGGCGCGCTGCAGCACGGGGCCTCCCAGAGAGGCGTAGGCGCCGGTGTCTTCCAGCAGGTAGGCCTTCATGGCGGTGATGCGGCCTGCCGCGTCCGCGGCGACTTCGTATTCCATCTCGAAGGCGTGGCGCTTGGGGTGCACCCGCAGGCTCTCCTGTCGGCCCAGAGTGACCTTCACCGGCACGCCCGCGGCGTTGGCGAGCAGCGCGGCATGGTGCTGGACGATGAGATCCTCCTTGCCGCCGAAGCCACCGCCTACGTAGGCGCTGACCACTTTGACCTGCTCGGGGCCCACGCCCAGCACGCCGATGATGCCCTTGTGGTCGTCGTAGATGCTCTGGGTCCCGGTATAGACCGTCAGGGTGCCGTCGGCCTCGGGCACCGCCAGGGCGCTCTCGGGCTCCATGAAGGCGTGCTCGGTCTCCGGGGTAGTGAAGGTCTGGCGGATGATGTGCGTGGCCTCGGCAAAGGCCGCCTCCACGTCGCCGCGCTTGAGCACGGTCCGGGCCAGCAGGTTGCCCTTGGGATGCAGCCGGGGTGCGCCTTCGTCCTGGGCGCGGTGGGGGTCGACCTGGGGCGGCAGCACCTCGTAGTCGAGCTTGATCTTGGCCAGGGCCGCCTTGGCCTCAGCGCGGGTGGCAGCCGCCACCAGGGCGAGGGCGTCGCCCACGTAGCGGGTCTCTTCGCCCACAGCGATCATGGCGGGCCAGTCATGGATGATGTGGCCCTGGTGCCGCTCGCCCGGAACATCGGCGGCGGTGAGAATGAGCTTCACGCCCGGCATGGCCAGGGCTTCAGTGGTGTCGATGCCCAGCACCTTCACCCGGGGCTTGGGGGCGCGCAGCACAGCGCCGTGCAGCATGCCCGGACGCTTCATGTCGTCCACGTAGAGGCCCGTGCCCAGGACCTTCTCCCGGGCGTCGGTCCGGCAGATGCGGGCGCCCACGCTGAGCGGGGTGGCGGCTTCCTCGGGCACCGGAAGGTTCTCGCGGAGGAGCCGTGCGGACTCCAGCACCGCCTTTTCGATCTTCACGTAGCCCGTGCAGCGGCACATGTTCTGCGCCAGGGCCTTGGTCACTTCCTCGGGGCGGGGATCCGGATTCGCATCCAGCAGCCCCTTGGCGCTGATCACCATGCCCGGGATGCAGAAGCCGCACTGGACCGCGCCAGCCTGGGCGAAGGACCAGGCGTAGACGTCCTTCTCCCGGGGCGAGAGGCCTTCCAGCGTGAGGACACGCTTGCCTTCCAGCTTGCCCGTGTTGAACAGGCAGGCCCGGGAGGCCTTGCCGTCCACCAGCACCATGCAGGCGCCGCAGGCTCCTTCCGAGCAACCGTTCTTCACCGAGGTGAGGTTCAGTTCGTCCCGAAGAAAGTCCAGGAGGTTCCCTTCCTTCGACGTGACAACTTCGCGGCCGTTGATCTGAAGCGTGGCCATCTGTAATGCCTTTCAAGCTTGCTTGGAACCCCGTGGTGGGCGGGAGGGGACCGGTGTCCCCGCCCGCCACCGCGGATCGTGCATCAGTTCTTGGGGAAGGCCGAGGCCACGCCCTGGACGTAGTAGTTCATGGCGTTCATGTCGCTGTCGGACATGTTCTTGCCCTTGGCGACGCGCTCCTTGCCCTCCTGGTCCACGACGGGGCCCGCGAAGGGGTGCAGCTTGCCGGTCTTGATCTCGCCCTCAAGCTTCACGATCTGCTTCTGGAGGTCGGCGGGCACAGACTTGCTCATGGGCGCGAGCTGGATCATGCCTTCCTTCATGCCGCCCCAGACATTGGTGCCCTTCCACTTCTTGTCGAGCACTTCCTTGATGGTCCGGATGTAGAACTCGCCCCAGACGTGGGTCGTGCCAGACAGCTGGGCGGTGGGGCCGTACTTGGCCATGTCGGAGTGGTAGGAGAAGGCCCAGGTGCCCTTTTCCTTGTGCTTCTCCTCGGCGGCCTGCACCACGGCGGTGGAGTCCGTGTGGTGGGTGATCATGTCGGCGCCCTGGGCGATCAGGGTCATGGCGGCTTCCCGCTCCTTGCCCGGATCGAACCAGCTGTTCACCCAGATGACGCGCACTTCGGCCTTGGGGTTCACGCTCTTCATGCCGCGGGCGAAGGCGTTGATGCCCATCACCACTTCGGGGATCGGGAAGGCGGCCACATAGCCGGCCACATTGGTCTTGCTCATCTTGCCGGCGATGACGCCGTTCAGGTAGCGGCCTTCGTAGAAGCGGGCGTTGTAGATGCCCATGTTCGCGCCGGACTTGTAGCCCGTGGCGTGGAAGAAGGTCACCTTCGGGAAAGTCTTGGAGACCTTCTCGGTGGGGTTCATGTAGCCAAAGGAGGTGGTGAAGATGATCTGGTTGCCGTCCTGGGCCATCTGGCGAATGATGCGCTCGGCGTCGGCACCCTCGGGCACGTTCTCGATGAACTTGGTGGTGACCTGACCCTTGAGGGCGGCCTCCATCTGCTTGCGGCCGAGGTCGTGCTGGTAGGTCCAGCCCGCGTCCCCGACGGGGCTCACGTAGATGAAGCCGACCTTGACGGGCTCGGCGGCGGTGAGGGCGGTGCTAAACAGCACGGCCCCTGCCAGGGTTGCGAGGGCGAGGTTGCGGGTTTTCATTCGGTGTTCCTCCAAGGTGGATGGGGGGGGCCGCCCATGGGGGCGGAGGGTTGGGGGGGGTCAGGCGTCGGGCAGGAAGGTCTGCCCGAGAGAAGCGGGTGAGTTGAGGCGGATCGTGCTGCGGTTCCTGGAGATCAGGACGAGGACCAGGACGGTGGCCGCATAGGGCATGGCCGACAGGAACTGGGCGGGGATGCTGATCCGCACGCCGGAACCCTGTACGAACATCTGAGCGATCATGCACCCACCGAAGAGATACGCCCCTATCATGACCCGGGCCGGGCGCCAGGTGGCGAATACCACCAGGGAGAGCGCGATCCAGCCGCGACCCGCCACCATGCCCTCCACCCACATGGGCGTGTAGAACACGGACATGAAGGCCCCGCCGATGCCCGCCATGGCGCCCCCGAAGAGGACTGCCTGGTACCTGATTTTGACCACCCCATAGCCGATGGAATGGGCCGAGACCGGGGACTCGCCCACGGCCCGCAGCACCAGTCCCGCCTTGGTCCGGTAGAGGAACCAGGCGACGAGAACAATCAGGACCCAGGAGAAGTAGACCAGGCCCTGCTGCTCGAAGAGGGCCGGACCGAACACTGGAATCTTGTGGAGCAGAGGGATGCGGATGGGTTCGACACTGGCCAGGGCCACCGATTCGTAGGGCTTGCCGATGAAGGCCGAGAGGCCCACGCCGAAGATCGACAGCGCCAGTCCCGAGGCCACCTGGTTGGCCATGAGGGTGAGGGCCGAGATACCGAAGAGCAGGGACATGAAGATGCCGGCCCCCATGCCCGCGAGGATGCCCAGGAAGGGGTTCCCGGTGTGGTGGGCCACGGCGAAGGCCGCCACGGCGCCCACGGACATGGTGCCTTCGGCGCCGAGGTTGAGGACGCCCGCCTTCTCGGTCACCAGCTCACCGAGGGCGACGATGATGAGGGGCGTGCCCGCCACCACGGTGGCGAAGAGGATCGAGCTGATGAAGTTCAGTCCCATGGGGGGTCCCTACTTCCTGCGCCGGACCAGCCGCAGCCGGAAATTGATGAAAACGTCGGATCCAAGGAGGAAGAACAGCAACATGCCCTGGAAGACCTTGGAGATCGACGAGGGCAGGTTGAGATACTGCTGGGCCTGCTCGCCGCCCATGTAGAGGAGCGCCATGAGCAGGCTGGAGAAGAAGATGCCGATGGGACTCAGGCGGCCCACGAAGGCCACGATCATGGCCGCGAACCCGTAGCCCGGGCTGATGTGCTCCGTGATCTGGCCGATGGGTCCGGAGACCTCGGAGATGCCTGCAATGCCCGCCATGGCACCGCCCGCCAGCATGCCGATCCAGACCGAGCGCTTGGCCGAGAACCCCGCGTAGCGGCCCGCGTGCTCCGCCTGGCCCGCCACCTTCATCTGGTAGCCCATGAAGCTCTTGTTCATGAAGATCCAGCCAACCAGCAGCGCACCGATGCCCAGGAGCAGGGCGGCGTTCACCCGGGTACCCTCCACCAGGATGGGCAGGGTGGCCTTGGCGCTCAGCAGCTTGGTCTGGGGGAAGTTGAAGCCGTCCGGGTCCTTCCAGGGGCCGTGCACCAGCCAGGACACCAGCAGCTCGGCGATGTAGACCAGCATCAGGCTCGTGAGGATCTCGTTGGCGTTGAACCGCGTCCGCAGGAAGGCGGGGATCGCGGCCCAGGCCATGCCTCCCAGGGCTCCCGCCACGATCATGCCCGGCAGCAGGAAGGGGCTGGTGCTGCCTTCAAAGTGCAGGGCCAGGCCGCCGCCCACCAGGGCGCCGATGAGCAGCTGGCCTTCGGCGCCGATGTTCCAGACGTTGGCCTTGAAACCCACCGACAGGCCCACGGCGCAGAGCATCAGGGGGGTGGCCTTGAGGAACAACTCCGCAATCCCGTAGGAGTCCTTGATGGGATTCAGGAAGAAGACCTTGAAGCCTTCGAGGGGACTCTTGCCCAGGACCAGGAAGAGGATCAGCCCGCTCAGGAACATGAGCGCCACCGCGAGCAGCGGTGACAGGTAGCTCATGGTCTTGGAGGGCTCAGGCCGCTGCTCGAATTTAAGCCACATGGGGCGCGTCTCCCGGTTTCTCGGCGTCCGGCCACATGCCACTCATCCAGATGCCGATCTCCTCGACCCCGGTCTCCGACGTGACCTTGCTGGGAGAGAGGGTGCCCTTGGCGATCACCACGATGCGGTCGCAGATCTCGAACAGCTCTTCCAGCTCCTCGGAGATGACCAGGATCGCCGTGCCCGAGTTGCGCAGGTCGAGCAGGGTCCGCCGGATGAAGGAGGAGGCGCCCACGTCCACCCCCCAGGTGGGCTGGGCCAGCACCAGCAGCCGGGGCTCCTGCATGATCTCGCGGCCCACGATGAACTTCTGGAGGTTGCCGCCGGAGAGGGACTTGGCTTCCGAGTTGGCGCCCCCGCACTTCACGTCGAAGCGGGCGATGCAGTCCTCGGCGAACTTCTTGGCCACGCCCCACCGGATGAGGCCGCTGAACAGCATGCCCTTGCGGTAGGCCGTGAGGAGGATGTTCTCTGTGAGGCTCAGGCGCGGGACGGCCCCCCGCCCCAGGCGCTCCTCAGGCACGAAGCACATCCCCAGACCCCGGCGCCGGGCCGGATTGAAGTGACCCACCGGCATGCCGCACATCTGCACGGCCTGGTGATCAGCCAGGGGTTCCTCGCCGGAGATCGCCCGCAGCAGCTCCTGCTGGCCATTGCCCGAGACCCCGGCGATGCCGACGATCTCGCCCGCCCGCACCTCGAGGTTGATGTTGTGCAGGTGGGTGCCGAAGGGGTCCTCGGTGGGCTGCGAAAGGCGCTCGATCCGCAGCCGCACCTCGCCGCCGTCACCGGGCTCGCCGTGGTGGCAGACCGGCAGGTCCTCGCCGATCATCATGCGCGCCATGGTCTTGGGCGTCTCCTGCGAGGGAGTGCAGGTCCCTGTGACCTTGCCGTTCCGAAGCACCGTGGCCTTGTGGCAGAGCTCCTGAATCTCGTCGAGCTTGTGGCTGATGTAGAGGATGCTCACACCTTCGGAGGCCAACTGGCGCAGGGTCTCGAAGAGCTTCCGCACCGCCTGGGGCGTGAGCACCGAGGTGGGCTCATCGAGGATCAGCAGGCGGGGATTCTGCAGCAGGCAGCGGATGATCTCCACACGCTGCCGCTCGCCCACGGAGAGGGCGTGGACCAGCCGGCGGGGGTCCACGGGCAAGCCATAGCGGGTGGAGACCTCCTCGATGCGCTTGGAGAGAGTCGGCAGGTCGAACTCGCCCGGCAGGGCCAGCGCCACGTTCTGCACCACGGACAGGGTCTCGAACAAGGAGAAGTGCTGGAACACCATGCCGATGCCCAGCTCCCGCGCATGGCCCGGGCTGGAGATGGTGACCGGCTGCCCTTCCCAGCGGAGCTCACCCTCATCGGGCCGGATGACCCCGTAGATCACCTTCATGAGCGTGGACTTCCCCGCGCCGTTCTCCCCCAGCACGGCGTGGATCTCGCCGGGCATCACGGTCAGATCAATGCCGTCGTTGGCGATCACGGAGGGGTAGACCTTCCGAATTCCCTTGATTTCGAGCCTGGGTGTTGCGGGTGTCTCTGTTTGCATCGGGCATTCCCGGCGAATCTTCAGATGGTGACACGGAGGTCTTCAGACGCCTGAGCCAAAAATCGGCCTGGATCCTGGACGGGGGGCTTCGACGGGAATTTTTCGGAATAAGACTGGTGCCAGAATGGGTTTGATCATAAAATTTTTCTCTAGGTAAGTCAATTTTTTTCACAAAATAGTTCCTCTGCTCACACCCATAGAAACCCAATTAATTTAATTGGCTGTTTCAGGGATGGATGTTGATGGCTGGCGCCCCCTCACGGTCACCTGAAGGCTGCCACCCTCGGCACCCTCCCCCTGGCGGGAACAGGATCACGTAAATGGCACCAAATTTTGTGGATGCAGCCCTTCTTCGCTAGAATTCATCCGACCCCCCCCTGGAGGACCGCCTTCCCATGACCCTGGACCTTGATCCAAAGGCCTTCATGCGCCGCGCCATCGAGCTCTCCCGCATCCACATGGAGGCTGGCGAGGGCGGCCCCTTCGGCGCCGTGGTGGTCCGGGAGGGACTGATCGTCGCCGAGGGCTGGAACCGTGTCACCTCCACCCAGGACCCCACCGCCCACGCCGAGGTGGTAGCCATCCGCGAGGCCTGCTCCCGCCTGGGCACCTTCGAGCTGAAGGGCTGCGAGATCTACACCAGCTGCGAGCCCTGCCCCATGTGCCTCTCAGCCATCTACTGGGCGCGGCTGGACCGCATCTGGTACGCCAACAACCAGGCGGACGCCGCGGCCATCCAGTTCGATGACCAGTGGCTCTACCGGGAAGTGGCCCTGCCCATCAGCGACCGCAGCCTGCCCACCCGGAACCTCCTGCGGGACGAGGCCCTCACGGTCTTCCAGGCCTGGGACGCCAAGCCGGACAAGGTCCGCTACTAACCGTCGCCTCAACACCAAGAAGGCCGGGCTAAGCCCGGCCTTCTTGGTACCAACAGATCCTTAGTGCGCCAGCCGGAGGATGGTCCCGACCTCTTCGGGCGGGCGACCCACCACGGCCTGGTAGTTGCCGCGGTCCGTGGCGCCCTCGGTGACGATGAGCAGCAGGGTCTTGTCGGGACCGAGCAGGCCCCGCTCCCGGAACTCGGCCGTGGACGCATCTTCATGCAGGGCGGCCAGGGCGCCCAGGGCCGCGGCTCCGGTCTCGCCCGCGACGACGCCAGCTCCCGCCAGCTCCCGCATGCCCTGCCGGGCGCGGTGGTCCCCGATGGAGATCATCCAGTCCACGCCGGTGGACACCCGGGGCCACGCCACCGGGGACGGCAGGCCGCAGTTGAGGCCGACCATGATGGAGGAGTGGGGGCCGGGCACGGCCGTCATCTCACCTTTGGCGGCGGAGGCCTGGACGCAGTTGGCGTCCGCGGGCTCGACACCCACGAGGGCCCCCTGCCAGGGACGGCTGCGGAAGTAGCTCACGGTGGCGCTCATGAACGCGCCGACGCCCACGGGCACCACGACCACGTCCGGATCCGGGAGACCCGCCGAGCGTAGGGCCTGCTCGATCTCCATGTAGATGGTGGTGTAGCCCTCCACCACCCGGCGCGGCGTCACGTCGTAGCCGGGCCAGGAGGTGTCGGAGATGACCAGGCAGCGGTCGCTGGCTTCTTCGGCGGAGCGCGCCACGGCGGCGTCGTAGTCCCCGTCCACCACGGTGACCGTGGCCCCCTCGTTCTGGATGGCGTGGATGCGGGCCGGCACCGTGCCCGCGGGCACGAAGATGTGGCACTGGAAGCCCAGCAGGCGCGCCATGAAGGCCACGGCCCGGCCGTGGTTGCCGTCGGTGGCGGCGGCGAGGGCGAAGGGTTTGAGGTAGCTGATGCGCCGGGCCAGATCATTGATGTTCAGCCAAGGCTCCGGCTCGAAGCCGAGGTGGTCGCAGAGCGCCCGGTAGGTGGCCCAGGAGGCCCCGAGGATCTTGAAGCTGGGCAGGCCCAGCCGCTGGGTCTCCGCCTTCACCAGCACCCGCGCCACCCCGTACTGCCGGGCCAGGTCCGGGCAGTCGAAGAGCGTGGTCGCCAGGTAGGCGGGCATGCGGCGGTGGAAGGACCAGACCACGGGATCCGGCGCGGGCCACCGCTTCTCCGCATCGAAGAGCGGGTTGTGCAGCAGCAGGGATTCCTTGGCGACCGTGGTGTTCATCTTCAATCTCCTGGCAACGAGGCGGGCGGAGGGGTGGTGCCGATCTGGACTACGGGATGATGTGCGTGCCGCCCCGGTTGGCCAGCGCCGCCCCGAGGTGCGACGGATCGGTGATGATGGCTTCCTTGCCGCCCTTCTCCAGGAAGTCGACGACCGCCTGGACCTTGGGCAGCATGCTGCCGGGCTTGAAGTGGCCTTCCTGGATGTAGCGCTTGGCCTCGGCCAGGGTGATGGTGTCCAGGGTGCGCTGGGTGGGCTGGCCGAAGTTCAGGCAGACCTTCTCCACCGCGGTGGAGATGACCAGCAGGTCGGCGCCCAGCTGCGTGGCGAGCAGGCTGCTGGCCAGGTCCTTGTCGATGACGGCGGCGGCACCGTGGATCTTCCCCCCCGGGTCCTCCACGACCGCAATGCCGCCGCCGCCGCAGGCCACCACCACGATGCCTGCATCGAGCAGGGTCTTCACGACCCCCAGCTCCAGCACACGCTGAGGCGCAGGCGAGGCCACCACGCGGCGCCAGCCGCGTCCGGAGTCCTCCACCAGCTCCCAGCCATCCTTCTCCCGGTGCCCCTGGGCCTGCTCGGCGCTCATGAAAGAGCCGATGGGCTTGTTGGGCTGCGCGAAGGCGGGATCCTTCGCGTCCACCAGCACCTGGGTCACCACCGTAGCCGCAGTGCGCCCGATGCCCCGCTGCTTGAACTCGTTGTAGAGGGCGCACTGCAGGTGGTAGCCCAGGGCGCCCTGCGTGTCGGCAACACAGCTGTCGAGCGGAACCATGTGCAGCTCCGGGGCTGCAATCTCCGAGCGCCGCAGGATGAAGCCCACCTGGGGCCCGTTACCGTGCGTCACCACCAACCGCAGGTCCGACTCCTGAAACATGTCGGCGATGTGCCCACAAGTCTCAGCGGCGGCGCTGTACTGATCGGACACGGTCCGGTGGTCATTGTCGGAAATGAGGGAATTACCACCAATGGCGATGACGACGGTACGGGACATCAGGACTCCTGCGTTCAGGGGTTCGGTTCAGAGTGGTTTACAGGCTGAGGCTCTGGGCGCGCTGGATGATCTGCTCGAGCTTGGCGCCCGGATCCTTCAGCCGCGTGAGGAACATGAGGGCGCTGATCACGAAGGGCTTGTAGCTCGCCTCGTGATACGTCGGAATCCGATACTG
>CAIOFF010000002.1 GCA_903857495.1 uncultured Holophagaceae bacterium | reverse complement strand
GGCGGCCCAAGGGCCGCCGCGCTGCGTTTCGGGAGGCTGTCGGCTATCAGCCAAGGCGCCCATCCCAGGGTTGGGGCTATCCGGGGCGCGCCAGGTGTAAGTGCCGATAGCCAACAAAATATATTTCCCAGCGCCTACGCCTGCCGCGACCTTCTTGGCCGACAGCTGGTAGCTGACAGCTCAAAGCCCCCTGCCACACTGATCCCATGCTGCTCGCCCTCGATACCACCACGGAGATCCTGCACCTGGCGCTGATCCGGGGGGACCGGGTCTGGGTGAGGCGGGTCCTGTCGGGTGTGGGGCGGGGGCACAGCGAGCGCCTGCTGCCTGCCCTGGACGCCCTCATGGCCGAAGCGGGCGCGGTCCCGGCGGAGCTCACCGGCGTGGCGGCCTGCCTGGGGCCCGGCGGCTTCACCAGCCTGCGCATCGGGGTCGCCACGGCCGAGGGGTTCGGCGTCACGGGCCTGCCTACCTGGGGCTTCTCGGCCTTCGCCCTGCGGGCCGAGGCGCTGCGCCAGGCCGGGGTGACCAGCCCCGCCTGGGTCCTGCTGGACGGCCAGCGGGGCGAGGCCTTCCACCAGCGCTGGGAGGCCGGGCCGACCACCATCGCCGCCAAGCATCCCCTGGCCGAGCTGCCCGCCTGGGTGGGCGCCGAGGCCTGGTGGGCTCCGGAGGCCTTCACGCCCCGGGTCGATGCGGTATTGCCGGGCCGCCGGGTGGTCCTGCCGGACGAGGGCGAGGCCACCCTGGCAGGGCTGGTGGCCCTGGCGCGCCGCGCGGCCCTGGGGCCGCCGGAAGCGCCCCTGGTGCCCTTCTACCTGCGGGAGACGGACGCGGAGCTGAACTTCCCCCTGGCCGCCGCCTCGCTGCCCGAGGCCCTGCGCCGCGGCGTGGCCCGATGAAGGAGGGGCTCACCCCCGGCGTCTGGCGCCTGGAAGCAGGGGAGCCGCTGCCGGCCTGGGTGACCCGGCTGGACCGCACGGCCTTCGGCACGCCCTGGAAGGCCCCGACCGACCATGAGGTGGTGTGGCTGATCCCGGAGCTGGCCTTCGCCCGCTGGGCCTGCATCCAGGCCGCCGGGGAGGCCGAGCTGCTGCGCATTGCGGTGTCCCCCGAGGCCCGGGGGCAGGGCCGGGGTCGGAAGCTGCTGGAGGCCTGCCAGCGGGACCTGGCAGAGGCGGGCATGCCTGAGCTGTTTCTGGAAGTGCGTGCCTCCAACGCCCCGGCCATCGGCCTCTACTGGGCCTGCGGGTGGAAGCCGATCGGCCTGCGTCCCGGCTACTACCCGGATGGCGAGGACGCGGCCCTCTACCAGCGGGTGGCTCCGGCGGTCCATTGAGGACCTTTTGGTTGCAAGGTAGTTGACCAATAGCACGGCAGAACTCATATTTGGGCTTCCAGGTGGTCCCCCATGCTCGGCATCTCCCGCCAGACCGATTACGCCGCCCGTGTGGTGCTGCACCTGGCCTGCCTGGCCCCCGGCGCCCGGGTGCCCCTCGCGGACATCGCCAAGCACCGGATGCTGCCCCTGGACTTCGTGCGGCGCATCGTGGGCGACCTGGTGAAGGCGGGCATCCTCATGACCTCCCGGGGCTCCGGGGGCGGTGTGAGCCTGGCCCGGCCCGCGGGTGACATCTCCCTGGGCGAGGTGGTGGAGGCCACGGAAGGCAGCATGGCGCTCAACCACTGCGTGAGCGACCGGCGCGTCTGTCCCCTGGCGGCCAGCTGCCCGGTGCAGTCCGTCTGGGTGGACGCCACCCAGGTCCTGAGTGACTACCTGGCCTCCGTGCGCTTCGATGCCCTGGCCCTGCGCAGCGAAGGCCACCAGGCCTCCCACCTCCGCGTGCAGGCCACCGGCCGTGTGCGGGGGGCAAAGCGGTGCGCTGCGCCGAAGGACGCCCTGGTCTAGCGCTCGAACAGCACCACGCGGTTGCTGTTGGTGCCTTTGTCGTTGTTGCCGACGCCCCAGATGTGGGCGGTCTTGGTGAAGGTCTGGGTGTTCACCAGGACGCCGTGGGCGCGAAAGCCTGCGGCCAGGCCCAGGGGCAGCACCACCTCGTCCAGCCGGAGCTTGCCGCGGCGCACCTCGCCCACCTCGAAGGCCACGAAGCCGCCAGGCCGGGTGACGCGGTGCAGCTCCGCGAAGACCTCGGCCATGGTCCCGGACCAGGCTTCAACGGTGCGGGGCGTGCTGATGCCGCGGCCGATGGCGGCGGCGTCCAGACCCGCGAACCAGCAGCGCAGCCAGTTGTCGGCGCTGTAATCCACCACGTCCAGGAAAGGCGGCGAGGTGACAGTGAGGGCCACACTGGCATCGGCCAGGCCGGGCGTCCGCCGGGCGTCCCCCGAGAGGAACACCGAATCCCGGCTGGCCTCGGCCAGGTGCTGCCATTGCGCAGGCTCCAGGCCGGCGAGCAGCTGCTTCGTCTTCTTCAGGATCAGCGTGTGGGTGTCCCGATAGGTGGGGCTCTGCTGGCGCCTGGCGTTGATCTGCAGCTGCTTCTCGGCGGTGAGGGCCTGGTTGGGGGGCAGGGTGTAGACCGAGAAGAAGCCGGGGCTGTGGCCGGTGAGGCGGTTGGTGGTCACCATGCGGATCCAGGTGTCCAGGGCGTCCAGCGTGCCTGCGGCGGCGCGGTCCAGGCACCAGTCCCGGAGGCCGCGGATCTCGGCTTCCGTGTCCGGGTGGAAGAACATCGTCAGGTCCAGTCCGTCGGCGCGGCCCGTGCGGGGGATCTCTCTCAGCCGCGCGGCCACAGCGGCCGGATCCGGGGGCTGGAGGCGCGGCTCCGCCAGCATCCGCGACAGGGGATTGACGTCGTTGGCCGCCACCCGGCGTCCCAGCAGGGCAGCCTCGAGGATCGTGGTGCCGCGCCCGCTGAAGGGATCGTAGACCCGTTCTCCCGGCTGCGTCAGCCGCTTGATGAAGTGGCGGGGCAGCTGGGGCTTGTAGCAGGCGCGGTAGCTGATCTCGTGCAGGTTCGCGGCCTGGCGCTGCTTCGAGGTCCAGAACTCGAGAGACAGGCGCGGGTAGGCACCCTGGTTGGTTTCGACCGTGTCCCAGGCCGCGTCGGGTGGCGGTGGATCGCAGCTGGGCAGCCCGCTGTCGGGGATGAAACCCGCCAGGAACTTCCGCCGCACCGCCTCCGCACTTAACGTCGCCATCCGCTTCCGCCTGCCCATGGGGGCCGTTCCAGGATAGCCTGCTGACCATGGCTTCCCCGCAGCCGAAGCGCCACCCCGAGCTCACGCGCCTCTATGTGGCCGCGGGACTGGTTGTGCTGATCATCATGATCATCCTGCTCTACAAGACCCTGGGCAACCGCATCGCCGAGGGTGGCCTGGACGCGCCGTCCCGCTGGGCCCTGGTGGCTCTGGGCCTGCTGAACGTGCTGGCCATCGGCACCCTCTGCTTCATCGTGGCGCGCAGCGTCGCGAAGCTGTACTTCGAGCGGAAGATGGGCATCCTCGGCTCCCGCCTGCGCACCCGCATGGTGCTGACGCTCTTCGTGGTGGGCATCGTGCCGAGCCTGATCCTCTTCCTGGTGGGCCGGAACTTCATCAACAAGAACGTGGAGCGCTGGTTCAGTCCCGAGACCGAGGTGGCCATCCGGGATGGTCACAAGGCCGCAGGGGATCTGCGGGATGCGGCCAGGGCGCGCCTCACCTTCGGGGTCTCGCGGCTCCAGGCCTCCGCTTCCGCCGACCCCCAGGTCATCCGCGAGGCCACGGGGCTGGATCTGGTGGGTCTCCTGGGCAAGCGCGGCGAGAACGGCCTCCGATCCCTGGACCTGGGTGCCGGGCTGCCGCCGCCGGACCTGTCGGCCCTGAGTGACGAGTCCCACCTGGAGAGCCGGGACGGCCTCTGGCTCCTGCGCACCGTGCCGCGGGGTGATGGCGTCTGGGCTGTGGGCGTCTTCATGCCCCGGGACACCCTGGACCGGGTGCTGGCCCTAGAGCAGCGCTTCAAGGAGAGCCAGCAGATCCGCGCCAACCGCGCCACGCTGGAGACCCTCCCCCAGAGCACCTTCCTGTTCCTGACCATGCTCACGCTGTTCTACGCGGTGTGGTCGGGCCTGGCCCTGGCCAAGTCCCTCAGCGAGCCCATCCGCGCCCTGGCCAAGGCCGCTCAGCGCGTGGGCTCCGGCGACCTGGAGGTGCAGCTGCCGGAGCTGGGCGAGGACGAGCTGGCCTTCCTGGCCCGCACCTTCAACGCCATGACCCGCGACCTCAAGACCAACCGCGCGGCCATCGAGACCCAGGCCAGCCGCATCGAGCAGCAGCGGGCCTACCTGGACCAGATCCTGGCGGCGCTGCCCGTGGGTGTCATTACCTGGCGGCCGGATGGCGAGCTGCGCACCTTCAACGCCGCGGCGCGCACCTGGCTGGGCCTGGACGGCGTCGATCCCACAGACGTCTGTTGGGCCGCCGTGGCGACCCTGCCGCGCCTGGGTCGGCTGCCGGAGCTGCTCAAGTCGGTGCTCGAGGCCCGGCGCGGTGTGCAGGAGGAATTCCGCCTGGGCGGCGAGGGCGAGGGCCGGCCCGTGCGCGCCATCCTCGAGCCCCTACAGGGCGGCGGCGTGCTGGCGGTGCTGGAGGACCTGTCCCTGCTGGCCCAGGCCGAGAAGCGGGCCGCCTGGCAGGAGGTGGCCCGGCGCATGGCCCACGAGGTGAAGAACCCCCTCACGCCCATCCAGCTCACGGCCCAGCGCCTGCTTCGCCGCCACCGCGACGGCCGGCTCGATGCCGCCGCCGTGCAGGAAGGGGCCGAGACCATCCTGACGGAGGTGGCCAGCCTGTCGCGGCTGGTGGACAGCTTCACCCGCTTCGCCCGGCTGCCCGTGCCCCAGTTCGCGCCCTGCGACCCCGCGGAGCTGCTACGCCAGGTGGCGGCGCTCTACGGGCCGAACCACCCCGAGATCCAGTGGGACCTGCGCCTGCCCGAAGCTCCCGTGGCCGCGGTCTGGGACGGCGACATGGTGAAGCGGGCCCTCATCAACTACGTGGACAACGCCGTGGCGGCGGTGGAGGGCAAGGGCCCGGTGCGGCTCTCCCTGGCCATCCAGGGCGGCTTTCTGCGCTACGACGTGGAGGACGCTGGCACCGGCGTGCCCGAGGCCGACCGCGAGCGGCTCTTCGAGCCCTACTTCTCCACCAAGCGCAAGGGCACGGGCCTGGGCCTGGCCATCGTCCGCCGCATCGCCCAGGACCACCAGGGCGACACCCGCTACGAGCCCCTGGGCCCCGGCAGCCGCTTCAGCCTGCTGCTGCCCTGGGCCAAGGGCGCCTGACACCTTCCGCAGCCTGAAACTGGTATGACAAGTTCCAGGCTGCAGGCGCTGGGGGGGGAAAGAAAACAGTGAGCATTTCGTCGGTGGCGGGACCGGGTTGATGGGGTGGGTCGGCGCGGCGGTGCCCACCGGCAAAATGCGATGTTGAACAAGCCCGTAGCGGCGAGGGCCGAGCAGACCGTTATGGGGAAATCGGGTCTGGCG
>CAIOFF010000001.1 GCA_903857495.1 uncultured Holophagaceae bacterium | reverse complement strand
TCTCCACAAAGGACACGAAGAGCTGGCCCAAAGGGCACGAAGGCGCAGTCATCGCGCCGACAGGGCATCCGGGCCTGGGGCCCCCGGTCGCGTGCGACCGGCCAAGGGGGCGGCGGCTGGGACGGCTATTTGGGGCCGCAGCCAGCCGCCGCCCCCTTGGGGATGCCCGGGGTGAGCCCGGGCGCATTCGTGTGCTTCCTACGCCCGCAGGGCGTCTTCGTGTCCTTCGTGGAGCGTCTTTTTAGCGGAGTCTGGCCGATAATCAGGAAAGCCAATGTCAACATCTTTTAGATCTTTCTTTATCAGCTTTTAATCGGTGGCTAGTTTTTGTTTTTATTAAATGGCAGTCAGGCGCTCGTGGTGCGGCGGAGCGCCAGGTCCAGGTCCGCCAGAATGTCCGCCACGTCCTCGATGCCGATGGAGAGGCGCACCAGGCCATCCGTGATGCCCGCCGCCAGCCGGGCTTCCCGGGGCATGCTGGCGTGGGTCATGGAGGCGGGATGGCTGATGAGGGTCTCGACGCCGCCCAGGGAGACGGCCAGGCCCGCCAGGTGCACGTTGTCCATGAGGATGCGGCCGGCTTCCGTGCCGCCCTTCAGCTCGAAGGAGATCATCGAGCCGTAGCCCGTCATCTGGCGCGTGGCCAGGGCGTGCTGGGGATGGCTGGGCAGGCCGATGTAGCGCACCCAGGCCACCTCGGGCCGGGCCTCCAGCCAGGGGGCCACCTGATGGGTGTTCTGCTCGGCGCGCTCCACGCGCAGGGCGAGGGTCTTCAGGCCGCGGCTGACCAGGTAGGCCTGGTGGGGATCCATGTTGGCGCCGAGGTTGATCAGCATGGCCCGGATCTGCTTGTGCAGCGCCTCGGTCTTTGAGACCACGATGCCGCCCACGACGTCGGCGTGGCCGTTGATGAACTTGGTGACGGAGTGCAGCACCACGTCGGCGCCGAGATCCAGGGGCTTCTGCAGGTGCGGGCTGGCGAAGGTGTTGTCCACCACCAGGAGGGCTCCCGCGGCGTGGGCCAGCTCGGCCGCGGCCTGAATGTCCGTCACGGACATGGCGGGGTTCGAGGGTGACTCGATGTAGACCAGCTTGGTGTTCGGCCGCAGCGCCTTGCGCAGGTGCTCCAGGTCCGACGTGTCCACGTAGATGGAGGCCACGCCGAAGCGGCTCATGTGCTTCTCCATGAGGCCGCGACTGGGGCCGTAGACCGAGTCGGTGCTGACGATGTGATCCCCGGAACTGAGCAGGGCCAGGTAGACCGTGCTGACCGCGCCCATGCCGCTGGCCATGGCCGTGGCGCCGAAGCCGTTTTCGAGCTGAGCGACGTTCTCCTCCAGGGCCACAGTGGTGGGGTTGCCGATGCGGGTGTAGATGTAGCCGCCCTCGGTCCCCGCGAAGCGGTTGGCGCCCTGCTGGGCATCGCGGAAGGCGAAGGTGGAGGTCTGGTAGATGGGGGTCACCACGCTGCCGTGGGCGTCGTCGGGAATGCCCGCGTGCACGAGCTTGGTGTTGAATCCGCTGTTCCGGGTGTCCATGGCAAGGCTCCAGGGGGCGCCGCGTCGAGGGCAGACCCTGGAGCCAAGTGTTGGGGGGTGCTCGGGATCGGGCAAGCGATTAGGCGTGCAGACCCGCATACCCCCTGCCTGCCGCTGGTGCTTTTACGGTCTGTCAGCCTTCGATGGCTGACCCGTCTGCGGCGTCGGCTGGTACTCGTCCGGCGTCAGCCGGCCGTCCCCGTTGCGGTCCAGCTTCTTGAGCAGCAGCGGTGCGCGGGCAATCTCTGCGGCGCTGATGATCTCGTCGCCGTCCTCATCGAGGGCCGCGTCCAGGGGCGGCCGTGGGCGCTCCAGGGGGCGGGCCTCCCGGGCCTGACTCGCGGGCCTGGGCGGGGGCGCGGTCGAAGTCTGGCCGTCGGGGCGGGGCGGGCGATACTCGTCCGGCGTCAGCTGGCCGTCCCCGTTCTTGTCGAGCTTCAGCAGGGACTGGGAAGCGGCGGCCAGCTCACCGGCGTCGAGGATGCCGTCGCCGTTGAGGTCCAGGGCCAGCAGGATGGGCGAGATGGGGCGCGGGCGAGGGGAGGAAGCTTCCGGGCTCTGGGGCAGCGCGGCCAGCAGCGGGAAGAGTAGGAATGAGGGGTGCATGGGGGATCTCCTTCAGAAGGGGAACGGGAGGCTGGAGGGCGGCGCTCAGCGCCGGCCGCCCAGGAGGAAGGACGCATCGGGCCACTGGGGCATGGGAATTCGGTCCGAGTACAGGAAGGCGGTGCCGGCTTCCCGGCTCGGCTGGCCGCGCAGGGACCGGAGGCGAGCCAGCTGCGGGGCGTCTGCCGAGCGACCGATGGCCGCGAAGGTGCTGGCGTAGAGGTAGGCCAGCTCGCCATCCAGCTCGCCGTAACGGCGGCCCAGGGCCCGAAGCTCCGTCTCGGTGGGTCCGGCTCCCGTCTGGAAGGTGCGCAGCTTGCCCGCGATGGCTCGGCGCACCGTCACGATGCCCCGCAGCAGCTCGCGCTGCTGGTCCGGCAGGGCCTCCATGCGGGCTCGCTGCGCGGGGGTCAGGGCCGCCAGGAAGGCCTCCCCCGAGTCGCCCGTCAGGCTCGTGGAGATGTCGAAGTCCTTTTGGCCCATGGCGGGCAGGTCCTTGAAGTAGAAGCCCCCGAAGTAGGTGCCGTGGCGCTCGGGGCAGAAGTAGGTATCGGCCTCCACCGAGCCCGCCACCCAGCTGAAGAACTCGCTGGCCAGGGTCATGTAGGCGACGCTCTCCAGCTTGGTGGCGGCGCGGGGGCGCAGGTCCCGGAGGGCTTCCCGGTCCACCTCGGGCCAGGTGCGGAAGTCGCCGAACTTCCAGGCGCCGAGGGTCCGCCACTGGGTGTCGCTGAGGGACTGGGCCACGGCGCCGAAGGCCCTGGCGCGGTGCCAGGCAAGGCGCGCGTCCAGCTCGAACAGGTCGGCCACGTAGGCCCGCACCGCGAGGCGATCCAGCCCCCTGCAGCCCGCGGGCAGGCGGCCTGCCAGGTCCTGGTGGAAGGCGGCCACCAGGGGCAGGCGGAAGCGGGCGATGGCCTCCAGCTGCGCGGCCTCTTCCCGGGCGGCCTGCTCGAAGATGCGGCGCTGGGGGGTGCTCAGCAGGCGCATCACATTCCCGGCGATGCGATCCAGGAACATGGGGTTGTGTCCCTTGCCCGCGGCGTCGATGTCGCGCAGATATTGGAAGCCGAAGAAGTCCGCGACCTTGCCCGGCGGGATGAAGCTGGAGGCGCCCGGTTCCCCCGTGAGGAAGGCCAGGCCGCTGAAGGCGATGGTGTGCAGCTGGGCGCGGTCCGACAGGGCCTGTTCCAGGCTGTAGCCGCCGCCCTGTCCCTCCCTGGGGGGACGGCGCTCTGGGCCGCCCGCGGGTCGCGGCGGGGGCTGCCGATCCCCTCGGGCCCAGGCGGCGCCAGCCGCGAGGCCCAGGATGATGATCACGCTGGCAGCACCCATTCTCATGAGACCTCCCGTCGCGGCGAAAGGAAACCGCCCGCCGCAGGGGAGAGGTTAGGGCCCGGATCACGCCCTGTCCCCCGGTCCCGGCGGGAAGGGTGAACCCGATGGCCCAATAGCGGATTCCGGGGTACCGGCTGCAGGCGGCTAGCTCTCCTGCTCCGCCAGCAGTTCCGCCACGAGGTCGGTCACCTCGCTGTCCGCGGGGCCGACGCGGTGCTCCCGGAAGCCGTCGGACTCCTCTGCCGGCTCCGCGCCCAGCACCAGGGTGCGGGCCGAGGGGGGCACGTCCTCCCGAAAACCCGCTGCCGGGTGGAGGTACCCCGGGGTCCCAAGGGCCAGGAAGCAGGTGCACTGGGCGAGAGTGGCATGGACCCGCTGCATCTCCAGAGGGGGCTCGCCGTACCAGACGATATTTGGCCGCAGCTGGCCCAGGGTGGCGCAGGAGGGGCAGCAGGAACTGAAGTCGAGGTCCTCCGCCCAGGGGTGCACGTGATGGCACTCGGTGCAACGGGCCTTGAGCAGCTCGCCGAAGAGGTGGATCGGGGCCCGGCTGCCCGCCCGCTCGTGCAGATCGTCCACGTTCGTCGTCACCAGCAGGAAGTCTCCGGGCCAGGCCGTCTCCAGCCGGGCCAGGGCCACGTGTGCAGCGCTGGGTTCCAAGTCCGCGAGGCGCCGCCGCCGGGCGTTGTAGAAGCCCTGGATGCGCAGGGGATCCTGCCGGTAGGCCATGGGCACGGTCACTTCCTCCAGGAGCTGGCGCTCCCAGAGCGAGTCCCCGGCGTGGGCCGCCATGATGCCGCCGCCGGGACAGATCCCAGCCCCGCTCAGCACCACGATGGACGATCTGGCCACTCGGACCTCCGTGCGGACATCATAGCGCCCCGGAATTGCCTCTATGCGCCAGGGACGAAGCACCACAGAATAGGCGCCAGACTCCTTTCCAATGCCTGCTTTTTACCTCCCGCGCCACAGTTGGCGCGTGAGTCTTTCCTGCGAGAGCCGCCATGACCCAGCCGAACCTGCTGCCCAGTCTCGAGCGCTACGCCAGCAAGGTCTGCACGGCCGAGGAGGCCGTGGCCCGCATCCAGCCGGGCCAGCGGGTCTTCCTGGGCACCGCCTGCGCCAGCCCGCGGGCCCTGGTGGCCGCACTGGAGACCATGAAGCGGCCGCCCGCGGACCTGGAGTTGCTGCACTTCATCACCACCGACACGGTGCCCCACGATGCCGAGGGCCGCTGCACCACGCGGTTCCGGCACCGCAGCTTCTACGTGGGCTCCGACATGCGGGCCGCCATCCGCCAGGGCCTCGCTGAATATGTGCCCATCTCGCTCGCCCTGGTGCCCGAGCTCATCAAGCGGGGCCGCATCCCCGTGGACGTGGCCCTCATCCAGGTCACCCCGCCCGACGAGTTTGGCTACGTCAGCCTCGGCGTCTCCGTGGATGTGGTGTCCGCAGCTGTGGAGAAGGCCAAGTTGATCCTGGCGGAAGTGAACCCGGCCATGCCCTGGACCATGGGGGACACCACGCTCCATGTGAGCGAGATCGACGCGCTGGTGCCCGTGGACACCCCGGTGATCGAATACCGCCACCCGGTCACCAAGGGCGCGGTGGTGGAGCGCATCGCCCAGTACATCGCGGGGATCATCGACGATGGCTCCACGCTCCAGATCGGCATCGGGCGCATCCCCGAGCAGGCGCTGAAATACCTCGGTGACCGCAAGGACCTGGGCATCCACTCGGCGGTGATCACGGACTCCGTCATCCCCCTGTTGGAGAAGGGGATCCTCACCGGCAAGCAGAAGTCCCTGGCCCGGTCCCGCATCGTGGCCAGCTTCCTGCTTGGCACCCGGCGCCTCTACGACCTGGTCCACCGCAATCCCCTGTTCTCACTCCAGCCCATCCAGATCGTCTGCGATCCCTTCACCATCGCGGCCCAGACCCGCATGGTGGCCATCACCCAGGCCTTCACCATGGACCTCACGGGCCAGGTCT
Organism: uncultured Holophagaceae bacterium; assembly: GCA_903857495.1. Taxonomy (GTDB): domain Bacteria; phylum Acidobacteriota; class Holophagae; order Holophagales; family Holophagaceae; genus Geothrix. Next base: position 31,170 of record CAIOFF010000001.1, on the reverse strand, counting down.
GCACGGACCAGCTCGACGGCGAGTTCTACGGGGGATTAGAGACCCAGTCGGCCTTCCTCCGGGGCGCCGCACGCTCCCCCGGCGGCAAGCCCATCGTCTGCCTCTCCTCCACCAACGATGACGCGTCGATGTCGCGCATCCGGCCCCAGCTGCTGGCGGGGGAGGGCGTGAGCATCGCCCGCACGGACGTCCACTACGTCATCACCGAATACGGCATCGCCTACCTCTTCGGGAAGTCCATCCGGGAGCGGACCATCGCCCTCATCGAGCTGGCCCATCCCAAGTTCCGGCCCTGGCTCATGGAGGAGGCCAAGCAGCTGGGCTACCTGCCCGCGGACCAGCGCCTGGAGAACCTGCGCAGCTATCCCGTGGAGGAGGAGCGCACCTACACCCTCAAGGGCGGCCGCCAGGTGATGCTGCGTCCCGCCAAGGCCAGCGACGGCGACGCCATCCGGGGCCTCTTCCACCACCTGTCGAAGGACGACGTCTACACCCGCTTCTTCCGCCGGGTGCTGGCCCTCTCCAGCGACGAGGTGCAGCGCCTGTGCAACCTCAACTTCGAGAGCGAGGTGGCCTTCGTGGCGGTCACCGGCGAGCGGGAGAACGAGTGCGTGGTGGCCCAGTGCTGCTACTTCCTGAACCTGTCGAGCAACCTCGCGGAGACCGCCTTCATGGTGGACCCCGCCTGGCAGGGCACGGGCCTGGGCACGGTGCTGCAGTCCCACATGGTGGCCCACGCCATGACCCGGGGCGTGCGCGGGTTCGTGGCGGAGATCCTGCCCCAGAACGAGAAGATGGTGGCCCTGGCGAAGAAGTGCTGCGACAACGTGAGCGTCACCCGCGAGGACGACGCCCTCCACGTGACCATGCTGTTCGCAGCGCCCTGAGCTTATTTCGTTCCAGTTCCTAACGCGCCGGGCCGGCGCCACTGCCGTATTCGGCTGTAAGGTAGGGATTCTCGGCCAAGGCCCGGATGAGGAGGACGCGGGCCTGTTCCCGGAGTTGCTCGGCAGCGGGGCCGTGCTCGCAGTCCGCGAGGCGCCGGAGGAGGCGGGCCCGGAGCGCTTTGTGCTCAGGTATCTGCACGGCCTGCTTCTCGAAAGGCTCGAGGCTGCTCAGCGCTCGTTTAAGGAAGGCGGCCGGCGTGCCCCCGATGCGGGCCGCCTCCACGCCCTCCAACTCGAGCACCTTGGCCTGATCTACGAGCAGGTCCGGGGCCTCCGGAGCCATGGGTCGCACGCGGTCCAGGTCCCGGCGGCAGGCCCGCAGCACCTCGGCGGCGCTCCGGCCCTGCTGGAGCAGCCAGGTCGCCTCCGTGATCCGGGCGTCCAGCTTGTAGTAGTGGACGTTCGGGTTCATGGGGTCCTGCTTCTGGGCCTGGTCGAAGCGCTCCAGGGCGTCCGCGACGTCCCGGTGCGGATCCCCGCCGACCCGGGCCCGCAGGGCGCCCCGCAAGGCCTGGGCCATCCCCAGGTTGATGATGATCTCGTTGGTCCCGCGGATCTTCAGGCCCCGCTGGGCGGTCTCGATGGCCTCCTGGAGGTCGGCTTCAAAGGGGACGCCGATGCGCCACTTGTGCTCGGCCCGCATGCGCAGCAGCAGCGAGCGGTTGCCGATGGCCGAAGCGTAGGCGCGGTTCCGGTTGATGACCTCCTCCGCCAGGGCGATGCCCTCGTTGAGGTCCGGCAGGGGGTCCAGGCCCCTGATCCCCCGGATGAGGGCGCGCTGGCCGCAGAGGATCACGCCCACGTTCTGGATCCGGCCGTTGGCGGGCTCCAGCTCAAGGCTCTTCTTGAACACCAGGAAGGCCTGGTCGAGGGTGGGCAGCACATCCTCGCCCCGCCGGTCCCGGTCCTGGCACTGGTCGAAGATCACATCAAGCAGGATGGCCACCGCGAGCACGTCGCCCGGGCGCTGGGCCAGCACCCGGCGCAGCTCGGTTTCAGCTTTGGCCAGCAGGTCCTGGCAGGGCTGCTGGCGGTCCACAGCGAGGTTGGCGAGGCTCCAGTAGAGCAGGCCAAGCTTCCGGCGCGCTTCCAAGTTGTCCGGGGCAAGCTTCAGGGCCTCATCCAGGTGGGTGATGGCCTCCAGGAAGCGGCCGCTGGAGTCGGTGCCCTTGGCCTCTGTCGCTCGCGCCAGGCTGCGGATGAGGTCCGCCTCGAGGATGAACGGCTCCGAGTCCTCGGGATCGAGGCTTCGGGCTTTGGCACAGGCCTCCATGCCGAAGGCGTAGCTCTCCTGGGGGTTTTCGTTCACGAAAGAGTTCAGGTAGAGGAGCCGGTCCGCCGCCCGGGCCAGGTTGAGCCAGCTCTCCTTGTCGCTGCGGGCGATGTCCAGGGCTTGGCGGAGGTCCTGGCAGGCGCTGTGCACGCGCACTTGCGCCTCGGAATTATCCCCCTTTTCAATGGCCTGGTTGGCGAGCCCCATCTCCGCACTGGCCCGGAGCTTGAGGAAACGGTAGCCGAGGGGCGCATTCTTGAGCAGGTGCTCCGTGCGCTGGAGCACCGCCGCGTGGCGCCAGGCGAAGGCATCGGCCAGGGCGGCGCGGTAGCCCTGATCCTCGGGTCGTCCCCCCTGCGCCTGAGAGAGGTAGGCCAGGGCGGGCTCCTGGAGGGTCTTTTGCAGCCGTGCCTCTTGGGCCTTGCGGCGCTGGGGATCCTTGATCTGCTCCAGGGCCTGGCGGCGGAGCCGGTAGACCTCGCCCAGGGCCATGCCGAGACCCTCGGCGGACTCCGGGTTCCGGAAGCCCTGGTCCCAGGCATCCTGCAGGTCCTCCAGGGCCGCTTCGTAGTCGTGGAGCGCCAGGTGGAACCGCCCCAGGGCATAGGCCAGGGGGGCCCGGGTGGTGGCTCCGTAGCGGGCGGCGTCGGTGCGGACGAGGTTCAACAACTCATTGACCTGGCGGCGGTCTGAGCGCGTGTCGTGGAGCGGTCCCATCTCCGAGGCCTGCACGACCTCCTCGAGCCGGATCAGGGTCATGCCCATCTGGGCCACGAAGTCCGCCCGCTGCCGCGCGCGCCAGAGGGTCCAGGCTCCCATCCCGAGCAGGCAGAGGATGGTCAGGCCTGCGGCCTGGGTGGTGAGCCAGGCCTGGCGGTTCTTCCGCAGGCGCAGGATGGCTTTGAAGTGGCGCTCCAGCAGGCTGGTGCGGCGGGCCTGGATGGGCCGCCCCTCCAGCCAGCACTGCAGGTCCTCGGCCAACGCCGCGGCCGTGGCATAGCGGCGCTCCGGCTGCTTCTCCAGGCACTTCAGGGCGATGATCTCCAGGTCGCGGGGCACCTCGGGGTGGTGGCGGCTGGGTGGGGTCGCTTCCTCCTCCAGCAGGCGGCGAATGATCTCCACGTGGGAGGACGACTCCTGCATGAAAGGGGGGTGGCCGCAGAGGAACTCGTAGAGGAGCGTGCCCAGACCGTGGACGTCCGTGCGGATGTCCAGGGGGCAGTTTCCCTCGGCCTGCTCCGGGGACATGTAGGCCAGGGTGCCGACGATGGATGTGGCCCTCGTCTGCCCGGCCACGTTGGTGAGCCGCGCCAGCCCGAAGTCCATGAGGTAGGGCTTCAGCCGCCCGTCCACGGCCTCCACCATGATGTTCGTGGGCTTCAGGTCCCGGTGCACCATGCCCTGCCGGTGGGCTGCGTCCAGGGCCAGGGCGATCTGGACCAGGAGCCCCACCCGGGCGCGGAGGTCGTTGGTGCACACCCGGTCCAGCGTCTCGCCCTGCACCAGCTGCATGGCGATGAAGGGCAGGCCGTCGAAGGTGCCGGTCTCATAGACCTTGACGATGTTCTCGTGGTCCAGGCTGGCCTGGAGCTGGGCCTCCAGGGTCAGGAGGCGGCCGCTGCCCTGGTGCTCCTCGCGGATGAACTTCAGGGCCACCATCCGGTTCAGCTTTCGGTCCCGGGCCCGGTAGACCTTCGCCATGCCGCCCTGGCCCAGCACCTCGAACACCTCGTAGCGGTCCCAGGCGAGCAGGGCGGCGGGGATGCTTGAGGACCGCAAGACCGGTTTCAGGTCAAGACCTTCTCCGAGAATGGCCGTCGGCTGATCCTTGGGATCCGGTACGGGGTGGGAGGACATGGATCATTATTATTCAGGTGCGAGTCTTTTGATTCTGGGCAATCTCATCCCACCCCAAAAAATTCACCAGGCGTCTGCCTCTCCTCCGGATTTGCCTCGGTGAAAGGCGCCGTGTTCCACTACCAGCTTCCGGGAGCTTCCATGACTCAGAACCGCCGCTCCTTCCTGCAGGCCACCCTGCTTGCGGCCCTCTCGACCCAGGTCGCCCCCGAGCTACTGGGGGCCGCGGCCTCCGCCTCGTCGGTCCGGCCCCGGCGACTGGTGCCCGGGGCCACGGTGGGGCTGGTGAGCCCGGCCAGCGCCACCTGGCTCACGGAGGAGCTCGAGATCCTCCAGGAGACCCTCCGGGCCCTGGGCCTGAAGCCGAAGCTCGGCAAGCATGTGCTCGACCGCTACGGCTACCTGGGCGGGACGGATGCGGACCGGGCCGCGGACCTGAACATGATGTTCGGCGATGACTCCGTGGACGCCATCCTGTGCATCCGCGGCGGGTGGGGCTGCAACCGCCTGCTGCCCCTGCTCGACTACCCCCTGATTGCGGCCCATCCGAAGATCCTGCTCGGCTACAGCGACATCACCTCCCTGCTCACCGCGATCTACGCCAAGACCGGCCTCATCACCTTCCACGGACCCGTGGGCACCTCCACCTGGAACCCCTACTCCCTGGACTATGTCCGCCGGGTACTGTTCAACGCTGAGGCCGTCACCCTGACCAACCCCGCCGTGATCGGCAAGGGCCTGGTGGTCACCGAGGACCGGATCCGGACCATCACTCCGGGCGTCGCCGCGGGGGTACTGGTCGGCGGGAACCTGACAGTGCTCACCGCCATGCTCGGGTCGCCGTATCTGCCGGACTGGTCCGGGAAGATTCTGTTCCTCGAGGACACCAACGAGAGCATCTACCGCGTGGACCGGATGCTGACCCAGCTGAAGCTGGCGGGGGTGCTGGACAAGGTGGCGGGCGTGGTCTTCGGGAAGTGCACCAAGTGCCTCCCGGGCGAGGGGCAGGGGTCGCTGACCCTGGAAGAGGTCCTGAACGACCACCTCCGGCCCCTGAAGGTGCCGGCCTGGGAGGGCGCGATGATCGGGCACATCGAGAACAAGTTCACGGTGCCGGTCGGCGTGCGCGCTGAGATCGACGCGACGCGCGGCTCCATCAAGCTGCTGGAACCCGCGGTCCGGTAGGGCGTGCCCGTGCGACGCGCCCTCGCCTTCGCTGCCCTGGTGCTGCTGCTCTGCGGCAGCGCCGCCGGGGCCGCCCCGCCCGCACCGGCCGCCAGCCAGGCCCGGTCGCTCTGGGAGGTCTGGCCCCGGGTGCGTGTGTCTCCGGCCGATCCCTGGGCCCTGAAGCACCGCGAGCTCCGGGTGGCGCTGGCCACGCTGCAGCAGCGGCATCCCGGGCTCATCACCCTGGTGGAAGAGGGCGTCTCCAGCGAGGGGCGGAAAATCCCGGCCCTGCGCCTGGGCCACGGACCCACGGGCGTGCTCCTCTGGTCCCAGATGCACGGGGACGAGCCCACGGCGACGTCAGCGCTCCTGGACCTGTTGAACTGGCTGGGCGCCAGCCCCGCCGACCCCGCGGCCCAGCAGGTGCTCTCGAAGCTGACCCTCTGGATCATCCCGATGCTCAACCCGGACGGAGCCGAGCGCACCCAGCGCCGGAACGCCCAGGAGGTCGACATCAACCGCGACGCCCTGCGGCTGGCCTCGCCCGAGGGCCGCTTCCTGAAGGCGCTGCGGGACCAGGTGCAGCCCGTGTTCGGCTACAACCTCCACAACCAGAACCCCAACCTGCGGGCGGGGCTCACGGGTGACCAGGTGGCCATCGCGCTGCTGTCCGTGCCCGGCGACGAGGCCCTGACCGAGACCCCCGGCACCCGCCGGACCAAGCAGCTGGCGGTGCGGGTGCGGGAGCTGGTGGAGCCCCTCGCCCCGGGCCGCGTCTCGCGCTACGACATGGACTACACGGCCCGCGCCTTCGGCGACTCCATGACCCGCTGGGGCACGTCCACCCTGCTCATCGAGACCGGCGGCTGGGTCGGTGCGGAGGAGGCCCAGCGCCTTGTCCGGCTGAACTTCGTGGCCCTGGCCGGGTCCCTCACGGCGATCGCGGATGGCTCCCTCGAGACGGTCCGGGCCGAGGCCTACCCGCAGATCCCCCTGAACGAGCGGGATGCGCTCACCACGCTGGTGGTCCGGAACGTGCGCCTGGTCGGGGGACGCGCCCTGCCGCCGTTCCCTGCGGATCTGGCCTTCCTGGTGCCTGGCGCCTTCTCCGGGGACTCCCCCCGCCGCCGGGAGCCGTCCCTCATCGAGGTGGGTGACCTGACGCACCTCCGCGGCCTCGCCGAGCTGGACGCCACGGGCCTGCTGGCAGTGCCCTGGCCCACACCCCCAGGCGACTGGGCCGCGCTGCGCGAGTCCCTGAGCTCGCGCGGCCTGCTCGCCACGGACGAGGCCAAGCTCCTAGCCGCCGTCCACGCCCAGGGTGAGGCTGCCGTGGCCCGGCCGGGCTTTGCGGGCGCGGTCCTGCTCTACCGGGCGGACCGCGCGGGCACCCTGACCCTGGAAGGCGCCGTCCTCCGAGGCAGGCTGGTGGGCGGCAAGCTGGCCGCGACCGGCCAGGGGGTGGGGAGCCCAACCGATTGGAGGTAGACCTCCCGTGCCTGCCTCATCGTTCCAAGTGAAAGCGGATGCCTGGCCTCTGACGAGGCAGCGTCACTGCGGGGATGGGCCGGTCTGCATCAGGCAGTCGATGGCTGCACCGAAGAGCGCACTGACGTTTCCATAGTGCAGCCCCATGGCCCTGCGCAGTGAGGTCCTCTGGGGTTCCGTCAGCACAAGACCAGCCAACTCGAGGGTCTCCTTGGGGGGTGCGCCAAAGGACAGGTGCCCACCGTTCATCGGGACCAGCAGCTTGTCCTTGCAGGGCCAGGCGCGAAGGACCTTCTGCGCGACCTCTCTTGAACAGATCTGGTCAAAACGACCTTGGACGATGATGATCGGCACCCTTTCGAGTGCTTTCGGGAAACGAGGCTTCAATGACCACTTCCCTTGCTCCCCTCGGGCCATCATTTCCGATTCGATGAAGGCAAACCGAATGTCAGGGTCGGTTTCGGTGGCGATGTTGAGGGGACTTACCACGGAGGCATCGATCGGGTCGAGCAGCGCCTTTAGTGGGATGCGCCCTCCAACTGCCTGAAGGGTCTCCGCGGCATCGTAGGCCAGGCATAAGGCCTTGCCGCCACGTCCCGAACGGATCGCCGCATGGATGCTGCTCGCTGAGATGGGACCTTGCACGCTGCCACGGAAGGCATCCGATACCCCGGGCATCCAGATCCGATTCCCATTGACCCCCAGGTAGGCCTCAACTTCCTTCTTCGTATTCGCCCAGACGCCACCGATCACGACACCTCGCACCAGCTCGGGGTGCCGCTGCGCGAAGAGCAGGGCCATGGTGGAGCCCCAGCTGTATCCAACCACCAGAATCGGGGTGGTGATGCCCCGCAGACGCAGGAAGGCTGCCGCATCATCCACCGTGTCCTCCGGTCTCCAGCCTTCCACCCAGGAAGAGAGACCTGTGCCGGGTGAATCAATCTCAAGGTGCCTGTAACGGCCCGCCTCAGCGAAGCAAAACGAGTCCCAGGCCGTATCAGCGGGTAGGCCTGGACCACCATTCCACCAGAGGACGGGAGGCATGGCCTCGGGGCCGATGTCTATCCCGTGAACGGTGCGCCCGGCCTTGCCCTTGAAGACATGGTCCTGAGACGAATCCCTGGCCACGGGCTTCCCGAGCGCCCCCATCAGAGTCTGGTCATGCCTCGCCCAGACCTCCTGCAAGGTCGGATGGCCAGCGAACAGCTGGCCAATCGCCAGCAGCCCGGTGAGCAGGAAGGCCGTTCTTCGGACAATGGCTTTCAGCATCTGTTTCAAGCCCCCATGGGATTACGTTCTCATTTCACCCTAAATCACACAGACCAGATAAGAGATAAGACGCATTGTTTCTCAAGAGGCTTGACACGTTCAGCAACCCGCTGTCACTTGCTCACGTACAGCCTCGCAGGAGTAGGGAATCCTCTTTAGTTCGAACCTGGACGCAGCCAGTGCTCGACGGTGAATCTCAGATCGGAATCCATGTCAGTCATGGTCTTGACCATCCACTGGAGGTAGTCCTTAGGGACCTCACTCCAGGGTTTTCCAGAGTGCTTTCCGAAACGACACATGGGCAGGAGGTTGGGTTCGAGCGTCCAGGCCACCAGGTCCTCGACCGTCGTAAGTTCCGGACGATGCTTATTCGCTTCGGCCAACAGATAGCTGAGCAGGGCGGTGGTCACGAAGGCGTCCGCAAGAGCGCGGTGAGCTGGAAGCCCCTTGGCCCCTGGTACCTGGAGCTTCAGCGCATAGCGAAGATACTGGTTGGTGTGTTTCGGCGAATCCGGAAAGAGCTTCTTCGCAAGCTTCAGCGTGCAAAGGATGGGGCGTCCGTCCTTCGGCAGAAACTTGAAGTCGAAATCAGCGTTGTGAGCCACCCAGACCCCAAATGGTTCCCGATTCAGGTCTGCCAAAGCCTCCTGCAGGTTCGGGCTCCCGACCACATCCTCGTCGACCAGGTGATGGATGGCCGAGGCTTCAGGTGGGATGGTCCGCCCGGGATTCACCAGTGTCTCAAAGTGTCGAAGCTCTCCCTGGCGTGCCGCCCACTGTACGCCTGCCAATTCGCAGACCCGATCCACTGCAGGGTCCAGGCCGGTCGTTTCGGTATCCACGATGCAGAAAGTGGCAAGGTTGATGGGTGTGGTCATGGAATCCTTCAGATGAGCAGAACTTACAGACCCTTGGGGTTCTCGCCGACTAGGGCTTGCCTGGTTCCGCTGGGCGCGGCTTGAGGAACCAGACCGTCTGGATGAGGCCGTCCTTCACCTCGTAGATGGCGGTTCCGGCAAAGCTGGTCTTGGTGGCATCCCAGCGATGGACAAGCTGCTCCTGGTCGATGACGAAGGGGCCCTGGACGGCGTGGCTGGTGATGTGGACGGCACTGTCAGGGCGCTGCTTGAACCGCTCAGCGTATTTTGTCTGCAGGGCTTCCCGCCCCCGGAACAGGTCCGTGGTCTCGGGCAGGGTGCGGATGGTCACGTCCGGCGCATAGGTGGCTGCGAAGGCCACGGCATCTCGCGCATTGTAGGCATTGACCTGCCGCTGGACGACGTCCTCGACGGTGGGCTTGAGGATCTCTGCCGGGGCATAGGGCTGGCCATCCTTCACCACCAAGTGGATGCGGCGGGTGTTGAGCATGTCCTGCAGGGGATCCGCGTCCAGCACCAGCAGGTCGGCCCGCTTCCCTGCCTCCAGGGAGCCGAACTCCCTCTGTTTGCCTAGCACCTTGGCGCCGTTGAGGGTGGAGCAGGTCAGGATCTCCTTCGGGGTCAGACCCGCCTGGGCCATGAGCTTCAGTTCCGTGTAGTACGAAGCCCCGTGGAACGCCCCTTGATTGCCCGCGTCGGTGCCAGTGGCCACGGTGACCCCGGCGGCGACGAGGCGACGCAGGTTATCAAGGGCCACCGCCGGTGCTTCCCAGACCTTGCCCTCCTGGATGGCCTTCGTCGCGACCTCGTCGAGCTTCAAGGGCAGGTGCAGTACGTCGAAGAGGGTGCCCATGACATGGGGGTTCGCCAGCTCAAACTCCCAGGGCTCAAAGACGAACCGCCGGGTGCGCAGCATCGGCCCACCCCGGAACACCACCAGGGTGGGGATGAGGATGACGCCCCGCCGCTTCATCTCGGCCATGAGGGCGTCTGGAATGGGCTGGTCGAGCACGCTGTGCACCAGGATGTCCGCTCCCGCCTTCACAGCCTCGGTGGCCCCGGCCAGGGAGGTGGAGTGAACCGCGACCCTCAGCCCCAGCCTCTTCGCCTCGTCATAGGCGGCCTTCTGCGCGGCCGTGGTGGGCCCCTCGGAGACCCACAGCTTGAAGAGGTCCGTGTGCAACGCCGCCTGACGGCGCACCTCGGCTCTCGCGGCCTCCTCCGTGGTGCCAGAGATGACCGCCGGGTCGCTGCCCGTGGTGAGGAAGTGGGGGCCGCCGGTGCGACCCTTCAGCGGCCCCGGCGTGAGCAGGGGGCCCGCCACCCACGCATGGGGCGCCAGTGCCGTCTTCGCAGCCAGGTCGCGCACCTCGAAGTTCCAGTTGGGCCCGCCCATGTCGATGACGCTGGTGATGCCGCAACGCAGGTAGCGGGCGAAGGTGTCCGGCAGGTCGCGGCGAATCATCGTGGTCTCCTGCTCGTAGCTGCGATAGGCCCGGAGGTCCCTGATGTCGGGCCGGGTGTAGAGCCCGCCGGACTGGAAGAAGTGCATGTGGGCATCCACCAGGCCCGGCATGATCCACTTCCCGAGGACGCTTATCCGCTCTGCATCGGTGGGAATCAGCACCTTCGCCGCCGCTCCGGCGGCCAGGATGCGGCCGTCCTTCACCACCACCACGGCGTTCGCGATGGGGGCCTCGCCCGGGTTCACCAGGGTGGCTCCCACGTAGGCGCGGGGCGGAGCCTGAGCCAGCAGGGTGGCCAGGGGCAGGGCCACCAGCAGCGCGAAGGCCCTGAGTCTTACCATCGTGCAAGGGGTCATGGGTTCTCCCTGAGGACTGGAGGCGATGCTTGGGCGCGGGAGGAGGTCGAGCCGTGATCCCGGCTGGCGTGGAGTCTGAGAAGGCTGTGGGGCGCTGCCGCTAACGCTTGATGGGAGCGGGGAACAGCGGGCGCATGGCCGCCCCTGGCTGCGGCTGGTTGCCCGTGATGACCGGGCTGATGGGCTGCGACCTGCCGTCATCGCGCCGGGGGGTGGTGGTAGCAGAACCGCAGGCAAGAAGACCTGCCAGCAGAAGAACGGCGCCGAGTCGCTTCCTGGGATGCTCCTGCTGCTTTTCGCCGGGCAAGCTCAGGCTGATGTCCGACAAGACTTTCGCCATAGGGGTTTCAAGTGCGTCCATGCCGGAACTCCATTGGGATGGGCAGAGTGTGACAGAACCGGCATTGATGCACTGCCCAGGTGCTGGGACACCCGCCGGGGCGAGGGGTGATGCCCAGGATCCAAAGCCCGCCTACTACCGGGCGATCCGGGCCATGACAGACTGGGGGAGGCGTTTCCTACCCTGGGGTCATCATGAGATTGCCGAGCTGGATGCTGGTTCCCCTGATGGCGGCCCTTCTCCTCTCGGCCGGCTGCGGGAGCGGTGGCGGCGGGGCCAGCACACCCACGGTCCAGGCGCCTGCAGCCCTGACCTATTCCGCCAACCCTGCGACCTACACCCGGGGCACGGCCATCACGGCCAATGCACCGTCCAGCAGCGGGGGAGCCGTGGTGTCCTACACCACCAGCCCGATCCTGCCGGCGGGGCTGAGTCTGAACCCCACCACTGGGGTGATGACGGGGACCCCGACGGTGGCTTTGGCCCAGGCCTCCTACGTGGTCACCGCGTCGAACTCGGGGGGTTCCACTTCCGTGGGCCTCGTCCTCTCGGTGGTGGCCCCCGCGCTGCCCACGGCCAGCAACATCACGGTCAGTCTGACGGGCTTCACCGCAGAGGAGGCAGCCTGGATCCGCGAATTCCACGGCCACCTGGTCGCGGTGCTGAACGACCTCCTTGGCGTCGCGCCCGTGAAGTCGTTCAACCTCATCTATGACCCGACTCGCCACCGCTCCTGGGGTGGCAGCCTCGAGAACCTCTATGCCGATGCCAAGCCCACGGTGGATCTCTACTGGGCCAGCTGGTACGTGGTCGAGGTCGCCCACCTCTATGTGCCTGGGTACAGCGGGCTGACCACCGATGCTGAGACCAACCTTTACAGGCTCAATGAGTATCTGAGCCAGTCCATCGCCTCGGTGCTGCTCTACTCGCTACGGTCTTCGGATTTCATGCAGTATTTCTCGGCTCAGGAGCTCGCCGGCTACGGCGAGACCGTGACCCTTCTGGATGACCCGGCCTACCTGGCGGCCTACGGCTCGATCCGGCCTGAGGTCATCCACTCCGCCTGGCCGAACAACTACGGGATGAACTCCGCTGCCATCGACGATGCCTGCATGGTCTACGCGGCCCTCTGGCGGACGGACGGTGGGTTCTACCGCAAGCTCTTCGCGGAGTGGAACAAAGGGCTGTGGCAGGGCAAGGCCGGACTCGTCGCTACGGTGAAGGCCGCCTGCGCCGCCTCGACGGTGCTCGGCACACCCAAGGACCCATGGGTCGATGGCACGAAGATGTTCTCGGCCAACCCCGCGAGTCTGCCCCTGGCCATCGACCTCGTGACCATGAACGCCGGAGCGGGGCGGGGCTACATCCGGCACGACATGGCCGACCGGAGCGTCACCGGTTTTGTGGTCATCGGCAAATCCGATCTCACCACCCTCAACCCCCCCGGGACCTCGCCCTGGGCCATCCAGCCAGACCCTGCCTTCTTCGGGGCCGTGGTGACCATCACCATCCGGAATGGTACTGGCGCCGTGGTGGCCACGACCACCGCCAAGGTCCGACCGGACATGGACAACGGCTTTGATCCGCTGCCCAGCCTGCCGCCCGGGTCCTACTGCATGGACGCGAGTGTCTTCCTTCCCGCCTACAACCAGACCCTCACGGACACGGTCTGCTTCAGTAAGAGTGCCTAACAAAACCCCTCGCCCGGAGGGAGGAAGCCAGGCAGGCGCCCCGCCGCGTCAGGTCCCTTGGCTCAGGCCTTTGGCCCTCGGGGCTACGCCCCCGCCATCGGCTTTGCCGATGCGGCCCTGTTCGCTGCGCGAATGGTGAACGATGTCCCGCATCGCCCTGCGGGCCCTTCCTTGCGGTGCCGCCTCCGCCGAAGCGTTTGGCGGGTTTAGGCAGCGGGATTCCCTCCGGGGCCATCGCTCTGCGGCGTCCCCTCCGGCCGCACGAATTGCTGGCACGGCGCTGATCCCTTCCGACAGCCCCCCGGGCTGCCTACAGGGGCGCCTACCTGCCAGCAATTCAGTGACTTCGAATCCCTCGCTCTCCGCCAACAAAAGAAGCCGCCCGGGGGCGGCTTCAGTTGGCGGAGAGTGAGGGATTCGAACCCTCGGTAAGCTTTTGACCTACACACACTTTCCAGGCGTGCTCCTTAAACCACTCGGACAACTCTCCATGGCTTCCGCGCGGGCGCGGCAATCGACAAGGTTATCACGGCCCCGGGCTCTCGCCAAGGGCCGGTAACCAGAGCTACACGGACTCGAGGACGGCGGTGAGCAGCTTCCAGAAGTTGGCGACAGAGGAGATGCTCACGTGCTCGTCGGGGGTGTGCACATCCCACATGTTGGGGCCGATGGAGACCATCTCCATGCTCGTGTACTTCTCGCCGATGAGGCCGCACTCCAGACCCGCGTGGATGGCCATGATGACCAGGGGCTTGCCGAAGAGCCGCTCGTTGGTCTTGCTGACGATCTGCACCAGGGAGGCGTTGGGCTCGGGCTTCCAGCCGGGGTAGCCGCCAGTGGTGTGGGCTTCGAAGCCGCCCAGGGCGCAGGTGGCGGCGATGCGCGCGGAGAGGGCGACCTTGGAGGCGTCGATGGAGCTGCGGGTGAGCAGGTTCACTTCGACTTCGTCCGCGCGGGTGTCGATGACGCCCATGTTGGTGGAGGTCTGGACCAGGCCCTTGATGTCGGGGCTCATGGCCTCGACGCCGTGGGGCAGGGCCAGCAGCAGCTTGAGGAGGGCCTCGGCGTCCGCGGTGGCCATGACCTGGGTCGCGTCGCCGGGCTCTAGGCCCAGCTGCAGGCCGGGATCGAAGGCGCCGAGGGCGGCGCTCCAGTGGGCCTGGTGGCTGGCCAGGGCGGCGCGGAAGGCCTGCTCCTTGGCGGGATTCAGGAAGACCTGGGCCGAGGCCTCCCGGGGGATGGCGTTGCGCTTGTTGCCGCCCTTGATGGCGGCGAGGCCGATGCCGAACTCGGCGCTGGTGGCGTTGAGCACCTGGGCGAGGATGCGGATGGCGTTGCCGCGGCCGGCGTTGATGTCGATGCCGGAGTGGCCGCCCTTGAGGCCGAAGACCTTCAGGCGGTAGGGCTTGGCACCCGCGGCGGGCGCGGCGTGGGTGAGCTTGCGGGTGACGATGGTGTCCACGCCGCCGGCGCAGCCGATGGTGAGGTAGCCCTCCTCCTCGCTGTCGAGGTTGATGAGGAACTGGGCGTTGAGGCGGCCCGGCTGCAGGCCGTTGGCGCCGGTGAGGCCGGTCTCCTCGTCGATGGTGATGAGCACCTCGATGGGGCCGTGGGCCATGTCCTTGCTGGCCAGGACCGCCAGGGCGGCGGCGACGCCGATGCCGTTGTCGGCGCCGAGGGTGGTGCCCCTGGCCCGCAGCAGGTCGCCGTCCTGGTAGACCTGGAGGGGATCCTTGGTGAAGTCGTGGACGGTGCCTTCATTCTTTTCGCAGACCATGTCCACGTGGGCCTGGAGGCAGACCGTGGGGCTGCCTTCCTTCCCGGGGGTGGCCTGCTTGCGGATGATGACGTTGCCCACCGCGTCGCGCTCGACCTCGCAGCCGAGGGCCTTGGCCTGGTCAGCCACCCACGCGGCGGCTTCCGCCTCCTGCTTGGACCCGCGGGGGATCTTCGAAAGCTCGAGGAAATAGGACCAGATGGCCTTGGGTTCGAGGGTATCGAGCAGCGCGTTCACGGAACCTCCCTACGGGCCGGGACACAGGCCCGGCGGACCCTCCAGGGTAAGGGGGTCCCTGGCCGGGAGGCGTGACCTCGGTCACTTCAGCGGAGGCCGTGCCGTGCCTTGAAGGCGGGCCAGTCGGCCTTGAGCCGGATGAACGCCTCGACATCGGGGCACAGCAGGAAGGGGTTGCCACGCTGCTCCAGGGCCATGGTGGAGGCGGCCCGGGCGCCGTAGTCATGACCGGGCCAGACCGTGGTCTCCGGGGGCCAGTCCCGCAGCAGGCGCTGGAGGCTGCCCCACTCGGTGCGGGCGTCGGTGTCGCTGCCGGTCCCGCCGACCTTGCCCACGAAAAGCAGGTCCCCCGTGATCCCCGCCCCCTCCTCCTCCACCAGGAAGGCCAGGTGGTCCGGGCAGTGGCCGGGCACCCGCCAGACCTTCAGGTGGTAGGCGCCGAAGGGCAGGCGGTCGCCATCCTCCAGGATGCGGTCCAGGGGTCCCGGATGGCCGGGACCGCCCAGCACCGGCGCACCCGTCAGGGCCTTCGCCTCGGCGTTGCCGTTGGCGTGGTCCTGGTGCCCATGGGTGTTCAGGATCGCGGTGATCCGGAGGCCCTGGGCCTCGGCGCGGGCCACGGCGGCGCCGGGATCGTAGGACGGATCCACCAGCAGGCCCTCGCCGGCCTCGCGGTCGCCCAGCAGGTAGCCGAAGTTGCGGTCACCGCCCAGGCGGAGCTGCTCGAAGATGAAGCGCATGGTCCCCTCCGGCCCCAGGATGACGCGATTGGCGGGGGACCGGGGGCCGCCGGAGCGAACAGCGCACGTTCGCCTCTTTCCAGGGCACCCCACCGCGTGGTCCGATGATCATTCGGCCTCTGGAAGCTCTGGTGGCCGCGCCCAGGAACCTGCGTGAACCTTCGTCCAGCCGATCTTGGTGCCGCCCTCCGAGCCAGGGTGGGGCGCTGGGGTGCGCCGCTGGCCCGGGCCTTCCAGGACGAGTCCGCCACCATCGAGCAGCGGCTGTTCCGCGGTCTCACCCTGGTGGCTGGGCTGCTGGCCATCCTCGTGGTGGTGCCCCTCAACTACCCGCAGCGGCTCCCGGCCTTCGTGAACCTGTCGGTGTGCGGTTTCGGCCTCCTGTCTCTGGGGCTCTACCGGGCCACCTTCCGGGGCCACTACGGCATGAAGCTGCTGTTCTTCATCCACATGGGGAACCTGGACCTGATCTGGTTCGGCAACGCGGGTTCCCAGGGCAGCATCGGGATGTTCTTCTTCGCCGCCGCGATGTACCTCGTGATCTTCTTCAAGGGCAGCACCCGCTGGTGGCTGCTGGGGCTGGATCTGCTCAACTGGGTGGCGCTGCTGGCAGTCGAGGACCTGTACCCGGAGTGGGTCTGGCCCTTTCCGAGTGCCCAGGCTCGGCTGCTGGATCTGGTCACGGGGTTCATGCTCTGCACCCTGGTCTGCGTCCTGATCCTCTGGGTGGTCCTGTCGGCCTACCACCGCGAGCGGGAGCGCCTTGGCGCCTCCCTGACGGCCCTGGGGGCCAGTGAAGACCGCTTCCGATCCCTGGTAATGCACGCGCCGATTCCCCTCTGCGTGGCGAACCTGGACGGCCACCTGGACTACGTCAACCGGAGCTTCGTGGAGACGCTGGGTTACTCGGCGGAGGACCTGCCGGACCTCCGCGCCTGCCTGGAGAAGGCCTGCCCCGATCCCGGGCAGCGGGCGCAGGCGCTGGTCCAGTGGCGTCAGGTCGCTACGCAACCGGCCGTGCAGGGCGCCTTCGTGCCGCCCACGGAATACCAGGTCCTCTGCAAGGACGGTCGGACGCTGCCTCTGGAAGTCCAGGCGGCGGTCATCGGCGACCAGTGCCTGGTCATGCTCACGGATCTCTCGGAGCGGCGGCGCAACGAGGCGGCCATGCGGCAGTCCCAGAAGCTGGAGAGCCTCGGCGTGCTGGCCGGGGGCATCGCCCACGACTTCAACAACCTGCTCAGCGCCATGCAGGGCAACCTGAACCTGGCGCAGATGAACCTGGCGCCCGGGGCGGCCTCGGGACCCTACCTGGAGCACCTGGACGACACCATCCGCAAGGCGGCGGGGCTCACCCGCCAGATGCTGGCCTACTCGGGCAAGGGGCACTTCGTGGTGGAGCCCCTGTCGCTCAACCACCTGGTCGCCGAGATCACCGGTCTGCTGACGGTGTCCATCTCCAAGAAGGTGCGCCTGGACTACAACCTGGCGGCCAGCCTGCCGGTCATCGAGGCAGACCCGGCCCAGGTCCAGCAGGTAGTCATGAACCTGGTCACCAATGCCTCGGAAGCCATCGGTGAGGACAGCGGCGCCATCACCATCCAGACCAGCCTCCGCCGGATCGAGGCGCCGGAGATGGAGACCACCTTCTCGGGCCAGCCGGTGGAGCCCGGGGACTATGTCACGCTCCGCATCTCCGACACCGGCTGCGGCATGGAACCGGGCGTGCTGGCCCGCATCTTCGATCCGTTCTTCAGCACGAAGAGCTCGGGCCGCGGCCTGGGGCTCTCGGCCATGCTGGGCATCCTCCGCGGCCACGGTGCCGCCATCGAGATCCATTCCGAAGCGGGCCGGGGCAGCGACTTCCAGGTTCACTTCCCGGCCAGCCGCGCCGACCTTCCAGCGGCCGCGGGCGCTGCCCCGCCCGGGCGGAAGGGCCGCTTTCAGGGCAAGGTGCTGCTGGTGGACGACGAGGCGGACCTGCGGCTCAGCTTCCGCGACATCCTCGAGCACCTGGGCTTCGAGGTGGTCTCTGCCGCGGACGGCCTCGAGGCCGTGGAGCTGTTCCAGCCGGGAGAGTTCGCCCTGGTGTTCATGGACCTGACCATGCCCCGCATGGACGGCCGGGAGGCCTTCCTCCAGATGCGGAGCCGCGACCCGGAGGTGAAGGTCATCCTGATCAGCGGCTACAGCGAGCAGGAGGCCATGGACTCCAAGCAGGCGCTGCGGCCCGCGGCCTTCATCCAGAAGCCCTTCAACCTGCAACTCCTGGTCTCGGTGCTGGAGCAGGTGCTGGGCCAGGGAACCTTGTGACATCACCGTCGTTGTTGATGTAGAAGTCGGTTTTTGGCCAATGATTTCCAGCTGCAAGAAGGAGTTGACGCGCCTTTTTTGATGGAGCAGGATGGGCGAACTTGGCCCATTCTCATTCCCCCAGGAGGTCCCATGACAAGGCGCATCTCATCCCTGCTGGCTGCGACCGCACTGCTCTCAAGCCTGGCGCTGACCGCCCAGGAGGGCCGCAGCCGCATCGAAGGCAAGGTCCTGATCCCGGACACCAGCATCGAGCAGCCCGAGGACATCGGCGTTCGCGCCCACACGAACCACAAGATCCTCATCGAGCCTGCGGGGGGGCTGGGTCCCGCCGGGGGCATGTCTCCCAACCAGCTCCGCGCCTTCTATGGGGTCCCGAGTGCCCCCAGCGGCGGCACCATTGTCATCGTGGACGCCTATCACTACCCCACGGCGCTGGCGGACTTCAATACCTTCTCCATCCAGTTCGGCCTGCCGGTGGAGAACTCCACCAATGCCACTGCCAGCGGCAACACCGTCTTCCAGGTGGTCTACGCCGGGGGCAAGCAGCCCCGGGGGAACGCGGGCTGGAACCAGGAGGCGGCCCTGGACATCGAGTGGGCCCACGCCATGGCTCCCAACGCCAAGATTGTCCTGGTGGAGGCCAACTCCGCGAGCTTTGCGGACCTCTATGCGGCGGTCGACGTGGCGGCGAAGATCGCCGGCGTGAAGCAGATCTCCATGAGCTGGGGCGCCAGCGAGACCTCGGGCCAGTCCACCTATGACAGCCACTTCAACAAGGCCACCGGACCGATCTTTTTCGCGTCCTCTGGCGACACTGGCGGCAAGGTGATCTATCCCTCGAGCTCTGCCTACGTGGTGTCTGTGGGCGGCACCAGTGTCACCACCAATGCCACCGGAGGCTTCACGGGGGAGAGCGCCTGGACCAGCGGCGGCGGCGGCAACAGCGCCTACACGCCTAGGCCCAGCTGGCAGTCCGGGGTCACCATGACCGGCACCCGGCGCGGCACGCCCGATATCTCTTCGGATGCCGATCCGGCCACGGGCGTCGCGGTCTATGACAGTACCCCCTATCAGGGCTACAAGGGCTGGATGGTCTTCGGCGGCACCAGCGTCTCGTCGCCCTGCATGGCCGGCATGCTGAACGCCAGCGGCGCGAGCTACGCCAACACCACGGCCTTCCTCAACAGCCTCTACACCAAGTTCCTCAGCACCCCCAAGGTGTTCCGCGACATCACCTCTGGCAGCAACGGCTTCCCCGCCCTTGCCGGCTGGGACTACACGACTGGCGTCGGGGCGCCCATGGGAGCAACCTCCTTCTAGACCCAAGGCTCCCTGGGCCGGGTCTCTACCCTGGGAGGCGCCCATGCCCCATGCCACTTGGAAAGCTGCCTACGCCACCGGCATCGCGGTGATCGATGCCCAGCACCAGCGCCTCTTCGAGGCCATCAACCGCATGGAGGACGCCTTCCAGGCGGGTACGCAGGAAGACGAGGCCAGGGAGAGCCTCGTCTTCCTGGCGCAGTACACGATGGAGCACTTCGATACCGAAGAGGCCTACATGCGGGAGCTTGGCTATCCCCTGCTCACCTTCCACCAGGAGGAGCACGCCGCCCTGGTGGCCAAGATCGAGCTGCTCCAGCGCAAGGTGGACGAGGACCTGACAATCCCCGCGCACATGGCCGACTTCGCCGCGCACATGGCGAACTTTGCCGCGGACTGGCTGGCCCACCACATCAACGAGGCGGACATGGGCTACGTCCAGTTCGCCCGGGAGCGATCCGCCCTGTGACGAAGGTCAATATTGAGATCAAGTCTCAAAAATAGGATTGCGATTTGGTTGGACCAAATTGAGACTTGTTCTCATGTTGTTCCGATGCTTACTTCCTCTGCTGTGCCTTGTCGGTCCCACCCTTGCCGCAGGCGAGGGCACTGAGCGGCTGGTCCTGGCCATGGGCACGGAGCTGCGCCTGCAGCTGGGCGATCCGGCCCCCCGGGTGGCAGAGGAGGCCGCCCTGCAGGAGGTGGCGCGCCTGGAAGCTGCCTGCTCGACCTGGGATCCGCGCTCGGAGTGGAGCCGCTTCAATGCCGCCGGGGGCGCTCCGGTGGCCCTGGCGCCGGAGTGGCTGCGGCTCCTGGGTGAGATGAAGGCCTGGCAAGTTCGCACCGGGGGTGCCTTCGACCCGGTGCTCGGGGCCCTGCTCCAGGCCTGGGGCACCCGGGAGGGGGGGCGGACCCCCTCGCCCGGGGAACTGGCCCAGGCCCGGGCGGCCTCCGGGGCCTCGCTGCTGGAACTGGACGAGACCCAGGGCCGGGCGCGCCTCACCCACCCGGCCGCGGCGCTGGAGGAGGGCGGCTTCCTCAAGGGCTACGCGCTGGACCGCATGCGCGTCGTGGCCCACGTGCCGGCGGGACGCCTGGACTTCGGCGGCCAGCTGCTGGTCTGGGGGCCTCCCGTGGCGGTGAGCGTGGCGGACCCGAACCACCGCCAGCGCCCCCGGCTGACCTTCCGGCTGCAGAACGCCTCGCTGTCCAGCAGCGGCACCGCCGAGCGCGGGCGCCACCTTCTCGACCCGGCGACGGGCGAGCCCTGTCCCGCCTGGGGCAGCACCGCCGTGGTGGCCACGGATGGCCTCTCCGCGGACGTGCTGTCCACGGCGCTCTACGTCATGGGCCCCGAGGCCGGGCTCGCCTGGGCCCGCCGCCAAGGCCTCGCAGCAGTCTTCCTTCTCCGCGATGGGAGGATCCGGATGACCCCGGCCTTCCGCGCCCTCCACCCCAAGCTGCTGCCCCGGGAGCCCCGATGACCTGCCTTGCCACCCCTCTCCTCGCGGCCCTCCTGGGCCTGTCCCTGGCGGCCCAGGAGAGCCCCGAGATCACCCGGCTCCGGGAGGAGTTCAACCGCAAGCTGGAGACCCTCACGCGCGAGCTGGAGGCCCAGCGCACGGGCTCGGTCCAGCCCGCGGCGCCGGAGAAGGGCTCCTTCGGCATGGCCCAGGCCGCGTCCAAGGTCTACGAGAGCAGGGGCGGCCTGAGCATCGGCGGCTACGGCGAGTTCCTCTACCAGGCCAAGGAGGGACGGCTGCAGGACGGCACCCGGGGCGTGGGCGAGAAGAGCCTGGATGCCCTGCGGCTGGTGCTCTACACGGGCTACAAGTTCTCGGACCGGATCGTGCTGAACACCGAGGTGGAGTTCGAGCATGGCGGCTACAGCGACGCCAGCCCCGAGGGCGAGGCCAAGGTCGAGTTCGCCTACCTGGACTTCCTGATCAGCAAGGCCTTCAACGTGCGGGCCGGACAGATGCTCCTGCCCGTGGGGTTCATCAATGAAGCGCACGAACCCCCGGCCTTCCTGGGCTCCCGGCGCCCCCTCGTGGAGCAGATCCTGATCCCCACCACCTGGCACGAGAACGGCGTGGGCCTCCACGGCGACCTGCCCGGCAGCTTCAGCTACCGGGTCTACCTGGTGAACGGCATGAACGCGGAGAAGTTCGGCGCGGCGGGCATCCAGGGTGGCCGCCAGTTCGGCAAGGAGGCCAAGGCCCAGAGCCTGGCCTGGACCGGCCGCCTGGACTGGGCCCCCTTCGTGGGTGCCACCGCGGGCCTCAGCTTCTACACCGGCAACAGCAACCAGAGCGGCACCGGCGAGGCGCTGACCACGACCCTCTGGGACCTCCACGCGGAGTACCGCAACCGCGGCCTGCAGCTGCGCGGCCTCTACACCCGCACCACCCTCAGCACTCCCTATCTCGCCCAGCTGGGCGCCACGGAGCCCGCCCGGGCGAGCGGCACGCGCCAGTGGGGCGGCTACCTGGAGGTGGGCTACGACCTGCTCTCCGGCCGACAGGCGCTCATCCCCTTCGTCCGTTGGGAGCGCCTGAACACCCAGGCCCAGGTGGTGCCGGGCGTGATCGCCACCGGTGCCTTCGACCAGAGCGTGCTCACCGTGGGACTGAACTGGAAGCCCATTCCCAACGTGGCCCTCAAGGGCGACTTCCAGCGCCTCGAAAACCAGGCGCGCAGCGGCCAGAACCAGACGAACCTCGCCCTCGGCTTTTACTTTTGAGGTGGTCATGAAGCTCCTGCATCCGATCCGACTGGCGGCGCTCGCCCTGCTCCTGGGCACCGGGCTGCAGGCGGCCCTGCCGACCACCCAACAGGCCCTCGCCCTCGCCTTTCCGAGCGCCGAGTGGACCCGGAAGGAGCACTGGCTCACGGAGCCCCAGGCCCAGCAGGTCCAGGCACTGGCGGGCACGGTCCTGGCGGGGCTGTGGCAGGTCTCCTACGAGGCCCGCAGCGGCGGGCAGCTGCTGGGCGTGGCCTACCTCGACACCCACCGCGTCCGGACCCTGCCGGAGACGACCCTGGTGGTGATCACTCCCGACGGCCGCATCCAGCGGGTGGAGGTCCTGGCCTTCCGGGAGCCCCAGGAATACCTCGCCAGGGAGGCCTGGGTGCGCCAGTTCGACGGGAAGCGCCTGGACGGGCAGCTCTCCCTCAAGGGGGCCATCCGCCCGCTGTCCGGCAGCACCCTCACGGCGCACGCCCTCACGGAGGCAGCCCGGCGGATGCTGGCGCTGCACCAGGTGCTCCACGGGGAGGGCAAGTGACTGCCCTCGAGCGGTGGAGCCTGCACCTGGGCGCCTTCCTGACGGCCCTCAGCGGCGTTGCCTATGGGTGGCTGCGCTATTTCGGCCGGGCGGCGGGCGAGTTCGGCCTGGAGCCCCATCCGCTGCAGGCCCTGGCGCAGCACCTCCACGTGCTCGCGGCCCCGGTGCTCCTGTTCGCCCTGGGCATGGCGGTGCGGGGCCACCTCGCCGCCAAGCTGCGGGTGGGCGCCGAGCGCCGGAACACAGGGCTGGGGATGGGCCTGCTGATCCTGCCCATGGTCGCCTCCGGCTACCTGCTGCAGGTGGCCGTGGCGCCGGGATGGAGGCTTGCCTGGGCCTGGGTGCATGGCTCCGCCAGCCTGCTCTTCCTGCTGACGTATCTCGGGCATGGCCTCAGCGCCTGGGCGGAGGGGGCCGCCGGCCTGAGCCGTCCCGCGCCGCGGCTGACTGACTGAGGCGCGGCCCTCAGGCGCTGCGGCTGCCGACGTCCTTCAGTGCGAGGGCCATGCGCGTGCAGGCTTCGTTCTGCTCCTCGACCGTGTGGGCGGCGAAGCCCAGGCAGATGTGGGGCCGCTCCTTGCGGTGGAAGTCGTAGAGGGAACCGGGATAGAAGACCACGCCACGGGCGAGACAGCGCTGGATCCAGGCCTCCAGGGGCACCGCGTCGGCCACGCGGACCCACAGGGAGAGACCCTCCCGCGGGTTCTTCACGCTGAGGGCGGGATGGAGGTGCAGCAGCAGCCGGTCCACCATGGTGTCCCGACGCTCGTCCGTGAGCTTGCGGATGCGCCGCAGGTGCCGGACGATCTCGCCGTCCCGCAGCGTCTCCTCGATGGTGGCCTCCTGCACCAGGTTGCCGGGCCAGTCCACGAGCTGGCGCTGCTGGGCCAGGGCCTTGATGAGGCCCGACTCGCCGGCCAGGAAGCCCACCTGCAGCCCCGGGGCCAGGATCTGCTCGAAGCTGCCGAAGTAGAGCACCCGGCCGTGGGGGTCCTCGCTGGCCAGCGGCAGGCTGGGGTTTTTCTCCCGGTGGAAGCCCAGGATGGGATCACCCTCCAGGATACGGAAGCCGTGCACCCGGGACAGCTCCAGCAGGCGCTTGCGCCGGGAGGGATCCAGCACCACCTGCGTGGGGTGCTGGGGACTGGCGGTGACGTAGAGGAGGCGGATGGGCTCCTGGATGAGCAGGGCCTCCAGGGCCTCCACGTCCAGGCCGGAGGCATCCACGGGGACCGGGAAGAGCCGGGCCCCGGCGGACCGGAAGGCCTCGGCCACCCGGAACCAGCCGGGATCCTCGACGGCCACGGCATCCCCCGGCGCGAAGAGCACGCGGGAGACCAGGTTGAGCGTGCTCATCAGCCCCCGGGTGAGGAGCAGGTTGCCGGCCTCGACCGACAGCCCGCGCATGTCCCGGAGCATCTTGCTGAGGGAGTTGCGGAGATCCAGCAGGCCCCGGGGATCCCAGCCGGGCTGCAGCAGGCGCTCGGGGTGGAGCTTCAGGATCCGGCCGTAGGCCCGGTGGATGGCCTCGGTCGGCGCGAGCCGCAGGTCCGTTGTGTCCGGGATGAGCTGGAACGACGACAGCGCCGGGGCGCCCGGCTGGAAGAAGGGCTCACTGGGTGGGGTGGGCCGCTTCCAGGAGGCCGAGTCCTGGGCGGAGATGCCCACGGGCGCATGGAGGACGAAAGGGCGCTTCCTGGAAACGAAGGTGCCCCGGTCCGGGGCCACTTCGATCCAGCCTTCGGCTTCCAGTTCCTTGTAGGCGGTCAGGGCGGTATTGCGGTTGACGCCCAGGAGCTCCGCCATCGCGCGGGTCCCTGGGAGGGCATCGCCGGGCTTGAAGCGCCCGTTGCGGATGCCCTCCTCCAGGGCCTTCACCAGCTGGAGATAGAGGGGCTCGGGCCGGGTTCGGTCGAGCGCGATGGCGAGGTCCCAGTTGGCCAAGTGGCTACTCCATGGTGGGGATCAGAATTGTGTCCCGCGATTAACATGTCAAGACAACAATCTTCAATAGCCGAGGCCGCCGCCCGTGCCGCCACCCGTGCCGCCGCCACCGGTGGCGGGATCGCCGTAGCTGATGGTGGCGAACAGGCCGTGGGTCTCGGCCTGCGGTCCGGCCGTGAGGTAGAGCTGGCGGGAGCTGCCGGCCGCGAGGTCGTTGCCGAAGGTCAGCGCCCAGAGTCCGGGGATGGCCAGGGGCGCGTTGTTGGCATCGGCGAGCTGGCCCAGCTGGGCGCCCGTGGTGGCGTCGAAGGCCGTGATGCGGCCGTCACCGAAGTTGCCCACGAGCAGGGCCCCGCCGAAGGCGCCGAAGCCGGCGGGCGCGATAGCCATGCCCCAGGGGGCGTTCAGGGCGCCGCCGGAGGCGAGGCGCCGCAGGAAGGTGCCGTCGAGGCTGAAGACACTGACATAGCCGAGGCCGGCGCCCGGGGTCTCCCGCAGGGTGGCGGGCGCGTGCTTGGCGTAGGTCACGTAGAGGTTGCCGGCCAGCACCTGGACGTTGTAGGGGGAGAAGCCCGCCGGCAGGGTGGGGTCCACGAAGGCGGAGTCGCCCAGGCTGACCGGCGCGTAGGTGGCATCGAACACATCCACCTTGCCCGCGGCCAGGTTCGCGGCGAACAGGTAGGTGGTGGTCCCCACGGCGCCCCGCGCCAGGCCCGTGTAGACGGCAGCGGCGGGGGAGTTGTCCACCCGGCGGATCATGGTCGCGCCGGCGCTCCAGCCGCAGATGCAGCCCTCCAGCGAGGCCACGATGAACTCATCCCCGGCGAAGGCGGTGGAGCCGTTGAACACCATGCCCGTGGGGCCCGCCATGACCTGCCCCGGCATCAGCGGGACGGTGACCACGATGGGGACCGTGGGCCGCTTGCCCAGGCCGTCATACACCGTGGAGGTGGCGGTGCCCTGGTTGGCCACCCAGAAATCGGTGGTGGGGCCGCAGGCGAGACCCCAGGCGTTCACCAGGTTGGCGTCCGTGGTGGTCGCGCCCGCCGCAGCCTGATCGGACACGAGGCTGGTGAGCTGGAAGGAGGGCGGCGCCTGCGTCGGAGCAGGGGTCGGGTCGCTGCTGGAGGACCCGCCTCCGCAGGCGAGCAGGGACAGCAGCAGGCCGGTGACTCCGACCCGGGTGGCGGCGGTGAGGGTCAGGTGGTTCGTGGGATGGGTCATGCAATCCTCCAGCTCGACACGGCGAGCAAAGTCCTGGGTTTGATCCCGGGATGGCTCCCGGTAGTGCCAGAGTCGCCTTCGCTGAGACCCGGACCAGATCCGGTTTGCAGAAGGCCAGCCATCCGGTTGGGTCCGGTCCCGGTTTCGTCCCGGCACGTCCCTGGGCTATCCTCCACAAGCACTTTCCCGCCTGGAGTCGAATGCCGTTCTGCCGCTGGATCTTTCCCCTGCTCGCCGTGTCAGCCCTCGGCCAGGAGGCTTTGCCCTTTCCCCCGGAGCGGGTGGAGCCCTGGACGCCCGCCTGGGAGCTGACGCTCCGGGCGGACCGGTTCTCGGATCCTGTGGATACGGGCGACAGCTTCAAGCGCCTAGCGGCTCAGCTGCGGCTCCGCTGGACCTGGGAGCTGAACTCCGTGCGGTTTGTGGCCGGCGCGCGCTCGGCGGTGGGCACAGACGGCAACCAGTTCAACGCGGCCCGCTGGGACCAGCAGGACTCCAACGGGACCCAGGCGGACGTGTTCCGCGGCGAGGTCTCCTGGGCCAGCCCGGGCGCCTTCAGCAGCCTGAGCCTGGGCCTGCAGGAAAACGGTCTCCTCGTCTCCCAGGCCCTGTGGGACCGGGACCTGCGCTTCGTGGGCGCGGGGGGCATGGCGGGCTTCCGCAGCGCAGATGGGCTGGTGCAGGAGGCCGGTCTCCGGGTGGCCGCGGGCCGGGTCCGCAACGTGCTGGGGGGCCGCATGGATCTGGCCGCGGGCCAGGCTGTCCTGAAGCTGGACACCGGGCCCTGGTCCTGGACCGCCCACGCGGGGCGCTGGCAGCTGGCCTGGGACCCGGGCATCGAGCGGCTGCGGCGGGTCCCCCGGCACAGCTCGACCGAGCGACAGCAGCTGTCGATGGATGCCTTCGGGGCCGGGGTCCGGTGGCACACGGTGGTGCCCCTCGAGGCGAAGTGGTTTGAGTCCAGGAACCGGGAGAGCGGGGAGTCCAGCGAAGAAGTGCAGGTGCTGCTCGGCAGCCGGGAGCGGCGCCACTGGCCGCAGCTCTCCTACATCTGGCAGCGGCTCTCCTCGACGGGCACCCTCTATCCGGTCAACGGCGACGAGTGGTGGTTCTACCGCCGGGCCCAGGGCCACCGGGTGGAACTGGCCGTGCCCCTCCAGGGCCAGTGGACCGTCTCGCTCGTCTACCTCGACCAGCGGTCCGAAGGTGACAGCTATCAGGTCACCCGCAAACTCCTGACCCTGGCCCGGCGGTTCTGAGGCCTAGTACTCGCGGTCATCCGTCAGGGGCGCGTAGTCCCGGCCGAACTTGTTCTTGTGGGGCTCGACCGCGGGCAGGCTCGCCTCCAGGTCCCAGGCGCCCTCGGTGGCGCCGGCGCCGACTTTGACGACCCAGGTGCGCTCGCCGGACTCGGGATGCCACAGGTGCAGGCGGTAGGTGCCGGCGGGCACCTGGTCGAAGGACAGGCCCGCCCTGCCGTCCAGCACCTGGGCGAAGGGCGTGCCCACCACCCACACGAAGGCGTTCATCTGGTGGTGGACGTTGCAGTAGAGCTTCACGAGCCCGGGCATCGCCACCTTCACGCGGGGGGCCTCCCCGGGCCGGTAGTGGCCGGTGTCGAAGCGGTTGCCCGGGGTCACGCTGAACACGTTGTGGAGGATGTGGTCCAGGTTGGGAAAGGTGATCTCGGTTCCCGGCGTGGCGAGGGTGATCCGGGGCAGGAACTGCTTGCCCAGGGTGCGGATGGTGACGGGCTTCGCGGGACCTGCCAGCGGCACGGGCGCGTCGACGGGCTCCAGGATGGCCACGCAGTCCCGCAGGGAGGCGCGCACCCGGCCGTCCCGGTCATGGATCCGCACCGGTCCCTGGAGGCTGCCCGCGCCCAGGGGCGCCAGCAGGGCCAGCATCGGCAGGATCCGTGAAAAGTGTCGAAACATGCTTCGCATCCAGGGTAGATTCGAGGCAAGTATACCGATTTATCCGAGGATGCCCATGAAGCCGACCGTGAAGTGGTACCAGACGCTGGCCTGGACCTTCTTCATCCGGCAGGCCGCCGCCATCCTGGCCCTCATGTCGATCATCCTCTGGGTCGCCTACAGCGAGGCCGAGCGGGGCGCGCGGTCCACGGCCAGCGCCAGCCTCACCGCCGGGGGCTACGTCCTCGACCGCGCCTTCGAGCAGCAGGGCCGGTCCATGGATGCCGGCCTGGAGGTCTTCACGCAGTATTCCGGCAACGTGGCCCTGATCGAGCACGCCGCCGAGGCCGGGGCTTCGTCCAGCCTCGCGGACACCCTGGTGGAGAACCTGCCAAGGCTGGGCGCCGAACTGGCGATTGTGGTGGGACGCGACGGCGCGGTGCTGGCCAGCAGCGCCAGGGGGGCCCGACCGACGCTGCCGGAGGTGGGCATCCTCCAGATGGCCCTGGCTCCGGAGGAGGCCCGCGCCCAGGGCTTTCCCGGCCCGCTCTACCGGGGCTTCCTGCGGGTGGACTGGGGCGAGCGGCCCGGGATCTACCACGCCGTGGCGCGCACCCTGAGCTCTCCCGGCGGCAAGCCGCTCGGCGCGATGCTGGTCGGCACCCGGATCGATGACCGCGCCTCGGCGGACCTGCGCCGGGTGGCCATCGCGGGGCCGCAGAAGGGGGATCCTTCGGCTCACCTGGCGATCCTCAGCCAGTTCCGGACCCTGGGCGCGACGCTGCCCAGCGCGGAGGCGCTGGACCGCCTGCTGGCGCGGGATCCCGCCGTGCTCGCGGTGCGGGCCCAGGTGCTGGATGGTCTGCGCTCAAATGTGCTGCCGGTGCAGGTGGGCGGCACGAAGTACCTGGGCATGGTCTCGCCGCTCCGGGGGGTGAACGCCCTGGACCTGGAGATGGCCGAGGTGCTCCTGATGCCCGTGGAGCCGCTGCTCGCGCCCTTCCGGAACCTGCAGCGGGCGATCCTGGCGGTGGGCATCGTGGGCCTCCTGGTGGCCCTGGGCCTCAGCCTCCGCTCCGCCCGGACGGTCACCGCGCCGCTGAAGGCGCTGGCCCGGGCCTCCGAGGCGCTGGCGGAGGGCGAGTCGGCGGTGGCCCTGGACATCGCCAGCACCGGCGACGAGGTCGGCATCCTGACCCGGACCTTCAAGTCCATGCTGGCGGAGCTGCGGGCCAAGGACGACCTGCTTGCCCTCCTGGACCTGGCCCGCCGGGGTCAGGTCGAGCCGGAGGCCGCGATCCTGCCGCTGGGCTTCCAGCCCTCCCTCACGTCGGCCGGGCGGGACCCGTACCTGGACGGGATCACCCACGTGGTCCAGATGGTCTCCGGCCCCGCGGGCAAGGAGGCGCTGCCGTCGATCCTCCAGGTCGGGGAGACCTTCGCCGCCCGCTACCGGGTGGAGGCCATCCTCGGCAGCGGCGGCATGGGCGTGGTGCTGAAGGTCCGGGACCTCCACCTGGACGAGGACGTGGCCCTGAAGGTGGTGCGGGCGGAGTTCGCCTCCAATCCGGACTTCCTGGACCTGCTCAAGCAGGAGATCCGCCTGGCCCGCCGGATCACCCACCGCTACGTGCTCCGGACCCATGATTTCGGGGAGGCGGACGGCATCCCCTTCGTGACCATGGAATACCTCAAGGGCGTCACGCTGCGGAGCCTCCTGGACGACCGGGGCCGCCTGCCGCTGCCGCTGGTGCTCCGCATCACGCGGCAGGTGGCCGAGGGGCTGGAGGCGGCCCACGCGGTCGGTGTGGTCCACCGGGACATCAAGCCCGGAAACGTGCTCTTCGATGTGCGAGGGGACGCCAAGATCATGGACTTCGGCCTGGCCGCGCCCGTCGCCGGCGTGAGCAGCAAGGGGTCCGGGAACCTGGTCGGCTCGCCGCGTTACATGGCCCCGGAGCAGATCCGCGGCGACCGGGTGGATGCCCGCGCCGACCTCTATGCCCTGGGGGTCATGCTGTTCGAGCTCTGCTCGGGACTGCCCCCCTTCGACGATCCCCGGATCGAGGACCTTCTGAACCTGCACCTGCAGGCGGCGCCCCCGTCTCTCCTGGAGACCGCCCCGGAGCTGCCTCCGGACCTCGGCGCCCTTGTGCGGCGCCTGATGGCAAAGCGGCCCGAGGACCGGCCGCAGTCCGCGGCCGAGGTCGCGGAGATCCTGAAGCTGCTGGCCGCGGGCGGAGGCTCCTCGCGGCTCTGAGGCCCCGGCCCCGTAGGCCCGGAGGGGTGGCATTCGCGCAACCGGATCTGGCCGGGGTGACCTGCAGAGGGGATGGTGGGCCATCGCCTGGGCCACACCATACCAGGCGCTGCCTGCCAAAGGAGGAGCCATGTCCCAGCCCGATGCCCCCACGGACACGAATACGACCAGCCCCATGGATCGGCGGCTGTTTTGCCTGAGCTCGCTCACCGCCGGTGTGGCGATGGCCTGCGGCGGCGGAGGAGGTGCCGCCTCGGCCCCCGCCGCCCCCGCGCCGGTGGGCGGGCCCCTGACCACCACGGACACCAAGGCGGGCCTGCTGGCCACGCCGGACGGCACCGCCCGGGACTACCGGAACCTGGGGAACTTCTTTCTCCTGAAGGACGCCACAGGCATCTACGCCATGACGGCCGTCTGCACCCACCTGGGCTGCACCGTGGGCCTGCCCAGCGGCAGCCTGATCCTCTGCCCCTGTCACGGCAGCCAGTACAACCTGGCCGGAGGCAACGTGGTGGGACCCGCCACGCAGCCCCTGGTGCACTTCTCCGTCGCCGAGGCCAGCCCCGGCGGCGTCCTCATGGTGAACACGGCGCAGACCGTGCCAGCCTCTACGCGCCTGACCTGACCCGCCGCAGCGGCGGTATGAACAACCAGAAGGAGATGGCATGGGCAAGCTAGGAAGACCCGAAGTCACGGCCGAAGTGCCCTGGGCGGTGGTGCCCGACGTGGAGCAGCTGAACCAGGCCGCCGAGGCCTGGCTTGGCCTGGTCCTGCGGGACCCGCTGGCGAACCGCCGGTTCCTGGACCGCTTCGCCACTTACCTGGTGAAGCACTTCCGCGCCGAGGAGACCCGGCTGGAGCGGCTGCGAGATCCGGGCCTCTCCTGGCACCGCGGGGAACACCGCAGGCTCGTGCGGCGGATCTGGGAGCTGATGTCGGACGAGGCCCTGGGCCTCGACATGACGGAGGCCATCCACGCGTTCCTGGAGGCCTGGCGGGCCCACCAGGAGGCCGCCGCCTACCGCCCTGGTGCGCCGGGGTCGACCAGCCATCACTGAGCCGCACAGACGCCACCCGCGCTAAAGGGGCCCGCCAGATCCAGGCGGGCCCCTTTTTTTGGGTTCATCCGGGAATTCCGGGGAAAAAGAACTGCCAACCACAGAGAACGCAGAGAGCGCAGAGGCGCGCCGACCCACCGTGCATGGGCCCGCCGCAGGCGGCTTCCGGCAAAGCCGGAAGTCATCCCGGGGTGCCCCGGCCGCGCCCCCCAAGAGGCGCGGCAGCGGCGCCCCGAGATGGGGCCCATGCGCTGTGCAGCACGGCCCCAAGTGCTTTATCCCGCTCCTCCCCGTCCATCCCCGGCTAAGAAGCTTTTCCGCCCCAAGCACCCAGGCCGGTCTCCGCTCTCCTCAGCTCC